>NZ_CP014143.1:1665000-2382500 GCF_001750105.1 Microbulbifer aggregans
GCGATGGAGTGACGGAGAAGGCTAGGCCAGCACGGCGATTGGTTGTCCGTGTTTAAGGTTGTAGGCTGGGGACTTAGGCAAATCCGGGTCCCTAAGGCCGAGAACTGATGACGAGTCTCTTTTAGAGACGAAGTGGTTGATGCCATGCTTCCAGGAAAAACTTCTAAGCTTCAGGCAATAGTGAACCGTACTCTAAACCGACACAGGTGGTCAGGTAGAGAATACCAAGGCGCTTGAGAGAACTCTGGTGAAGGAACTAGGCAAAATGGTACCGTAACTTCGGGAGAAGGTACGCCGGCTTTGGTGATGGGACTTGCTCCCTAAGCTGAGGCCGGTCGAAGTGACCAGGTGGCTGCGACTGTTTATTAAAAACATAGCACTCTGCAAACACGTAAGTGGACGTATAGGGTGTGACGCCTGCCCGGTGCCGGAAGGTTAATTGATGGGGTTAGCTTCGGCGAAGCTCTTGATCGAAGCCCCGGTAAACGGCGGCCGTAACTATAACGGTCCTAAGGTAGCGAAATTCCTTGTCGGGTAAGTTCCGACCTGCACGAATGGCGTAACGATGGCCACGCTGTCTCCACCAGAGACTCAGTGAAATTGAAATCGCTGTTAAGATGCAGTGTACCCGCGGCTAGACGGAAAGACCCCGTGAACCTTTACTACAGCTTTGCACTGAACTTTGAGCCTACTTGTGTAGGATAGGTGGGAGGCTTTGAAACTGTGACGCCAGTTGCAGTGGAGCCATCCTTGAAATACCACCCTGGTATGTTTGAGGTTCTAACCCAGGTCCGTTATCCGGATCGGGGACAGTGTATGGTGGGTAGTTTGACTGGGGCGGTCTCCTCCCAAAGAGTAACGGAGGAGTACGAAGGTGCACTCAGCATGGTCGGAAATCATGCAATGAGCATAATGGTATAAGTGCGCTTGACTGCGAGACAGACATGTCGAGCAGGTACGAAAGTAGGTCATAGTGATCCGGTGGTTCTGTATGGAAGGGCCATCGCTCAACGGATAAAAGGTACTCCGGGGATAACAGGCTGATACCGCCCAAGAGTTCACATCGACGGCGGTGTTTGGCACCTCGATGTCGGCTCATCACATCCTGGGGCTGAAGCCGGTCCCAAGGGTATGGCTGTTCGCCATTTAAAGTGGTACGCGAGCTGGGTTTAGAACGTCGTGAGACAGTTCGGTCCCTATCTGCCGTGGGCGTTGGAGATTTGAGAAGAGTTGCTCCTAGTACGAGAGGACCGGAGTGAACGAACCTCTGGTGTTCGGGTTGTCACGCCAGTGGCATTGCCCGGTAGCTATGTTCGGACGGGATAACCGCTGAAAGCATCTAAGCGGGAAGCCTCCTTCAAGATGAGATCTCCCTGGGACCTCGAGTCCCCTGAAGGGCCCTGGAAGACTACCAGGTTGATAGGCTGGGTGTGGAAGCGTTGTGAGGCGTTGAGCTAACCAGTACTAATTGCCCGTGAGGCTTGACCATACAACAGAGATGGTTACTAACGATTCGGATTGTGAATCCGAGAGACGCGCAAGAGCTCGAAAGAGATCGACTTGCGGTGTATTACTACAGAATGTTTCACCGACTTATTTGGGGTTACTGCAGATCGCAAGATCAGGCAAACGGCAGTAACAGGCAGCGCAGAGTCCACTAGAGAGACTCATAAGACCACGCCAACCCAAGCCAGTTTGCCTGACGACCATAGAGTTGTGGAACCACCTGATCCCTTGCCGAACTCAGAAGTGAAACGCAACATCGCCGATGGTAGTGTGGGGCTTCCCCATGTGAGAGTAGGTCATCGTCAGGCTTCAAATCCGAAAGGCCGTACAGGAAACTGTACGGCCTTTCTTCTTTTACGCCTGCCGATGACCTATTTTCGCTTCGCGAAAAGGTCATGGTGATTCGGGCTTTCAGCCCTCACCCTTCGGGCTGCCTACGGCAGTCCAAACGGCTAAGCCGTTTGTCAGGCTTCTAAATAAAAGAAAGGGCCACCCAGTCGGGTGGCCCTTTTTATTTCGGATACGATGAATTACTGCCACTATCACGCAGCGTGCCACGACGGCGACTCGTGAGCTTTTCGCTGCTTAATACAGCGATTGATACAAAGGCCCTGATGGCTCAAATGGTGCGGTCTCTGTCATTTCCTGTGCGGGGTCTACTTATGGTTGCGGGGATACATCATGTCCGGCTTTTAAGCGTGTATATGAGGCCTTCTATACAGTTTCCTGAGTTGCAGGACTATTACCGACAACGATAAAACTGACAGCCACTTTTCTGTCTGACTGTTACTTGGGGTGGCGTAATTTTCATCGCATTTTGATCAGCCCCATGCCACAACGGTCTCCGCCCGCTATCCAAAAGTTATTCACAGCTTCATCCAGCGGATCTGTTGGTAAAAGGGTGTGCTATCAGCATGCGTAAGAATGACAGGCCAGTTACAGATAAAACACACAAAGTATCAGCAATCATGTAGAGAGACCGTGGGGTTAAATACGGTTTGCATCATGCGTCGAACTCTTTTCATCAAGGGATGTTTTGCGTCCTGGGCTATTCGGCGAATCACCCAATACCTTCCAGAGTGAACACAGATCGGCCGAACTAGGGCACTCCATCAGGTCAGATAAGACGGTGTATTTTTGTGCACCTGCCGCCATTGCCCGAGACAGGAGTCCCGCTGCCAGATATCCCAGAGTTATTCACAGCATCATCCAAAGATTCTGTGGATCACTCATGGTCTAAAAGTGTCGGCTTTAGTTCGACATATAGTTTTGACAGGAATGATCACGGTGCTCTCTCTGGGGAGAGAGGTTTTCTTGATTATTACCTGGGGATCCAGCGCTGGAGCTAGGTTTTAACAAGGCACCAGGTCAGTGCGGCAAGGAGAGTGTCGGAGCTAGACGGTAATAGGATGGTGCGGGCTTGTCAGGGAGCTGCCGAGTCGGGATTCACGGCAGAATTGGCGACCGCTGGAGTTTTGTGAACAGCTTCACACAGTCAGCAAAAAGCGACTGGTTGGTAGGGAAAAAGCGGTTTTTGCGATATGCGCTCGATACGTGACGCCATTATCATCAAACGACCCGATCGCCACGCAGATGGTGAAAAAATAACCGCCCTGGGTTTGTTTGAGGTTTAGCAAATGGGGCATCTACCCAGCTATCCCCTATCTGAGGAGTAAATAACATGGCTGATAACGAAGACCTGCAGAACAACGAAGAAAACTCCAGCAGCTTTCTTGATGGATTTATGGATCAAGGTAGCGCGGCACAGCGGGGCGGCTCTTCTGTCAGCGATGACTATGATAAGTCTGTCATCGGAAAAAACATTAAGTTCCGCGGTGAGCTGATCGGTAACGAAAGCCTGCACATCGAAGGCACGATCGAAGGCACCGTGATCATGGAGGGGCACAACCTCTCAGTGGGCGCCGGTGGTGAACTGAATGCGAACATCCATGCAAAGAATATTACCGTTGAGGGTGCACTGACTGGTGACGCTCTGGCTGAGGAACTCATCGAGATCCGCCGCACCGCTGTTGTGAAGGGCAACCTTATCGCCCCGCGTATCCAGCTGGATGATGGCGGTAAGTTCCGCGGCTCCATGGATATGGTCGATACCGATGCGGAGATGAAAGAGCGCATTACCGCCTTCAAAGAAAAGCTGGTCCATCCGAGCCTGCCGCCCCGTGAAGGTGAAGACAGTGCGGCGAGTACAGCCGGCAGCTCCCAGAGCAACTATTACACCGGCACGACCGCGGCTACTGACTACGCCGACAGTGAGGCCGAGTCAGAAACTGAAGCCTGATCACATTCAGTGACCGGATGGAGTGACGGGGCTTGCCGTGGTATAGGTATGTCCCGCCACTTCACTGCTGTGGTGTCTTGAGACGAGTTGTATGCAGCATCACTCCCTTGGCCTGGCGGCGCTGAATCAGGAGATTATCCAACCTGGGTACCGTATTCTGGATCTGGGTCCTCTTGCCGTGGGAACGACTCAGGCCTTTTTGCAGAAGAATTGCCCCTGCTACATCGAAGACCTGATCGAGTTCTTTAGCGATAGTGCCGATAACTCCGACCAGAAAGCGGCTTTAGAGCAACACCTCGTCCCAAAGCCGGAGAAGATCAAGTTTGATGTCATCCTGTGCTGGGATCTGCTCAATTTCCTGAGCCCGGAGTTGATAGCGCATCTGCTTGAGCTACTGAGACCAAACCTCAAGCCCGGCACCCTACTGCATGCCATGATCTATACCGGTGCCCAGCGACCCAGCCGGCCGGCGCGATTCAAGTTGCTTCGGGATTTCACTTACGAAACGACAGACGATCCCGATTACCCTCTGGTTCCTTGTCAGCGTCACACGACCGTGACACTGATGCAGAGCCTTGGCCGGTTCAAACTCAGTGATTCGCTGGTCAAGCGAAAGGGGATGCGTAACGACCTTTTCGAGTACTTTTTTGAATACGACAGTGGTGCGCCTACTGGCAAGGTCCGGCCTGGTGGCGCATCGGATATCTCCACCTATTTCTCGAGCCGGGATGTAGGGGATGCGCTGACTCTGCCTGCCCTTGATAGGGCACTGGAGCCGGCGCGAAAATCCCCTGTCAGCCATGTAATTGACTGTGGGCCGCGAAGCGGCAGAAACATTGGGGCACTGCAGCAGCAGGTTGGAGAGCTGTTTGTGCTGGATCTGCACTCTGCCATTCAATGGCACAAGCGGCGTGGGCAGGCTGGATGCGACGCTATTCGGTCTGCCTTCGCAAAGTTTGCGGACACACAGCCCGTCGATTCGATACTGACTTGGGATCTATTCAGTTTCTACAAGCCGGAAGAGGTGCAAGTTTTGAGCGAGCTTCTGCTGGATAAGCTCAAGCCCGGTGGGCAGATGCATGTAATGTTCAGCAAGCGGGCCATTCTGGCAAAGAGTCCTTCTGTATTCGAAGTACAGGCGGACCATGGCGTGTTGGTTAAAGAATTTTCTTCCGGGGAATCACCTGCAAACTATTTCAGCCTCGCGGAGTTGATTCGGTCAATGCCACACCTCCAGCTGGTCGGGCAGGGTCATGGAAAGCTGCCAGGTGGTGCTTTCTTTCATGAGTTGGCATTGAAGAAGATGATGGGAGCCTAATTGATGTCGGGACTGCTTAATCAGGTTTTTGCCGCGCTGACCCCGGCGGTGGTCACTGACACTTTCCTGGTGTTGATGCTCGCGATCTTTTTCCTCGCTCTGGTGTTGCGCTTTAGCGGGCGTGGACGTGAATTTGTCGATCAGTGCCCGGGCTTCCTGACTTCGCTGGGTATTCTCGGCACCTTTGTCGGCATCATCATCGGTCTGTACGGATTTACCCTGACAGACATCGACCGGAGCATCGCCGATCTCATGGCGGGTCTGAAGACGGCCTTTATTACCAGTGTGATCGGGCTGGCGCTCTCGCTGTTACTGAGGGTCTTTACCCGTATGGTGCGCCTGGCTTCAGACCCGGTGGAGGGGGCGGCAACCATCGACGATCTGAACCGGAACCTGGTGGCTCTGCACGCGGCTTTGAATCAACACGCCGATCGGACTGGCCAGGCAGTGGTCGAGCAGCTGCAGCAGGTGGTGTCTGACTTTAACGCCAAACTGCAAACCCAGTTTGGAGATAACCTGCAAAACTTCTGTGGTCAGCTGGATAAGCTGGGTCCGCTGCTGCAAGGAGCAGCGGCTGAGTACAGCGCGCATGCCGAGCGAGTTTCCTCCTGGAGCCAGCAGTGCCAGGCGAGCCAGGCCGCCCTGCTCGAGCAACAGGCGATGATCGAAAGAGCCCATGAACGTATTGCTGCACTACCACAGGCTTACCGTGGTCTCGACCAGCTATTGTCACAGCAGGGGGAGCAGGCCGCGCAGCTGGCTCAGTTGCTGAATACGCAGCGGGAATCGGTACAGGAGTTGACGGCACTGGTGCCCAAGCTGCCGCAAAGTATCGAGCAGCTGGCTCAGGGCGTCGCCGGTGCCCAGCAGCGGGTAGACGACAATCTGCTGTCTATCGAGCAGCTGTTGCAGCGGCAAGCGAATGCACTGACGGAACGCCTGCAACACGTTGTCAGTGCCGTAGAGGGGCTCAAGGCGCTGGACCCGCAGGCAATGCAGTCGCTGGTCACCAATTCTGCCGAGGTGCACCGGGAATCCATGCGGGAACTGGCGCAGATGATTGCCACAACCCACAAAGAAATGGTTCAGGCGCTGTCAGTGGCCATCCGTCAGGAGTTGCAGAGCGCCGATATCTCGATCCGCCGCCAGTACGAGCAGATAGACCGGGAGATGAACCGGCAGGTGGAGCAGGTCCTGTCGGCCATGGGCGAGGCGCTGGCGACAGTCAGCGGCACATTTACCCGCGATTTCCAGCAGTTGATAACCCAGATGCGGCGGGTCAGGGCCAGGGAAGTCGAATATGCCGAATAGGCTCAGCGCGAACAGTCGGGCAACCGAAGACGGCGAGTGGCTCAGCGTCTCAGATCTGATGGCCGGGTTGATGATGGTATTCCTGTGCATCTCCATCGTGATGATGCGTTCGATGATGGAGGAACGGGAAAAGATCCGCGCTCTGGCTCAGTCATACCGGGATAACCAGCTTGCTATCTACCAGACGCTGGTGCAGGAATTCGAAACGGATCTGAATCGCTGGGGAGCGACAATTGACAAAGACCGGCTGATTATTGCGTTCAATAACTCAGACGCCATGTTTCCGGTCGGCCAGGCAGAGATGAACCGGGATGCGCAGCGGGTGATGGAGGATTTCTTTCCCCGCTATATCAGTGCGCTGAAGCCATTCCTGGGATCAATCCGGGCCATTCATATTGAGGGGCATACCAGTTCGGAGTGGGGTGCCGGCGGCACCTCAACAGATAATTACTTCAAGAATCTGCGCTTGTCCCAGAGCCGTTCACGAGAAGTGCTGCGTCATGTGCAGGGGTTGATGCCGAAAGCGGAAGTCCCCGGTATGCTGGCACTGGTGGCAGCGGTGGGATACTCGTCCGCACGGCCTGTGTTGCGTGAGGACGGCTCCGAGGATCCAGAGAAATCAAAACGGGTGGCCTTTCGAGTGATCACCAACTCAGAAGCGCAGATTCATCGAATACTAGAGGAGGCCATGTAGTGGCACTTTGGAAAAAAGCCTTTGCGCGGCTGCGGGGGGGCGATGTTTCCAGCTCCGGTCAGCCGGTCGAGGCGGCTGGAAGCGATGTACTGGAGCAGGACGACGTCGAGATCGAAGAAAGCCTGAAGGCTGCGACGCAAATGGCAGCCGACGCTGAATTGGAAGCGGATAACCTCCCGTTTGTCGCGCCAGACGCGCAGCTATCCTCAAGCGAATTGCTCTCCGGTGAACTGCAGCAGGGCATGCAGGTCAGCCTGGGCGATCTGCAGAGCAGCGCGGCCGGTTGGTGTTACCGGGGCCATCCAGTCATGGTGTTCGGTGTCGAAAACACCACGATCGATGACCCCTCCCGGCGCCGCCAGTTAGCCTCCCTCGTGCATCTTTTTCCCTGCAGCAACGCCCTGAAAGATGAAGGCAGTACAGCCTGGGTGGCTACGGAGCGGGGAGCGCTCGAAAAAGTTGGCGATCCCGGGCAGTTCAGGTTTTGCCCGGGCTGCCTGCAGGCTGCGGCTGGCCGCGGTGCAGATGCCGCAACCTTCCAGTTTATTGATCACGTACGCAGCCATGGCGACAGCTATTTTCCGGGAGGCCCATGCTACTGGCGTCCCGGTATGAGTCCCGTTGAACTGATGCCACCCGCGGCAGACGCCGAACAGGCGTGTCCCCAATGTCGCTGTCACTCTCGCGAGTCGGGTTGGCAGCTGAATGCGGAAGACGCCGAGCGACTGTCATTGCCCGAGGGTATCTGCCTGCTCTGTGCTGAGCGACAGGTGGATGGCTGCCTGCACTATGAAGCTGATGATCTCTTGAGCGCTGCGCAGATTCGTTATCGCGATCTGATGGCGCAGGCGAGCCGCCCGCCCGTAGCCTCATGGAAGTTGGCCGCGGCTATTCTGCCGCAGGGCTGGCAACCACTTTTACGCAGCTTGGAACGGATGCTGCCCCCGCCGGAGTTGTTCTTCAGGTTTTCCGAGAGCGAGCCTCCCGCGGTGCTCGCGTGGCCGGCTCTGCGCAGGGGGGTGGTGGAGCGCCGCGCTGAAGGGCAGGCGGGGAAGGACTGGAGTCTGTGGACCAGGGCGCAGATCGAATCCGAGCTGGGATTCGCTCTGCGTTGAGTGCAACGATATTTTCTAGACCACAAAAAAGCCCCGCTTAGCGGGGCTTTTTTGTGGTGGATGGAAAGCGCAGCCTCTTGTTTTATGCCGGCGCGGAGTCTGTCGGCACAGGCTTACGGCCGCCAAACCACAGCCAGGCCGCGGCGGCAAGGATCGCAAGTTGCAGTGCAATGCCTTGCCACGTCGGGTAGATACCCAGCCAGTCAAAGGAGAAAGATACCGGCAGCGCGGTGATCGGGATCAGGGCGGCCTCCTGCAGTGCGGCCACGGCCTTGCCGGCGAGGACGAAGGACAGGCCCAGCAGGATCACGGTCGTTACCGAGAAGAACTTGCCGATGGGCAGGCGGGCTGAGTAGCGCACCATCGCCCAGCCGAACACGGCCAGCAGCGCCACTGCTGCGGCGAAACCACCCCACAGGGCAGAGGCCTGGCCGGTACCGGTCTGGGTTGCCAGGGCCTGGTAGAACAGGATGGTTTCAAAAATCTCGCGATAAACTGCAATAAAGGCCAGCCCCGCGATGCCCCAGAGTGCGCCGGAGCTGAGGCTACGATTGATACGCTCGCGGATATACTGCTGCCAGTGGTCGGCATGTGTCTTGCTGTGCATCCAGAAGCCCACGTAAAACAGCACTGCAGCGGCGAGCATGGCGGCCACGCCTTCCATGATTTCACGGCTGGCGCCACTGATAGTGACCAGGTGCTGAGCTGCAAGCCAGGTCAGAAGTCCGGCAGCAAAAGCGCCGATCCAGCCAAGGTGCACATAGCGAACTGCGTCGTTGCGTCCGGTTTTGATCAGGATCGTAGTCAGAGCGATGACAACCAGCAGCGCTTCCAGCCCTTCGCGGAGCAGAATCAGCAGGCTGGCGACAAAGACCGCTGTACCGGAAAGGGTTTCGCCTGCCAGGATTTCCTCAGCCTCAGCCAGACGCTCCAGCACTGCAGAGACCTGGGCCTCCACCACTGCCGGGGCGCTTTCTTTATTAAGCATGCCCCGAATTGCCAGCAAGTCCCGCTCGATGGATTGGCGTAGTGCCGGCGAGTGGGAGTCGAGCGCACTTTCCGCCAGTTCGAAACCGTCCAGGTAGGCGCTGATGGCCTGGGTGCGAGCGGCAGCATAGTCTCCCTGCTGGTAGGCAGTCAGGCTGGACTGCAGTTGTGTGCGGGCATAGTCAATGGGGCCAGCCCCTGATTGCGCCTGCGCCTTGAATAATGGCGTCGGGTCAGCACGCAGTGCGGCGATCGCCTCGGCGGCGAGTTCCGGCTTGTTCTCCTGCAAGACCTGCGGGCTGAACATCACCAGCTCTTCCAGCGAGAGCGGGACTGCATTGTCGCCGGCCGCAGGTGCTTCATCGAACGCCATGCCGCCGACATAGAAAGCCAGCGACCAGCGCTGCTGCTCTGACAGCTGTAAGAAGGCGCCCATGGACGTACCCTCAAGGCCCTCACTGATGGCGTCATAGAGGCCGAGCAGGGAGCGGTTTTCCGCCCGTTCGCGGTCGTGGAAGTTGATCGGGGGGGGATCCAGCTGCGCGGCCAGTGGGCCATCACCCATGCCGGCTTCCCCGTGGCAGGCGGCACAGTTGTCCTGATAGAGCGCCGCCACCGTTTTCTCTTCCAGCAGGCTCTGTGGTAGGGAGAGTGCCGGTGCCAGGCTAAGAAGCTCGTGCCGTAGCCGGGCCGTGTGCCCCTTGATGACAGTGAGGGCGGACTTCGACTGGATGGCGGCCTGCAGTGCTCTGGCTTCGGTGCGGATGGCGTCAGCTGCGGTCGATTTGCCCAGGCGGGCTGAGGTATCGAGAAGCAGCTGGGAGAACTCCTCCATCTCTTCATATTCGCCCGCGTTGATGATCTCGCCTTCTGCGACCGCTTCGGAGTAATCCACCCCGATGTACTCCGCCACCTGCATCAGCTGTCGCATCTCCTGCGGCGTGACAGCTTGTTCACTGCCCGCGGCGAATGCCTGGCATGACATCAACAGTGTCAGGATCAGTGGAACGGAGTGGCGCATAAAAGTGAAAGGGCGCATGAAGGTTCTGCTCACAGTTGTCACGGGCGGGGCCGCGGATGGGACATGATAAAGATCGCAATATTATTGATAATTATTCTCAGTTTAAACCCCCGGACCGTCATCTGTCTCGATACCCGTACCAATGTGCCCCTCGCAAGTCAGGAGGAAAACTTGCAAATACTATTGTGCACAATTAAATTGTCCACAATCTAAAAAGGGAGGAAAAGCATGAGTGAACTTTACCAGCAGTCGCTGCAAACCCAGGATGGCCGTGAGACCACCCTGAACGAGCATGCCGGCAAGGTGCTGTTGATTGTGAATACCGCCAGTAAGTGTGGATTCACTCCGCAGTACAAAGGACTGGAAGCCGTCTACCAGAAGTACCGCGACCGCGGCTTCGAGGTGCTGGGATTTCCCTGCAACCAGTTTGGCGGGCAGGAGCCGGGCACGGACGAAGAGATCCAGTCTTTCTGTGAGCTCAACTACGGCGTCAGCTTTCCCCTGTACTCCAAGGTCGAGGTGAACGGTGACAACGCCCATCCGCTGTTTCGCGCGCTGAAGAAAGAAGCGCCGGGCCTGCTCGGCACCGAGGCGATCAAGTGGAACTTCACCAAATTTCTGGTGAATCGCGACGGGCAGGTAGTGAAGCGTTTTGCACCCAAGGACAAGCCCGAGTCCCTGGAAGCCGAGATCGAGGCACTGCTCTGATGCCAGTGCCGCCGCGGCCATCGGTTGCCCCGTGCGAGAGCGACGACCCTCTCGCGCTGGGTAACCAGCTCTGTTTTGCGCTGTATGCGGCTTCGCGCACCGTGACCCGTGCCTACCAGCCAATGTTGAACGAGATGGGTATCACCTATCCGCAGTATCTGGTGCTGTTGGCACTGTGGCCCTGGGACCGGGATGGTGATGGGCCGGCCACCGTGGGGGCGCTCGGGCAGCGCCTGTTGCTGGATTCCGGCACCCTGACCCCGCTGCTGAAGCGCATGGAAACCGCAGGGCTGGTAGAGCGTCGGCGCAGTGCCGCCGATGAACGGGTGACGGAAATTCTGCTCACTGATACAGGTCGTGCGCTTGAGAATTCTGCCCGGGACTGGCTGCAAGGCTCCGCTCGTGTCGGGGACCTGGACCGCGAGGGGCTTGCGGAGCTTCGCCGGGGCCTGTGGCGGTTGATCGATGACCTCGGCCGGGCTTCTGGTGAGTAGGATGGCTATTGCAGAAAATCGATCATTCCGTGTTAAATCACACCCTCAAGTTTGCAGGAAGCGGCTTTTTTAGGATGGGCATTGATCTGCCGTCTTGGTGAGTCTATAGTCGGCGTTCTCGACATCGATTGAAACCGAACACCACCATGCACGCTGCAAAGCTCTCTCTCTGGCTCCGATGCCGACCCACCGCACCTACGCTGCGACTAGCCCGCTGTGGCAGATAATTTTATTTCGACCCCCTCCGGCAGAATTCCACACTGTATGTTGATCAGCGCGTAGACAGCGGCGAAGGCGCTGTTTAGCCTCGCTCTATACGAGGAGATGAGCACCGATGAATACCAATAAAGATAAATTAGTCATTTTTGATACCACGCTCCGTGACGGCGAACAGAGCCCCGGGGCCTCCATGACCAAAGACGAGAAGATCCGCATCGCGCGCATGCTCGAGCGCATGCAGGTGGATGTGATCGAGGCCGGCTTCGCCATCGCCAGTCAGGGTGATTTCGAGGCGGTGCAGGCTGTCGCCGAAACCGTCAAGGACTCACGGGTGTGCAGCCTCGCGCGCGCCGTGGGCCCGGATATCATCCGCGCCGGTGAGGCGCTCAAAAAGGCCAACGCCTCCCGCATCCATACCTTTATCGCCACCTCCCCGATCCATATGAAGTACAAGCTGCAGATGGAGCCGGAGAAGGTGCTGGAGCAGGCGGTCGCGGCGGTAAAGCACGCGCGCCAGTTTACCGACGACGTGGAGTTTTCCCTCGAGGACGGCAGCCGCTCTGAGCCGGACTTCATGTACCGTATTATCGAGGCGGTGATCGCCGCCGGCGCCGGCACCATCAATATTCCGGATACCGTCGGCTATGGTGAGCCGGAAGAGTACGGGGCCATGTTCAAGCGCGTGATCGAGAACGTGCCCAATTCCGATAAGGCCATTTTCTCCACCCATTGCCACAATGACCTGGGTCTGGCGGTGGCCAACTCCCTGTCGGCGGTGATGAACGGTGTGCGCCAGGTGGAGTGCACCATCAACGGCCTTGGCGAACGCGCCGGAAATGCCTCACTGGAAGAGATCGTGATGGCCGTGCGCACCCGCCAGGATCTGTATCCGGTGGATACCCGGATCGATGCCAGCCATATCGTGCCCACTTCGCGGCTGGTCTCCTCCATCACCGGCTTCCCAGTACAACCCAACAAAGCCATCGTCGGGGCCAACGCCTTCGCGCACGAGTCCGGTATTCACCAAGACGGCGTGCTCAAGCATCGTGAAACCTACGAAATCATGCGCGCCGAGGACGTGGGCTGGGGCCAGAACCGCCTGGTGCTGGGCAAGCACTCCGGCCGCGCCGCAGTGAAAGCGCGCTATGAAGAGCTGGGGGTGACGTTTGACGATCCGGTAGAATTCCAGATCGTCTTCCAGCGCTTCAAGGACCTGGCGGACAAGAAGCACGAGATCTTCGATGAGGATCTGCAGTCCATTGTCGCCGGTGGCGAAGAGCCGGTAGAGCACTATCGCCTCGCTGCGCTCGATGTCCACAGCCGCAGCGGCAACCGCCCGCAGGCGCAGCTGCAGCTGATGATCGACGGCGAAGAGGTCAGTGCTACAGCCGATGGCAGCGGCCCGGTGGACGCGACCTTCAAGGCCATCGAATCAGTAGTGAACAGCAACGCCGACCTCAAGCTCTACTCGGTCAACGCCGTTACCCAGGGTACCGATTCCCAGGGCAGTGTGACCGTGCGCCTGGAGCGCAATGGTCGACTCGTCAATGGCGTGGGAGCGGACACCGATATCCTGGTGGCCTCTGCCCAGGCATACCTGGATGCCCTCAATTTGCTCGCCAGCGGTGAGCCCAAGCGACAGGGCGTCTGATGCACGAGTTACACCGGGCAGAGTATCTGGAGGCGCTGGGTATCCCCACCTACGTGCCGCGCTATGTGTTGCCGCTGGCGCCCGCGCCGCAGCAGGCAGCGCTACCGGTAGCGGCGCAGGAGCCGGTGGCCAACCCGCTACCACGCAGTGCCGACCAGATTCTCGACTCGGTGGCTCGAGAGGCCCCTGCCACAGAGCTGCAACCAAGTGCGCCGCAGGCACAGGCGCCACAGGTGACCCGGGAGCTGGAGTCCCTAAGGGCCGATACCCGCGCCCCGGCCACTGCAGAGTCGGTGGTAGCACCGGTGGCCGAGTCGAAGCAGAGCCGTGTGGAGCCGTTTGTACTCAGCTGCTGGTGGCTCGGTGATGAGCTGCTGGCGGTCGACAGCCGCGAGCCCGGAGCGGCCCTGCCGGTGGAGGCTTTATTCAACAATATTGCCCGCGCCCTGGGCTGGCACGATCTGTCCCGGGAGCAGGACCGTTTGCGCTGGCCTCTGGCGGAAAACCGCTTTGCTGCGGCGGCCAATGCCAGTGATGCCCGTGATACCTGCTCCATCTGGCTGGAGGCCGCTAGTGCGCGCCGGCCGGTCAAATCCATCTGGCTGATGGGGCAGCAGGCTCGGGAATACTGTTCCCCGATTCCGCTGGAGGGCGAAGTTGCCGAGTGGAATGGCATCCGTCTGCTGTCGATGCCGAGCCTTTCTGAACTGCTGCAGGCGCCGGAGCGCAAGCGCGATGTCTGGCAGTTACTGCAGTCGGTCTATCCAGAACAGACCCGCGCCCGGTGAATTCCGGGCTTCTCTCCCTGCCCGAGCTCCCCGGGTCGGTGCTGCGGCTAGCAGGAGAGGGTGACTGTGCCCCCCTTGCCGCACTCGCCCGCAGCGCCCATTCTCACCCCTGGAGCGAACAGCAGTTTCTCGATAGCGTGCGCGCCGGTCACCAGTGCTGGTTACTCACTGCGTCTGACGGTGCCGCCGTGGCGAGTTGTGTGCTGATGCCCCTGCCGGATGCGGTCGAGGTTCTGGATGTGGCGGTCTCCCCCCAGTGGCGACGTCGCGGCATTGCCCGGGCACTGCTGTCGGCCCTGCTCGAGTGGCTGCCGGAAACGGCAGAATCGGTGCTGCTGGAAGCGCGCGCCGGCAATACCGCGGCACTGGCCCTTTACCGCGGCCTCGGCTTTCGCGAAGATGGCGTCCGCCGCAATTACTACCCGGCTGAACATGGTGCGCGGGAAGACGCGGTACTGATGAGTCTGCCATTGCGCTAATCCCGCAAGCTGCGCGCCCCTTCACGCAGTACCGGCTGCCCACTTCGCGATCCAATCGTCGCGGTCCAAGCATCCATAATCCAAGCAACAGTAACGACCGAACAATATTCCATGGCCATAGCCGCAAGAAATCCATCGCTCACCGAAGGTCCCGTCGCAGGGCATCTGCGCCGACTCGCCCTGCCGATGGTATGGGGCATCCTCGCCACCATGTCGTTCAATGTGGTGGACACCTATTTCGTTGCCCAGCTGGGCAGCGCGCCGCTGGCCGCCATGAGTTTCAGCTTCCCGGTAGTGATGGTGATCAACAGTTTCGCCATCGGCCTCGGTGCCGGTACCTCCTCAGCGGTGGCGCGGGCCTTTGGGGCCGGCGATACCGCGCGGGTGCGGCGCCTGGTCACCGATGCCTCGTTGCTGGCGCTGCTGATCGCTGTCGTGATCAGTGCCATCGGCCTGCTCACGATCGAGCCCCTGTTCCACCTGCTCGGTGCCCAGCCGGAGATGCTGCCACTGATCGCCGATTACATGGTGATCTGGTACCTGGGGGCGATTTTCGCCGTGGTGCCGATGGTGGCACTGTCCGCCCTGCGCGGTATCGGCAACAGTGCCATCACTGGTCGCATCATGGTGGGGGTGGCGTTGTTCAACCTGATCCTCGACCCCTTGCTGATCTTCGGTCTGCTGGGTTTCCCGCGCCTGGAGCTGCAGGGGGCGGCCCTGTCCACAGTGATCGCCCGCAGCCTGAGCTTTTTTGCTGCCTTCTACTTTCTCGGCGTGCGCGAGCGCCTTCTGGCGCCACCCAGCAGGGTGCTGGCGCAGCTGTTGGCTTCCTGGCGCGCAGTGCTGGCCGTGGGGCTGCCGGCCATCGCCACCAACGTGATCATTCCGATGGCTGGCGGTGTGGTGGTGGCGCTGGTAGCTGTGCACGGTGCAGATGCGGTGGCGGGTCTTGGTATTGCTCTGCGTATCGAGCCGCTGGCACTGATTGTCTTCTACGCCCTGTCGTCGGTGGTTGGTCCTTTCATGGGGCAGAATGCCGGAGCAGAGAAGCCGGGGCGGATGCAGCTGACCGTCAGCGTGTTGGCCCGTTTCTGTTGCGGATTCGGCCTGTGTCTGGCGCTGGTACTGTTCCTGGTGGGGGAGCCGGTCGCCGGGCTCTTCAGCGACTCGCCGGAGGTCCTGGCGGTGGCCGTGGCCTACCTGACTCTGGTGCCGTTCAGTTACGCCGGCTACGGCTTCGTCATGTCGGCCAATGCGGCGTTCAATGGCCTGGGCCGACCGCTGCCGGCCACGATGATCTCTTTCCTGCGGGTGCTCGGTATCTACCTGCCGCTGGCATGGGTGGGCAATCAGCTGTGGGGGATCACCGGTCTCTTCGCGGCAACGGCGGCGGCCAACCTGATTGTCGGGGCGCTGGCCTGGTGGTGGCTGCGGCGCACCGTGCACGGGTACGGGACCGCTGCCGAAGCGGGAGAGGAGCGCCTCGCCTGACACTGGCCGGAGGCTGCGCAAGCAACTCCGGAGTCCATTCCTCCCCCGTAGCCGTTGGGGGGGTCAAAGCTTTTCTGTCGCCTGCTGCAGCCAGGCCTGGGTCTTTTCGTCCACCAGTGGCATCAGGGTATCCCTTACCCGCTGGTGGTAATTGTTGAGCCACTCCAGTTCCATGGGGGTGAGCAGCAGCTTGTCGATCAGTTTGCGCTCGATCGGTGCCAGGGTGAGTTCTTCAAATTCCAGGAAGCCAGGGTACTGGTCACTCTCCTTCACGAAGATGAGGTTCTCGATGCGGATGCCGTACTGGCCGGTGAGGTAAAAGCCGGGCTCGTTGGAGAGGATCATGCCGGGTTCCAGTGCCACGCCGGTACTTACCTTACCGATCCGCTGCGGCCCCTCGTGTACTGACAGGAAGCTGCCGACGCCGTGGCCGGTGCCGTGGGCATAATCGAGGCCGGCATCCCAGAGCGCCTTGCGCGCAAAGGCGTCCACCTGTTCGCCGCAGGTGCCGGTGGGGAAGCGCAGGGTGGCGAGGGCGATATGACCTTTCAGCACCCGGGTAAAGTGATCCCGGGCCTGCTCGGAGAATTCCCCCAGAGCCACGGTGCGGGTCACGTCGGTGGTGCCGTCCGGGTACTGGCCGCCGGAATCGATCAGGTAGATGCCCTCGGCCTTCATCGGCAGGCTGGACTCGGGGCTGACCCGGTAATGGACGATGGCGCCGTTGGGCCCATAGCCGGAGATGGAGTCGAAGCTGTCGTCAGTAAATCCCTCCCGCTGTTCACGCTTGGCCCGCAGCAGTGCGACCGCCTCCAGTTCACCGAAGCTGCTGTCGGCTACGCCATTGTCCACGGCATCCGGCAGAGCGGCGAGGAATTCGCACAGGGCCGCGCCGTCGCGTTCGTGGGCCGCGCGGCTGCCGGCCAGCTCCACTGGATTCTTAAGGGCCTTGGCGCCGGTGATGGGGTCGCGGTCCATGATCAGTTCCAGATCCATGGCGCGCAGTTGCTGCAGGGTCCAGCAGTTGGTCAGCAGCGGGTCCAGCCAGATGCGTGCCACGTGCTGACGGCGTGCTGCGTCGAACAAGCCGGTTTTGTCATGCGCCAGTTCCACGCCGCTGCCCAGGTGTTCCCGCAGGGCACTGCTGGCGGCCGCCTCGGCCATGTACAGGGTGGCGCTGCCGTCGCGGTAGAGGATGGCGCAGCTCAGGGCCACCGGCAGGTGGGGAATGTCACTGCCGCGGATATTGAACAGCCAGGCGCACACCTCGGGATTGGCCAGCCACAGGGCGTCGGCGCGTTTGTCTTCCAGCCGGTCGGCGATGCGGCGGCGCTTTGCGTCCGAGGTCTCTCCGGTGAAGGTCTCCGGGTGAGGGAGGGCATGGCCGGAAGGTGGGGCCGGGCGATCGCTCCAGATCGCATCGATGGGGTTACTTTCCAGTGGTTGCAGGCCAATTTCCCGCTCCGCCAGGCGCTTTTTCAGCGGTGCCAATCCCGGCTCGGTATGCAGGCGCGGGTCGAAGCCCAGCGTATCGCCAGCTTTCAGGTTGTCGCACAGCCAGCCGGCGATTGCCGATGGGTTGAGGTCCTGCTGCTCCAGCGGCTGATCACCAATCTCTTGCTGGGCCTGGATGGTATAGCGGCCGTCTACGAACAGCGCGGCGTGGTCATTGGCCATGGCGGCGAGGCCGGCGGATCCGGTAAAGCCGGTGAGCCAGGCGAGGCGCTCCTCCGAGGGCGGCACATACTCGTTCTGGTATTCGTCACCCCGGGGTACCAGGAAGCCATTGACCCCCTGGCGTTTCAGCTCCTCTCGCAGCGCTTCCAGACGCTCCCGACTCATAGTCCACCTCTGTTCAAGTTGTGCATCGTGACTCTTGCCCCGGATTCGGTTCGGGCAAAAACCTCAGTCTAACAGCCCCCCTGTTGAGCCCGCCGCCGTGTATAATGCGCGGCTTGTTTTTTGTGCAGATCTGCCGAGTTACCGAATTTAAAGATTATGGGTCAAAGCGCTTCCCTGGCGGGCATTGGCGGCCGCCGCACCTTCGCCATCATTTCCCACCCGGACGCCGGTAAAACCACCGTGACCGAAAAGCTGCTGCTGTTCGGAAATGCCATTCAGCTCGCCGGTTCCGTCAAGGGCAAGAAGGGCCCCCATGCCCGCTCAGACTGGATGACCATGGAGCAGGAGCGGGGCATCTCCGTGACCTCCTCGGTGATGCAGTTCCCCTACAAAGAGCGGGTGGTCAACCTGCTGGACACCCCGGGCCACGAGGACTTCTCCGAAGATACCTACCGGGTACTGACCGCGGTGGACTCCGCGCTGATGGTGATCGACGGCGCCAAGGGTGTCGAGGACCGCACTATCAAGCTGATGAATGTGTGTCGTCTGCGTACCACGCCGATCCTGTCGTTCATCAACAAGCTCGACCGGGATATCCGAGATCCCATCGAGGTGATGGACGAAATCGAGGAAGTGCTGAATATCCAGGCCGCGCCGATCAACTGGCCGCTGGGCTCTGGTCAGCACTTCAAGGGCGTGTACAACCTCTACACCGACACCATTCACGTGTTCAAGCAGGGGCAGGGCCATACCATTCCTGACGACGTGCAGATCAAGGGACTGGACTCCGAGGAGGCCAGCGCGTTGCTCGGTGACGAGGCCGACGATATCCGCGAGGAAATCGAGCTGGTGCGCGGCGCCACGCACGAATTTGACCTGGAAGCCTACCTGGCCGGCAAACTGACCCCGGTGTTCTTCGGTACCGCGCTCGGCAACTTCGGCGTGCGCGAGATGCTGGATGGTTTCGTTGAGTGGGCGCCGGGTCCGCAGCCCCGCGCGACCAACGAGCGCACCGTGGAGCCGTCGGAAGACAAGTTCACCGGCTTCGTATTCAAGATCCAGGCGAACATGGACCCCAAGCACCGCGATCGCATCGCCTTTATGCGAGTCTGCTCCGGCACCTATCGCCGCGGCATGAAGATGAAGCATGTGCGCATCGGTAAGGATGTGAAAATCGCCGACGCAGTAACCTTTATGGCCGGCGACCGCACCCATGTGGAAGAGGCCATCGGTGGCGACATCATCGGCCTGCACAACCACGGCACCATCCAGATCGGTGATACCTTCACCGAGGGCGAGAGTCTCAAGTTCACCGGTATCCCCAACTTTGCGCCGGAACTGTTCCGCCGCATCCGCCTGAAAGACCCGCTGAAACTGAAGCAGCTGCAGAAGGGCCTGCAGCAGTTGTCGGAAGAGGGCTCGACTCAAGTGTTCTTCCCGCTCGACACCAACGACATCATCGTTGGTGCCGTGGGGGTGCTGCAGTTTGAAGTGGTGGCCTACCGTCTCAAAGACGAGTACAAAGTGGAGGCCATCTACGAGAACGTCAACGTGAACACCGCTCGCTGGGTGGACAGTGACAATGCCAAGGAGCTGGACCAGTTCAAGCGCAAGAACAGCACCAACCTGGCTCTGGACGGTTCCGGGCACCTCACCTACCTGGCGCCGACACGGGTCAACCTGTCGCTGGCGGAGGAGCGAAACCCGGATATCCGCTTCTACGCCACCCGGGAGCACTAACGGCAAATAAATTGCGCGCGGCAATCGTAGCCCGGCTGCCGCGAATCGACGGAAGCAGTCATGCGAGAGAAAGATAAAGTGAGCACGATTCCAAAAGAGTTACCGCCGGAAGTTCCGCGCATCGGTAACCGGGTTACTGGCGCTATCGGTCTGTTTGTCATCAAGCTGCTGGGCTGGCGTTTCGATGGCAACCTGCCCGCCGAGAAGAAGCTGATGGTGGCTCTGGCACCACATACTTCCAACTGGGATTTTGTCGTCGCCATGCCGATGATCATGGCCCTGAAGGTCCAGATCTCTTTCATGATGAAGAAAGAGGCTTTCTTCTTCCCGTTCAAGCGCTTTTTCATGTGGCTGGGTGGCCTGCCCACGGATCGCGCCGCCCCCGGCGGCCTGGCCCAGCAGATGGCCCGCGCCTATCGCGAGCGGGACAAGATGTGGATGGCGATTACCCCGGAAGGGACGCGCAAGAAGGTACCCAAGTGGAAGACCGGTTTCCTGCGCATCGCCTACGCCTCCAAGGTGCCGGTGCTGCTGATCGCCTGGGATTTCCCCAACAAGCGCATCGTTGTGGACTCCCTGTATCAGCCTACCGGTGACCTGGAGACGGATCTGCGTGAGATCCAGCGTCGCTTCCACCAATACAAGGGGCGCAAGCCGGAAAACCAGACCGACTTTATCGAAGATGACGAAAAGAGCACGGCTGAATAACCGTGCCGGAGCTCGGTGACCTCACCCCGCTGACCTACCTGCTGCTGACAGCAGTGGGATTCGCGGCGGGGTTCATCAGCTCCATCGCCGGTGCCGGCGGCATGATCACGCTGCCGGCATTGCTCTGGGCCGGCATCCCGCCGCTGGATGCGCTGGGCACGAATAAGTTCCAGAGCGTGTTCGGCACGCTGTCGTCGACTCATAACTATTTTCGCTCCGGCCATCTGGATTTTCGCCCACTGTGGCCGGGGCTGCTGGCGGCGGTGGTCGGCGCCGCGCTGGGTACCTGGACGGTGACCCGGCTGGGAGGCGAGCAGCTGCAGACGCTGCTGCCGATCCTGTTAATCGCGATTGCCATCTACTTTGCCATCTCGCCGCGTATCGCCGATGTGGACAGTCAGCCGCGAATGAGTAATGGCTTGTTCAACCTGCTGATCGGTGGCGGGGTGGGGTTTTACGGCGGCTTTTTCGGGCCGGGGATGGGCTCCATCTACGCACTGGCCTTCGCTGCCCTGTTGGGTTACAACATGCGGCGGGCCACTGCGCACACCAAGCCACTAGTACTGGCCACCAATTTCACCTCCATGGTGATCTTTATTGCCGGCGGCCACCTGCTTCTGGGGCTGGCGCTCTGTATGGGCCTGGCCCAGATGATCGGTGCCCGGCTGGGCTCGAACATGGTGATCGCCCGCGGCGCGATGCTGGTGCGGCCGGCCATTATTCTGGCCACGGTGGCGATTGCGATCAAACTACTGCTGGAGGCATGAGAGGATGACGATCCTGTTGACCATCGTCCTTTCGTTCCTTGTCTTCGCCCTGATAATCTGGGCGTTGATGCATATGCGCACCCCGCGCTTTCGCATGGAGCGGCGCGACTTTCTCAAGGGACTGGAAGATGCTATCGCCGGCCAGGCCGACGATAACGAGTGGCGTGTGCTGGTGGGCTACCCCATGCGCCACGACCCCGAGCTGGAAGAGCTGCGGCTGGAGTGTCTAGAGATCGAAGAAGACGAGTACACCGGCATGCTGCCCTACCTGTTCACTGAGGTCGGCCTGGAACGCCTGCGCGATGTACGCCGCCGGCTGCTCGACCTGATCAATCAACAAAACAATACGCTGTAATCGCTTAAGACCGAAGGTAACCATAATGAAACTCAGACCCCTGCTGGCAATGACCGGCGGATTCCTCGCCGCGCTTGCCGTCACCACGGCCACCGCCAAGCCCCTGTCCCAGGAAGATCTCTCCGTGGCCGAGGTGCTACGGGATCGCGCGCTGGAGTCTTCCGATGCATACAGCATCGTGGAGTCCCTGACCGTTGAGGTGGGCCCGCGTCCGGCAGGTTCCGAGGGCGACCGCCGCGCGGTGGCCTGGGCTCAGGAAAAGATGAAGGCGCTGGGCTTCGACCGGGTCTACACCGAGCAGATCGAAGTGCCGCGCTGGAATCGCGGCCATGCCCACGCACGTGTGGTTTCTCCGTTCCCGCAGCCGCTGGTAGTGACCTCCCTGGGTTACAGCGTCGGCACCCCGGAACAGGGGCTGACCGCCGAGATCGTCGAGTTCGGCGATGTGAGCGAACTGATCGCGGCACCGGCAGACAAAGTCCGCGGCAAGATCGCCTTTATCAATAAGCGCATGGAGCGCACCCGCACCGGTGAAGGCTATGGCCCTGCTGTGGGTGGACGCAGCCGTGGTATGCGCGCTGCCGCCGAAAAAGAGGCCGCGGCACTGATGATCCGCTCTGTGGGCACCGACTCCGATCGCTTTGCCCACACCGGCATGATGTCCATCGACGGGGTCGAAAACCCGGTGCCGGCCCTGGCCCTGTCCGCCCCGGACGCCAACCTCCTGGAAGCCATGCTGAAGCGCGGCCAGCCGGTAGTGGTGAACCTGGACGTGCACAACCAGCGTCTGGAAGACGGCCCCTCCTTCAACGTGATCGGTGAGATCACCGGCCGCGAGAAGCCCGAGGAAGTGATGATCATCGGTGCCCACCTGGATTCCTGGGATGAGGGTACCGGCGCACTGGACGACGGCGCTGGTGTAGCCATTGTGATGGAAACCGCCCGCATGATTGCGGAGCTGCCGCAGCGCCCGCGTCGCACCCTGCGTGTGATCCTGTACGGCGCCGAGGAAATCGGCCTGGTGGGTTCCAAGCAGTACGTTGAAGCGCATCAGGACGAGCTGGACAACATCATTGGCGTGTCCGAATCCGACTTCGGTGCCGGCAAGATCTGGCGTTTTGACACCCGCCTGCCGGAGACCAAGTTCGATATCGCCGACCAGATGATGCAGCTGCTGGCCCCGCTGGGCATCGAGCGCGGTAACAATCAGTCCTCTGGCGGCCCGGACAGCAGCGTGTTCGTTGCCCGCGGTGTACCGGCCTTTGGCCTGTATCAGGACGGTAGCGACTACTTCGATTACCACCACACACCCAACGATACCCTGGATAAGGTAGACCCTGAGATTCTCAAGCAGAACGTTGCCGCCTGGGTGGTGATGTCCTTCCTCGCCTCTGAAATGGAAGGCGACCTGGGGCGGGTGCCGACCGACAATTGATGGTGTCCAGTTAGAAATTCCACAAGATTGTTTGTGCCAAAGCCCCGCCAAGTGCGGGGCTTTTTTTGGGGAGTGTCTGATCATCTGCAGGCTGCAGATATTGGCGCTATATGAGAACATCGGCCGGGGGAGGTGAAGTAGATCCACAGTTTGCCGGTAGGCTCCATCGCAGATCTGCTCCTGTGCCACCTGACCTTTGCACGGTGAAGCACCTCCCTCGAAACAATATAAAGAAATTGCCCCGAGTGACATGGGTAGTAGCCGTTGCGTATGAGGGGTATAGAGGAAAAACAAATGGAAAGTGTAGTAAAAAGGTGCTGTGTCGCTATCTCTTTGCTTATGGCGATTTCTGTCTCATTTGGGGCGGTTGCGAATGAATCCGCGCAGAAGCTTGGAGTCTGCATGTCAGACTCGTTAAATGGTAAAGAACGGAAAAAGCTCGCAAAATGGGTTTATCTCGGGATGTCAGCACATAGCACCATTCAGCCTTATTCAAATTTCACAGAAAAGGATGTGGACGAGTCAAACAAGTATCTCGGCGCTTTGGTGACCAGATTACTGACAGAGGACTGCCCTGATTTGGCGAAGTCTGCTCTCCAGGAAGGTGGCTCCCAAGCGTTCGAGCACGCATTCGGCGTGGTGGGACAAGTGGCGATGCAAGAAATAATGGCTGAATCCTCAGTCTCCCAGTCGCTAGCAGCTTTCGAAAAATATCTTGACCAAGAGAAGTTTAATAGTGTCTTCAATTGATATGGCGCGTGTGAAGCGTCGAGTTGCCGCTGTGGCTGCAAGGGCATAGGTTTGGTGGCGTCCGCGTATCTGAACGACACCGCGTTTTATCTGTTCGTGCTGAAGTTTTATTGAGTTAAGCTTGCACGAAAGTCCAAGTTTGCAGTGAGGCCCCGCCTATGGCGGGGTTTTTTGTGTCTGAACCAGACAAAGCTCCTTGTTATTTAGTTGGGGGTTGGGTGAATAGGCATGGTTGGCTAAGTCTTTGATTTTGTAACGATTTTCTTCGGGTTGGGCTTGGAGTGGGGCCTTCTTTCTGAAGTGAGCAAAAACCAGAGACCGATTTGTTCGAGTATAAAAGTATTTTATTGTTAGCTAAATGCCTGATATTCCGAGAGTAACTGGGTTGCGTGAGGGGATATTTTTCGAGATAAAGAGCCGTGGACAAAAAAGCCTATGGCTTATAAATAAAACAGCTATTTGACCCTTTAGAGAGAGTATGGAAAAGATAAACTTCACGGAAGAAGAGAAAAGGCAGATCGTCCAGAAGTTGAAGATCTTTTTTAATGAGGAACTTGAGCAGGATATTGGGGGCTTTGACGCAGAGTTCCTTATTGATTTTTTCGCTGATGAGGTAGGAGCGTATTTCTATAATCGGGGACTCTATGATGCTCAAGCCCTTTTATCAAAAAAATTCGATGAGCTAGCAGATACCATATATGAGTTAGAGCGTCCAGTGAGTCTTGGTAGATAGGCCGGAGGGCAGATCTTGCTCACATAAAAGGTAGGTGAAGGCTGGCGCCTAAATCCTTACCTGACTTTTGTGTTGCTTGCCAGGCTGGAAAATCAACCTAAAGGTGGCGTGATGGTGTGGTGCGCACTATTAAGGCATTAATTCTTGGAGAGTCAAGAATGCTTGTAGCTGTTTTGGGGTGTCTGATTTTTGTTGTCAGTGTTTTACAGATTCGATTTCCGGGTTTGGCTGTCATGTTGAAAAATACAGAACCAGAGATCTGGAAGAGCCTTGGAGCTCCATCGGGGTTCTCTTTCGCGGATCTAGGTAATACGATTTCGCTTTACACTTGGATTCTGTCTAAGAGATTCTTAGATTCTGATAATCCCGAGCTCGTCGAGGCAGCCAAGAGAGCGCACGCGAAGGCGCGTCGAGTACAATGTGGTCTCATCCTGGGGCTAATAATGATGGTCGCGGGGTTCGCAGTAGCTCTGCTGCGGACATTTGCTTAACAAGACCTGGCAAAATACTTCTGGCCTCGCCTCTCTGCGGATGGCCTTATAAACCTGTAGGGAAAAATATATGAATGTAAGCCTTACCCTCATTGGGCAATTTATTCTTGTCTTTGCGGTAATTAATACGTTGGTATGCTATTACCTCGGTCGCCGTAAAGTTGAAACCCCGGTGCTTGCTGCAGTTCTTGGCTTTGTGTTTTCAATAGTTCCAATATTTGGTCTGTTATACACCGTCTTGTTGATGTTCAAGGAAGATCTAGGTAGTCGCCGTGAAAGCCGAGCGTGATTCGGTTGCAAGAAAACCAAGCGATTTACTCGGTCCCTTCCGTTTTTCCGGTTCTTTCGGTCCTGCGCGGGAAAGCCTAAGGTTAGGTCGCCTTTATTGCGAATGTTAGCGATTCAGGGAGGAAAGAATGTTCAGCTCAAGTGTCGGGCTTATCCATACTTTATGCGCGATCATTGCAGTCATAATTGGTGGTCTAGTCGTTCTATTTCGAAAGGGGACAGGGCGGCATAAGGCTCTGGGGTACACATTTTTCAGTGCCATGATCATGATGAATGTGACGGCGCTTTTCACTGAGTCAATATATTCTTTTGGACCATTTCACTGGATGGCAATCGGATCACTTGTGTTTGTTACAGCTGGTGTATCGGTGCCTGTACTGTTTCGAAAGAGTCGGAACTGGCTAAGAGTTCACTATGATTTCATGTTGTGGTCATATGTTGGACTGATTGCAGCGATGTTCTCGGAAATTGCCGTAAGGGTGCCGGCTGTGGGTACCGTAATTGGTGGGGGCACTTTGTTCTGGACCTTGGTGATAGCGTCTAGCGTCTTGACGTTCGTCGTTGGCGGATACCTGATAAACAGTCATCGTCGAATCCACTTTTGAATGGCGTAGTAGCGATTCCAGATGCTTCACCTCAACTGATTTTAGCGGGGCTTCGATACTGCTTGGCCGCTGTTGGCGACCTGAGTAAGACATTGAGTGGGGTTATGGGGTTTAGTGCAATGATCTATAGCAGCAGCCTGAGGTCCCTATACGACTGCGCATGCTGTCAATCTGACGCTTCCGGTTTTAATTGAAAATGGGTGTCACTGGGTCATCCAGATATGCCCGGTATTCGGGGGCTAATGCTCAGGTCAAACTTTGCGATACTTGTGGATTTCCTTACTCATGCCTTGTGACGGACGCTGTTTCGGAATGAGCGGTTTTTGCAAGGCTTTTCACTGGGCAGTTGAGCTTGGTTGCCGGGGCGTGCCTCTTCAGCAACAAGTCAAAGTAGATAAGCATTTAACGAGCAATTGTGCGGGCTACTCGAGGGAGAGATTTGTGCCTATCAGGAAATGGAGTATCCAATACTTAGTGATGCTGCTACTGCTGTTTACCTTGTTTTCGGCAGTGCAATATCTGAAAGGCAGAGAGCTGGCTTACGCAATAGAGTTTGGCGTGCTGTGGGCCTGGATCAGCTCTACCATCTTCCTGGTGGTTCGGATAAGAAACTACAGAAACCGGGTAGACTGTCAGCTGTGTAACGATCTTCGTGATAAGTAGATGACATTACCCAACTCAAAAGCTGATAGGGCCAGCAAGCGAATGTCCAAGCTATGGACTTCTGAAGAGGCGTTCCTTACGGAAGCTGTGTGTACTCGACTTGGTAAACAGGCATGATCGGCCCGCTCCTGGTAGCAATATCCTGGATTCTTCTGCGAATAGAGGGTCGCAAAATCAGCGTGCTGGGCTTTGATAAGCCGCAGCAGCGCTCGATTGAGTTCCTGTCCGGGTTTACCGTTGCTGCTGTCTTTGCTGCAGGCCAACTTCTTCTTGTCGGATGGTTCTCTGGTTTCAGTTGGATGCTAAACCCTGATCTAACTGTCTCCGTTGTTCTGGAGGGGCTGAGCTGGAACGTAAATTCGGTTCTGTTCGAAGAGCTGATTTTTCGGGGTTACTTGCTTTACAAGGCGATCGAACTATGGGGTCCAAAGAGGGCTTGTTTGCTTTCAGCAGCCGCTTTTGGTGTCTACCACTGGTTTTCTCAAGGTGTGTTCGGTCAGCTGGTGCCGATGGTGTACCTCTTTATGATGACTGGCCTTTTTGGCCTGATGCTTGCCTACGCCTTCGAGCGCTCGAAATCGGTGGTACTGCCTGTCGCATTGCATCTAGGCTGGAATCTGGTGTCGATATTTGTTTTCTCTAATGGTCCTATAGGATCACAGCTTTTCATTCCTGCTATATCAGAACCGACAATGATGAGTGGCCTGGAGCAGAGTGTCGTGAGCATACTGCTCCCTGTGACCTTACCTGTACTGGTTCTGTGGGTAATAGTGCGTAGAATTGATCGCTACCGCCACGGCGGAGTGAGCCTCGCAATGACAGAACCATAATCTGTCGGACCAAATCACAACAGGAATACGTCACGTGCTTACCCATGGTGAGCCATGCGAACAGCCATGTGCAATGCAGGGAATATGATGATGAAGAAAATAGTCGGGATGAGTTGCTTGCTGTCCTTGAGCTCACTTGCGCTTGCAGAGGATCTGACCGGGGTTTGGCAGCTGGTTTCTGGTGAGTATGTCAATGGAAGTGGTGATCTGGTCGATTATCAAGATCATGATCTTCAGTCGTTGAAGGTGATTTCCCGCTCCCATTTCAGCTTTACCTCCATGAAAGGGACTGAGTTTTGGGCGTCTGGCGCTGGCACATATGAAGTCGCGGATGGGAAGTATACTGAGAAGCTGCAGCACAATTCATTCGGTGAGGAAGCTGGCACCTTGTATATATTTGATACAAAAATAGAAGGAGAATACTGGTACAACTCTCGCTGGGAAGATGGCAAACGCGTTGAGTATGAAGTCTGGAAAAGAGTTGAGTGACAACGATTCGAAGCTTCATGGCAGAGTGCTGTGCACGTATCAGAGCGCTACGACTGCCATGAGCCAACTCAATACAATGGCTTTAGCGGGCTATACAGGCCTGGCTGCGCTAGTTGTCGGGCTGATTTCATTTGCCATCAACTGGAATGTTTATGGCGGGGGGATGACCGGCTATGAAATTCTGCTTTTCCCGGGAAATTTGACGCTCAAATATGTTTGGCATCCATTGTTTACCGACGAAATCAATTTTTGGCCTAAGCTTGTTCTTCATTCGCTAGGGCAATTTAGTATCGTTAGCCTCTTTGCCGGGCTTGTCGTTAGTTTGTTGAGGAAGCTGCGGCTTGCTCATGCCTCTTAGCTGGGCGGGCAGTCTGGTACGTCTCTTGCTACGCGCCTGGGTTCCAATAGTGGGTCGTCCCCTCCATACCGGCCGACAAATATGGCTTTCCGTCCAGATCAGTTGTTTTGTCAGGCTATCGGATCCAGTCATAGTGAGTGCCAGGGTAGCCTGAAGTTTTTTATACGTTATCCTCTTGGGGATAAGAGGAAGATTACATGGGATCATTGTTTGGCTTGGTCGGTTGGTGCATCCTGTTTGTGCTCTGTTGGCCCCTGGCGCTGCTGACGCTGGTAGTTTGGCCGATAGTCTGGGTGCTCTTGTTGCCATTGCGTCTTATCGGAATCGCCGTGGATGCAGTCTTCGCTTTCCTGCGTACAGTGCTGTTCCTTCCGGCTCGGCTGCTGGGCTACCGAGAGCCCGGGGAGAAAGACACTTCCGCCTGATAGGGGAGGAGGGTTATCTATCGAATGGTCATTTCAAACCAGTCGTCACGGGATAACAGGTATGTTGGTTAGGTTTTCAGCTCGCTTTAGGTTCTCCCGTATTAAGAGCGTGTTAGGGGTGCCGAGCGCGGGACATGTGAAGGGTTTATTCAGCGGGAGGCGTTAGTGTTGCAGTCAAGCAAGGTGCACTTGGCGGATGCGCAAGAAAGCTATTTTGAGCACCAGGGTGTTGCTTTCCAGTACGGCTGGAATTGCCTGAAGGCTGCGCTAATGGCTTTCATACATGGTGTCGTGCCGGGTTTGTACAAGGCCGGGGCCAGTGATCTGGTGAAAAAGCTCAGTTCTGGCCGGCGCGGTAAAGAACAAACGGTGCAGCCCTCCGATTAGGTAAGCCCCGGATAACAATCATGATCAGCAAACGCTGGGCAGAGGCGAGGCCTCGCTGGCTGCTGGAAGGCCTCACCAAAGGGGCAGAGCTGCAATACCTGCCGATCTTCAGCGTGTCAGCCGTTTCACGCAGACCTGGTCCCCGTAATAGTTGTCCTGATAGTTGCATTCGCAGTCTTGAGTCATGTGTTCAGTGATTTGGTTGAGTCTCATATCTTGCTCCTCTTTCATTTCTCTCCGGCAGTTTGGGTCACGGCTATGATCTTATCGATAGCCATGATGGGGGTTAAATCAATTTTCCCTCTACCTGAGATAGACGTAGCCTATCAAGTGCATCATGGTGACCTCCCGAGGCTCCGCTGGAGATAGGCAATAATGGGAACAGCGTTTGATGGTGCATGGGCGCGGACAGGCTTTGTAGCCGCGTGGGGAAGAACAGGAGAAGAGCGTGCCGCTAGCCATACGACCAGCCCGACAGGATGAGGCCGAAACGATCCGTGAGATCCATATGAAGGCATTCGGCGAGGAAGAGGGACCTTCAGTGTCTCAACTGTCGGTGGACCTGCTGGCCGACGAGACCGCGGAACCGCGCCTGATTCTGGTGGCAGAGGATGCCGGCGAGGCCGTCGGGTGTGTGATTTTTACCAACGTACAGATTGAGGGCGCTGAGTCTGTCGCGGGATCGATTCTGGCCCCGCTTGGGGTGGTGCCTCGGTGGCACGGGCAGGGTGTTGGAGCCGCGCTGGTGCAGCATGGCCTGGATTTACTTAAAAGCCGCGGTGTAGACCTGGTTCTCGTGCTTGGGGACCCGCGCTATTACTCGCGGTTTGGATTCCGGGCGGGGCATGGCATTGCCACGCCCTATGATCTGCCTTACCCGGAAGCGTGGATGGCTCTGGAGTTCACTCCCGGTCTACTGGACCGTGTGGCCGGTGTGGCGCGATGCGCGACCATGCTCAGTGCGCCGGAGCACTGGTAGGGGGCTGTATGTCCGGAAAGGCCAAGAAGGGCGAGGACCTGGATAAGGGGTGGTCGCAGAAGGTGACCCAAACCAGTGACGCGCTGGATCTGGAGAAGGGGGTGTTCGCCCTCAAGGATCCCAAGGCGATTGCCCGCTCGCTGAGCCGCTCGGCGGAGGAAAGCCAGCGCAGGAAGTCCGAGCCGTTCCGCTCCGCCATGTCGATGCTCACCTTTTATATCAACCGGGCAGGTAAAAGCCTGAGTACAGAACAGCGCGAAGTGCTCGAACAGGCGAAGGAGGAGCTGCGCCGTCTTTACGGCAAGCCCCTGCAGGGTAAATCCGGCAACAAATAGCGACCGCCTCAAACGATGGACTTGATCAGTCCTCCTTCCGCCTTGATGCTGGCGCCGTTGATGGCAGAGCTGAGAGGAGAGGCCAGAAAGGTGACAATACTGGCGATCTCTTCCGGTTTGATGAAGCGCTGTATCAGGGAGGTCGGCTCTGTCTCCTTGAAGAATTCCGCCACAAACTCCTCCTCCGATTTGCCCTGTACCTGGGCGCTTTCCTTAAGCCAGTTACTGACGCCTTCTGTCAGTGTGGGACCAGGCAATACAGAGTTGACGGTGATGTCGCGGCCACTACCCTGGGTGAGGTTGGCGAGGCCGCGGCCGATTACGATCTGCGCTCCCTTGGTCATGGAGTAGTGCACCATGCTTTCGAGGCCGCGCATGCCGGCCTCACTGGCGATATTGATGATACGTCCAAACTGGCGTTCCAGCATTTTGGGGAAGAAGTGCCGGGACAGGCGCACCGTACTCATGATGTTGGCGTCAAAGAATGTCTGCCATTCCGAGTCCTCGATTTCAGCGAAAGGCTTGGGGTTGAAGATACCCATATTGTTGACCAGCACATCGAGCTGGCCCATGGCATCGATTTCTCTGCACATACGCTCGCTATCGGCAGCATCGGCGAGATCTCCTTCCACAGCCAATACCTCGCCCTTCGAAGACAGGCTATCAGCCAGCTGTTGTGTGCCGCTGCGGCCATTAATGATTACCCGGGCGCCCTCATCCAGCAGGGCCTCTGCAATTGCCCGACCGATACCTTTGGTGGACCCGCTGACAAATGCCAGCTTGCCCTTAAGATGAAGATCCATATAACGCTGCCCTCTAGGTTTAAAAGTGCTCGTTAGGGCAGTATAGAAAGGGTGTGGTTTGAGGATGATGCTTTGACGGGGCATGATGAATGCCAGTTCGCGCCAGTGTTGGCGGGTCTGTGTGCAAGGAGGGGAGTGATGATTCCTGAGCTGTCAGGTATTGACCATGTGCATATCTATGTCTCCGATCGTTCAGCAGCGCATCACTGGTATCAGCAAGTGCTGGGTTTTCGCGTCATGGAGCAGTACCTGCTCTGGGCGGCGGACGGTGGACCACTGATGCTGGAAGACCCTGCCGGGCGGGTCCACCTGGCGCTGTTTGAGTCCGACAAGGGACCCCCTTCGACGATTGCCTTCGGCGCCAGCGGTGTGGAGTTTCTGCGCTGGAAAGCGCACTTGGAAGAGTGTGGGGAAGGTGTGAGCGTGTCGGATCACGACCTCTCCTGGTCGCTCTATTTCAGTGATCCAGATGGCAACCGCCACGAAATTACTACCTACGACTACGATGCGGTTAAGGAGCATCTGCGTTAGAAGCTTGCGCAGTGCAAGGCAATGCCTGGAGAACCAAGAGTGAACTGGCTGGCCATTGACGGCAGTTATGGTGAGGGTGGTGGACAATTAAGCCGCTATGCGGTGGCGCTGGCGGCGATCAGCGGTCGCTCGCTACACCTGAAAAATATCCGCGCAGGACGGGCCAAGCCGGGCCTGATGGCGCAGCACCTGGCCGCACTGCGGGCTGTGGCCGAGGTCTGCGGTGGTGTGCTCGAAGGGGCGGAGCTTGGAGCACAGGAAGTTTATTTCAGGCCGGGTCCTATTCGTGGTGGTGAATATCACTTCGATGTCGGCACGGCCGGCAGTGTCGTATTGGTTCTGCAGGCACTTTTGCCTGTGGCGCTGAAAGCCGATTCAGCGGTGCAGCTGTCGATGGCAGGTGGCACGGACGTGCGCATGGCGCCACCGGTGGATTACCTGACCAGGGTCTTTTTGCCCTGGCTGGCGCGTATGGGTGTCCGGGTGCAGATCGAATCCATTCGCCATGGTTACTACCCGAGAGGCGGGGGCAGGGTGAACCTGAGGGTGCAGCCCTGCAGGTCACTGTTACCTCTAACTGCCGATATGCCCGGTGCTTTACAGCGAATTGCCGGCGTGTCCCATGTCGCACACCTCCCTTCGCATATCGCGGAGCGTATGGCGAAGTCTGCACGCGAAGTACTCGAGGGACTGGGACCGATCCAGGTTGAGGAGCAAGTGCTAACCGATGTCGAGGCTTTTGGCTCAGGCGGCGCCCTGGTGCTGGTAGCCGAGACCGAAAACAGTCAGCTGGGGGCGGCCGCGGTGGCCGAGCGTGGCATACCGGCTGAACGGTTGGGAGAAGAGGCCGGGCGCGCACTGCTCGCAGAACTGGAAGCAGGCGCGGCCGTGGATGTGCATGCCTGCGACCAATTGCTGCTTTACGCCGCCATGGCGGCGGAGAGTTCTCGATTGGCGGTGCGCGAAGTAAGCCGGCATGCGCAGACCGTGATGTGGCTCGTGGAGCAATTCCTGCCAACTAGATTCACGGTCACACCCTGTGGGTCGCTTTTCCACATCGACGTACATCCCGGCTAGATATCCAGCACTGCGCCGATAAAGTCAGGGTTAAAATCTTCCGCAAACTCGCCAATTCATGCTGCAGTGCTTCCTGCCCTTAAATCGTGATTAACAGCTGAGCAACCGCGACTGGAGTGCTTTGGCGGAGAAATAACGCGTTGCACTTCTTCGCATGAAGAAGCTGGCGCAGTGGTCGCAGAAACATTGTGAAAGGGGCTGTGCCAGGTCCATTCCGGTAGGGCCACGAAGATTGAATTCCTCAGGCCTGCCAACTATATGTTCCCGTAGCGTTTGCCCGCCCTCCTGTTGGTGAAATTCCTCTGGTGATCCTTATGCCGTTGCTGCGTTCGCTCTTACTTTCTCTGCTCGCTCTCGCGATTGCTGGGCTTGTCATGGCGCAGGCCGATGTCAAAAAGCCCTCCAGTGAACAGGATGTTGAAGCGGTTCTGACCGGTGGTGTGCCGATGGGGCGCTGGAAGGAGGGGCTGCTGTTTGATGGAGTAAGGCCAATGCCGTGGCTGAAAAGTGCCGCCAACTGGTTTCCCGGTACCGAGGACGTCCAGCCTAATGAAATGCGTGTCACCTTTATGGGCACGGCACCCATGATTCGCCCCGGGCAAATGAATACCTCGATCTATGTCGAGCTGGGCAATGGCGACAAGTTTGTATTCGACATGGGCGAGGGAGCGGTCGCCAATTACGTTGCGGCGCGGGTGGCTCTGAATGAAATCAAGCATGTCTTCATTACCCACTTGCATGTCGACCACTTCGGCTCACTGCCCTACCTGTGGATGTTCGGCACCTGGGCCGGTGGTTGGCATGAGCCCCTCACCATCTACGGCCCGTCCGGACGCACAGCGGAGTACGGCACCAAAAAAATGGTCGAGGGGATGAGGATGATGCTCGGCTGGCACCGGGATGCCTTTTCGGTATTTCCGGTGGGGAAAGGGCACGATATTCAGGTCAAAGAGTTCGACTTCCGCGACAATGGTGGCGTGGTGTATGACAAGGACGGGGTGCGCGTGATCCACTGGCAGCGATCCCACGCCAAGGATGGGGCATCGGGTTACCGTCTGGACTGGAATGACATGTGCTTTGTGTGGACTGGTGACGGGCGGCCGAGCAAGCTGGATATCAAGTATGCCAAGGGCTGTGATCTGTATGTGACCGAATTACAGCCGGAGGTGGTTGAGATCAATTCCGGTGTGCAGGGCGTCCCGCCTTTCCTGGCCCGCTATACCATCGACACCCACCACACACCGGGATACGCAGCGGGCTACCTGGCCAGCCAGATCAAGCCGAGAATGTTCATGACCACGCACATGAACTTTGATCCGTTCCTGAATGAAGAGACGGTGGCAGAAGTCCGCCATCACTGGAAGGGCCCCTACCACTTTGGCGCGCCGGACGGCATCGTCGTCAACATGACCAGGGACCTGGTCTGGGTGCGCGAGGGCATCTTGCCGGATTACCCGAATAGCCGCGCCCCCCAGTTCGACTTCAGCCGCGGACAGCTGGTGGTGCCGCACCCTCCCCATCGTCGAGAAGATATTCAGGAGCCGTTTGTGCGGGAGCAGCAGCTGGATCCGGCTGCTTACTATCCCAAGGGTTATATGCCTCACCTGCTGGAGGACTGGCCGGTAGAGGGGGATATCGTCATCCCCATGGACGTGCTGCCGGATAACCTCAAGGACAGTATGGGTGCGTCCTGGCGGCTGAGGAACAAGAATCGAAAAGCTCTGGAAGAGCAGCCCGGGAATTAACCCGGGCTGCTCAGGATTCAGCGCTGTTCGCCACGCAATCCCAGTACCTCTTCCTGCAGGTTGGCCGCCCGTGCGGATGTGGCATCCAGCGGCTTGCCGGCCACCACACTCACTTTTGACCAGAAACGCTTGGGCAGGGTGGTAAAGGCGTTACCACCTTTGTGGCTGAAAAAGCTGCCCCATAGCCCGCGCAGGGCCATGGGGATAACCGGTACCGGGTTCCTCTGCAGGATTTTCTCGATTCCCGCCTTGAAGGGCGCGAGCTCACCGTCCTTTGTCAGCTGCCCCTCGGGGAAGATGCATAGCAGGTCACCATCATTCAGCGCCTGTTCGATTTCCTCAAAAGCGCGCGCATAACCCTCGGGATCCTTCTGCTTCGAGCAGATAGGAATGGCGCGGCCGGTGCGGAAAACAAAGTGCAAAACCGGGATCTCATAGATGGGCTTGTACATGATAAAGCGGATGGGTCTGCGCACGGCGCCGGCCAGTAACAGCGCATCCACATAACTCACATGATTACAGGCAATGATGGCCGGACCTTCGTCGGGAATCTGTTCCAGCCCCTCATGTTTGACCCGATACATGGTGTGGGAGAGCAGCCACACCAGAAAGCGCATGGCGAATTCCGGTACTTTCTTGAAAACAAAGACCGCTACCGCCGCATTCATCAGTGCGATGACCAGAAAAAATTCCGGAATGCTGAAGTTCAGCATATTAAGGAACACAATGCCGAGAATCGCGGAGACCACCATGAAGAGCGCGTTGAGGATATTGGTGATGGAGATCACCCGCGCGCGCAGGGCTTTTTCGGTGCGGTCCTGGATCATGGCGTAGAGCGGTACGATATAGAAACCACCGAAGATACCGATCAGCACCAGGTGTGCCAGAAAAGCCTGGGCACCGGCGCTATGCCAGAACGCCAGCAGGCTCGGTTCCTGTAACGGCGCCAGGTTGCCGCCAATGACCGCCAGCATGATACCGCCGTAGGTGAGACCAGCGGCACCAAGGGGTACCAGGCCAAGCTCGATGCGACCCCCGGAGAGCCGTTCACACAGCAATGAACCGATCGCAACGCCAATGGTAAAGCTGCACAACAGTAACGCCACCAGGCTCTCGCTACCGGCAAGCACGTTTTTGCTGAAGCTGGGGATCTGGGTCAGGTACGCGGCGCCCAGCAGCCAGAACCAGGAAATGCCGATAATGGAGTAAAAAATGGCCGGGGTTTTGACGATCTCACGCAGGAGGCGCGTGGTCTGGCGCATGGGATTCAGGTCGATCTGCAGCTCCGGTACCGGCGCAGGAGCGGTAGGCACCTGCCGGCAGACGAGATAACCAGTTACAGACACGGCGATGATCACGCCTCCGATCCACCAGATCCCGCTACTGTCGCCATCGCCGAGTCCGAACAGAATGGTCCCGGTAATGGTACCGGAGAGAATGGCGACGAAGGTGGCCATCTCCACCAGTGCGTTACCGCCCACCAGCTCATTGCGCCGCAGGTGCTGGGGCAGGATGGCGTATTTGATTGGCCCGAAAAAGGCGGACTGTACGCCGAGCAGGAACAGCACCAGCAGGCTCAGACTGTTGCTGCCACTCACCAGCGCATAGACGCCGAGCATGGCGATGCCGATCTCGGCCAGCTTGATACGCCGGATCAGCAGGCTCTTGTCATATTTGTCCGCCAGCTGACCGGCTGTGGCGGAAAACAGAAAAAACGGCAGAATAAACAGGCCCGCGGCCAGGTTGTTGAGTGCATTCGCCTGATCAGCGGCCAGCCGGAAGGCAATCATCACCATTAGCGCGCTTTTGAACACATTGTCGTTGAAGGCGCCCAGAAACTGGGTAGTGAAGAAAGGCAGGAAACGACGGCTGCCGAGCAGCTGGAACTGATTGCGGTGGGCCATTCCCAGGCTCCCCCTGTTATCGATTTGCTCCCTATAGTACGGAAATTGGTACTGAAATTCTCCGCCAAACCAATCTGCCTTGAGCTGGCGTCCTTGAGCAAGTGGTGTAAAGCATGCTTGACATTGGGGTGGGTTGGGTTCAGGCTGTGTAAAGTAAGCTTTACATGGGCTTGCAGAAAATCAGAACAACGCAAGGAGAATGGACGCCATGGTGAACAACGATCTTCCCACTCGGAACTGTCGCGAGGGTCTCGTGCACAGCACCCGCAACCTGGCCTTCTGGACTGGCGCATGGCTACTGACAACAGCGCTCATGACGTTCGGGGCCAAGCTGCTGTGGCCGGGTAATAACACCCTGAGTTTCATCACAATTGCGCTGAATCTTGCCGCCGGAGCGGCGATGATCCTGGCCAATATCCGTCATCTGCGGGTTCAGGACGAGCTTGAGCGAAAGCTGTTTCTGGATGCCGCCGCCATCACGCTGGGTGTCGGGTTGGTCGCCGGAATCGCATGGCAGTTTTACGGCAACCTTCCCTCGTCACCGGTGCAACCGCAGATATCGCACCTGATCCTGTTGATGGGGGGCACCTTTCTGGTAAGCCTGGTGGTGGCAATGCGGAGGTTGCGTTGAAAAATCATCTGAAAGCACTGCGGGGGGAGCGCGCCTGGACTCAGGCGCAACTGGCAGAAATGCTAGGTGTTTCACGCCAGACAGTGGTGGCCATAGAAAAAGGCAAATATGACCCGAGCCTGCCCCTGGCATTTGGCATTGCGCGGGTGTTCGGGTTGCCGATAGAGAAGATCTTTATTGCGGAGTAATGTCCTCCGCTCAGCCAATTCCCTGGGCCAGTACCGCGCTGGCGACGCGATAAAAGGCGGCGACATTGGCTCCGCGGTGATAGTCCACATAACCATCATGCTCGCCGGCGTGTTCGACGCTCTGCCTGTGGATATCCTGCATGATCTCCAGCAGCTGCTCGTCCAGGCGCTCCTGTTCCCAGCGGGAGAACGAGGCGTTCTGGGCCATTTCCAGGCCGGATAGCGCCACGCCACCGGCATTGGAGGCTTTGCCCGGTGCGTGCAGGATTTTTTTGTCCTTGAAGATCTCGATCGCATCTTCGGTACAGGGCATATTCGCTCCTTCCGCAACGATCAGGCAGCGGTTGTGAGCCAACGATTTTGCATCGTCTCCAGCCAGTTCATTTTCGGTCGCACAGGGCAGGGCAATGTCGCACTCGAACTGCCAGGGCTTCTCTCCCTCATGCCAGTCGCCCCCGCTGTTGTTGCGAATTTCTTGTAGAAGTTTGGTGCTATCCATGCGCAGGTCGATGACCCGCTCGATTTCCTCTGCGGGAATACCGTCGCTGTTGTGAAGCACACCTTTGCTTGAGGAGAGGGTGATGACCCTGGCCCCCAGTTCCGTTGCTTTCTGGGCTGCATGCAGCGCGACATTGCCGGCACCGGAAATAGCAACGTTCAGGTTCTCCAGATCCTGGTAGCGACGTGCGAGCATGCAGCGCAGGAAATAGACCAGGCCATAGCCGGTGGCCTCCAGGCGTACATGGCTGCCCCCAAATTCGATGTCCTTGCCGGTCAGCGCACCGCTGAAGGTATTCGCGAGTCGGCGGTACTGGCCGAACAGGAAACCAATTTCCCGCTGCCCCACATTGATATCGCCTGCAGGCACATCGGTGTTTTCCCCAATATGCCGGTAGAGTTCATTCATAAAAGCCTGGCAGAAGCGCATGATCTCCCGGTCGGAGCGACCGCGGGGATCGAAGTCGGAGCCACCCTTGCCGCCCCCAATGGGCAGGCCGGTTAATGCGTTCTTGAAGGTCTGCTCAAAGGCGAGAAACTTGAGAATGGAGACGTTCACAGACGGGTGAAAGCGGATGCCGCCTTTATAGGGGCCGATGGCGCCGCAGTGCTGCACTCGCCAGCCGCGATTGACGTGGACTTTACCCCTGTCATCTTCCCAGCAGACACGGAAAGAGATGATGCGATCGGGCTCACTGAGACGATGCAGAATCTTCGCCGACTGCCACGCCGAGTTTTCCGAATAGGAGCCGTAGACGTCACAGGCAAGGTCGCGTACGGCCTGAATAAACTCCGGCTCATTGGGATTTCGGGATCCCACCCAGCCAATAAAATTCTCCATGCACTGCTCGTCGCTGCTGGCCATTGGCTCTCCTCGTGTTAGTGAATTTTACGCCTTTCCGGCCTGTCTCAACGATACGTTCACACCCGCTGTAGAGGATTAACTGTCATTGAGATTAGTTGCCTGTGGTGCTGCCGTCTATTCAGGCGCCAGATTCCTTTCAACTGAAATTTTGCTGCGTTAGGGTGGTGAACTCGAAGGGTTGGACGGTATTCACAGTAGTGAAGGATCGCTAGGGGTGCCGGTCTGATTCTGTGCTTCGGAACAGAAAAGGGAGTCAGCCATGGGCCATTACGACCGCAGTAAGGGATATGTTGCGATTCTGGGGTGGAGTCTGAATGCCATCGATGCGATTGACCGCTTCGACCGGCGCTACGTGATTGTGGCGCCGCCCTGGGCCGAAGAGTATGCCAATCGCTATGACATTCCATATATTCCCTGGAATTTTGAACGGCTCAATGAGCGTTCAATGGAAATTGCCCAGCGCCTGCAAAAGGAAGGTGTGGATGTGGCCATTCCGTTGTACGAAGAAACAGTCGAGTGGGCCGGTGCCATCAATTCTGTCTTGCTGGGAAATCCCCGTCTGATGGGGCAGTCGTTGCTCTTTCGCGACAAGGCCCTGATGAAACGGCGCGCACAGCTCGGCGGTATCCGGGTTGGTATTTTTGAAGAAGCCCAGGATAAATCCGATGTGATCCGTTTTTTGACGCGGGTCAATCAAGCCCTGCTAAAACTCGATGGTGACCCGAACGACCCGATCCACCTCAAGGCTTTCGATAAGGCCGGTTGTCTCGGTCACCGCGTAGTTCGCACGGCTGATGACGTGGATAACATTCCCGAAGATGAATTTCCGGTGCTGATGGAGAGTCACCTGGATGGTTGGGAATTCGCGGTGGAGGCATTCATCAAGGACCGCAAGATCCAATTTATGAATATCTCCGAGTACGTGACGCTGGGATATTCCGTCTTTGTTCCTGCCACACCGGATCTGGAGAAATGGCGGCCACGGGTGGAAGAGGAAATCGAAAAGCTGATCGAGGCGTTTGACATCGACTTCGGCTTTATTCATCCGGAATACTTCGTCACCAGTGATGGCAAGATGTACTTTGGTGAGGTGGCCTATCGTCCACCTGGATTCAATGCTTTTGAATTGATCGAGCGCGCCTATGGATTCAATGCTTACCAAGGCATGGTCTTGATGTTCGATCCGAAAACCACCGATGAAGAAATTGCCGAGTTTTTTCCGCAGGAAGTGGTGGATGCCAAAGGCCATGCGGGCTGTTTTGGCGTTTACCCACGGCGCCGCGTTGTGAACGAGCTCAGGATTCCTGCTGACACTCAGCGCGATGAGTATTTTGAATTCCACGAGCTACAGTCGCCGATGCAGAACAAGGTGCCTAAGCGCAGCGCCTTTGGCACCCACTGGGGGCTGGTCTACTTTTTTGGCGAAGACCCATATCGCCTGCGTGACCTGCTGAAAGCTCAGGAAGAATTGGATTACTATGTCTGATCACGGTATTGGTAGATTGAGTAACTGTAGTGAGCGAATTGGGTCTCGAGAAGCTGACAGAAAAGTTTGACCATGCACTGAGTCAGCTGGAGCAGGCGCGCAGATTCAACAAGTATCGCTACCAGGCCGCCACGCTGGAAGCGGCTGCACGTCTGCTTCCCGTCGAGGGGGGCATTGAGGCGCTGTACCAGCGTGCGAGTCGTTTTGATCGCGCCGGGCTGTTTGCGGATACCCCCTGGGATACCCCTGATACCCTGTTGCCGGGCCTCGTGCGCAGCTCGTTGGAAAGTGAAGACCGGGTTACCACAACCATTGAGTTGCTCAGTGAACTGCGCCTGCTGGCGCTCGCCTGCGGGCTTTACTCCCATACGGGCGTACCCGGTGCGCAGGCACGCCACTTCCTGACTCAGGTGTTGGCACTGAATCTGGATTATCTTCTCGGTGGGCCGGCGGAAGCGACGCGTGTGCGACTCGGTAGTCGCGTTTCGTCTGTAGAGGCGGTGCTCCGATTCCTGCTTGCGGGAATCGGCTTTGGGGATACTCTCAGCAGCCTGGTGACAGAGATTCACCGCGTACTGGCCCAGCGACCGATTCAGGTGGACAGCATCAAGTCGATGATCACCCAGATCGCCGTTGCCCGCGCCGGTGGCGCAGGCACAGGTGGCCGCGCAGGACCGGAGGCGGATCTGCTCGTTCGTGCACTTTTCGGCCCGACGCCGGGCTGCGCTGACGATCCTGGTCTGGATGTTTACCAGCAGCGTCTGCAGGCAATGCCCGATGAAGACCTGCAGGAGGAAGCGCTGCAGTTTGCGCAGCATATGCGCAGTATCGGGCTGGCCTCTGATTACCACGCCCAGTTTCTTCGCTGGGTCATGAGCGAAGGGCACGACGGCCTGTTGGCGGAGGCTCTGGGCCTGAGCAGCACCGGGCTCGATGTCTTGCGCTGCTATCAGCAGCTGGTTCACCGCCTGGTGGAAGTGGCGATTTATCCGCAGACGGCCCAGTGTGTATACAGCCTGGCGATGATGCTTGAGAGCGGTGTCCTCTATGCACCGCCGATCGCACCGGCACTCTGGCGACAGATCGACTTATCGCTGTCGCCCCATTGTGAAGCGCTGATGAGCTGCGCTTTTGGCGATGCCCTACCGGCACGGGTGCGCCTATTGGCGGGCGCGCTTGCGATCCTGGGGCAGCCTCTGGGGATTGGTCAGGGTAATAACCCCACCTGCCAGTCGGCCCGGGCCATTTCACTGTGGGCTCACAACGATCCGGATTACCTGCTCTACCTGATTCAGCAGGCAGCGCGCTTTGATGAGGTGGTGATGCATTTCGAGGGTGAGCCGCTATCTTCCCGTGGTGTGGCCGCTACCGATTTGCAGCAGCTGCCGCTGGATACTGACCCGGTTTCCGTCTTGCTCGTTCCACACCTGGACAAGATTTACCACCAGATGGGTGGACTCTGTGCGGACCGGGGCGACGATCCCCACCGCTGGGTCAACCCAGAGTTTCACGGCTGGTGGGTGGGGCGTGCTTTCAATCTGGCGGTAGAGCTGGAGAGCGGCCAGTTGACCGAGTATCGGGATTTTATCGCGCGTTTTTACCGCAGCTATCATCCCTACTGCAACGGCAACCAGCCCATCATTCATCCGCAGCCAGCGGGGTTGGCGATTACCGACAGCAATGCTGCTTTTGTGGGGTGGCACGCGATCACCCTGATCCGGGTCGGACTGGATCAGGATGGCGTGATGCGGGTCTATTTCTTCAATCCGAATAATGACAGTGGCCAGGACTGGGGTAATGGAGTCCTGGTCTCTACGGACGGTTATGGCGAGCGACACGGTGAATCCTCACTGCCTTTCGCGGAGCTGACTTCCCGTCTCTATTTGTTCCACTGCGAGGATGAGAGGCCCGAAACAGGGCGGCCACCGGAGGCGGCGGAAGTGACGAAAGTGGAGCAGATGGCGATCGCGAGCTGGGCGGCGTCTCGAGTTCCGCCGGCTGGAGCAACCGACGACAAGCCCGTTATCGGGGAGCCTGCATCGCGCTCCGGGGATTGAACGGCTTTCCGGATGAAGCACAGGTTGCGCTTCGGCATAAAAAAAGCCCCGACGAGCGGGGCTTTTTTGGCTTTGAGCCAGTGAGGGCAGTAGTGTCCGGTATTACCAGATGACTACGCGTTCCTCTTCCGGCAGGTACATGCCGTCACCTTCCTTCACATCAAATGCGCTATAGAACGCGTCGATGTTCGGCAGGACGCCCTGTACCCGGTACTTGGCCGGCGAGTGCGGATCAGTCTTGAGGCGCTCGCTCAGGGCCTCGTCACGCATCTTGCTGCGCCATACCTGAGCCCAGCCCATGAACACGCGCTGGTCGCCGGTAAAGCCGTCGATTACCGGAGCGTCCTGTCCGTTCAGGGACATCTTGTACGCCTTGTGGGCAATGCCGAGACCGGAGAGGTCACCGATATTCTCGCCGAGGGTCAGCTCGCCGTTCACGTGTTCGCCTTCCAGGGGCTCAAAGCCGCTGTACTGGGCGACCAGCTTGCCGGTCAGCTGCTCGAAGTTATTGCGGTCACTGTCAGTCCACCAGTTATTCAGGTAGCCCTTGCCGTCGAACTTGGAGCCCTTATCGTCGAAACCGTGGCCGATCTCGTGGCCGATCACACCGCCGATACCACCGTAGTTCACGGCATCCTCAGCATTCACGTTAAAGAACGGCGGCTGCAGGATGGCGGCCGGGAACACGATCTCGTTCATCGCCGGGTTGTAGTAAGCGTTAACAGTTTGCGGGCTCATGCCCCACTCGCCGCGATCCAGTGGCTTACCCAGCTTGCTGCGATCGTAGAGGGTTTCGAACAGGTTGGCGGCCAGGACGTTGCCGGCCAGGTTGTCTTCACTGACCTGGAGATCGCTGTAGTCCCGCCACTCATCCGGGTAGCCAATCTTGGTGGTGAAGTTGGCGAGTTTGTCGAGTGCCTGCTGCTTGGTGTCCTCGCTCATCCAGCTCAGGGATTCGATGGACTCGCGGTACGCGGCCTTCAGGTTGTCCACCAGCTCCACCATGCGCGCCTTGGCTTCCGGCGGGAAGTACTTTTCCACGTAGCGCTGGCCGACCAGCTCACCGACGGATCCATTGACGAACTGTACCGCACGCTTCCAGCGCGGTTCCATTTCCTCTACACCACGAATGGTGGTGCCGTAGAAATCGAACTGTGCATCGGCCAGTTCACCGTGCATGTAAGGCGCCATGGCAGTCAGTACTTTGATCTTCAGGTAGCGCTTCCAGGTGGCGAGATCGGTATCGGTGATAATGGCATTGGCAGCTTCCAGGTATTCCGGCTGGCCGACCATAAAGCTTTCCGCTTTTTCCAGGTGTGCTTTCTGCAGGTAGCTGTCCCAGTCAACCGCCGGCATCATTGCCTTGAGGTCGGCCACGGTTTTCTTGTTGTAGTACTTTTCCGGATCGCGGTTTTCCACCCGGGTGCGGTGGTGTTCAGCCAGGCTCTTTTCCAGAGCGTAGATTTTGTCTGCATAGCCAGAAGCATCCTCGAGACCTGCGATATCCTGGACTTTTACCAGGTAATCCATATAGGCCTGCTGCAGCTTCTTGGCTTTTTCGGTGTCATCGAAGTAGTAGTCGCGATCCGGCAGGCCCAGGCCAGCCTGCCACATGACAGTGATGTAATTCTCTACATCCTTGAGGTCCTGCCAGATACCCGCACCGAAAGGCGCGTCGTAACCAACGGTATCTGCGTAGGCAAAGAAATCGGTCAGGTCGTTAACGGACTTGATGGCATCGACTTTGGCCAGTTCAGCGGAAATGGCTTCAAGGCCCTTCTCCTCGACCAGCTTCTCATTCATAAAGCTGTTGTACAGGTCGCCGATCTGTTTGGCATCGCTGCTGTCGGCATTCTCGCCGGCTTCCATGATCAGGGCCTTAACCTCTTCGGTGGCCTTGTCACGCAGGATGCTGAAGCCACCCCAGCGGGACTTGTCCGAGGGGATCTCGGTGTTCTGCAGCCAGCTGCCATTGACGTAGGTGAAGAAGTCGTCCTGCGGCCGTACGGAGGTGTCCATTGCGGACAGGTCGATACCTGATCCGAGTTCGACCTTGGCTACAGATTCGGTCACTTCGGCAGTGGGCTTGCCGGCTTCTTCGGCCATTTTCGGCGCTTCAGACTTGGAACAGCCGGCGATCGCACCGGCAATAGCGAGGGGTAGCAGTAGTTTTTTCATAAGGTTACTTCGTTGTTCGATGAATTATTGTCCTCCCGGATAGTACGCGGTGGTGATGCAGATTCGCAACCGGGGGGCGGCAAGCAGTGCGGCGGGGGCGTTGAGCTGATGGGTGACGGTCTCAGCAGAAACAAAAAAGCCCCGCAGTGGCGGGGCTTTCGAGGTCCTCGAGGGGGGACGATCAGTCTGGCAGTCGGAAGGTGATCGGCACCGTGAACTGATAGGTGTCTTTCACCAGCTGCGGCGGCGCGGCAGGGTAGGGGCCGGCGCGCTCCACAGCTTCGCGGGCCTCCCGGTTTAGGGTTGCGTAGCGGGACTCCTGCAGAGTCTGGATTTCCCGGATCTGGCCCCTGGAGTCAATCGACACGTTGATCCGCACGCTACCTTCCTGGCCGCGCTCCTGGGCGCGCTTGGGGTAGCGGATGAACTTGTAAGTGTGGCGCAGCAGCATGGAGTGGTAGATCTGCCGGGCCAGGATCATGTCTGCGGTCAGCGGGGCCTCGTCTTCTTCGTCCAGTTCCGGCTCGGCGGAGGCCTTCGGCTGCGGACGGCGCTGGGCCGGGGCGGGCTTGTTCGGCGTCGGCTGGCTGGCCGTTCTTGCAGCGGCTTCATTCGCGGCATTGCCTACAGAAGCCAGCGAAGGCGGTGGGATATCGGCGGCCAGCTTGGGCTTCTTCACTGCTGGAGCGGCGGCGACAGCCGGCTTGCTCGCTTCCGGTTCTTCTGCCTTGGCTTCAGCTTGTGCGTCCAGGCTCGCGGTTACGTCGGCAACCCGATCTGCGGAGGGTTCCAGTAGCTCATAGGAGCCCAGCAGGCCGGAGTCCACATTGCCGTTGGCCAGCAGACCGTCACGGAAATCGGTGGAAGGCGGCACCGGGCCCACCCAGGCGCGAAGCAGGGTGTTGAAGAAATTGCGGTCCGCAATCTGCCCCATCTTTACACCGTTCAGCGATACCGTGGTTCTGCCGCTGTTACCGTCGAAGGCAACGCTGAGCTGGTCGCCCTTATAGAAGCGTCCCTTGAACAGGTTGGCGAAGGTGACCATGTTCTCCGCCTGTCCACTCAGGACATCGCCGGAGTTATTGATGGCAATCGCTTCCATCCACTGATTGCGGAAGCGGCGGGCAGAAAGGCCGTCGGCGATGATGCGCACTTCCAGCTTGCGGGTGGTGTTATTGTCCAGCAGCACGTTGGCACTGTCTGCCAGGGTGTCGGAGTAAACTGCGGCGATGTAGCGGTCTTTATTGAATTGCTGCTCGAGAGCGAGTCCGTTCAGTAGAGGTGCGGCTTGGGCAGTCACAGCCGTCGCAAACACCATGAGGGCGATGAGAATTTTTATCGGTTTCATGGTTTTAAGGGTTTCTTTTATTCCGGGCGGGATGTTCCGGCGGATAAGAGTTTCGGCATGCCCCCTCCCCCGAGGTATGCCTCCCAGACTTTAGTCCTTTAAACTCCGCTTTTCGGGGTTAAATAATCTGGATACGGCTTAACTCTACTGTAACTGGAATGTAGTTCAACCCTGGAATGGGTAGAATGTCTCGTTTTTCTGAAAATGGTGGCGTCCGGGGAAGACAGTCGTCACCCTGTCTCTAGAATACCTTGGAAAGGGTTCTCTTTTTTGCGTTGGCTCGACACGGAACAGCAGTCGAACTAATTGCACTAACAAACGATAAAGATTGTAAGTACCGGATGGAAATTACACCGCTTAGTGAGTATCCGCGGGATGCCGTGGATCGCCTTTTGAATGTCATTCATTTATTTCGTGATATTCGTGCCAGCAGTGAATGGCAGTATGACGTGTTGCTGAAGCGATCGCGGCTTACGAGCCTCGCCCCGGGCGAAAAGCTCCTCGGAGCCGGGGACGTGGATCAATGGGTGTACTTTCTCCTGCGCGGTGAGCTGCAGGTGCACGTGGAGAATCAGGGTGGCTCTGCCGGCGTACGTCCGCTGGCCACGATTCGTCCGGGGGAGCTGTTCGGGGATCTCGCCATGTTGCTCGCGGAGCCGCGCAGTGCCGATGTGATCGCATCACCTACCAGCCGTGAGGCTCAGGTTCTTGGTGTGGATTGCACCCTGTTTGCCGATCTGGAGGATTTCTCCCTGCTGCACCTCCCCACCAAGCTGGTCTTCTACCGCAATATGGTGCACTCCCTGCGCTGGAAGCTGGAGGTGTACCGCTCCAAGTATCCCTCGCACCAGCTGGCCAACAGTCACCGTAAGTTGAAGCTTTATACCGGACCGAAGAACAGCCGCGAGGAGCTTCTGTCACTGGCTGACCAGGCCCGGGCCCTGGCCCGTATCCTGCTGGACTGGAACGCGGAGTTCGGCAGCGGTGAGCTGGTGGATGAGAAGTCAGACATGTCGGACTTCCTCGAATCCATGCTCTCCTGACCCGAAAATTCCTCTCCTTGCTGTCTGGTGGGTCCGTCATGGGCCCACCAACCCTATTGAATCCTTGCCGATTTCGGTTTCAATTAGCTTTTGTCAACGGCGGTACGCACAATGCAGCACTACAATCTGCTGCTCGCTCTCGTGCGTATACAGCGATGCTTCAGCTAATCCCTCCTTTAGGATTTGACAGGTCAACGCCCCATGAATGTTCTTGCGAGTTTCTGGCGACAGCGAAACTACCGAATTGCCACCATCGTAGCGCTGGTGTCACTCCTTTGGTTGGGCAGCGGGGTCCTGGCGCCGGAAAGCGGCTTGAAGGAGGGTGCCGACAGTGCCGAATCCGGCGCGCCCGGCAACCCGGGCGAGTCGCTGGTAGTGCAGGGACGTCGCCTGCAGTCACAGCCCTATACCACCCGGGTACTGGTCAACGGCCACACCGAGGCCAACCGGAAGGTGCAACTGAAGGCCGAACTGGATGGCGTTATTACCGCTCTGCCGGTAGCGGAAGGACGCGCGGTGCGCGAAGGGGAAGTGATCTGTCGTATTGAAGCCGAGGACCGGCCGGAGCGGCTGGAGCAGGCCAAAGCCGCCCTGCGCAAGGCCGAACTGGATTACGCCGGCGCCCAGCGACTGCGTGAGAAAGGATTGCAGTCCGAGACTGATATCGCCCAGCGCTCCGTCGCTCTCGCCAATGCGCGGGCGGATTACAAGCGAGCGCTGGTGGCAGTGGAAAATCTGGAGATCAGGGCGCCCTTCGACGGGGTGGTAAATCACCGGGCGGTTGAGTTAGGTGATTTCATTCGCCGCGGCGAAGAATGCGCCACCCTGCTGGACCTGAATCCGGTGCTGGTGGTGGGGGAGGTATCCGAGGCCCAGGTAGGCAAGCTGGTGCCGGGAGCGCCGGCCAGCGCACAGCTGCGCCAGGGCGAGCGGGTCCAGGGCGAGCTGCGTTACGTGAGCCAGGAAGCGCATTCGGTAACCCGCGCCTATCGGGTAGAGGTGGCTGTGGACAACAGCAATGGCAGTCTGCGCGGTGGTCTCAGCGGCCAGCTCGCCCTGCCTACCGGAGAGGTCAATGCCCATCGAATCAATGCATCCCTGCTCACGCTCGACGATCGGGGCGATCTGGGCGTACGTATTCTCGATGAGGAAAACCGGGTGCAGTTCCGCAATGTCTCCCTGGTCAGTGACGGAGACGCGGGTATCTGGGTTACTGGGCTGCCGGATCCGGTGACCTTGATCACCGTGGGTCAGGAATATGTGACCGTGGGCGAAATCGTACAGGTTGAAATGGAAGAGGGTGCCGGGGATCTGCCGCCACCGAGCCAGGCGCTGGACCGGGAGGCGCTCGAGGGAGCAGAGAACCAGCCGGTAGCCGAGCGTCCCGCCACTGCGGGCCGGAGTGAGCCGCAATGAAAATCCTCGAGAGCGCTGTAGATCGGGCCCGAAGCACCATCAGCTTCATGTTGCTGGTGGTGCTGGTCGGGATCGTTGCCCGCAGCATGATGACCATCGAAACCAACCCGGAGGTCAATCCACCCTTCGTGATCGTACAGGTGCGCCACGAGGGAATTTCCCCGGAGGATGGCGTGCGGTTGCTGGTGCGTCCGCTGGAGCAGGAGATCCGCTCGATCGAAGGGGTGGTGGAGACCATGGCCACCGCGCGTGAGTCGCTGGCCTATGTGGTGGTGGAGTTCGACGCAGCAATCGATGTTGACGAGGCCGTGGACGAAGTGCGTAACGCGGTCGACCGCGCCAAGGCGGAGTTGCCCCGGGACGCGGACGAGCCGATCGTGGAAGAGGCGGCGGCACAGCCCTTCCCGGCGATTGTGGTTACCCTGGCTGGCGAGCAGCTTGGTGAGCGGGTGCTGCTGCAGAGCGCCCAGTACCTGCAGCGCAAGATCGAAAACATTCCCGCAGTGCTGAGCGCCGATATCCAGGGCAACCGGGAGGAGGTGGTGGAGGCCACCATCGATCCTGTGCGCCTCGAGCATTACCAGATCACCAGCAATCAACTGATCAGTGCCATCACCGGCAACAACCTTTTGATTCCGGCCGGCGAGCTGGAAATGGAGAGCGGGCGCTTCTCGGTGAAGGTGCCCGGCCTGATCGAGACCGCCAGAGATGTCTACGACATTCCCATCAAGTCCTCGGACGATGGAGTCGTGACGCTTTCCGATGTGACGGATATCCGCCGTACTTTCAAGGATGCGTCCAGTTACACCAGCGTCAACGGTCGCCAGGGGCTGGCGATCAATGTAGAGAAGCGCAACGATGCCAGCTCCGTTGAACTGGCTGACGCGGTGCGCGAGGTGGTTCTGGCGGAGCGGGATAGCCTGCCCCGCGGCGTGGAGCTGGATTTCGTCTTCGACCAGTCGAATTTCGCCCGTGACATGGTTAGCGAAATGCAGGGCAATATCCTCACTGCCATGCTGCTGGTCATGATCATCGTGGTGGCCGCGCTGGGTTTCCGCTCCGGCATGCTGGTGGGGCTGGGTATTCCATTCTCCCTGCTGTTCGGCTCGATCATTACCTGGTATCTGGGCTATTCGTTCAACTTCATGGTGATGTTCGGCATGCTGCTGGCTCTCGGTATGCTGATCGATGGCTCCATCGTGATCACCGAATACGCCGACCGCAAGATGGCCGAGGGCATGTCCGCCCGGGTTGCCTACACGCTGTCGGTGCGTCGCATGTTCTGGCCGGTGTTGGCCTCGACCGGTACGACCCTCGCCGCCTTCCTGCCGATCATGTTCTGGCCGGGTGTGGTCGGCGAATTCATGCGCTACCTGCCTGTGACCGTATTTGCTGTACTGTCGGGTTCACTGCTGTATGCCCTGTTCTTTGCGCCTGTGCTGGGCTCCCTGTTTGGCAAGGGCAGCCTGGATGTGGCGGCGAAGGACCACCTCAAACAACTGGAGAGTGGCAATCCCACCGTTCTGCCCGGAATCACCGGTTGGTATGCACGGCTGCTGAAAGGGGTTGTGCAGCGTCCAATCACCGCGTTTGCCGCCACGCTGTTTCTTCTATATGGAATCTTTGTCGGCTTTGGCCGTTTCGGTGCCGGGGTCGAATTCTTCACCGATACCGAAGAGCAATATGGCAATGTCGAGGTGCGGGCGCAGGGCAACCTGTCCGTTGCCGAGAAACGTGAGCTGGTGGCTCAGGTCGAGCGCACAGTGATGGGGGTTCCGGAGGTGCGAGTCGCCTACAGCGCAATTGGCTCCGGAGGCCTGTCCGGCAATCGTGAGCGCGCACCGGATCAGATCGCCAATATTCTGGTGGAGTTGATCCCTGCCAAGGAACGGCACCGCCGCAGTGACGATATCTTTGCCGACCTGCGCGCGCGCACTGCTGACTTCCCAGGGATCAAGGTGACGGCCAACGAATACGAGGGTGGTCCTCCCGTCGGTAAGGATATTGTTCTGGAGTTGCGCTCACAGGATTACGATGCGCTGCTGGCAGAGACGCGTCGACTTCACCATGCCCTGGTACATCAGTTCGAAGGGCTGCGGGATATCACTACCACTGCGCCGCTGCCCGGTATCCAGTGGGAAGTGAAAGTGGATCGCTCCAAGGCCGCACTCTACGGTGCTGATCTCACCGAGGTGGGACGCGCGGTGCAACTGGTGACCAATGGTGTGCGGGTTGCGGAGTACCGCCCGGATGACAGTGATGAGGAGGTTGATATCCGCATCCGCTATCCCGAAGCAGCCCGCGGGATCGCCGCACTGGATCAGTTGAAAGTGAATACCCCCGGTGGCGCCGTGCCTGTCAGCAGCTTCGTGCGCACTGAGGCCCACCCGAAGGTGGACAAGATCGAGCGCATCGATGGCATTACGCGGATGCAGATCAAGGCAGATGCGGATGCAGGTGTATTACCGGATAACAAGGTGCGAGAGATCCGCGCCTGGCTTGCGGAAAACCCCGTGGATAGCCAGGTGGACCTGCTGTTCCGCGGTGCCGACGAGGAGCAGAGCGAATCGCTGAGCTTCCTGGGCGTTGCGTTTATGCTGTCGCTGTTTTTGATGTTCATTCTGCTGGTGACCCAGTTCAACAGCTTCTATCAGTCCCTGCTGATCCTGTCTTCGGTGATCATGTCGACCCTGGGGGTGATGCTGGGACTGTTGATTACCCAGAGCACCTTCAGTGTGATTATGACCGGTGTGGGTATCGTGGCGCTGGCGGGAATCGTGGTGAATAACAATATTGTTCTGATCGATACCTACAATTTTGTGCGTAACAGCGAGCCGGAGCTCTCGCCGGCTGCCGCTGCGGTGAAGGCGTCCGCCCAGCGGCTGCGACCGGTATTCCTCACCACGGCGACCACCATTCTGGGGCTGCTGCCGCTGTCGCTGGGCGTCAGCGTGGATATGTTGGGACGTGAAATTGTCGTGGGTGGCGTGATCGCTTCCTTCTGGGTGAAGCTGGCCAGCGCTATCGTCTATGGCCTGACGTTCTCCACCGTGCTGACGCTGGTGGTGACGCCGGTGATGCTGGTTTTGCCCGGCCGCCTGCGGGAAATGTTCTCCGGGCTGTTGCCGCCGCGTATTCGCGGTGCGCAGTGGGGTGAGGGCTGATCACCCTCTGCCACAGGGCTGGAACGAAATGTGCATTTTTCCGGGGACAACTGGAGCAGGGTGAAACCGGATGAAGATGAAGAAGGACTGTGGCAAGGCTGCGATGTTGGCCGTGCGGAGAGAAGTGCAATGACATCCAGCTGGCCACAAGCTACGCGGGAGCGGGCCAGTGCGCTGCGGAAAAGCCTGGCTACGCAGATTGCTGACTTTGTCGCCAAGCGCCAGCTGCCACCCGGGTTTAACCTGGCCATCGATGCTTACCTGCTGCCTCTGGCTGTCTGGCTGGCAGATCAGCGCGAGGATGACCGCACTCTTGTCGTGGGCCTGTGTGGTGGTCAGGGGTCCGGTAAGTCGACACTGACCGCGTTTCTGAATCTCGTCTGGTCCGCGATGGATCTGCGCAGCGCCGGCTTCTCCCTTGACGATATCTACCTCACCCGCACCGAGCGCCTGCACCTTGCGGAGACGGTGCACCCACTATTTGCAACCCGTGGCGTTCCAGGCACCCACGATGTGCAGCTCGGTATTCAGACCATTGACCGACTCTGTCACAGTGATGGTACGGACACTGTCCCGATCCCCCGGTTCGATAAGTCCATCGATGACCGGGCGCCGCAGCCGTCATGGACTTGCCAGCGCGGCCCAGTGGATATCCTGATATTCGAAGGCTGGTGCGTGGGGGCGCGACCCTGGCAGGGAATTGAGGAGCCCATCAATGCACTCGAGCGGGATGAGGACCCCAAAGGTACCTGGCGCGAGTACATTAACAGTGAACTGGCCGGACCCTATCAGGATTTATTTGGTCGGCTCGACAAGCTGGTCATGCTCAAGGTGCCGGATATGGAGTGCGTGCTGGCCTGGCGCACCCAGCAGGAACAGCAGCTGCGGACTTCCAGCGGCGGCGGTATGTCGGACGACGAGATCGTGCGCTTTGTGCAGCACTATGAGCGGATTACCCGTAACCTGCTGCAGGAAATGCCCGCGCGCGCCGATTGTGTGCTGGAGCTGGGGCGAGATCATGGCATCGCTGGCTTGCGCCTCAATACGCCCTGACGAACGTACCTGCCTTAATTCTCCAGGCTCGAGCGGCCCGTACCGCTGCACAGCCAGCAGTGCTTGCACTCCTATCTTGCATATTTATTTACCCAGCCCATAACGAAAAAACCCCGGCGAGAGCCGGGGTTTGACAGCGGCAGAGCCGGGGGCACGCCCCAGCAGCTGTGCTGGGCCGTTATTTGGCCTTCGGCGGACGGCCGCGACGGGCAGCAGCCTTCTTGGTGGCAGCTTTCTTGGGGCGACCGGGAGACTTCTTGGCCGCAGTCTTGGTAGCAGCTTTCTTCGGGCGACCAGGGGACTTCTTGGCAGCAGTCTTGGTGGCAGCCTTCTTCGGACGGCCCGGCTTCTTCTTGGCGGTGGCTTTCTTTGCCTTCGCCTTGGCCTTCTTAGCGGCAGCTGCAGCCTTTGCCTTCGCTTTCTTGGCAGCAGCGGCAGCCTTCTTCTTGGCCGCGGCGGCTTTCTTCTTGTCTGCAGCAGCTTTCTTCTTGGCAGCGGCAGCAGCTTTCTTCTTGTCTGCAGCAGCTTTCTTTTTGGCAGCGGCGGCGGCCTTCTTGGCTTCAGCAGCAGCCTGTTTCTTGGCTTCCGCGGCCAGTTTCTTGGCTACGGCCGCTTCTTCCTTGGCGACAGCCTTGGCAACTTTGGCAGCCAGCTTGTTCTCGGACTTGATGGTTGCGAGCTGTTCCTTGGCATCCTTGGCCGCAGCCTTGGCATTATCAGCGGCCTTCTTGGCGGTGCTAGCTGCGGCTCTGGCAGTTTTCAGCTGGTTCTGCTGAGCCGGAGTCTTTTTCTTCGCGCGAATGGTTTTTACCTTCGCCGCTGCCTTCTTGGCCTTGTCATCAGCCTTGGCCGCGTCCTTGGCAAGCTTGTCAGCTACCTTGGCCGCGTCTTTCTCCTGCTTGTCGCGAGCTTTCTCGAGCTGGTCTTTGAGCTTGCTGAGCTCGGCTTCGAGCTTGGCAATGGGGCTCACCTTAGCCGCGGCCTTTTTGGTGGTGGACTTCTTTTTTGCAGCCATAAAATATCCCTGTAATTAAGTATTGTTGTCGCTATGAAAAGAAAATGCTTGAAGCTTGGAAAACATCGCGCTAATTGCAGCTTATTTATATACTGAATTGCAAGTTTTTCAGGGCATTTTTACCAGCATATGAGCAGGATTAAGGTTTTTTTTACCTTCGCAGCATTTATCTGGCTGTGGGGATGTGGTTTTTGGGCGCTCTGGCGATACGCAGCCAGTGGTGAAATCCCCTGGCTAGGATTGCTCGTCAATGCGTGGGCGCTGCCGGTTTGGATGTTGTTGCGCTTCTCACTGCCGCAGCGTTTTTCCGGTGAACAGCGGGAGGCAAAAGCATTTGCCCTGGTTCTACTCGGGCTCGCATTTGTACTTCTGACGGCCACAGAGCAGAACTTGCCGATACATCTCTCGATATACAATCTGTTTGTTGTGCTGCTCTACCTGTTTCACAGTAGTGCAGTCAGCCATCCGCCGGTGCCACAGCAAAATCAGCGATTTACACCTCTGGTGTTGTCGAGCGGAAGCTGCTGGCCGGAATTGGCAGCGGAGCAGCAAGATATCGCTGTGGAGGGGGGGGAATTCCCAGCAGAGGGGGGTGGATACCTGCTGGTGATGATGCGCGGCTCTTTCTGTGCCGACAGCCGGGCGCAACTATTGCAGCTGGCTGAACTCCATCCCCGTCTGAAACAGCTTGGTATCCAGTTGGTGTTCGCGAGCACGGAGCTGGGCGAGCACTGGCATCATTTATGGCCGGATAATGAAAAACCACTCACGCTGCAGCTCGACCCCCGCGCTATGCAAAACGAAGCTTTTATCGCCCAGGCTGGTGTACCCCCGTGGTTGCGGCTGTCGGGGCGCATGATGGGAGTGCGCGGACCCGCCACAGCTGCTGCCTGCAGGCCGAGTGCCTGGTTGCTGGATAGCGAAGGGTATGTGGTGTGGCGCCACCTGCCGGCAAATTATCGTGTGCCCGGCAGCGGGGCGTTTTTATATGGCCAGGTTTCCAGGCTGGAAGACTGAAACTCCCACTAAAGGTCAGGCAATGCCGGCTCCTGGAGCCGGCATTCTGCCGGTCTCAAGAGTGATCAGGATGAAGGCTGCAGTGACTCGGGATGCTTATAGAGGGCCGTAGGGCAGGTAGCGATTATCAGAGTGTTGTCGTATCCACAGCAGCTGTTCTTTGGACAGCGGCTGCTGACGACGGCGCAGGGATTTGGCGAGTGGAATCACTGCAGATTCAGCACCGGCATCCCAGCCGGGCAGCGTGGCTTCGGCGAGGGTAAAAAAGCGGATCAGTTGCCAGATTTCTTCCGCCTGCCAGTGCTCGCTCTCGTCGAGCCAGTGCTGTGCGGGGAGGCGGACCAGCTGGGAGGAAGTGCGGTCTTGGTCGCTCAGGTTTTCTTCCTGAAGCTCTCCGGATGTAACTGACGCAATGAAACGGCGCAGTTGCTCACGATCGATCTCCACCTTCTGGGGGTTCGACTTTTCCGGTTCCCAGGCTCCAACGCTCATGGTGTCATTCCTTACTTCATTTATAGAGTTTTCTGGTCGGCACCATTATAAAGCCCGCACTGGCGCCACGCAGCGCCTTTGCCTGCAGCTGCATAAGCCATTCGGCGGTGATTGGGTCCGTCTGGTCGCTCCGCCCCCCGGGGGGCGCTTGTCATAGCCCCGGCAAACTGCGTCAATAGACCAATAATGAAAGGCCCGAGAGCAGACGGGGGATCAATGCAGTTCATTTCGAAATCCATACCGGCCAACAAACGTGTTGCGCTGGTGGCGCACGACAATCGTAAGGGTGACCTGATCGAGTGGTGCAGTCGCCATCGCCCTTTGCTGGCTCAGCACACCCTGCTGGGAACCGGCACCACCGGTACGCGGATCGAAGCCGCTACCGGACTCAGTGTCGAAAAATTGCTGAGTGGCCCCCTCGGTGGTGACCAGCAGCTGGGCGCCCGTATTGCCGAGGGGCAGATAGACCTGCTGGTGTTCTTCTGGGATCCTTTTGAACCCATGCCTCATGACCCGGACGTCAAGGCACTGTTGCGGATCGCCGCGGTGTGGAATATCCCGGTCGCCTGTAACTCCGCCAGTGCAGATATGATGGTCCAGTCGGCCCTGATGGGCAGCGACTTTGAGCGGTCGGTGCCTGATTACGCGGGCTATCTGGCCGCTCGTTGACTGGCTGGCTGTTCGCTCGAATTGTGACCAAAAGGTGTCGGGCGGCCCCTAACTTGTTGATTTGTAAGGGAGATTGTTCCGTTTGGCAGGTTTCGCTTGCAAACTGGGCAATTTCGCGGCAATCTTGCCCACCTGATTAGACCGGTCAATCCGGCGCCATTCGCATTAGATAACTGTACGGTGTTTTATGAGTAGACGACGCGGTAAGGCCGTAGAAGAGGAAAGAGCCGATATCGACCTGACGCCCATGCTGGACGTTGTGTTCATCATGCTGATCTTCTTTATCGTGACGGCGTCCTTTGTTAAAGAGAAGGCGCTGGATGTCAACGTGCCGGATCCGGACCAGACCGAACAGACTCCGCCGGACCCCGATAAGCAGAACATTCTGCTGACCGTCAACGCCAACGACGAGATCTACATGGGTCCGAGCCGCATCGATACCCGCGCAGTACGTGCTCGTATCGCTCAGCTGTTTGCTGAGAACCCGCAGGCGATCGTTATCGTACGTGCCCACAACAAGTCCAGCGCGGACACCTATGTGAGCATTGCCGACGCGGCGAAAGAGGTGAACCCGGGTATCCAGGTGTCCCTGGTACCGTTTGAGGAGTAATCCTCACCTCGCCCGGGGCGAACCAAAAAAAGCCAGCTATCAGCTGGCTTTTTTTATGCCTGTCGATCCCGGTCTGAAGGTGGCCGGGCCCCTTCAGACCGGACTCCCGTCAGAACTCGGAACGGATTGCCCACAGATCCGGGAAGACCGGGCGGAAAAGGGTGCTCTGCAGGTAGCCTACGCCGCTGGAGCCGCCGGTCCCCATTTTGCTGCCAATCGTTCTCTCCACCATCTTCACATGCCGGTAGCGCCACTGCTGCAGCGAGGTGTCGATATCCACCAGCGCCTCGCAGATTTCGCTTACCAGGGGATCGTTGCGGTAAATATCGATCAATACGCGCTGAACTGCCTTCGAGGGATCAGCGACCTTGGAGTAGTCGCGGTTCAGGACGCTGTCGGGAATGTCGTGGCCCTGTCCCGCGAGGAAGCCGAGGAAGGCATCCCACAGGGTCGGGCTCTCCAGGCGCTTCTGCAGACGCTGGTGGTGCTCGGAACCCTCCGGGTAGTTCTCCAGCTTCTTGGCATCTTTGGCCCCATAGAGGAACTCGAGCTCGCGAAACTGGTAGGACTGGAAGCCGCTGGCGGTGGACAAACGGTCCCGGAATGACATGAACTCCAGCGGGGTCAGGGTTTCCAGGATATCCACCTGCTGGATCAGGGTGCGGTAAATGGAATCGACCCTTTTCAAAGTGTGCAGCGCCCGGTTCTGTTCGCCCTGATTGAAAAGGCGGATGAGGAAGTCCAGTTCGTGCAACAGCTGCTTGAACCAGAGCTCGTAGCTCTGGTGAATGGTGATAAACAGCAGTTCATCGTGCTCTGGTCCCTCGGAGAGGGGGTGTTGGCACTTGAGTAGTTCGTCAACCTTGAGGTAGGAGCTATACGTAACGGTCATGAAAAAAAGAACACCTGGTTGGGTTTTGATCAGATACAGATTAGCGCGCACTGGGCGGTTGCTGATCAAAACTGAAATTGCGAGAAAAAGCTCAATATTGGCGACATTATAAGGTCGGGAGGCTACCGAATGGAAAACACGGTAAAAAACCTGTCCATCGTCGGCACCCGTCTGTGGAACCCCTGTCTCGATGCGGTTGAGTTGGTGCAATGATTCCTTGATTGGAGCATAGAGACCGGCGCTGTCCCGCTCCCGCCGTCGCCTGAGCGCTTGCCAGTATGCTCCATCAGGCGCGTGGGCTTCGCCGTTGGTTTCGAAGACCCTGTCACGGCCTCCCGCTCAACTTTGATTCCCTGTGACAGCAATGCCCTTGCTACGATGTCCTGGCCTGGATAGTGCCTGTCCCTGAGACAGACCCCGTCACCAAAACTGAGCGATTCGGAACTGCCATTGCCGGATGGAGCCGCTACCATGGGGCTATCCGTGGCGGCGCTCTGTCCTGTCAGGCCTGCCACCTGTCAATTGAACGAATCGGAGAAGCCCATGCAGAGCTCATGTGCAGAAATCCAGGCACAGCTGACTGACCGCGTACTGGAAATTACCATTAACCGCCCCGAGCGCAAGAACGCCCTGACCATGGCCATGTATGCGGCCATGGCGGAGCTGCTGAACAGTGCGGCGGACAGTGGCGAGGTACGCGTCGTGATCATTACCGGTGCCGAGGGCGTCTTCACCAGCGGCAACGACCTGATGGATTTCCTGGGAGGCTCTGCTTCCAGTGAGGAGTCACCGGTGTTCCAGTTCATGTTGGCGCTGTACAGCTTTCCAAAGCCAGTAGTGGCCGCCATCAACGGCCCCGCGGTGGGTATCGGCACCACCATGCTGCTGCACTGCGATATGGCGTTTGCCGGCGACGACGCCATGTTCAAGATGCCTTTCGTGGACCTGGGATTGTGTCCGGAATACGGCTCCAGCTTCTTCATGCCCCGGATCATGGGCCATGCCCGCGCATCAGAGCTGTTGCTGCTGAGTAAAAAGTTTGATGCTGCAGAGGCTGTTGCCCTCGGTCTCTGTAACGCGGCCCTGCCGGCAAATGAAGTGTTGAACCAGGCGCGTATGACGGCGGCGGAACTGGCCACCAAGGCGCCGGAAGCGGTGCGGCTGACCAAGCGCCTGTTGCGAGCAGGAACCCGCGAGGCTGGTGCACAGGTGATTCAGGAGGAAGCGCTGCACTTCCAGAAGCGCCTGGGCTCAGAGGAGTTCAAAGAGGCCGGGACCGCGTTTATGGAAAAACGGCCGGCGGACTTTTCACGTTTCGAATAAATTGCTTATTGCGCGGGGCCGGGCTTAGCCGGCCTCCTCCGACTCCCTCTTGCGGCTTCTGCGGCCCTGGTGACGGATGTAGGCGGGCTGTTCATAGGGGCTGTAATCGATGCGCTCGTAGCTGGCGTTCAGCGGGTTCTCAGCCCTGCGCTCGGCGATACTCTTGTTGAACACTGCCTGATGGCACTGCTCCATCAATCCTTCCAGCGCCGCATTGTCGGTGAGGTTGAGAAATACGCCGGCCTGCATGAAGCCTTCAAGGCGGTGGCGTTCCTGAGGCGACAGGCGATAACCGCTTTTGGAAGCGGAAAATAGCCGCAACAGTCGCGCTTCTACCTCAGAAAGAAAATGTGCCCGATCCGTTTCCATGGGCGCCTCCCGATTTTTCTGTCGCAGCAGACAATATATCGGTAAGGCAGGGCGGGGGGCCAGCACCGGCTGGCCCGCCTTTCAGAAATCGAACAATTCGGTGATCAGGTTGCGTTTCTGTTTGTGGGGCGTCTGGGCATGATGCTCTCGGTGGGCGGCGGCGCCAACCGCGTCGGATGCGGACCGCTCGATGATCTTGTCCAGCTCGCCACGATCTAGCCAGATGCCGCGGCAGTTGGGGCAGTAATCGATCTCGATACCCTCGCGCTCCGCGTTGACCAGGCTGACGTCCTTGCAGACAGGGCAATGCATAGGGACCTCCTCAGAAGGTGTTCGTGTGTTGCCGGGCGCCGGACGGATCTTTCGGCGCCTCGCTCTATTTAGCCTATACCAAACCCTGCACTACGCCAGCACAGGTCTCAGCGCAGTCGCACCGCGGTTCCGCTGACACTCACCATCATCATGGCACCCTGTGCGCCGACCACCTCGTAGTCGATATCTATCCCGATGATGGCATTGGCGCCCAAAGCCTTGGCGCTCTCTTCCATGTCCGCAAATGCGAGGGCCCTGGCGCGTGCCATCTCCTTCTCGTAGGAGCCAGAGCGGCCACCGACGATATCGCGGATGGAGCCGAAGATATCCTTGAAGACATTGGCGCCCAATATCGCCTCGCCCACAACAACGCCGAAGTACTCGCGGACTTCTTGCCCCTCGACAACACTGGTAGTGGTTTTCAGCATTTTCCTCTCCCTGTTTTTGGTTAAGTATCAGATTGCAGCGACGATGTCGCTCCGCCAGTGGGTTCACGCGATTCTATGCGCTGCATTCAGGAGCGCCGACCCGAGTGAATCACTATGGCGATTCCGCCCAGGATTGCCAGAGACGCGACAACCAGACGCAGAGTAATCGGTTCCGATAACAGCAGTGCCCCGGCGACGGCAGTGATGACAGGCACGCTCAGCTGGACTGTGGCGGCGCTGCTGGCGCGCAAGTGGGGAAGGGCGGCGTACCAGAGTGCATAACCGAGCCCGGATGCCAGGGCGCCGGACGCGATGGCGAGGGCAATCCCCGCAGCATCGACTGCGAGATGGTCAAGGGTTCCAAGTACCAGCAAGGCAACCAGAGGCAGGGTGCGGACGAAATTTCCACTGGTGACCAGGGTGGGGTTGCCGGCACCGCGGCCGCGTAGCGAATAGCCACCCCAGGCGGCTCCGGCCAGGACCATCAGCGCCGCCCCTTGAGGTGCCGGCGCGGTAATTCCCGGCAGCAGAAGGCCGACCAGCCCCGCCAGGGCGAGTGAGATCCCGATCAGTTGAGTTGTGCGGAGATTTTCACCGGAGAGCACACCGACGCCAATCATGGTGACCTGCACGGCGCCGAATAATAGCAGTGCGCCGGTGGCGGCGGACAGGCTGATATAAGCGAAAGAGAAGGCGGCGGCGTAGAGAAACAGCAGCAGGGCCGAGCCCCAGCTGCCCGCCTTTTCTTTGGTGCCCTCCCGACGCAGCAATATCAGCAAGTAAAGGAAAACTGCTCCCGAAAGTAGCCGTATCGCGGTGAAACTGGCCGGGTCGATGGCGGTATGCAGGAGTGCTGCACGGCAGAGCAGGGAGTTGCCTGCAAAGGCTGCCATGGCGAGAGCCGTCAGGATCAAGATGCGTCCAGGACTATCTGATCTGGTGATGGTGGCAAATCCCCCGATTGAGTACAGGTGCCGCGGGTTTCCCCGCCGGCGCAATTGAAGCGTCATTGTTGTTCTATCGGATGTCCGCTGCAACCGCTGCGAAGAGCCGGGGCTGGTGGATACGAGGCAGAGTTAACGGGAGTCGGGAGAGTGGGCGTTCACTTCGGCTGCCGTTGCGGCTTGTCCTGCCAGGGCCAGCGTCCCTCCACCTCCAGATGCAGAGTGATACTGAGAAACGTGCGGATAAAAACGATCAGCGCCAAAGTGCCGACATTTTGCAGTGTTTCGGCGACGACGACAGTCCTGACAATATCCCCGGCAATCAGAAATTCCAGCCCCAGGATAATGCCGCGGCCAAGGCTCTGGCGGTACTGGGTATAGGCCTCTTCCCGAGAAACGTTGCCGCGGGTACGGAGGAAGTGCGCGGTGGAGTTAACGGTGGCAATAATCATTACCAGCACGCCGAAAACTTCGATGGCGTAACCGGCCACTTCCACAATGGACTTGGTGGATGCCAGGAGCGACTGCAGTTCATTTTCCATGGTGCGGAGCTCCAGATCTGCGCTCCGGGCAAGTATAGTCGGCTGAGCTTTTCCTCCTCCGTCGGTATTCCGAGACATTTCTTCTCGGTCTGTAATAAAACCGTTTACGGGGGGGTGCTCAGTGATCCGCTAGCGCGGCGGCCTCGCGCTGCCGATCGATGAAGGCACGAACCCTGTCCGGGTGATCGGTAAACAGTCCCTCGACTGCAAGCTGGTTGATGAACAGGGCAAGCAGGTCGTCGAAGCCCTCTATCCCCTCCAGGTTCTCGGGCAGGGTGTCGGCGCGGAATGTGTAGGCATGCACAGGCAATCCGAGGCGCCGTGCCTCCTCCCGCAACGCGCTGGCCTGCAGTCCGCTGTCGCCCTTCCGTACGAGCATCACCGCCCAGGGGCCAATGGCATCGGCATAGCCGGCGACCTTTGCCAGGCCGCCGGGCTCCCGGATCCAGTCATAGCTGTAGTTGACCAGGAAACCTTCCCGCTCCACCTGCTTTTCGCCCCAGCTGGTTTCGGCGATGAGCTGCACCAGCGGTAAATCCATTCCCATGTCCGGCATCAGCTCGCGATCGATGCGCTGCAGTTCCTCGGGATCAAAGCTCTGCAGAAATACCTTCTGCGCCGCGTTCCTATATCCATAGCGCTGCAGCACCTCCAGAGTGCGCCTGGCGATATCCCTGCCTTCACGGTGATGGAACCAGGGTTTCTTGATTTCCGGATAAATTCCAATGTCATAGCCCAGGGATTGATTCAGCCCCTGGATCAGTTCCAGTTCCTCCTCGAATGTGGAGAGCTGAAAACTGGATTTCCACAGTGGGAAACGGCCGGGATATTTCTGCTCGACAGTCTGTCCACTGCGCTTGAAAGCCTCACTCACCCGTAGTTGCTTGAGTTCTTTCAGGGTGAAGTCGATGGTGTAGAAATGTCCATTTTCCCGCGCCCTGTCGGGGAATTGTTTGGCCACATCGGTGACGTTATCGAGGGTGATGTCGTGCATGACGATCAATCGATTGTCCTTGCTCAATACCAGATCCTGCTCGATATAGTCGGGACGCATACCATAGGCCAGGGCTTTGGCTTCAAGAGTATGCTCGGGCAGATATGCGGAGGCGCCCCGGTGGGCAATGACGAGCGGTTCAGCCTGCTGGGCGGCAAGTGTGTCGGAAATGGCTCCTGTCAGTGCAATCAGCAGGGCGAATATGGGGCTCAGGCTTCTGGGTAACATAGGTTTTCCGGTGCGGGAGGCAAGCCCCTCTTATACCAGAAAGAAGTGACGAAACGGGGTGGGAAAAGCCTGGCCGGGCACCAGGCCCGGCCGGCGAAGGGTTCTGGTTACGCGGGGGCCTCTTCGGGCCAGCGGTGCTCGGCAAATTGCTCGCGCAGATCTTTCTTGCTCACTTTGCCGGTTGCCGTATGTGGAATTTCGTCGACGACGACACAGTCCTCTGGAATCCACCATTTGGCTACTTTGCCCTCGAATGCGCTCAGCAGGGTTTGGCGATCCAGCTGCGCACCAACGGTGGGCACCACCACAAGGAGTGGGCGCTCACTCCACTTTTCATGAGGTACGCCGATCACAGCCGCCTCGGCAACGCCGGGCTGCGCTGCGGCGATATTCTCCAATTCGATCGAGGAGATCCACTCCCCCCCGGATTTGATGACATCCTTGGTGCGGTCGGTAATACCCAGGTAGCCCTTGGAATCAATGGTGGCCACATCGCCAGTATCAAACCAGCCATCGGCGGTCAGCGCTGACTCCCCGGCTTTGAAATAGCGTTCACAGACCCAGGGCCCGCGAACCTGCAGCGCACCAAAAGCGACGCCATCCCGGGGTAACTCCTTGCCCTCGGCGTCGACGATGCGCATTTCGACGCCATAGGCCGCGACGCCTTGCTTGAGTCGCAGGGTGCGGGCTTCCTCGGGGGGCAGGGTCTCATCTACACGGCTGTTGTAGGTGCCAAGCGGGCTCATTTCTGTCATGCCCCAGGCGTGGTGGGTGTAGACACCGTGACGCTGCTCGAACTCCTCCATGATCGCCCAGGGGCAGGCGGATCCCCCGACCACCACCCGGTTCAGGCTGGTGAGTGTTTCTTCGTTGTCGCGCAGATACTTGAGCAGCGCCATCCAGACTGTGGGAACTCCGGCAGCGATAGTGACCCCTTCAGCGTTCATCAGCTTGCTGAGGGTCTCACCATCGGCCATCTTCGGACCCGGGAACACCAGCTTGGCACCCACGGCCGGCACCGCATAGGGAATTGACCAGGCGTTGACGTGGAACATGGGTACAACAGGGAGAACAGCCTCGTGCTGCTGCAGATTGAACACGTTGGGCAACAGCACGCCATAGGTGTGCAGCACCATCGCCCGGTGGGAGTACAGCACTCCCTTGGGGTTGCCGGTGGTTCCCGAGGTGTAGCAGAGTGCAGCGGCCGATTGTTCATCCAGATCCGGCCAGTCAAAGGTGCTGGGATGCCCTTCGATCAGTGTCTCGTAACAGTGCACGTTGGCCAGGGTGGTATCGGGCATGTTGGCGCTGTCGGTTAGCAGGATATAGCCCTTCACCGATGTCAGCTGATCAGAAAGCGCTTCCAGCAAAGGCACAAACATTGGGTCAATAAACAACCACTGGTCTTCTGCATGCTGGATGATGTAGGCGATCTGCTCGGCAAACAGACGCGGGTTGATGGTGTGGCAGATCAGACCGGAGCAAGACGTTGCGTAATAGAGTTCGAAGTGCCGGTAGTCATTCCAGGCGAGGGTGCCGATCCGGTCACCAGACTGGGCGCCGAGGCCCTGCAGGGCATTGGCTAGCTGTGCAATCCGCGCAAAGGCATCGCCATAGCGGTAGCGGTGCAGGGGATTGTCGGCAGTGACCGAGACGATTTCACTGTCCGGAAAATTCTGCTGCGCGTGACGCATGATACCGGTCAGGGTGAGTTGTGTTCCCATCATCAGGCCGTTCATGGGGCTCTCCTTTTGGGTTTACTTATTGTTATTGCTCTATTGTCTTCTGAAGGGGTAGGAGGCAAACGTCGGAAATGTTCACCTCACTATACAAAATGTGACTCTGTGAACCATTTGTCGGGAGGCCCATGACATGGACCTCCCCCTGTTTCACTGGACGATCTTGATCCATTCACCGGGTTTGGGTTCGCCGCGGGGATAGTAGCCGTTCAGCAAGCGCAGCTGTTCTTCAGCGTAGTCGCCGATATCCATGTGCCGGGCCAGTGAGGCAAAGGTGGTCTTCTCATTGGCCTGCACATATTTGACCCGTTTGATATCGGGTTGGACGACATCACTCTTGCGTAGCGGACGGAAGCTGCGGATGCTGGTAAGGAACAGGTTGTCGTACTGCTCTTTGACGTCCTTGTCCGGGGCATCGCCCTGGATTTTGCCCTCGAGCATGTACTGCCGGCTGCCATAGTAGATAACCGCCACTCGATCCGGTGCCCCGGTAGCGGACGATGGAAGCTTGCCGGTATGGCCGGTCAATCTGTACTGGTTGAGTTCCTCATCCTGCTCGAGGGTGCGCACATCGTAAACCTCGCGCAGGGCCATGTCCGCCGGCTGGTTGCCGTTGCGCTGCGCCACCTTGATGGTGATGGTGGCGCTGCTGTCCGGTGCCGTGCCAACAATTGCCGAACGCTGGTTTTCCACTTTCCAGTCCTCGGGGAACAGCAGGGAAAAGCCCAGGCGCTGGTGGTTGTAGCGGTTTTTTTCCGTCTGCTGCGCATTTTTTCCGTAGACGAGTCCTTCGGTTTTCTCGCGGTAATATTCCACCTTGGTGGTTTTCTTGTCTTCGGGCAGCTTACCCGCAGCCGCTACTACTTCCTGCAGGCGAATATCGTTGCGCGGGTGGGTGGAGAAAACACCGTGATAGGTCTGTGGTTTCTTGCCCTCCAGTCGCGCCTTGCGCCGTGCGAAGGTCTCCTGGTCCTTGAGGAGGCCGATCACATTAATCATGGACTGGGGGTCGTAGCCGGCGTTGTACATGTACTGGGCGCCGAAGCGGTCTGCCTCCAGTTCCATTTCGCGGCCATAGCCTTTAACCGCCGCAGTGCCCCACAGGTTGGCTACGTCCCCGACGACACCGCTGCCGGTAACGAGCACCGAGAGTACCGAGGCCACGCCGGCACCGGTGGCTGCGGTTTTCTGGCGCACGGCATGGCGCGCTGTAATGTGGCCGACCTCATGGGCGAGTACAGCGGCCATCTCCGCTTCAGAGTGCAGGTAGGTGAGCAGGCCGCGATTGATGTACACATAGCCACCCGGTAGGGCGAAGGCATTGATGTCCTGGCTGTCGATGATGGTGAAGGTATAGGTCAGCTCTGGTCGGTCACTGGCCTTGGCAACTTTCTGCCCCACGTGCTCCACGTAGGCGGTCAGCACCGGATCCTTGTAGATCGGTGTACTGGCGACAATTTTTTCATGCATTTCCTTGCCGATGTTGATTTCCTTTTCCTCGGACATCAGCACCAGGTCAGGCCGGTTGGTGGCCGGGTTGAATGCACAACCGACGGTGGTCGCGAGCAGGGTAGCGATGAGTATTTTATTGAAAGTATGCATCGATCCTTTGCCTCCCTAGGATTTCTGATTGGTTGTCTGCGAGGGCAGCAGAAACTCCTGTAGCTGCAGGGCCATGCCCTTACACGCGTTGGTCTGCACCCGGGCGATCAGGGGAATGGGCACAACGATGGCCGGCATATAGGAGGTGCCCTTGGCATCTGCACTGAGTTTGCCGGAGAGTTCCTGATCACGGAAATCCCACACCGATGCCTCGTAGTCCGACTCCTTGTCCCAGGTGCCGAAGCCGAAGCAGCCGGCACCACCGGTACCGATGGAGCAACCGATAGAGCCCGCACTGGCAGTGGTTTCGGTGGAGCCATCGATCCAGATGATGTACTTCACCCCGTAGGTTTCAAGACGCGCTCGCAGTTCCTGGTTTTCCAGCATGCGGTCCAGTGAGCGCAGGTGCATCGGTGCCGTGCGCGGCTCAAACCAGGGGTACATGGCATCGACAAACTGCCGTTCCGGAATGATATTCAGGCCGGCGTCGGGGTTGTGCAGCTGGCGGCCGACGCAGTCGATCAGGTCGGGCTCCGTCTCGTAATCACTGGAGTGCCTGCGCCCGAGGATGACCACGCTATCCCCTTTTGCCAGCTCTCCATTGCTGCGGCGGTACTCGTCGATAACGACTGTGGTGCAGCCGCTCAGCAAGACCAGCGCAAAAACAAATAGGGTTCTAACCACAACAACCTCCTGTCAATTGCTCGGCCCCGAAGGGTGGGGCTCCGGGGCGATGGTGCCGGCGACAGCTCCCTGCCGGCACAGGGGGGATGCGATGTTGAAGGCGCATCCCTCGATGTCTTTACGCGCTATTCCACCGGTGCATCCGTGGCACTGGCGGTGTCGGTCGGTGACGGAATTTGTTCCAGCGATATGGCCCGGCGCTTTTCATCGATCAGTGCCTGCATCTCCGGCACCCGGGCAAAGCCGGTGTAGAGCGTGGCACCTGCATCCCGCAGCGCGACATTGATCGCCTGGGCCAGCGCGGCTTCCCGCGACTTGAGGAACGCGGTCGGCGTCTTGCCATAGGCGGTAATCACCCAGCTGGCGACAGAGTCACCGTTCGGTGCATAGGCGTGCATGTCATACTTGATCCAGACCTCAAAGATATTGACCCTGGTTTCCCGCGGCATGGTGAATTGCAGCTCGCGGATCTCAGGAACAATCACCAGTTCGACATCGCTGGGCAGATTGGCCGGGTACTGGCCGAGGGGAACGGTTTCGGAAAACATGGAACTGAGCACGGTCTGGAAGAGGTTTTCCTGTGCTCTGCCAGTGCTGATATTCCACTCGTCCCGGTCTTCGCTGTCTTCGTGATGGGTGAATTCGCGGAAATCCTCACTCAGGTAGACGCCCACCGTCAGTGGATGCTGGGGGCCGACCGGCTGGGGGAATTCTCCGTCCACCTTTACTGTGTGGGAGCAGGCGCCAAGGAGCAGGGCTGCCGATGCGAGGGCCACTCGCATCGCGGAGAGAAAACCTTTCTGTCTGTTAGCCATAATCAACTCCTGAGCAGGCTCTCTTTCTAGCGGAAATCGTTAAGACCGACGAAAGTACCGCCATTGCGGTAGGTCAATTCCCGCATCAATGCTGCAAAGCGTAGACCGGTGGTCTGCAGGTGTGGGGGGCGCGAGAACTGGATCGGGAAGCCGATGGCGTGAATACGCACATTGCGCTTGCTCTCCCCGTGTTGCGCGTTGACGCGATCCACAGCCAGCATCACATTGCGAATCGACTTGCCGGTAAATTCATCCCCCAGCACATAAATACTGATCTTCTTGTTCGGGTCATAGAAACTGCGCACCGCCTTCTGGATTCCCTCTACCGGGCTGGAGTTACTGAAGGGGTTCCAGGATTTCAGGCGTTGCAGGATGGCGTCGCGGCGCCCGGGGGTATCGGGGATCCACTTGTTGCGGTAGTTGGAGAACATATAGTCCCCCATATCGTTCATGACCTGAATGCCTTTGACATTGGGATACAGGTTCAGGGTATTCACCATCTCTTCCATCATGCGATCCCAGCCGTAGTTGAACATACTGCCGGAGGTGTCGATGATGAACAGGATGTACTCGCTGTCGACCGGGATACCGCCGATGACATTGTTCTTGCGCTGGTAGTTTTCACCGAGCAGGCGACGCATTTCCTCGGTCAGGCTCTGCAGGGCGACGGTAAGCTCACCGCGAACCTTGCCTTCCTCCGACTCGCCCTCGGTCTTGCGCGCGAACTGGGCCTGCAGGGTTTCAAGCTCGCCGCGCAGAATGGCGATGCGCTCGCGCTCGATATCCAGCTGCTCGCGCTTGGCATTGAGATCGCGGTTGAGCACCGTGGTCTCGCCGCGGATTTCAGCGAGTTGTTGCTGCAAGTCTTCCACCTGTCCGTCGAGGTCCAGCTCGGCCTCCTCCAGCACGATGGGTTCGACGGTCTTGGCGATCATCAGCAGCAGTACGATGGCACCGAAGCCACAGCAGATGACGTCGAGAAAGGAAATGTTGAACTCTTCCTGTTGTCGCTTGTTGCGGTTGCGTCTCATGGCCAGTCCCTCGACGGTGCCAGGAACGATCCCTGGGTTTCCATGGCGAGTTTCCAGAATTCACTGGCGGCGTAGGGGTCGCCCTCCATGGGCGCCAGAATGACATTCACCGGAACGTCTTTCGGCAGTGCCTTGACGGCACGCTTGAACAGATCCAGGCGCTTCTTGCCGGAAATCGTATTGCCGCGCGGTGCTTTCATGCCCTGGGTAGGCAGGCCGTCTGTGATCAGGATGATGTTGTCCGGCAGTGGGCTCATACCATTGATGGCATTGAAGACCCGCTCCAGGCTGGTGCCATCCTCCGGTACGATCTTGTCCAGCTCCTTGATGGCCTGGTCCATCTGGTCCCGGTCATCCACATTCAGCCAGCGGCTCTCGGTGCCGGGAATTGCAGCCCTGAAGCCGGTATTGAAGGTGAAGATCTGGTACTGGCTGTCCTGGGGGAATTGCGCAGTGAGCCAGGAAACAGTGGTCACGGCACGGCGCCACTTTTCAGTCTCACGCTTGACCCGCGACGACATATTGCGGGTGCGGATTACCTTGATCAGCTCGTCGCCCAGCATGCTGGCGGAAGCATCCAGCAGGATCAGAATGCGGTCGCCACCGAGGCGGAGGCCGGTGAGATACTGCCGATCGCCGTCCCCGACAAACTTGCGCACGTTGTTGCCGAGTTTTTTATTCTCGGCCTCGAGCTGCTTCTTCGCTTCCTCTAGCTTCTTGAGTTTTTCCTGCAGGCGCTTGATATCCTGTTCTTCGGTGTTGCTATCGATCTCGGCGATATTGCCTTTGACTTCCTCTATCTGTTCCATGATCCGGCGAGCCAGACCCTGGGCGTCCGCCAGTTCGTCGCTGGTGACGTCGAGGGTGTTTCTGGCCAGCACCAGGTGCTCGCGACCAAACTCCACCTCTTCCTGCAGTAGGTTGACCTCTGCAGCGAGATCCTGGTTTTCGGCCTGAATGTCCTGGTCGGAGCCGTGCTTGATAATCAAAAAGATCAGCGCAACGGCACCGAAGCCGCAGGACATGATGTCCAGAAACGACAGGCTGAAGGCGGAAAACCGCCTTTTCTTACGCGCCATAACGCTCCACGCTGATTGCAGTGATTACGTCTTCAAGATCGGCGACCCCGATTCTGTCGCCGGCCGTGAGATTGACCGGGGTAGAGATCTCCTGGCCGTTCAGCATCAATTGCGCACCGGCATCCACCCGCAGTGCGAGACGGCCGGCGTGGCTGGTTACTGTACCTGCGGGATGTTCCGGCGGAGTGGGGGTGATATTGAGCTTGCCTTCCTGCCAGCTGACAAACAGCGGCTGCTGTGCAGCCAATGCCCGATGGCCGAACAACAGGTGCGTCGCCGCCGCTTCGGCGGCGCTGTTTACCTGAACGGCCACCTCGCTGGGGGGCGCCGAATCCAGGGCGTTGATCAAGGGCAGGGCCTCGGACGCGCTGAAAATCTGTTCCCAGCGACCGGAGATGGCCTGGGCGATACAGTTGTGAGGCAGCAGGTGAATGCGCTCGGCGAGCTGTGCTCCGCCCGGGATTTCCGCCCAGCGGTGGGACACGAACACGACGCTGGTGGATTCCGACAGGTTTTCGATCAGCGCCCTTACCCGGGAGAGGATCGGTGTGCTGGCATCCTGCAACTGGCGCAGTGTCACCTTTGCAGTGCGGTCTTCCATCTCGGCCAGCACCTCGCCGCCGCGCATGGCGCGGTTGATCCATTGAGGCATCAGGTCATAGAGCTGCTGCTCGGCCTCTGCCGAATGCAACGGGTCAAAGCGGCACTGCATGATGAATGCGTCCGTAAATACCCGGGCCCAGGCGTCCTGGAAATTCTGCAGGCCGGCATCGTTGACGGTCTCGGCAATATCCAGCACCGACTGTTCATGCACGGCGATCCGGCTGACCAGGGTCTGCTGACGCTGAAGTTCGATATGGAGATGGACGCCTCGTGGTGCAGTGGCACTGAGGCAGGCAGTGGCGGCATCGACCAATCCCACCGCGTTGATTGGACTCTCTTTGATGATTCCGAGTAGCAGGGCGAGCTGCTCGCGGCTGAAATTGCCGGGCACTGCCAGGGCAACCTCCTCTGGCAGGTCGCAGTGGTCGGCAACCTCCTGCAGATGACAGTAGGCCAGGTCGGCATGGTGTCGACAGCGGGCATTTTCCGACTTCAGGCTCTCGAGGCTGAGGCGGCGCCAGAACTGATTGTTGACCTGGGTGGGGTGGCAGCGGGCGCGCATCTGCGCTGCGGTGCCTACCAGAATTTTCTGTGGCTCGACTACTGCGATGCCCGGGCTCTCAAGAATCTCATCCGTGCCGGTAAAGACACGCAGTCCGCAGTCGTTGATTTCAAGGACACCTTGTCCCATAGGGCATTCCTCTTTTCACTTTCCAGCCGCGGACAGCCAGGCTGCCGGGGCGGAGTGCTGTTTTGTCACCGTTTCTTTTCTGCTATCGGACTTCTGTCAGCCGACCTTGAGGAACCGCAGCAGATGGTTGTCGCAATAATTCTGTGTGTCCAGCACCAGCCGCTCCTGCATGAGCTGGAGCTGATGGGTGAAAAACATGATCACGATACTGATGACCAGGGCGATGAAGGTGGAGTTGAAAGCCACACCCAGGCTCACCGTCACACCGGCGATATCGCCCTCCACAGCTTTGTGGGCCTGGGAGAGGGCTTCACCGATACCGCGCACGGTGCCGATGAACCCGATCGACGGAATGGCCCAGGTGATATACCGGACCATGGCCAGTTCGGAATCCAGCCGGTCGCCCTCGGTTTCACAGACCTCTTTGACTGAGTTCGAAACCGCCGCCACATTTTTGGTGGAGGCGAATCGCTGTAGCGCCGTGAGCAGGGCGCGGGGCAGCAGGTAGTTTCGCTCTTCCTCCGGCAGTGCCTGGATCGGGCGCGACAGGTCCCTGGCGTCCTCGGGCAGGATTGGGGTTCCCTCACTCACATTGAGCAGCGCCTTGTCCAGCAGGCGGCGTTCGCGCATGCTGCGCTGCGCTTTGAGGCCCATGATGGCCATGGCCCAGAGCATCAGCACAAAGCACGCTTCCTGCTCGTAGTCGCGCATCACGATATACAGAGAACGTTGCTGAACGTAGGTTTCACCAGCGGCTTCCCGCGCCAGTTGTTCTTCGATCAGTGCGTCGGCATTCGGGCGGATTATCGCGACATACACGGCGTGCACGAGGATGACTGCCGCCAGCAGGGCAAATAGCTGGAAGACAAAATCGGACGACTTGAATTTCATAGTGCTTCTCGCTCAATTACCGGGGTGAAGCGATGTTCTTCAACCCCTGCAGACTCTGTTGTTCGTTCTGTTGTTCGTTATGGTTGCGATGCTTTTTCCAGTGGTTGCATGGTCTAGATATCCACGGGGAAAGAAACAGACAGATCCTCGGAGATTTCCTCTGTGGCTTCGTATTCGTCCGCATCGTTTCCCGTTGAGCCGGAACTGCCACTCTCGCTGGCTTTTTCCTCGACCTGGGCGACCTGCACCGGCTCCTGCTCTTCTTTCTCGGCTTCCGTTGCTTCCTCCGCAGCGATGGATGCGCTCGCGAATGCAATGGATACCGAGAACATCAGTGCACCAAGCAAAATCATGGGGCGCGGAAAGGCTGCCTGCTCCATTCGCCCGATAGGGAAGAGGGTGTCTTTTTTCCTGTTCAGGTGACGTTGCATATCTGTCTCCTAGTTGACCCACCGAGCCAATCGAAATCCGACGTCATTGCGCGGTTCGGCGCCGTAATCCCGATAGGAAAGGCGCAGTTCCGTCAGTCCGGCATGGCGCCAGCTTGAGCCGCGGATCACGTGGTAGTCACCGTCCTGCGGGCCAACCGGGTTCTCCTCCCTGCGCATGGAGAGTCCGGTACCGATGGTGTAGAGGTCGTGAATCCATTCCGAGACATTGCCGCCCAGGTCGTAGACGCCCAGTGAGTTGGGCTGGTAGCTGGCAACCGGGGCCGTGGCGGCGTAGCGGTCGCTGTAAGTACGGAGAACTGCGGGCACCAGTTGCGCCGCATTGTTGTCGGCATAGTTGCCGGAATTTTTTTGTACCGGCAGCTCATTACCCCAGGGAAACTTCTTCATGCTGCCACCCTCAAATCGGGCAGCCCAGGCCCACTCGGCCTCGGTTGGCATGCGATAGCCATTGGCGCTGGCATCAAAGCCGACTATGCGATTGCCCTCGGCGCGATAGACCGGTCTCAGGCCATCGCGGGCACTGAGCCAGTTGCAGAACATGGCCGCGTCTGCCCAGCTGATGTTCACCACTGGCAGGTTGTCATTGTCCAGGCTGACACCGTTCACATGGCTGGAGGAGTGCATGCGCTGGTAGCGACGATATTCGCGATTGGTAACCTCGGTGGTGCCCAGGTAGAAGGGCCGGTTCAGGGCGACCTGACGCATGACCTCATTGGCGCGACGACCCTGCTCGCGACGGGAGGAGCCCATCGTGAATCGCGCATTGGGTCGCATCAGAAGCATGCGACCGCCTGCGCCATGGGTGACCTCCGCCGGCACCTGACTCCAGCGAGCCTGTTCGGCGGTCAGCAGCACGGCGCGGATACTCTGCTCCAGTTTGGCGCTGGGCACGACCGTGGTCTCGTAATCTTCGAAGCCGTCTTTGCGTACCACAATACGGTGGCTGCGCGCGGGCAGGGTGAAGGTTTCCCCTGCGCTGCCTGCCAGACGGCCGTCGATGTAAACTTCCGCGTTGGCCGGACTGCTGGTGATGCGCACCTTGCCGAATACGGCGGAGAGATCGATGGTCATCTCTCGCTCGACCCCGGCGGCGATATCGATAGTGCGCTCAACGGCGGAATAACCATCTTTGAACAGACGCACCTGGTGGGTGGAGCCCGGTTCGAGTTCAACATCCAGCGGGGTGCGCCCCCGGAATTCACCATTGACGGTGACACTGGCGCCGTCAGGCGTACTGGCGAGACGCAGTATTCCGTCTGCGGCGGCCAGGTCCACCGGAGTGAGGGTCTGATCGACGCCGGCGGTGACGGCAACCGGTACCTGGGCAGTCTTGTGCTGCGGCTTGGATATTTCCACCACGCGATCGCCCTGAATAAGCTCGGCTGTCATCGGCGTCGTGCCCAGTACCTCACCCTCGACCGTGACGGTGGCGCCCGGTGGGTTGCTGCTAATGCGCACGCTGGCCCAGGCTGGGCGCAGCTTGGCCTGCAGGCGCTGGGTATTGTCCAGCCCCTCGATATCCACCTCCCGGGTGAAGGGCAGGTAGCGGTCGGTGAGCACAGTGATGCGCTTGCGGCCAGCGGGGATGTTTTGGGCCAGTCCCTGCTCGCTGTCGACCTCGGCGCCGTCGATCAGGATGCGCACTGGCACGGGAGGATCGCTCACCACCTGCAGGTGGCCGGGCAGACGCTCCAGCGTGACGGCGTGGCGGCTGTTTTTCTCTCCGGATACGGAAACCTTCCCGCTCTTCGGCAGGTAGCCGGTCGCAGTCACGGTATATTCGTAGTCGCCCGGCAAGACCAGGTGTCCGTCGCCGAGCGGAATGGCAAAGCCACTGACTTTGATGTCGGCATCTGCGGGCTGGGTTTCGAAAATGAGTGAGCGGGCTACCAGGAGATAAACGAGGATCAGTAAGCCGAATAGCATACTGCCGGCGATAACCAGGGCCCGGGGCGAAAACAGCAACTGTCGGGCACGGTCCTCCACCTGCACGGGAGAGAAACCAGTGGGCTGGATTACTGAAAAGTCATCGTCCGCGCGTTCACCATCACGGACAGGTACCGCTTCCTTCGCTGTCATTTATGCTTTCCTGTTACTGCGCACTTATCTGAATTATCGCAATGGCGGCAAATGCTGCCGCTCTCAGGGTCAAACGCTCCGGCGCTCCTTCGCTCCGTGCATTCAAGCTTAGCCCGCAACCCTGCCTGGCATGACGGTCGTCGGATTCTTTGGCGCGAAAAGCATCTTTTCGCGAATACCGGCGTCGCCTTTTGGTCCAGTTTCCAGAAGCGATAATCCCGGGCACCTACCGCTGACGAAATTGGCAGCAGGATGTAGACAGGTGCCCGATCTATTTGATCAGAATTCGAACCGACGGTTCTTCGGTTCAACTGTTATTGGCGCTGTTTATTTTTTCTGCACATTGGATGACGACAACCGGGGGTTCTTCCCCGGGTACTACAGTGAACTCGCGCCGTACATCGCGGTATCCGGCGCGAGTTCCCACGGCGGTGTAACGGCCCGGCTTGAGAGGGATTTCCCGCTCATTGAAATTCCCTAGCCGTCCCACGTGGTAAATCGTGACTTGCGTGGTGGCGTCGGATTGCAGTTTCACCGGCACAGGGATTACAGCTTTAGTCAGCGCAGTTTCCAGGGAGTCAATCTGGCCCTGTAGCTTGGGACTCGTGGCATTGATTCCCCGTGCATCTTTCAACACCGAGCGAGCGTACTGGTTCTGCTTACTGCTACCGAGGGACAAGGGGTCATTCAGCAATTCCGTCAGACGATCGTCCAGTTCGGCTCGGGCCTCTGACCTGGCCTTGCCGGTAATTGCCGATACCAGACTCTTGTCGATCTCCAGCAGTTTGTCGTAGCTTTTTACCGCCCCGTGCCACTCCTCAGAGGCCTCCTGCTGACGCGCGCGGGCAAAAAGGCTGTCGATGCGGGTCTGGGTCAGGCCGCTCTTTGCCTGCTGGATGCCAACCTCTGGATCCTCTTCGCCGGGCTTCAGTTTCTGTGCATTGCGGAAAGCCTCCAGGGCCGCGGAGAAATCCCCCTCGCTGATTGCGGCATAACCCGCTGACATGGCCTCGCTGTAATCCCGGTCCTTGATGGCGGCGAGTACTTCGGGCAAGAGTGCCTTGGCGGGGCGTGTTTCTCCGTCTACCTCGAGAGACTGCCGCAGCGCATCATGTGCAGTGTCCAGATCCTGAGCCGCAAAGGCTTCCTTGCCGCGGGAAAAATGCTGCCAGGCTTCCGGCAGTTTCTCGGCCCGGACCTTACCCTTTTTCCCACGGGGATGGTCCTCGGAGATGGTCAGTACCAGGTCGAAGGCGGTATGAGCACCCTCTGCATCACCGCTGTCGAGGGCGCCATTGCCCTCTGTCAGGTGTTTTTCAATACGCTCGGGAATACTGTCGCGGATTTCTTGCAGGGCTGCGAGGGAGGTCCGGTATTTTTCCAGCGCCTGCATGAATTTTCTTTGGCGATAAATGGAATCCGCCTCTTCGGCCAAGCCCCGTGCGCTGCCGAATTCCTCCGCTGCCCAGGCATCCACATGCCGCTCACGCAGTTCCTCCTGCAAGGCCAGAATATCCTGCAGCACCTTTTGTACGTCGCGACGTTGCTGGGCAATCTCCGCATCGCTGAAGGGCGACACTTTGACTGGGGCGGCCTGACTTGCGGTGGTGGGCTGTTGATTTGCTGGTGTCGCGGCGACGGGGGATTTCGTTGGTTTTTTCTCCACAGCCTGTGGCAGCAGCCAGAAAACACCGACCACGCCCAGAACCAGCAGGGAGCCGACAGCAACGGCGCGGTAGTCGCGGGCGCCGCTGTCAGTCTTCGTTGTGCTGTGCTTTAGTTTGGGGCTCGGTTCCGGTGTGGCAGTGTTGCCAAAACTGAAATCTGCGGGGCTGATGATGCCCTTGTCATCCGGATTATCGTCGCGGTGTTGCATAGTGATTCCGCAAAGTCGTGGTTATTGTTCCGGGCAGCGCAGCGGTATCAATCACCGCTGCACACATCAGATACTGCCATCGAGTCCGCCGGTTTCCGCGTCATAAATTTCTTTCAGAAGTTCGCGCCACTGGCGGTACTGGTTTTCCACAGAGCCACTCAGGGTCACTGTGCGATCCTCCAGCTCAACAATCTGGGGTTCAACCTCCGCCTCCATGGAGTCACCCAGCTCCTGCAGGGCCTCGATGTGCATCTTTGCTTCACTGCGGCGATCGAAACCACTCTTGACCAGGTAGCCGCCGCCGGCAACTGCCACATTGGCGGCCTGGCGGGCGGCGCCGCCGCCACCAGCTCCGGCCGCGGCGATACCCCCGACGATGGCAGCTGCCCCCATGATTGTGTGGTTGCGTGCCTTGCGCTTGAGTTCGCGCATCTGCTGCACTTCCTCAAAGCTCAGTGCTCGCCATTCCTGGTAGGGCGCTTCCATGGATTTGACGAACGTGCCGTAGTAACCCTGCAGGGTATCCACGAAGAGGTAGTCCCGCTCGCGAATGCGCCGCACGCGCTGCAGCATCGGATCATTTTCTGCAGGTAGCGCCTTGAGCTCGTAGATGCCGTCCTCGCTCTGCGTCAGGTAGCGGGAGAAGGCATCCTGAGAGAAGGTGCGGGCAAATTTCATCTCGGAAATGGTGCGCAGCTCGGCAACATACTGATCAGACAGTTGCTGGCGGTAAATCAGCATGTCGTTGGCGATCTGGTTGTAGAGCCCCTGGAAGGCATCGCCCTCGGTGGGATGCTTGCGGTCGTAGGCATAGTGCGAGGCTTTTTCGCTGTATTCCTTCGTGAACCAGCGTTGGCCGCGAGAGTCGACAACCGTTACCTCGAGGGTGAGTGTCTCACCATCCGACTGCAGAATGCGGCCGGTTACCGTGACATCGATATTGGTGCGCACACTGGGAATGACCCGTACCGCACCCCAGCCCTGGCTGGACTGCAGGGATTCGGACAGGGTCACGGCGATGTAGCGGGATTCCGCCGCGCGTAGCTCGGGAAATACCAGATCCTCCTCGCTGACTTCAGCGGTCTCAAGTCCGGGGTCAAACTGGACGATACCCACATCCAGCAACCGGCCCTCGGGGATGGCTGTATCCTCGACGGTCAGCGGGGTGTAGGCCGTCGTGCGCACTTCCGTAGAAGTGCAACCGAAAAGCGCCAGGGCTGCAAGCAGGGCCAGGCCCCGGCCCAGGGTGCGGACGATGCCGGCGTCAAACAAATTGGCATTCAGTGACTGCATTGGGGTTCCCTCCGCGACTACTTCTGCGCTTTCTTGTACTTTCGATATTCCTCCCAGAGCTTCTCACGAAGTTCTGGGTCCGATTCCCGCATGGCGGCTTCACGGATCTGGCGAGCCACCACGTCATCGTCATCCCCTTTCGGAATGTCGGCGGGAACGACAGACGGGCTGCCACCGTGCTCGAATTCTCCCTTGCGGCCGGCAGTCTGCATGCCGGGCCCCGTGGCCTGACCGCTGGAGTTGTTCTGTTCCGGGCCGGGACCGCCCTCTTCGCCGCCGCCGGGAGGCGGTGGGATTTCTGCCTCTGCGGATTCGATCAGATCTTCCAGAGACTCTCCGGGAGGCGGTTCATCCATCTCCTCAGTTTCCTCCTGGGAGGCTGGGCGATTGCGCACATAATCCCGCTCCCGCAGGATCATGCCGTCGTAGCTGGCCATGGTGGCCTCAAATTCTCCCTCGAGCTGTTCCACTCGCTCGGCTGCGGTCGCGGGTGCCTCGTTGGGTGCGCTGCCACTACGGGCGGGGCTGCCACCGCCAGCGGGCGCACCAGACGCGCCACTGTTTGAAGCGCTGCTGGCAGGATTGCTCGCGGCTGAGGCGCTGCTGGCAGAGCTGCTCGACGAGCTGCTTGATGAACTACTGCTGGACGAGCTGTTGCTGGACGAGGATGCGGTCTGCTCTTCCTCGGAAAAATCAATTTCATCCGGCGGCTCTCCCTCACTGTTGGTGGAGGGGTCCGGAGGCATGTTGCTCTCTTCGGGCCGTTGATCCGATTCGCTGTAGACCGGCGACGAAGGCTGGTTGTTGCGTGCGCTCGGATCTGGCATCGAGTCCGCCGCTGAACTCTGTCGCCGGCTCTGCTCCTCTCCGCTACTGGAGGCAGTGCTCGCTTCCTGGCTGGCCTCACTGCCGGACTCGATGGTGGGCATACTGGTGTTTGTGCGGCTGTCGCTGCTGCTCGGCATGCTCTGGCTGGGTGAAGAGCGCGAGGAGCTGCTGGAAGGCATGCTGCTGGCAGTCTGCGGCTGGCTCTGGCTGCGGCTCGATGACGGGCTGCTGGAGCTGGGCTGCGACTGGGATTGGGGCTGTGACGACGAACTCGACGACTGGGGCTGCGATGGCTGTGCCGGAGGCTGCTGCTGTGTCTGCTGGCTTTTACAGCCAGTGACCACTGCGCTCAGCACAATTGCCGAAGCCAGCGTGCGCCAGCTAAGCGTGTGCTGCTTTGAGCTTTGTACCGCTATCCGTAGAGTCATTGTTCTCTCCTGAGTCCCGGTTCTGGCCCGGGCAGATGTCGTGCGTAAGCGTTTGGCGACGGGCCCGCCGAGCTAAAATTCAGGCCGCCTCCATAGTGCACAGGGCCGGGCAAAGCCCGGCCTGAGTCTGATCGATCATGCGGCTTATGGTCTTCGACAGTGGCCTCTGTTCGAGGTTTGGCGACTGCCGCAGATGGGCGCAAGAATCGCTTTGTTTATCCGTCAGTCGAATACGAAGCGCTGCACGATGCCGGTCGTTTCCACCGGCTCACCGTTTTCGAAGCGCGGGCGAAACTTCGCGCGCTTGAGCACGTTGCGAACCCGCGAGCGCATGCCGACATCATCCGAAGGTGCTGCGTGCAGTATCTCGATATTGCGCACTTTTCCAAAGGCCGTGACGTCATAGGAAACCGTGACGTAGGCTCCTGCAAGTCCCTGTCGGTCTTCCTCTAGCATCGGCAGCGCAGGCAGCGGTGCAGGACGGCCGAAAATCGACTCTATTTCCTCGTTGGTTGCCCCGTTGTCCCAGAGTGCCTGATAGGCCTCACCGTAGGTTTCCCGTGCCGAGTGCCACTTGTTGAACATCATATACCAGTCGCCGAGTTCCACTTTGGCTTTTGCCGAGGCTGCCGGTGGCGACTGTGGATTTTTCTGGTAGACGTCGACAATTCTGGCGATGGCCTGTTTGCCGGAGCTGAAGCTGTTGAGGCGATAGTGGTCCAGCTTGGTCCGTTGGGCCGCTTCCATATCGGGGCCGCCGCCGAAATTGGTGTTGATGACCACCGCCTGCTGGGGCTCACCCTTGTAGGTGGCAAGGTAGTAATTGGAGGCTTTCAGGCCCCGCAGAGCTTCCACTAGCCGAAGATCGTTGGCGCCGAAATTCTGGGTGATGATATCTACCGCCAGACTGTAAAGATCCGTGGCACTGATCAGGTGCTCGAACAGGGTGCCACCCTTTTCCTCTTTGTAAGCCTGGAGATGCCACCGACTGAGGTTGTCGATTACCGGCAGCATACGAGGATCGCTTTCGCCGTAATTGCGGGCGTGGAGCCAGTAGAGGTATTGCTGGTTGTCGTTGGCATCCTCCCACTGGTTGAGCGCGATCTGGCTTTCGATCATGCGCTCGATCATGGGTACCTGGTGGAGCGAATAGAGTCCCTCATTGACCCGGTTGATCAGCATGGCGCGACGGAACTCACTGATTGCCTCGTCGTGGGCACCGGTGCGCTGCAGGGCAGTTGCCAGTCCCACAAGTTGTTCGTCGATCCCCGCGCCATAGGCGCCGTACTGAGCCTCCATATCCTCTATACGCTCGCGGTAGCTATCGACGACCTCGGAAGGTCGCAACTGTCGCTTGGCGAGCTGTAAGGGTTTGGATGCCGCTTCAAGGTATGCGGGAGGTGGAGCGCTGGATTCTGTCGCGGATACGTCGCTGACTTCCGCGCAGGCGTTGCCACACAGCAGAGCTGTGGCTGTAAACATCAAGCCGATAGCAATGTCTTTGCTGGTTTCTGTCTGTGTCACGATTGAACCACTTCTGTTCCATGTTTTGCTTCACCCGTCCCCGCGGCCGCAGCGGCCAGGAGTCGAGCACTTACTCCGCTTGGGCACGGGGCCGTGCGGATTTTCTCTCCCTGAAGTGTGGTTCTCTCAAGTCCCTGACAGTGCCCGGAGTGATTTAGATCCGGAGCCGGGATTGACGGGGGTTGATTTCCGCGACGAATCCCGTCGAGCCGCCCATTGCCTGTTATTCGGCGCCTCGTTGAATCAGTATAGCCAACGGGAGGTCTTTGCCCGGCCTCGTCGGCGATGGAATTTTTCTCTGCTGACGTCTCTCTCCTGCATATCGGTTACGTTGATTACCACCAGTTGGTTTATCAGTGTGGTCAACGGCTACGCGCCTTTTGCTATCGATATTAGGAAATACGTGCCAATTTTTTTGTGCGCAAGTTAAAAGACTGATGTCTTCGTGTCATTCACGGCGCGAACGGGTGTGACCGGGAGAGGCCTTCAGTTCAGGTTGATATTTCTGTCCTAATAATTCCTTCTAATAGTGCCAATTTGTGCGCACTCATGAGCTTGTGTGGTGGAAGTATTTGGAGTGTGCCGGGCGAACCGCCATAATCACCTCAGAAGATAGAGAGGAGACTTGAGGTGAGCGTATCGATTGATCCCGCTGTGGCGGCGAGTCTGCGTGGATTTGAAGTGCCGGAGAAACTGGGCTTCGGCAGTGTGATGGCGCCTGTGATGTTTCGCGCCACCTGCCAGGATGGTGTCTGGAGTGGAGGTGAGCTGGTCCCCTATGCGCCGCTATCACTGGATCCGGCAGCCAAGGTGCTTCATTACGCCCAGTCCTGTTTCGAGGGCATGAAGGCCTACCGCACCGCCGGTGGGGTGAGCCTCTTTCGCCCCGAGCGCAATGCGCACCGGATGGCCTATTCGGCGGAGCGTCTCTGCATGCCAGCGGTGCCAGAGCCGCTGTTTATGGATGGCGTCAAAACAGTGTCTGCCTATTGCGCCAACCTGATCCCGGCGAACAGTGGTGAGTCTCTTTACCTGCGCCCGTTCCTGATCGGAACCCAGCCGGATCTCTCAGTATCCGCCAGTACGTCCTACGAGTTTTACGTGATTGCCAGCCCCTCGGAAGCCTATCACGCCGGCAATATGCGCGTCTGGGTGGAGCGCGATGATGCGCGGGCCGCGGTGGGCGGTACCGGTGATGCCAAGGTGGGGGGCAACTATGCGGCGTCCCTGCAGAGTATTGCCCGCTTGAAAAAGCGCGGCTTCGACCAGTCTCTGTGGTTGAACCCGGGCAATCGCCATACCGTGGACGAACTCTCCGGTATGAATTTCTTTGCGGTCATGGATGGGGAGCTGCATACCCCCGCCCTGAACGGCTCCATTCTCGAGGGGGTGACGCGGGAATCTCTGCTGATGCTCGCCCGTGAACAGGGCTATACCGTGCACGAGCGAGATATCGACATTGACGACCTGATGGCGCTGGTGCGTTCCGGAACCTGCAGCGAGGCCTTCGCTTGTGGCACCGCGGCCATCATCAGTCCGATCAGCGTTTTGGGCGACGGCAATGGTCTCTATGAGCTATCTGCGGCGCCGGGTCCTGTTGCCGAACGGCTGCGTAGCGCACTGCTGGATATCCAGGAGGGGCGTTCCGAGGATGCCTTCGGCTGGATGGTGCCGGTCGATATGGTCAACCTGGACTGAGTCCTGCCGGCGGGTATTACCAGCAGAGGGTTGCCCGCCGGTCCCAGTGATTGCCCAGCATCGCGGATGCGGGGTGATCGGTAGCACCCTGTGTCGAAAGATTGTTTCCAGCGGAAACGCGCACAATAACAATTACGCCAATCCCCGAAATCCCGTTGACTTGCGCGACCACACTGCGACAAGCTGAAAGCGCAAAATAAGAAAAGCTGGAACTTCGGGAATGGCCGCAGTGGTATTCCTCACTTTGACACGCAGTATCCAGATCAATTTGAGCTAACAGGTCTCGCTCGGGGTTCCTCGCGAAGCGTGAGGAAAACAGGATGTTGAGCCATATGTTCGGACTGCTGGTACAGCCGCGTAGGCAGTGGCAGCAAATCGGTAACCTGCCGGAAAAAAGTCTGCGCCGGCAGATCCCCTATGTCATCGTGCTGGCGCTGCTGCCGGCACTGGCCTGGTTTATCGGTACGACGGAGGTGGGCTGGTCCATCGGTGATGGCGCAACCCGTCGCATCACCAGAGACAGCGCCCTGTCACTGGTAGCCGTGTTCTACTGCACCATGGTGATTGCCGTGGTAGCCATTGGTTACTTTATCCACTGGATGGCAAAAACCTACGGTGCCGAGACCTATCCCATGAAGGGGATGGTGATTGCCGGTTTTACTGCAACGCCGATCTTCCTCGCCGGTGCTGCCGGTTTCTATCCCATTCTCTGGTTCGATATCCTGCTGGCAACACTGGCGGTGGCCTATGCGGTTTACCTGCTGTACCTGGGGATTCCGATTGTGATGGGAGTGTCGGAGGAGCGCGGTTTCCTGTTCGCCAGTGCCATCGTGACAGTATCACTGGTGATTGCTGTGATGGTGATGGTAGGGACGGTGCTCTTCTGGAGTTTCGTGGCGGCCCCGGTATTCCACTAGAGGTCGAGGGGTTACCCCTCATCGCTGGCAGGCAGACCCGAGTCTGCCTGCTGTGATGCTCCATCGCTCACGGTCTCCCCTTTGCCGGTGGCGAGCTTGCCGCCGCTGCCGTCCGGCTCATAGCGGAATTCCACCAGGTAGCCGTTAGCCAGCTGCAGAGTCTGGGTTTGTGCGCTGCCCCGTTGCAGGATCACCTCCCCCAGAGCGTTCATGACCGGCTTGGGCCCTGAATCGAAGCAGTGGACCTCCATGGCTGCAATATTGACGTCCTCGCTCAGCACCGAGTGCTCGACGAGCCGCAGCCGTAGTTTCTCGCCTTCCGCTTCCAGTTGATAGCCGGGGCCGCTGGCCAGGGGGACGCGGTACTTGATCGCACCCCAGGCGCTGTCGCAGCGGATTGCGCTGTACTCGCGGACCGCGCTGGGACCGGTAATCGCTCCCGAGTCATAGGCCTCGAAGGTTCCCTCAAACTCCTGTTGAGCCTGATAGCGCTGCCCCTCCGGTGTGGTGATCAATACCTCCAGGGTCTCGCTGGCCTCACTGGCTGCGGCAGCGCCGAGGCAGGCGGTCATGGCGATGGTCGCTGCTCGAATACGCATGGTTTCCGTTCTCTGACTGCGTTTGGTTCGACACTAACCCGGTGCAAGGGCGCCGGCAAGGTAGTGCGTCTTGCCGGAGATACGGCGATTGGATAAGATCGGACCGCTGGCAGCCAGCTCCTTTTCTTGGCTTGCAAATTGGTACAGGCGTACAGGTTAGGGCGCGGATGGAACTCCGGAGCTCATCTCGGTCACGCGAACAGATAACTCGAACACGCGATTCAATAACTCAAATAAAGGACAACCTCATGAAAACTTCTGCGTACCTGGGCGTGGTACTGGCAGCCCTGTTGGCCGCTGGCTGTTCTCCGGAAGCCGACAAAAAGTCCGCCACTGCCGAGCAGGCCGGTGCCGCCGACTTCCAGAAGAACCTGCTGAAGCAGCTGATTTCCGCCAAACCCGGTGATGTGATCGAGCTGCCCGAGGGCACCTTCCCGATCAACCGCAGCCTGTCCCTGAACGTCGATGGTGTAACCATTCGCGGCGCGGGCATGGACAAGACCATTCTGTCCTTCAAGGACCAGATTCAGGGCGCGGAAGGCCTGCTGGTCAACGCCAGTGACTTCACCCTTGAGGATCTGGCCATCGAGGACACCATCGGTGATGCGCTGAAGGTGAACGAGGGTGAGAACATCATCATCCGCAATATCCGTGTGGAGTGGACCAATGGCCCAGCCACGGAGAACGGTGCCTACGGTATTTACCCCGTGCAGACGAAGAACACCCTGGTGGAAGGCACCGTAGCCATCGGCGCCTCCGATGCGGGTATCTATGTGGGCCAGTCGCAGAACGTCATCGTGCGCAACAACCGCGCCGAGTACAACGTGGCCGGCATCGAGATCGAGAACACCATTGGTGCGGACGTCTACGACAACGTCGCCACCAACAACACCGGCGGCATCCTCGTATTCAACATGCCCAACCTGCCGCAGCCCGGCCACAGCACCCGTGTCTATGACAACAAGGTGTTCGCCAACAACACCGAGAACTTTGGCCACGAGGGCACGCCGGTAGCGGCGGTGCCGGCGGGCTCCGGTATCGTGATCAACTCCAACGATTACGTGGAGATCTTCAACAACGAGATCGCCGATAACGATACTGCCAATATCATCGTCAGCAGCTATTACACCGCCGGTTACTACTCCGACAAGTCCACCCAGGAGGCCTTCGATCCGTACCCGGAAGGTATCTACATCTACAACAACCAGTTCACTGGTGGCGGAGAATCTCCGGATCACCTGGAGCTGAAAGCGCTGAAGCTGGCCAAGTTTGGTCTCAGCGGTAGCCTGCCGGACATTCTCTGGGACGGTGTTGTTAACCAGGACAAACTGGTGGACGGCAAACTGCCTGAGCCTCTGAAGCTGTGCATTGACAACGGCGATGCCGGCATCATCAACATTGATGCCTCCAACGATTTCAAGAATATCTCCACGGATATCACAGCCCACCAGTGCACACTGGAAAAACTGCCGCAGATCGTGCTGGATTTTGACCAGCCGGCGGGAGAAGACAGCAAGATGGCAAAACTCGAGGCCGAAGATGCGTAAGAAGTTGTGGGGCGCGGTGCTGGCCCCATTGTTCGCGGCCGCCTTGAGCGGCTGCGATGCACCAAGAGAGCAGGTTACCGTTTTCGAGCGTGATGCCGTGCCGGACAATCTCAGCGACTGGCATGTGGTCGAGGCGATTGATGGCGAGCTGTCTCTCAACGATGGGGTTCTTCCCTACGATCTGAACACGGCCCTGTTTACCGACTACGCTCACAAGCTGCGCACGGTCTGGATGCCGGCGGGTACTGCTGCCCAGTACGGGGATGAAAATTTCGAGTACCCGGTCGGTACGGTGATCACCAAGACCTTCTACTACCCGAAGGAAACCGGAGGCATGCAGGCAGCGGTGCTGCGCACTGATGACTACAGCCGCGACTATGTCGCCGGTAAGAGCGGTGAAGCGCTGGATCTGGACAATGTCCGTCTGATGGAAACCCGCGTGCTGGTCAAGCGCGCTGACGGCTGGCAGGCACTGCCTTATGTGTGGAATGCCGAGCAGACCGATGCCGTGCTGGAAATCGCCGGTGACGCAAGCCGCCTGCAGTTGGCGAACGAGAGTGGAGAGGCTACCGCTTTCACGTACGTGGTACCCGATGCTAACCAGTGCGCCGGTTGTCATGCGGACAACCACACCGAGAAAGCGATCATGCCGCTCGGCCCCCGCGCACGACACCTTAACAAGGACTATGCCTACGCCACTGGGACAGAGAACCAGTTGCTGCATTGGCAGCAGGTCGGTTACCTGAGCGGCCTGCCCGAGTTTGCGGCGATTCCTAAAAACGTCCACTTCAAGGACGAGACTGCATCGCTGGAAGAGCGCGCCCGCAGCTACCTGGACATCAATTGTGGCCATTGCCACAACCCATCCGGTGCGGCGGACACTTCCGGTCTGATGCTGCACCATGTGGAAGAAGATCGGCGCAAGCTGGGCCTGTGCAAGCCGCCGGTAGCGGCGGGCACCGGTAGTGGCAATCGCCTGTTCGCGATTGTTCCCGGTGAGCCTGAGGAATCCATCCTCAACTTCCGCGTGGAGACGACCAACCCCGGCGCCATGATGCCGGAGCTTGGCAGGAGCCTGGAGCACGAGGAGGGCACGGAGCTGCTGCACGAATGGGTGGCGAGCATGCCTGGCAGCTGTTCCTGATTTTGATGTGTCTCTACAAGAAAAGCCGGCAGTTTGCCGGCTTTTCTGTTTTGGGGCCCGCGGATCTCGTCAGCGGCTAGCTGCCATTTCTGCTGAGGTGGAAGCCAACTCCTTGCAAGAGACGAGGCTTGCGGCCAAACGGGGCGAGAGCAGGGTACATGTCACTGCGCCCACCTCCTGCTGACGCTCGTAGGCCTCCAGCAGCGCGGCGTAGGTTCGGAAGCGCTGGGAAATCTTGCGCACGTAGTCGTAGGGCTCGCGACCACGGGCATAGCCGTAGCGGGCCTTGGAATAGTACTTTTTCTCGGATAGCAGCAACATGGCTTTTTCCACGTTGCCGAACCAGACCTTGCGTTCCCACCCTTTTTCCTCTGCCAGGTCCTGGGCATCGTAGACGTGGCCCAGGCCGGCGTTGTAGGAGGCCAGGGTAAACCACATCATGTTTTCCGGACTGATACCCTTGTCCTCGAATTTGCGGTGCAGCCACTCCAGATATTTCAATCCCGCGCGGACGCTGGTTTCCGGATCAAACAGGTTTTTGTGTTCTCCCACCTGTTTTCCGGTATCCGGCATGACCTGCATCAGGCCGCGCGCACCGACCCAGGATTTGGCCTTGGGGTTGAAGGTGCTCTCCTGGAACATCTGGGCGACGATCAGGCGCCAGTCGAAATCGTATTGCTCCGCGTATTTCTTTACCAGCTTGTCATAGGGAGAGATCTCCCCCTTTTCGCTCAGGCTCTTAATTTCGTCCCGGGTGCGCTTGGGTTCGTCAAAATACTTGTGAAATAGTGTGTTCCGCAGTTTGACGATCTCAGGGTCGTTGAAGAATTCATTGACGGCCTCCAGCAGCTGCGGGTTGCCCTCTCTGACCATCCACGCATAGATGTTTTCTTCTATCTTCAGGTCGTAGAGGTTGACGATATCGTCGCGCCAATGGTGTTCCAGTCTTACGGTGACATCATCGGCGATGGTGAGGTCGTATTCGCCATCGGCAACCCGATCAAGAATCTGCGGGATGGTGAGTTCCTCCGGAACCAGCTCAATATCGACCTTTACATCCCTTAGTTCCGGGTGGCTTTCCAGTAGTTCCATGACAATGTCGAACTGGCTACTCGAGCGCAACAGATGAATGGTTCTTCCATTCAAGTCTGAGAGAACCTCGATCTTGTCATCGGGGCGCCCCACAATACCGACCGCCTCTTTCATGTAAGCAGGGCCGAAATCCATGCCGGCCTCGTCGCGAGCCTTCGTCGCAGACAGAAGGCTGGCGGCGATATCTGCCTTGCCATCGCGCACCATGGTAAAGAGCTCTTTGTGTGTGGGCGCGACGATAATTTCCAAGCGCACGTCGAGCTGTTTAGCAAATTTTTTCAGCAGCTCGTATTCGTAGCCCATCACCCGGCCTTTCCACATAAAGTAGGTGCCGGGGTGGTTGCGAGTGACCGCGCGCAGCACTCCTCGTTCCTTGATTTTGTCCAGGTCGCCTACGTGGCGATAGTAGGGGTTGGTCAGTTTGATCGTGCGAATCGCGTCGTTCAGGGCCTTTTCCAGTTGCGGAGAGTTCTTGCGTAAACCGATGGTCAGTGGATCCTCGCGCTCGAAGACGATGTTCTTCTTGATGTTGTCACGGAACTGACTGACCATATCGAAAATCTGCTCATCGATAATGGTAAAGTCGATATGCCCCAGAGAGACATCCAGCGCTAGCTCGGCATAATTCTTTTCTACGACTTTCAGCCTGATTCCCGGATGCTGTTCGGCAAATTCTCTCCCGCGAGTCTCAAAAACCGTGCCTTTGGTGACGGCGAGCGTCTTGCCCTTGAGGTTGTCGCCCTCTTTTATTTGCTCAAAGTCTTTCTTCGATATCAATGTGTCGTGGGTGGTTCCTATGGGGTTGGAGAAGTCGATCAATTTGGCTCTCTCTGCAGTGGGGACGAGGTTATTGGCGATAATGTCGCCCTTGCCCTCCACCAGCATCGGGATCAATTGGTCAAAGTTTTCTGCATAGAGTACGACAGGCTCGAGACCCAGGAGCTCTGCTTTGTGTTTGGCCAGCTCGATTTCGATATCCTGCTGGGTGGCGGCCCGGTGCAGGGAGTCGGTATTGGCGATATCCACCAGGATACGTAATTTGCCGCGTTTCTTGATCGCGTCCAGATCGCCCTTCTCGATGTAATTGTTATATGCGCCAATGGGATACTCTCCAGTCGTGTCTGGTGCCCAAAGCGCTTCAGGTCGCAGATCGTCCTTTTTAGCGGCGCTTCCGGTAAACCTTTCAAGAAAGCCCGGTTCTTCCTCTTCTGCGTCTGCTTCGTCCTGCTCGCCGCTGTTTGTCGCTACTCGGCTGTCGTCCTGCGCGGCGCTGCGGTCACTAGAATCCTCCCCTGCCTCATCGTCGGATTTTGTCTCGCCTTGCTCTGCGGTCTCTTTCTCATCGGTTTCTTTATCGCTGGTCGCGGTGTTGGTCGGATTAATCCCTTCTTCGGGGGTTGCCGATTGCTGAGTCTCAGGGGGGTGCGAGGGCGCATCGTCGGGTAGGGGGCTGTCGTTTCGCTCGCGATCACAGCCGCCAATGAGGATCAGCAAGCAGAGAAGGATTTGGCAGGCGAGTGTGTGCGAGCGCTGCGTCATGTGTTCTCCCGGTACCACTGGGATGGACGAATAACTTCAAGTCTAGACATTGATCAGCCAGAACAGGTCTGCACACCCTGCCAGGCGGCAGTCACGGGGAACGACATCCCCTCTGTTGATGTACGCGCCTGCTTTCTCTGGAAGACGTCAAGCAGGCCGGCGAAGTGACGGAAGCGGGCGTCAATCTTACGCACATAATCCACCGGCTCCTGCCCACGGGCATAGCCGTAGCGGGCATGCTGATAAAACTCGGGTTCGGCGAGCAGCAGCATGGCGCGCTCCACATTGTCGAACCAGATCCTGCGGTCCCAGCCTTTCTTCTCTGCCAGCTCCTGGGCATCGTAGACATGGCCGAGACCGGCGTTGTAGGAGGCGAGGGTAAACCAGAGCTGGTTCTCGGGCGTGATGCCCTTGTCGTCGAACTTGTCGTGCAGCCAGCGCATATATTTGATACCGGCGCGAATGCTGCTTTCCGGGTCGAACAGGTTCGTTTCTCCCACCTGCTTGCCGGTATTGGGCATGACCTGCATCAGTCCCCTGGCACCAACCCAGGACTTGGCTTTGGGATTGAAATTACTCTCCTGGTACATCTGGGCGACAATAAGGCGCCAGTCGAAGCCAAACTCTTCCGCGTAGCGGCGCACGATGTCGTCAAACGGGGAGATCTCGCCCTTGCGATTCAGCTCCTCGATTTCCGGGCGGGTGCGCTTGGGGGAATTGAAGTAGCGCTCGTAAAGATCTGGCAGTTTGTCGTCGGTGTGGGGCTCGGCAAAAAAGTCGTTGATGGCTGCCAATAGCTGTGGGTTCGACTTGCGCACCATCCAGGCGTAACGGTTCTTCTCTCTGGGTAGCGGGAGGGCGAATTGAATCCCCTCCTGCCAGGCCTGTTCCAGCCGCACAGAAATTTCGTCGGCGATGGCGAGGTCGCACTCCTGCGCCACCACCTTGTCGAGCACCTGCTGGATATCCAGGGTGCCGGAGACCTCCTCCAGTTTCACCTGCGGCACCTGTTGCCTGAGTTCCTGCGCGGCCTCGTACTGACTGCTGCCGGGGCGCACGCAGACTGTGCGGCCGGCGAGATCCTGCAGGCTGGCAGGCTGCTCATCCGGTCGCGACGCGATACCGGGCACGCTTTCCAGGTAGGGTGTGGAGAAGGCCATATCGGCGGCCTTTCGGGTCTTGGTAATGGCCAGCAGGCTGGCGGAGATATCTGCATCGCCGTCGCGCAGTATGCGGACAAAGTCGTCCTGGTTGTCCGCCACGATAATATCCAGCCGCACACCGAGGCTGTTGGCAAAGTTCTCCAACAGGTTGAATTCAAAACCGAGGATCTGGCCACGCCACATAAAATAGGTGCCCGGGTGGTTGCGGGTGACTGCGCGCAGCACGCCCCGCTCCCGAATAGTATCCAGGTCACCGATAGAGCGGCGCCCGGGCCGGGTCAGGCGTAGCTGTCGCACCTGCTTGTTGATGGCGCCCAACAGCTCCGGTGAGTTCTTGCGTATAGCCCAGGCGAGCTGCTGCTCTTCGGGAAATTCAACGTTGGCCTTGAGGTCATCGCGAAACTGCTGGACGAGTTCCAGGGCCAGCTGATCGACAATGGTGAAGTCTGCCTCGCCATCGGCAACTTCCACCAGCAGGTCGATGTAATTGGTATCGCGGACCTCGACCCTGAGGCCGGGGTGGGCACCGGCAAATTTCTGCGCAGCCGCTTCGAAAGCGGTACCGCGGGTAACCACTAAGGTTTTGCCGTCCAGTGCCTGCCCATCGCGCACCGCTGCAGTCCCTGCCGCTGATACGAGCACTATCCGGGTCTCGGCGGTCGGTTCCGAGAAGTCCACCAGCTGGCGCCGGTCCTCGGTGATGAGCAGGTTGTTGGCGATCAGGTCGCCCTCGCCGGCGTTCAGCCGTTTGATCAATTCATCGAATGTCTCGACCTGCAGAATGACCAGCTCAAGACCCAGCTGGCGCGCCATGGCCCGGGCCTGTTCGATCTCCACATCCTGCTGGGTGGCTTCGCGGGGTAGGGCAGCGGTGCGGCTGGGGTCCACCAGCAGGCGCAGTTTGCCGCGCTTCTCGATGGCAGGCAGGTCTCCAGTCTCGGTGTAATTATCGTAGAGCTCGAACGGCGTGACCTCGCGTCCGCCCACGGTTCCGATCGTCGGCCCGGCGGGTGCGGAATCGTTCGCCACAGGGGCAGTGGCAGTATCCTGCTGGGGCGATCGGTCGCAGCCGGCCTGTGCCAGCAGCAGCGCAGTCAGCGCGGCCAGGAAATACAGAGAGAATCGAGTGCGCATCACGGCTTCAGGGGTTTGCAGCCTGCATTACCTTCAGCCTAGCTCGTCATCCTGAGGGAGGAGAGGGTGGAACAAGCTGCCCGTAAAGGCGGGCAGCGGAGGAATTCGTTCCGGTGTCGCTGTTGCGGGGCCTGTCGACTGTCAGTCGAGAGTGGCCGTCTGTGGCGCGCCGACAGTGGCCGGAATCAGGCCGCGGATCATCATGGTGACAGTGCGTTCCAGCAGGGGGGAGTCGATCGCCACTGCGCCACACAGTATCTGGTACTCGAGGTGGAGTATGGTGCCGTGGGTGATCTGTGCCGCGGCCTGGGAATCTGCCAGACCGAGCATTTCGAAGAACTCGCGGATCATGGCTTCAGCCGCCTGGTTCGCCATACGAATGGCGCGGGTCAGCTGGTCGTTGCGCAATGCCTCATTGCGGAAGGCCAGTTCGACCAGGCGGAAATCGCGGTTGCCGGCCTGGGAGCGCACGTGGGAGAGGATGAACCGGGTCAGCTGCTGGGTCAGCAGTTTGCGCCCCGCATCGGAGCTGCGTTCCTCCTCGGTCAGGCCGCGGGCCGCGGCGAAGCTGTCTTCCCGCAGCTGCCGTGTGTGTTCCAGGCCCTGCTCCACGAAGTAGGTAAAGGCGTCGCTGATCAGGTCGTTCAGGTCTTTGAAGTAGTAAGTCGTGGCGGCCAGGGGCACCGATGCCTCGCGGGCCACGGCGCGGTGACGGATGCCACGAATGCCTTCCTTGACGATCAGGCGCAGGGTGGCCTCGAGGATGGCCTTGCGTCGTTGGCGACTGTCGGCGCGCTGGGCGGGGCGGCCCTGGTAGACGAGTTCTGGCATTCCAGTCTCGATGGTCATGACGTGATCCCTGTTTTTATTGTTGATTGAGGGGCCCGATCGGGCGGAACCGGCGCCGAAGCATTTGGCACGCCAGTGCCGCAAAAGGGGGGATTTATTCTAGCGGATTGGGGCCGAATGGCTAGGCAGAACGGGGGAGAAACACGCCAAATCGATTACGCGCCATTACAGCAGCGGCGGCTGAAATTGCGCGATCGAGCGAGGGAGCGGCGCTTGCTCCCCCCTCAGGTGATCTTACCTGTGGTGCGCACCCGCTTGGCGCCCGGCACGATCCTCACCTGCTGGCTACGTCGCCGCTCGATGCCGGCATCGATGGCGTTCTTGGCTGCGATCAGCATGCCGGTAACCAGGAAGGCCCCCGGGGGCAGCACCGCGACCAGAAAGCCCGGGTAATCGGCGCCGAGTACATTGATACCCCAGTCGGCGGCCATGGGACCCAGCAGCAGATCCATATCGGCGAACAGAGTGCCCTGGCCGAGCACTTCACGCACGGCACCGATGGTGATCAACACCGCAGTAAAGCCGAGCCCCATGGTCAGGCCATCCACCGCCGACGGCAGCACCGGGTTCTTGCTGGCAAAGGCATCCGCGCGACCGAGGATCGCGCAGTTGGTAACGATCAGCGGAATAAAGATGCCCAAGACCAGATATAGCTCGTAGGTGAAGGCCTTCATCAGCAGCTCCGTGCAGGTCACAAAGGTGGCGATGATCATCACCGAGGCCGGCAGCCGCACCGTGTCCGGCATCTGGTGGCGCACCAGTGAAACCGCCAGATTGGAGCAGGTGAGGACGGCGATGGTGGCGAGGCCGAGGCCGATGGCGTTGACCACGGTGCCGGTTACCGCCAGAAGAGGACACAGCCCTAGAAGCTGTACCAGGGCGGGGTTGTTGTTCCACAGACCGTTGCGGCTGATCTCGCCATAGCTGGGGGTGGCCATTACTGCTGCTCCTGTGTCTGCGTGTCGGTGTCCGGCTGTTCCACTTCCACCGCACGCTTGGATACGGGGGCCGAGAACAGCGGCTGCTGGTGAGAAACGACAAACTCCAGCACGGTTTTTACCTGGTTGACGATGGCCCGCGGCGTAATGGTCGCACCTGAGAACTGGTCAAAAGTGCCGCCGTCTTTCTGCACTTTCCACTGCGCCGGCTGTGGATCCTGCAGGGACTTGCCGTTGAATGTGGTAATCCAGTCGCTCTTCTTGATCTCGATCTTATCGCCGAGGCCCGGCGTTTCACTGTGCTCGGTTACGCGCACGCCGGCGATAGTGCCGTCCCGGTTGACACCAACCAGCAGGGAGATCGGCCCGCCGTAACCGTCATTGGTCACGCTGGGGATGATCACCGCGGTAATGGTGCCGTCCTCCTCGCGGGCCAGGTTGATATCTCCCCCGCTTTTGAGGCCCAGCTGATTCCAGTAACTTCTGGGAATGGGGTAGGTGTCCACCAGCAGGTCATTGCTGTGGCGTTCGAGAGGAATGATTTCCAGCAGGGCGCGGGCCTGTGCCTTGCGGATGGCCCGCTCAATGGGCTCTTTGGTGGTGATCTGGGTCACCGCCAGGGTGCCAGCGGTGACCAGTGCAAACAACGTCAGAACCACGGCGTTGGTGGTGATGGAGCGCTTCAGCATCACTGCTCCTCCACGTCGGTGGCCTTGCGCGGCGCCTTGTGCCCGTAGGTGCGCGGCAGGGTGTAATTGTCGATCGTGGGCGCGGCGAAGTTCATCAGCAACACGGCAAAGGCGACTGCGTCCGGGTAACTGCCCCAGGCGCGGATCACGTAGGTGATCAGGCCCACGCCGATACCGAAGATCAAGCGCCCCTTGTTGCTGGTTGCGCCACTGACCGGGTCGGTGATGATAAAGAAGGCCCCGAGCATGGTGGCGCCCGAGAAAAGGTGCAGGATTGGTGAGCCCTCACTCAGGCTACTGCCGCTGTCGTAAAACATCAGCGACAGCAGGACCAGGGTTGCCAGCATCCCGACCGGTGCGTGCCAGGTAATAAAGCCGCGGTATAGCAGGTAGAGGCCACCGGCCAGGAAGCCGGCGTTCACCGCTTCCCAGCCAAAGCCGGCGAGATTGCCGCGGGCGAGCATGGGCTCTGCTTCATAGAGTTGCGACAGCAGTACCGACTGGTTCAGGCGCACGATCTCCAAGGGCGTGGCACGGGTGAAGCCATCGATACTGTAATTGCCGAACACCAGCGAAAAAGCTTCGGAAATGCTCGGGGAGCCCATGATCAACTCTCCGGGCCCGACCCAGCGGGTCATTTCCACCGGGAAGCTGATCAGCAGCACCACGTAACCCACCATGGCGGGGTTGAAGGGGTTGTAGCCGATGCCACCGTAAAGCTGCTTCGAAAGAATGATCGCCGCGGCGCTGCCCACTACCGGCAACCACCAGGCACAGTATGGGGGCAGGGCAATACCGAGCAGCAGGGCGGTGATAAAAGCGCTGTAGTCTTTCAGGTAGAAAGCCACCGGGCGCCCCCGTAATTTCATTACCCCCGCTTCGCACAGCAGGGCGGTAATGGTGCAGAGTGCGATATTGATCAGTACGCCGATACCGAAATACACCACCAGGGCGAGTACGCCGGGAATGGCGGCTGCCGCCACCTGCAGCATCACCTGAGCGGTTCGGTCACCGGAGCGGGCGTGTGGGGAGGACATGCGCATCAGGCTCATCAGTCTGCCCCACCGCCGTTGTTCTGCTCGCGCATCTTTTGTTCCAGCTTGTTCTGCATTTTTTCCAGCGCGGTGGCGAACGCATCCACATTCGGATCATTCTCGTCGCGCGCTTTCTGCAACCGCGCCTCGGACTTGGCGACCCGAGCCTTCAGCGCTTCAATCTCGGCCGCGAGCTTATCGGCGTCACTCATGGTGGCGCGGGCTGCCGCTGCAGCCTTGGCCCGCTCGATGGCCTGTTGCGCCTTATCCTTTGAGTCTCCCGGCACCGGTGCCGCGGTGCCGCTCTGTACGTCGGCGGCGTCATCGACTGCCGAGGGCGGTGAGCCACTGATGTTAGCGGCACTCTCGGCCTTGGCCAGTTTCTGGCGGGCTTCCTCGGCCTTGATCTGCGCGGCTTTGAGCTGAGCGGCCAGTTGGTCGCGCTGCTCTGCGGGGGCTTCCTGGAGCTTTTTCTCCATTCGCTCGACGCGGTGCTCGGCACTGGTCAGGGAACGCTGGGCCCGGGCCAGTTGTTGCTCCGGTGTGGCCTGTTTGGCCTTGACCCGCGCCAGCGCGGCGGCAACCACATCGGCTTCCTGCTTGGCGGCTTTGGCTTCCGGGCTCTCCGCATTCTGTTCCCGCTGCTTGCGGGCCTGCTCGGCGGCTTCGCGGCGGGCCTTGCGCTTTTCTTCCTTTTCTTTCTCTGCTTTTTCGAGGCGTAGCTTGCGGAACTCGAAGCGCTCGCGCGCGCGATCCGACTTTTCCTTTTCCTCTTCCGCGATGCGGATATCGCCCTTGGCGGCCCGGTAGTACTGCACCAGCGGGATGCTGCTGGGGCAGACATAAGAGCAGGCGCCGCACTCGATGCAGTCGAACAGGTTGTAGGCCTGCAGCTTTTCCCGGTCCTCGGCGCGTGCATACCAGTACAGCTGCTGTGGTAGCAGGGAAGCCGGGCAGACCTCCGCACAAAAACCACAGCGAATACAGGGTTGCGCCGGCGGTGGTGGCGGCAGCTCCTCGCGGGTGGGCACCAGGATACAGGTAGTGGTCTTGATCACCGGTGCGCGGTCATCCTCAAGGGTGAAGCCCATCATCGGGCCGCCGTGGATGATTTTCTGCATCAGCCCGCGATGCGCGCCGTGATGTTTCAGGATATGGCGGATGGGGGTGCCGATGGGCACGTCGATGTTGCGCTGGCGTTCGAGTGCCTCGCCCACCACCGTGGTCACGCGGCTGATCAGCGGCTCACCGTAGCGCACGGCGCGGTACACGGCGCGGGCGGTGCCGGTGTTATGGCAGATGATGCCGACGTTGGCGGGTAGCCCTTTATTCGGCACTTCGCGGCCGGTCAGGATCTGGATCAGCTGCTTTTCCCCACCGGAGGGATACTTGGTCGGATAGACGACGATATCGAAGCGGGTGCCTTCGGCGGCCTTGCGCATGGCCTCGATGGCTTCGGGCTTGTTGTCCTCAATGCCGATCAATACGCGCTCCGGCTCGTCGAGGATGTAGGCCAGGATTTCCACACCGGCAATAATCTCTGCGGCGCGCTCGCGCATCGTCATATCGTCGGCGGTGATGTAAGGCTCGCACTCGGTGCCGTTGATGATCAGCGTGTCGATCTCGGTGCCACCGTGGGGATCCAGCTTCACCGCGGCGGGGAAGCCGGCGCCGCCGAGGCCGGCAATGCCGCAGTCACGGATCTTTTCCAGCAGGTCCACCGGCGCCAGCTTGCGGAAGTCTTCACATGGATGCAGCTCGCACCACTCTTCTTTTCCATCAGTGCGGATAACGATGCCATCCACGGGCATACCGGAAGGGTGGGGAACCGGTACTGGTTCCAGTGCGACCACGGTGCCCGAACTGGGGGCGTGCACCGCGCAGCTGATCAGGCCATCGGCTTCACCAATCTTCTGGCCCTTCAGGACCCGGTCCCCAAGCTTGACCAGCGGTAGTGCGGTAGTGCCGACGTGCTGCACCAGTGGCACAGACAGATCGTCGGCCAGGGGGATGGTACCGATGGGCTCACCGGTGGACTGGTGCTTGTTTTCCGGCGGGTGGATGCCGCCGGGGAAATCGTTCGGTTTCAGCGCGCGCTGGTGTTCGCTGGCGATCAGCTGTGCCTCGCGGGCAGCGCGTCGCTCCTCTGCACTATGGCGGAGCTCTTGCCGCGAATTGGATTCCTGCTCAGGGCTCAAGCTGCGTCCCTCTTATCCTTGTCGCCACGGGCGTTGTCTTTATCGCCGCGGGTGCTATCGGTGGATCGTGTGCCGTGCTGTGGCCGGTCGGTGGCGATCAGCTGGACGCCGTCTGGCGGAATCTCCGGGTGCCAGTCCTGGAGGGAGGCCTCCAGCGGTACCATATCGATGCAGTCTACCGGGCAGGGCTCGACGCAGAGATCGCAGCCGGTGCACTCGTCCACGATCACGGTATGCATGTATTTGGCAGCACCGACGATGGCGTCTACCGGGCATGCCTGGATGCACTTGGTGCAGCCGATACACTCCGCCTCACGGATAAAGGCTACCTTCTTCACATCCTCGACACCGTGCTCGGCGTCGAGGGGCATTGGCTCCATATCCAGCAGGTTGGCCAGCTCGTTGATGGTGGCCTGTCCCCCCGGGGGGCACTTGTTGATCTGATCGCCGTTGACGATCGCCTCGGCGTAAGGCCGGCAGCCGGGATAGCCGCACTGGCCGCACTGGGTCTGGGGCAGCAGCGCGTCCACCTGTTCTACCAGCGGGTCGCCCTCGACGCGAAATCGTACGGCGGCAAAGCCCAGCAAGGCGCCGAATGCCAGTGCCATCCCGCCCAGTACGAGCAGCGGCGTGGAGATTGCAGCAAACCAATCCAGCATTACGTCCTCCCTATACCAGCCCGCTGAAGCCCATAAAGGCCAGGGACATCAGGCCGGCAGTAATCATGCCGATCGCTGCGCCGCGGAACGGCGTCGGCACATCGGCGGCGAACAGGCGCTCGCGGATCGCGGAAAACAGGATGAGGACGAGGGAGAAGCCCAGCGCGGCACCGAAGCCATACAGGGTGGACTGCACAAAGTTGTGGGCCTTAAGGGTGTTTTGCAGGGCTACACCCAGCACTGCGCAATTGGTGGTGATCAATGGCAGGAAGACCCCCAGCACACGGTGCATCAACGGGCTGGTCTTCTCGATAAACATACGCGCGAACTGCACCACCACCGCGATCACCATAATGAAAGAAATGGTGCGCAGGTATTCAATGCCATTCGGCTCCAGCAGGTAGGTATTGACCAGGTAGGAGCAGATGGAGGCGAGAGTGAGGACGAAGGTGGTGGCGCCGGCCATACCCACCGCCGTCTCCAGCTTGTTGGAGACCCCCATAAACGGACACAGGCCCAGGAACTGCACCAACACGTAGTTGTTGACGAGGATGGTACTGAGCAGGATGACGGCAAATTCGGTCATAAGGGGTCCGGTTTGGGCCTTGCGGCTCGGCGGTAACGCGGCGCGGCGGCGGGTGCGCCCGCAGCCCAAAAACAGCGCCTGATACCTGATAAGAGTGCCTGAAACAGCCTAGCACCCCGCTGCGGCGGGGCCTGCCGGGAGGGTTACCCCGGCCGGGCGCTATTATCGGTGACTCACTTAAGGGGTTCAACACGCCGCCCAGTCGCTACGTTTTCCGGTGTGGCCATCAGGCCGGTTCAGATTCCTCGATGGTGGTCCTGCTTGAGCGCGCAATCGCGCGATTTGGCAGCTTCTCGTTCGCTTCGGGAAGCAGGTCGTCGATATTGCGCCGCAACATGTGCGCTCGCAGCATCTCGCTGTAGAGGCGGATGGAGTGAAAGGCGGCAATCTCACGCGCGTTCGGGCAGGCACTTAGCCAGGCTCGCAAGATGTGCTGTACGCGCCAGAAAACATTGCCGGAAAAGGATACCTGCATATTGCGGAACCCCAGGTTGTGCTCGTCCGGCACATTCGGGGCGTGGCGGATGAATACACGAAAGCCGGTATGGCTGTAGCCGAGCAGCCGGCGTCGCAGCCAGCGGGCCAGCTGCAGGGTGCCATTCAGGGGGATGAGCCGCAGCAGTGTAAGCAGGGGCCCGAGCCCATGACCGAAGGGGACCAGTGGCACCGGATCGCCACCGATCTCCAGCCGGTAGATGGGCGTTTTTACTTTCTCGAAATAGGCGCGGTCACCCGTTCGGGGGGCACCGTACACGTAGGTGGCGCCGTTGCCGCGGTGATTCAGTTCCCTGGTGCAGATCTGGGCCAGGGCGCCGCCAAGGCTGTGGCCGAAAATAAACAGGGGCTTCTGGCCGTGCTGATGGAGATCCGCCTCGATCCGCTCCCGCACCCGCTCAAAGGCTTCGCGAAAGCCCCGGTGCACCCGGCCCTGCGCGCCGTATGGCTCGAGGGAGAATTTCAGGTCGGTGACGATATCCCAGGCGTTCATTTCGGTACCGCGAAAGCACAGAACCAAAACCGGTTGGCCGGCGAGATCCATCTTTGCCAGCAGTGCCTGCGTCTCGCTCATATCGTAAAAGCTGATGGGCTTGAAATGATGCCTGAGGAGGGTGTCGCGAATCCCGGCTTCGAGGCCGCAATGGTTGCTCTGCAGGCGTGCACTCCACTCGGCCAAGACCTGCCTGCGCGCGCTTTCAGTATCGGCCCTGCGGAGGCGATGCAATAACGCTGTGAGGTTGGCATCGGGTGTGAAAGGTTCGTAAACCAGCCGTGAAAGCTCCGCGCCTACATAGGCCATGCGATCACTGTAAGCCGCGCGTCCGTTGGGCAGCCCCGGTACGCGATTCAGTCCTTCGAAATAGTGCATGAATGTTTCCTGGATATTGCCGATCCCGGCGTGAGTGAGGAGCTGTTTTAATCGATACCGGCATGGCGCTCAATACTTTGCAGAAATTACAGTGGCTTACAGGCATCTTGTTAGATGCCAACGGATATGTTGGCATGCTGCAGTAATGGAACCTTTTTGATGAATGGTTTCATACCGGTGTCTGGGCGATTTCCTGGGCGGTTAAGGTTACAGCGGCCAGGCATGGATGCACGGATGCATCGGGATCTACTCCTGTGAGCATCCATTGACTGGAGAAAAGACGATGAAAATGGTTGTAATGGTTTTGCTGACAATGATGGTGATCGGCTGCAGTGGACCGAAAAAGGATTCAGTAACTGATGTGCGCGCAGAAATCGAGCGTGCCAATGCACAGTGGATGTCGGCGCTGAAGGAAGCGGACCTGGAAAAGTTTGCGGTGATGTACACCGAGGACACAAAGCTGTTGCCCCCCAATACCGAAATACTGGAAGGACGTGAGGCGGTCAGGAAGGTGTTTGGCGGCATGATGGATGCCGGTATTCACGTACAGCTTCACACCGAGGATGTGCAGGCGGTTGGCGATGTGGCGGTAGAAGTCGGCCGGGCAAAAGTCATCGGCCCTGATGACAATGTCCTGGACAGTGGCAAATACCTGGTGACATGGAGGAAAACCGCTACCGGCTGGAAAATGCAGCGGGATATCTGGAACAGCAGTCTTCCCGTAACGACTCCGGCTGAGAGTTAGTCAGGGTACTGCCGGAATCATTTCGTCTGATTCCGGCTTGATCGGCTGTGCATGACGGAGCCTTTCAAATTACACTGAGCCATTCCCTGCTGCCTGGCGTAGCAAGTCCAGTAGTCATTGGCCTCGGAGTTTTCTCATGTCTGACGACACTTATACCCCGCCCAGAGTCTGGAAATGGGACAAGGATAGCGGCGGCAAGTTTGCCAATATCAATCGTCCCGTCGCCGGCCCGACCCATGAGAAGGAACTGCCGGTGGGCAAGCATCCGCTGCAGCTTTATTCCCTGGCCACGCCCAATGGCGTCAAGGTCACGGTAATGCTGGAGGAATTGCTGGCACTGGGGCATGAGGGGGCGGAGTATGATGCGCACCTGATCGATATTACCGAGGGGGAGCAGTTTGGCAGTGGCTTCGTCAAGGCAAACCCCAACTCCAAGATCCCGGCGATGGTGGATCGCAGTACGCACCCGCCGATCCGGGTTTTTGAGTCCGGCTCCATCCTGCTCTATCTGGCAGAGAAGTTTGGTGCTTTCCTGCCTCATACCCCGGAGCAGCGTACGGAAACCCTTAACTGGCTCTTCTGGCAGATGGGCGCAGCGCCCCTGCTTGGCGGTGGCTTCGGGCACTTCTATGCCTATGCGCCGGAAAAATATGAGTACCCCATCAACCGCTACACCATGGAAATCAAACGGCAGCTGGATGTGCTCGACCGGCAACTGGCAGACCACCAGTTTGTTGCCGGCAGTGAATACACCATTGCCGACATGGCCATCTGGCCCTGGTACGGGGCACTGGTAAAGGACAAGGTGTACGATGCGGCCGAGTTTATCGAGGCCCATACCTACCAAAATGTGATTCGGTGGACGGATGAAATTGCCCAGCGCCCGGCGGTGCAGAGAGGACGCATGGTCAACCGCACCTGGGGCGAGCCCAGTTCACAACTGCACGAGCGCCACGACGCCAGCGACTTCGAACTCCGCACCCAGGATAAGCTGGAGGGCAGTGGCGAGTCGGAGAGCTGATGTTTTGCGCTGTTGCGCCGGGCCTCCAGTGACGGGGCGATGGGTACATCGCCTTTTCCGGATCCAATGTTGCGTACTCGTCTGTTCTCCCGGGATCCGAGGCGGAATTGGTCGCCCAAAGTGATTGCTTTTATCTCTGGCTCCTGTCGGAAAAACCTCTTAACCTGACTGACGCCAGCAACAAGATAAGAAAGCGCACAGCGGGGTAGGCACCCATGGCACAGTACGATGTGTTGATTGAGAGTGGCCGTTACTTTGACGGCACCGGTGCTCCGTCATCGATTGTAAATATCGCGATCAAAGATGGCCGCATTGCCCGTGTGACTGCCGATACCATCGATCACAGCCAGGCAGAAGAAGTCATCGATGCCCGCGAGCAATGGGTAACCCCGGGCTTTCTCGATACGCACACCCACTACGATGCAGAATTGCTGGTCAGTCCCAGCCTGTCGGAGTCCGTCCGCCACGGCGTAACCACGGTGCTCGTGGGCAGCTGCTCCCTGAGTATGGTGTGCAGTGAAGCAGAGGACGCGTCGGATATCTTCACCCGGGTGGAAACAGTGCCGCGGGACAAGGTGCTGCCAATCCTGCGTGAGAAAAAGACCTGGCATTCGCCGCGGGAGTGGATCGAACACCTCGCCACTTTGCCCCTTGGCCCCAATGTCATCAGCCTGCTGGGTCACAGTGACCTGCGCGCCAGTGTTATGGGGCTGAGCCGCGCCACCGACAGACTAGTACGGCCCTCGGAAGCCGAGATGCAGGCCATGGAGGCGCAGTTGTCCGAGGCGCTGCAGTGTGGCTTTCTCGGTCTTTCCACCATGTGCCTGAAATGGGACAAAGTGGATGGCGAGCGCGCCTGGTCCAGAAGCCTACCCAGCACTTATGCCCGCTGGCGCGAAGTGTCCCGCCTGAACAAACTGGTGCGTCGTTATAACCGTGTGCATCAGGGCGCCCCGGATGCCGCAAGGCCGCTGCAGATTACCCAGTACATGCGAGAGTGTATCGGCTGGTTGCGGCGGCCGTTGAAGACCACGCTGATCAGTCAGATGGATCTGAAGGGCAGCGCCTACCTGAACCTGCTTACCAAACTGACTTCCCGGGTGACCAATGCACTGCGGGGCAGTTTCCGTTGGCAGGTCCTGCCCACGCCTTTTACCGTGTATGCCGACGGCATCGACGTGGTGTTCTTTGAGGAGTTCGGCGCCGGCGAGATGGCGCTGGATTTGAAGGATGCGGTCGAGCGCAACAAGCTGCTGCAGGATGAGCAATACCGGCGTGACTTCCGGCGCTTTTACGGGGAAAAGCTCAGCCCGCGGGTATGGCAGCGTGACTTCGGTGATGCGCAAATTATCGGCTGCCCGGATGAAAGCCTGGTGGGCAGGAATTTTGCTGAGGTCGCGGCGGAGCGCAGAATCCACGTGGTGGATCTGTTTCTCGACCTGGTGGTGGAATATGGCACCCGCCTGCGCTGGTACACCACCGTTGCCAACCACCGCAAACAGGTTCTGCGCAAAATGGTGCGGGATCGCCATGCCCTGATCACGTTTAGCGATGCCGGCGCCCATATTCGCAATATGGCGTTTTACAACTTACCCCTGCGTTTGCTCAAGATGGTCAAGGAATCCATTGATGAGGGTAACCCCATCATGTCCATAGAGCAGGCGGTCTGGCGTCTGACCGGGGACCAGGCCGACTGGTTTGGCGTCGATGCGGGCAAAATCCGAGAGGGGGATCGCGCGGACCTGGTTGTCATTGACCCCGACGGGCTGGACCAGGACCTGGAGCGGGTGCATTGGGCGGAGATGGAAAACTTCGGCCTGGAGCGGCTGGTGAATCGCAATCCGGGCGCCGTCCGGCATGTGCTGATCAATGGCCGGGTGGCGGTTCGGGATGAAGAGCTGCAACCAGAACTGGGCACCGAGCCGGGATTCGGCAGTTTTCTGCCGGCGCGCTGAGCCTGATTGTCCGGCGGCTACAGTTGCGGCAGAACCGCTGCCAGTGTTTCACCAATACGGGCCTGCAGCTTCAGGTCTGTGATGTCATCCGCACGGGTCCGGCCCAGGTTCAGCGTTGCGATGGGCTTGCCCCACTCCCGGGCATAGCGGCAGAAGCGGTAGCCTGAATAGACCATCAGGGACGAGCCCACCACCAGTAAACCGTCACTTGCCCGCAGCGCATCCAGCGCGGTCTGTACCCGGACAGACGGCACATTGTCGCCAAAGAAAACCACGTCAGGCTTCAGGATGCCGCCGCACCGGGGGCAGTCGAATATCTGGAAATCGCTGAAATCCACCTCCAGGTCTGCATCTCCGTCCGGGGCCACGGTGGCCTGGTATTGGCGGAAACTGGGATTCAGATCGAAGCAGTGATCGTGCACCAGCTGGCGATCGCAGCGGTAATCGCAGGTCATGCAGCGAATCTCGTCGGCGCGACCGTGGAGATCGATGACCCGCTGGCTGCCGGCCCGCTGGTGTAAACGGTCCACATTCTGGGTGACAAGCAATTCCGCCCGCTCGCGCCGCTCAAGTTCTGCCAGATGGTGATGGGCCGGGTTGGGCTGTGAGCGTCGAATGACCGGCCAGCCCACCAGGCTGCGTCCCCAGTAGCGTCGGCGAGTCTCCAGACTGCGCATAAAGTCCTGATGCTGCACCGGTTGTTTGCGCTTCCAGGCACCGTCTTCGTCCCGGTAGTCGGGGATGCCCGAGTCCGTGCTCACGCCCGCACCAGTGAGGATCATCAGGCGTGGGTACTGGCGGATAAAATCTGCCAGAGACGCCGCGGCGTCGTCAGGGGCGATCACCGATGGCGGGGTCGAAGTGTCGGTCAACGCAGGGCCCGGTTGGGCTTTCGAAGTCTGGTTCATCGCGGATTCCGGTACAGCGGCTGGCTTGCTCTACTGTAATCCACCAGGCCGTGACCAGAAAGCCACCCTCCAGGCATCACCAGGCATCACCAGGCATCACTTTACAGGGAAAGACTGGGTATCAGCCGATGGGCCCGGCTGGCCGGCGAGGCCCGTCAGCGGAGGCGCTCGACACTGCGTCGTATCAGTTTTCGGACCCGCTCATACAAGCCACTTTCATGAAGAATGCGACGGCTGGTCTGATCCGCCCACTTCACTGAGGCATCCAGTGCCCGGGCCACACGAGCGGCAGGGGTCTGGCTGTACAGGTGCAGGGTGGCGATTTCCCTTCGCCAGGTGCCGTGGAGTTGCTTATAGGATGCATCACCGAAGCCAAAATCGAGCCACATTGCCCCCTCTGCCTGCAGCCGTTCGATTACGCGCCGGTTGAGGTAGGCGCCGGGACTCAGGTTGCGGTGTTCCGGGAGGAACGACGTGGCAATACCGGTGTAAGTACCGTCTTTGTACGAGCCCACCGCATAGGCGATGGGTGTGTCCTGCGCCTCGAGCAGGTAGGCCCGCAGGCAACCGATGCCAGCGAGCACCCCGAGATGGGTATGCCAGCGGTAGGAATTGGTCACCCCGATTCGAAGGCTGCCCTGATAGCTCTTTGCACCGATTTCCGACGCCCGCTCTATGAACCTGCCCAGCTGCTCCAGGTCCCGGAACTCGCGGATTTTCACGGCGCCGGCAAATGCTTTTTCAAGCTTCCTGTCCTGCCGCCGTTGTGAACTCCGGGTCTTGGCCGAATTGGTGGTAACGGGCTGGTTCTGGTCATCGGTCAGCTTCAGGAACCACTGCTTTTTCACGATGGGGCTGCCGTCGCCGGAGATACGCAGGCCGCCCCGCAGTATCCTGCCAATCGGGGTGTCCACTGGCAGGTGATGAACAGAAATGCAGTCCACCGTTCCCGACTTTAACAGCTCACGCAAATAGTCGGCCTGCAGCTGCGCCACTTCCTCGTCTACCGATTCCAATCCTCCATAAGTGATGTTCACACTGCGGAGTTTCGGCATCGGAATCTTGAGTGGGCCAATCGAAAGCGCGGGGCGCCCTATATTGCGACGCCCGACCAGAATGCCTCGGGCTTCGTTGCCCTGGCGCCAGAGCACGACTAGTGGCGTGTTCTCGCCCTCCCGGACATTGAGGAAAGGAAGGTAGAAGTCGGGGTGTGCGTCGACAGAGCAGGGCCCGTCACCGGGCCGCACGGACATCCAGGACTCCAACAACCTCCGCGCCGACTCGACGTCCTCGCCCACATCCGGCATGACCTGGTCGTGACCAGCAATATGCTTGTCGGGACAGCCGGTGCGTTTTCTGGCGATCGACGCTTCCATCGGAAAACCTCGTGATGAAACATTGGGGGGGGTACTGGGAGCGGATTGGGTGCCATGGTCTCGATGCATGAATCCCGCTGCATTGCCGAGTGTAGTGAGTCTTGTTGCTCTGGTGAGACAAGACATGCCAAATTCGCCAATACCAATAGAGGAATCTGCCGAAAGCCATGAAAACCGCTGATAAGCCAGATTCGACAATACTGCGCCAAAAAGCCGGCGATTGAATTACCAGACTTTCTCGTGAAGTTTCTTCTAACCATCAAGCTGGTGTGTAGCCTGGCGCCACTTAAGATACATGTGCAGGTCACGGCAGGCTTGCAGTTTGGGGTCTAAACTGCAGCTCTAGGCATGTCGGCAAATATTGGCGGGAATGTTTGCAATTAACAATAATTCTCGTTCGGTATTTACTAAAAGCTTACCTGACAGAGTGTGGTGAGCCACCAAATTTCTGTATCAAGAAACAGTCTTCGCAAAAAGCCCGGTTTCTGGTCATCGTATATCTATAAATGGACTCCTCATGGAAGCGCAAACTTTATCCTCCGACACAGTTAAGATAAAAAAAACAACGCCCGTAGAGGAGAAGTCAGGGCTCAGTATGAGTGTCGAGCTGACATTTGATGGGGCGCAGAAGTTGCTTCATTCCTGGGAGCTCCTGGATTTGAGCGCTACGCCCCGAGTGGCTACGGCAAAGGCCAATTTTTTCCTGCCATTTATCTCTGAAATGCCCGAGAAACAAACGCCTTATGTGGCGCTATGGAAGAAAGATGGGGCGCCTGATGGGATATTGATAGGACGTCTCAGCATTAGGAGTCCGCTCATAAAAATCGCAAAGTGGCGAATTCCGATGCTGCGGCTTCGTACGCTAAATATTACCGAGGGTGGTCTTGAGGCGCTGAGCGCAGAAACTGCACTGCAGCAGAAAAAATATTTACAAGCATTGCTATCCAGTGGGGATATAGATTGCATTTCCATTTTTCGTCTGAATCCAGATGGTGAGGCAGGGAGGGCACTTGAGGGCGGTCTCGGAAAGTCAAGCAATGTAAGGCCGCTAAAGTTAGCACGTTGGTTCACCGAGCTAATAGATGACCATGGAAATCCGGTTGTCACAAATTCAGCAAAAACACGTAGCGGATTTCGCCAAAAAGACCGTAAGTTGGTTAAAGCGTTTGGCGACTCGGTGGAGGTTCGGGAGGTTAGCGATCCAGGCGATGTGGAAGATTTTTTGGGGGAAGCGGTAAAAATAGTCGCCGCCAGCTATCAGAAGAGTATCGGCGTCGGAGTGCAAGACGATGAAGCCTGGAAAACCACATCCAGAATACATGCCGAAAACGGCAGCTTTCGCGGTTATCTGCTGGTGGCCAATGGGGAGTCGATTGCTTACGGTGTAGGGCCGCTAGTGGACGGCACCTTTACACTGCTGGCCACGTCCTTTCTACCGAAATACCGCAAGCTGGCGCCGGGGACTTATTTGCTCCGCAGAATTATAGAACGACTGCAGGACGAAGGTGTTCGCTGGATCGACTATGGGATTGGCGATTACAGCTATAAAGAGCTCTATGGCACTATGCGGCGGGAAGACGCCTTGATGGATTTTTATGCTTCGTCGCCTCGTGCAAGAATAGCCAGAGTCGTGCATATCCTTGCAAATTCAGCGACAAGCTTTCTTCAGACCAGCGGCTTGTTGGAGCGCCTCAAGAAAATTCGTCGAACTTTGATTGACCGTCGGCGGAAAACCAAATCTGATTCGGGTAGAAAGTAAGGCACCCGTTTTCTGGCGGCAGAATGTCCCTTATTAAGCTGCCCCCTGCCTCATTAAGCTGCCCCCTGGTCGGAGAGCTTTTCATCTGTGCGAGATTCTAAATCGCTCGCATTATGCCATTTGAGCAACCACAACGCAGAGCCCCGCAGGGGCGACTGATCATTTGCACCTGCTGCACAGCAGGACTCTCACTCTTCGTGTCCACCCAGTACCTGACGTTTCAGGTTGTCCTCCCGGCCATCACCTGAAATAGCAAAGTCCAGCACCTGGGTGCGCGCCTGAGAGCAGCCCTTCGCCAGATGGTGCAGGAACCCTTTCGATGCGTGATCCATGGAAAGCGCTTCATGGAGGGGGGATTAGGCTGGCATCCAGGGCTTAGAGCGGATTTATGAAGTGGGACCTGTGCTCCCAGGGCGCTGTTGGTCTAAGTCGCGGACGATTGTGCATTCGGTGGAATGCTGCAGGGAAGCGATGCCGGGCAAACCGATCAAAAGGCCCGGTAGGCGATGGCCAGTCGAATCAGTTGCGATGTGTTTGGATAGTGCAACAGCCGCTCCACCAGGAAGCCACTCACCAAGGCGACGCCCAGTAGCACTGGCATGGGGATTCCCTCAACTTGCTGCCGGACATTCTGTTTTTCCTGCCCGACAAGAGCCAGTACGCTGCGGCGCTGGCGATCCATGTCTCGTGAGCAGTCCTGAATACGCTTATTTAAATGTTTCACGGACATCGTCTATTGCCTCCATCACCTGCTGCCGCGTTTGCGTGAACCCCAGTAGGGTGCGAAGACGGTTCTGGTACAGCAGGATGGCAGTAAGGATAGCGAGCTGGGCAAGGAAAAAGGCCGTAAAGCCGATATAGACTGACTGCGAGAAGTAATATGCGAGAAGACCAAGCCCGGCACAGGTGCTGAGCAGGAATGCGATGGCGAGAGGCAGCAGAACCAGACTCAGAGCGACGATCCGCTTGCCGGCTGCCAGTGTCCGCTCGAACTCGAGTCGCATCAATGTCTGCAGGTTGCCTGTCCAGGCAGTGGCGAGCGTCAGTGCGGCCTCTGCACGAGCCAGTGTCGATGGCTCCTGTTCCTCAGTCTGCTCTCCAGGATTACCTGGAGGCGACTGCCCGGTATCGGTAAACGAATACCGGCCGCGCTCCTGTGCGGCCGGGTCGGGATTCTCTGTCTTTGTGTCGGACTGTTTCTCGTCCTTCATCGATTTCCCCATCTGCTTTTGTTAGCGACTGTCTGGAAGTTGCTGCTGATGTGTAGTCGGTTCCTGTAACTCAGCCGTTATTTCAGAATCTTGGAAATCAGCCAGCCGGCGGCGAAGGCACAGCCAACACTGACCAGAGGGTGACGTTGGATCGATTCCTCGAGGCGGTGTTCCATGTCGGTAGCGCGGTGCTTGCCGCGTTCTACGGAAGAGCGTGCACGGTCTCTGAGGTGTGCCGCTTTATTGGCTGCTTGCTCCCTGATGTGCGATGCAGTGTCAGAGGCAGCTTCACCAGCCAGGTTATAGGCTTGGTGCAGCTTTTCCTTGCTGGACGAATTTGACGATGGTTTTACGCTTGCCATGAGATCACCTCCACAGTTTTCTGACTGTGGGGGAATCGTAGAGTCGCGCTTGGCGGATCCCACGGGGAAAAGCCGTGTCGACATCAAAGGTTTGTGACTGGTAAGCCTGCATCGTCGGCCGAGAATATGACGCTGTGGGCAGTCATCGGAGCAGGTTAAGGCAGTTCGCGCTCGATGCTTCCATCGTCATCTGGCAGTGAGTCACATTACAGTGCGTGTGCGGCGATTGATTGAACGCTGATCGAAAGTTGATCGAAAGCGCCGTGAAATCTACCAGTGAATTAATGAACGAAAGAGAGGTGAGCAGGTGATGAAGGTTTTCAGTCTCTGTGCACCCAAGGTTACCGGGGTTTTCAGTGCGCTGTTATTGCTGTTGAGTGCTCCTTTAGTTGCACAAGAGCGTTACGTTTGTCGCCTGGGAAACAGCGAACGGGTTATCGAGGTAATCCAGGTGAACCCTCCGGCAGGGCTCCCCTGTGAGGTGCAATATACGAAGCCCTCTGGTAGTCAGACGCTGTGGCAGTCACAGTATGAGGCGGGCTTCTGTGAGGCCCGCGCACGTGAATTTGCCGAGAAGCAGGCGGGATGGGGTTGGAACTGCGAGCGGCAATCGGCTCCCGCGGATACAGTGGAGGGAGTCATGCCGGATACGAATAATGAGAGAGATTAGCGAGTGCCTGATGCGCGCCAGTCGCAAATATTCTTGACCACGCCATCGAGCAACCGTTGGCGGCTCTCGCGGCTGATCCAGGCGCAGTGGGGGGTGATGATCAGGTTGGGAATATCATCTTGCAATAGTGGATGATCCTCCGGCGGGGGTTCCACGCTCAGCACATCGAGTGCCGCGCCACCCAGCTTGCCACTGCGAAGCGCCTCGGCAAGGGCCGGTTCATCGATCAGTCCGCCGCGGGCGGTGTTGACCAGCAGTGCCCCGGGTTTCAGCTTCGCTAGAAATTCTCGATTCACCAGCTTGTCGGTCTGCTCTGACAGTGGGCAATGCAGGCTGATGACATCGGCCTTGGCCTGTAGCTCTTCAAGCGGAATACGTCCCGCTTTCTTTTCGCCGGTGAAGGACTCCGCCAGAAGAATATTCATCCCCAGGACTCTGCCCAGCTCTGCGGTCCTGCGGCCGAGATCACCGTAGCCAACAATGCCCAGATTTTTTCCCGCCAGCTCCATCACCGGGTAATCCAGCATGCAGAACACCGGCGAGTTACTCCATTGCCCCGCTTTGACGTCGCGATCATACTGGTGCAGCCGGGTGGCCAGGGCCAGTATCAGAGCCAGTGCATGCTGGGGTACCGAGGCACCGGCGTAGCCCTGTACGTTGCGCACCGGGATGCCGCGCTCGGCGGCCGCTTCGAGGTCGACGTTGTTGGTGCCGGTGGCGCAGATACAGATCAGTTTGAGCTTGCCGGCCCCGTCGATCAGCTCGCGATCCAGCACTACCTTGTTGGTGATGACCACGTCGGCTTCGGCGATACGCTCGGCGACCTGCTCCGGTGCAGTCGCTTCATAAAAGTCCCAGTGATCGAGGCTCGATTCCAGTGCTCTGGTATCGAGTTCTTCCGGTTTCATGGTCAGGGTATCGAGAAAAACGCCGCGCATCGCCGTTGCCTCCACTTCTTAATATTCTTGCTTTTCCCTGCGCCGCCTTATCGGGCGATCAAATAAAAAGGGCGAACTCAATGTCCGCCCTTTTTCGGTGTGCTGCTGGTTACATTACCCGCATGCCCGGCTGTGCGCCGGCGTGGGGCTCCAGAATCCACAGGTCTTTGCCGCCGGGACCGGCTGCCAGCACCATGCCCTCGGAGACACCGAAGCGCATTTTGCGTGGGGCCAGGTTGGCGACCATCACGGTGTGCTTGCCAATCAGATCCTCGGGGTTGTAGGCACTCTTGATGCCGGCGAATACCTGGCGGCTCTCACCACCGAGGTCCAGGGTCAGCTTCAGCAGTTTGCCTGCGCCCTCCACATGTTCGGCATTGGCGATCAGGGCGATGCGCAGGTCGACCTTGGCAAAATCATCGAACTGGATCTCGTCGGCGATGGGGTCGTCAGCAAGAGGGCCGGTTGCCGGCTTTGCCGCTTCCGCCTGCAGTTGCGCCAGCGACTCCTTCGCCGCCTCCAGAATCGCGTCCACCTGCTGCTGTTCGACCCGCTGCATCAGCGGTTTGAACTTGTTGATGGTGTGGCCGGCCAGCGGAGTAGTAGCAGAATGCCAGTCGACCTCGGTGCCGAGGAAGGCTTCCGCTTTCTTGGCTGTCTCCGGCAGCACCGGCGCCAGCCAGGTGATCAGCGCGCGGAACATATTGACGCCCTGGGAGCAGATCGCCAGCACTTCCTCCTCCTTGCCTTCCTCCTTGGCCAGGGACCAGGGCGCCTTGTCGGCGATCCAGGCATTGGCGGCATCGGCCAGGGCCATGATTTCGCGCATGGCGCGGGCGTATTCGCGGCTCTCGTAAAAATCGGCGATGCGCGGAGCTGCCTCCACAAACTGGTTCCACAGAGCCTCATCGGCCAGTTCGGTGGCAAGTACGCCGCCGGACTTGCTGACGAACTTGGCGGTGCGGGAGGCGATGTTAACCACTTTGCCCACCAAGTCGGAATTCACCTTGGCGATGAAGTCCTCGAGATTCAGGTCCAGGTCATCCACGCCGCCGGTCAGTTTGGCGGCGAAGTAGTAACGCAGGTACTCCGGGTTCAGGTGATCCAGGTAGTTGCGCGCATTGATGAAGGTGCCGCGGGACTTGGACATCTTCTTGCCGTTGACGGTCAGGAAGCCGTGCACGCACACCTTGGTAGGGGTGCGGAAGTCGGCGGAGTCCAGCATGGCCGGCCAGAATAGGGCGTGGAAGTTGACGATGTCCTTGCCGATAAAGTGATACACCTCGGCGTCACTGTCTTTTTTCCAGTAGTCCAGCCAGTCCAGGCCTTTTGCGTCACAGTAGTTCTTCAGGCTGGCCATATAGCCGATCGGCGCGTCTAGCCATACATAGAAGTACTTGCCTGGCGCATCGGGAATTTCAAAGCCGAAATAGGGCGCGTCGCGGGAGATATCCCACTCCTGCAGGCCTTCGTCCAACCACTCGGACAGTTTGTTGGCCACTTCGCTCTGCAGGGTGCCGGAGCGAGTCCACTGCTTCAGGAAGTCGGTGAATTCCGGCAGGGTAAAGAAGAAGTGCTCGGACTCCTTTTCGATCGGTGTGGCGCCGGAAATGGCGGAAACCGGATCGATCAGCTCGGTGGGGCTATAGGTGGCACCACAGGCCTCGCAGTTATCGCCATACTGGTCCGGCGTCTTACAGCGCGGGCAGGTACCCTTGATGTAGCGGTCGGCGAGGAACAGCTCTTTTTCCGGGTCAAATGCCTGGGTAATGGTGCGTGATGCGATGTGGCCGTTGTCCCGCAGGCGCTTATAGATCATCGCCGACAGCTCACGATTTTCATCGGAGTGCGTCGAATGATAGTTATCCACACCAATGAGGAAGTCGGCGAAGTCGCGCTCGTGCTCCGCCTGCATATTGGCGATGTGCTGCTCCGGGGTCAGGCCCAGCTGTTCGGCTTTCAGCATGATGGCGGTGCCGTGGGCATCGTCGGCGCACATATACAGGCAGTTGTGGCCGCGAGCACGCTGGAAGCGGGCCCAGATGTCGGTCTGGATGTACTCCAGGATGTGCCCGAGGTGCAGGGAGCCATTGGCGTAGGGCAGTGCACTGGTGACGAGGATGTTACGGGCTTGGGGGCGCGATTCGGACATCGATTTTTCCATGACAGACAGTTTCCGGCCGCCCTCGGGCGGCCCCTGAAAAGACCGGCGAATATAGCAGATATGGGGCCTGCGCGGCACCCGCCGGGCGGCGCTGGCACTGGCGCGGGGCATCCCGCACAATGCACCAAATTTTGACTGAGAGCGGAACAGGGGATAGTGACGTGAGCGAACACGAGCATCATCACGGCGACCTGCCAGAAGGCGCACAGGCGGAACTGGAGCGTCTGGCGGAGTGCCTGGGCAGCCTGCACGATCCGGCCACCGGCAGGATACTGGATGAACTGGATGCGGATATCGAAGTGGGCTACGAGGACGGCACCGTGCTGGTGGGTATCAGCCTCGGGTACCCCTGTGTCAGCCAGGAGGATGACTGGCGCGAGCGGGTACAGGAGGCCTGCATGCCGACCCTGCGTGGCGGTCCACTGGGAGAGGCGCACCTGCAGTTCGAGCTGTTCTGCGAGATACCCACCACTGAGGCAGGTGATGTGCCGGAGCACCTGCGCGGGGTGAAGAATATCGTCGCCGTCGCCTCGGGCAAGGGTGGTGTGGGCAAGTCCACGACCGCGGTCAACCTGGCGCTGGCACTGGCTGCCGAGGGTGCCAGTGTGGGGATGCTGGATGCGGATATCTACGGCCCCAGTCTGCCCACCATGCTCGGTACCGAGGGGATAAGGCCCGAAGTCAAAGAGCACAAGTTCTTTCTGCCGGTGGAGGCCCACGGACTCAAGACCATGTCCCTCGGTTACCTGCTGACCGAGGATACCCCGGCGGTATGGCGCGGCCCGATGGCCAGCGGCGCCCTCAACCAGATCCTTACCCAGACACTATGGTGCGGTAACGGCGAGGAACTGGACTACCTGATCGTGGATATGCCCCCGGGTACCGGGGATATCCAGCTGACCCTGGCGCAGAAGACCCACCTGGCCGGGGCCGTAATCGTCACCACCCCGCAGGATCTGGCGCTCCTGGATGCCATCAAGGGGGTGGAGATGTTCCGCAAGGTGTCGGTGCCGGTGCTGGGCATCGTGGAGAATATGTCGCTGCACACCTGCAGCCAGTGCGGGCACACCGAGCCGGTGTTCGGCAGCGGTGGTGGTGAGAAGATTGCCGCGGACTACGACACCGGCCTGCTGGGGCAGTTGCCGCTGGCCATGTCGATCCGCGAGGGCACCGACCGCGGTCTGCCCAGTGTCATCGCCGATCCGGAGAGCGAAGTGGCGGAGAGCTATCGTGAAATCGCCCGGCGGGCGGCGGCGGAAATCTGGCTCAGTACCGAGGAGGGCGCCGGGCCGGCCATCGAGATTGGTTGACCAATCCCGACATCGGCCCTGAAGAACAGAGGGTCAGGCTGACTGGGCCTTGCGGGCCTGCTCGGCCTGCTGGCGACGCTGCTCGTACTTCTCGCGGCGGCGAGCTGCGGTGATCTCGCGGGCATCGTGGCCGATGTGTTGTTCACCGCGCTGCCTGGCCAGCTGGATCTGTTTCTCACGCTCGCGGTAGCGGGCGCGATCGGCCTCTGACACCTTGTCGTAGCAGTGCGGGCAGCTGACCCCCTGCTCGAATTTCGGCGACTGCATTTCCTCTTCTGTAACCGGCATCCGGCAGGCGTTGCACTGCTGATAGTTGCCGCGCTCCAGGTCGTGGTTCACGGTGACCCGGTCGTCGAACACGAAGCACTCGCCTTTCCACAGGGTCTCTTCCTTCGGCACTTCCTCCAGGTATTTGAGGATGCCGCCCTGCAGGTGATAGACCTCGTCGAAGCCCTGTTCCTTCAAAAACGCGGTGGATTTCTCGCAACGGATACCGCCGGTGCAGAACATGGCCACCTTTTTATGTTTCTCCGGATCCAGGTGCTCCTTTACATATTCAGGGAACTCGCGGAAAGAGTCGGTCTTCGGGTTGACCGCATTTTCGAAAGTGCCGACCTGGTATTCGTAGTCGTTGCGGGTATCGATCAGCAGCACCTCGGGATCGCTGATCAGTGCGTTCCAGTCTTGCGGCTTGATGTAGGTGCCGACGGTCTGGCGGGGGTCGATGCCCTCCACACCCATGGTGACGATCTCGCGCTTGAGCTTCACTTTACTGCGCAGGAACGGCATCTCCTCGGTAAAGGATTCCTTGTAATCCAGCTCCGCCAGACGCGGGTCGGATTTCAGGTGCGCGAGCAGCGCGTCGATGCCTTCGCGTGAGCCGGCAACGGTGCCATTGATGCCCTCTTTGGCCAGCAGCAGGGTGCCACGGACCTGATTTTTGAGCATGACATTCAGCAGGGGTTCGCGCAGCGATTCAAAATCGTCCAGTGAGACGAACTTGTACAGCGCACAGACTACGATCGGATTCATGGTTTTACCTCTTGCGGGCCGGAGCGTAAATCCGGGGCAAACAGATCCCCGGCAGGGGCCGGGAGCGAAAATCGCCGCGCATTTTATCCTAGTGGAAAGGATTTGTCGTACATTTATTGGACAGCGACTTGTTATTGACCAGTGGGCCGCAAGTTGTCAAAGTTGCGTCAACTTTACCCCCTGCCCACAGCGAGGCTGTTCCCATGGAAGAAGTGTTTGTTCCCAAAGAGTCTCCCCTGAGCCGGACTTATCAGGAGGGGGATGTCACCGTCCAGATCGATATCTATGAAGATGGCGAAGGTGCGTGGCTGCTGGAAATCGTCGACGAAGATGAAAACTCCACGGTGTGGGAAGACCCTTTCGACTCCGAGGAGGAGGCCCTGGAAGAGGCCCTAGAGGCTCTGCGTGACGAAGGAATCGAGACCTTTGTCGGCCCGGTCGAGGAAGAAGACGAGAGCTGGTAACTGTGTGGAGGTCTGGTCCCTCCCCAGACCCGCTTCCGCTCTGGTTATAACGACCGGAAGGTCTTCCCTTTTGCTGCGGTATTGATCGCCAGGCCCCGCATGCGGCAGGGCCTTTTGTTCCCCTGCTTCCTCTCCCTATCTCTATTTGCCATTTTATGGGACCAAGCGGCCCGGCTTGCGGTAAACCGCCAGGCGCCATTGACAATCCCTGCTATGGTTAAAGAGTGAAGGGAATCGCGACAGTGTGACAGCACACGACCCAATCGCGGTGCCGCCCGGAAACACCAGGAGTTTGTGTTTTCGGCGGCACCAATTGGCATCAGCGAGCGGTTCCGCGATCCATGACTCTATCCTCTCAATTTCCCCGGTTTGCGTCTTTGCGCTCAACCTTCGTTGTGTTTTTTTTGTCATTGCCGACGGCATATGCGGTGCCGGTCACTCTTGCGGACAAGCGGATACTGGAAACGGGGCTAGCGGAGGCGCGCCTACTGGCCGAGCTACGTGGCTTCGCCCTTATTGCCGGCCGGCACTGTATCGGCTGCGATGAAAACACGGCGCTGTATGTCCGCAAGATCGCACCCCGCACAGGCTTTGTGCAGCGAATTTCCGAGCCGGCGGCGCGCTATACCTATCCCGGAAATTATCGCGATTACCAGAGCAAAGCGCTGGTTGAAAAAACACGCTTTTTTTACGGACGCTGCTATGAGGGGCAGTCTGCTCTGCTGTGGCTCAGCGAGTACCGCGGGCCCGGGGGCTGGAATCGCGATACCTATCTGATTCTTTTTGGCGAACGGGGACTGGAACACCGCTACAGCACCCAGTACCGGCCGGAGCTTTTCCATCTGGGGCACAGTGAATGTCGGGAACTGCCCGGAGTCGACGCTGAAGTCGAACCCTAGGGGCAATCGGCAGGCAAAAAAAAGCCCCGCTCGGAGGCGGGGCATTCAGACCGCGGTTAGCCGCGGTTTTTAGGGTTGTTCCCTTCGTGTGTCGGTTACTTGACCGGCTTAAAGACAATCTTCAGTTTCTTCTTACCCCACTTGCGGGCTTTCTTGATGTCTTTCTCCATCCACACGTCGATGCGGTTGGTGAAGCGCTTGTTCATACGGTCGCGGACGGTGTAGGTGCCGGGCAGACCTTCAATCTTTACCTTGGCGCCGTTAGTCAGGCCGTGCTTTTCGAGGTCGCGGGATACGGCGATGACCTTGTCACCCGGGCGCAGGCGGTTGTTCCAGGCAGCTACCCAAGGATCGTCATCAGTCTGGCCGGGCACTGAGTTGTAAGCAGTTGCGTGAACGGTCATGGTCTTTTCCACTGCCGCAGACGCGTTCAGGCTCAGAGAGCCGGCCAGAACGGCTGTTACAAAAAATACCCAATTGCGCAGAGTCTGTTTCAACATGTCCCGATACCTCCGAGATTCAAACGGTCACAAGCCAAGAGTTGCTTGTGAAGCTTCCAAGTACTTTTGGAAATAACTGATCAATATTTGAACAGTGGTCGCTATATTACGGGTCGTGGCCGGGTTATCAAATTTTTCTGCGCCGGAGATGCAGGTTCGACCGGGTGCGCGTTTTTTGGCCAGAGAATGGCAAGCCATCTCAATTTGCGGGGGGAGTAGGGGAAATCATTCTTTCAAATACGGATTTGGTTGATAAATGATCAGCTGTTGCCGGTCATAGGAGAAATCGAATCCGCCGTCGCCTGAGCGTAATGACAGCGATGTCTTCCTAAAAAATTCCGCTGGCGGTTGGAAATCCGGTTTCTAACCCTTGCCTCAAAAGTAAAAAATTCTCCCCAAGTTATTTGTGACTTTAAAGTCAAAATCAGGGCAGAGTGGGCGACCCGGGTGAAATATCCGAGGTTTTTGGGGAGATGAAGGCATGTCAGCGGTGTCATCGCACATTGTCAGCGATGTCTTTGGGGAGATCGCGGCAGGTCAGAGGGCGGTGGTCGTGGCCCTGGCGGGCGGGTTCAGCTGCTCGCGCAGTGCCAGCAGGTAGGCCCGATCCTCTTCCAGGTCGGCGAAGCCGTGCTCGGCATCCAGGTCCACGGCCTTTTCCAGCCAGTCGACGGCTTCCACCAGGTTGCCCTGCCACTCGCAAACCTGGCCGAGGTTGAAGTAGGTGATGGCCAGGTTGTGCCATTCCTTGCGGCTTGCCAGATCAGAAAGGGCGCCCCGGTAAAGAAAGTAGGCATTGCGGAGCAGATCCGCCTGCTTGCCGCCCTCTGCTGTTGCTGCCTGTTGGTGATAGGTATGTGCCAGCGCCGAGCGTACCCGGGCGGGGGAGTGGGTCAGGGTCTCGCCGCTGTCGAGAAAGTCGAGAACCGATTCAAATTGCGCCCGGGCAAGGGGGTAGAGGTCTGGCCGCAGCTCGCCGCCGAGGGCGCTGAGTACGATGCCATACCGGTAGCGCAGGTTGTTCTGCTCGCGGGGCTCGTCCGACAGGGCGGCGATTGCCTGCTCGTAGAGGGGCAGGGCGGCATCGTAATCGCCCTCCATCGCCAGGGACTCCGCTTCCGCCACCAGATCAGGGGCCGATTCCGCAGCGAAGGCAGTGGGGGCGAGCATGACTGCGCAGAAGATCAGGGGCTTGAGGAGGTTCGACATAGCTCTAAACACGGTATTGAGTTTTGCCGGACGCGCTTCCCTCGCGCCCGGGGGCACATCACTCAGTAAACCGCGAATCGGCCATTTGTGCCAGCAATCCTTGCAGCGGATGGCGCAATGTCACACCCGCGAAGCGCTTGCTCTGGCAGCGACAGGAATAGCCGCTGGCCAACAGTGACTGATTATCGCCATTCAGCCGCGGTGCCCAGGACTGTTGGAAGATGGTGCGGGAGGTTTCCCGGTTAGCGGTCTCGTGCCCGTAGGTGCCGGCCATGCCGCAGCAGCCGAGTCTCTCGGTGGTCAGTTCCAGCCCCAGTGCCGCGAAAATCGCCTGCCAGTCCCGCAGGGAGGCTGTGGCGTTGGTCTGCTCGCTGCAGTGGGGCAGCAGGCGGAAGCTGCCGCTGATGACCCGCGGGCGCTGCCGCTCCAGGTGTTCGCGCTGGCTTGCCAGCCATTCCTGCAGCAGCTTTACCTCGGGGGCGCCTTCGCCCAGCACTTTGCGGTACTCGGAACGGTAGGTGAGCGTCATGGAGGGGTCGACACCCACCAGGGGAATGCCACTGGCGGCCAGTTCCTGCAGCATGTCGCTGTTGGACTGGGCTACGCGGCGGAACTGGCCGAGGAACCCGTGCACATGCAGGGGTTTGCCGTTGGCGCGGAAGGGCGCCACCAGCGGATAGAAGTCCAGCTGCTTCAGCAGACGCAGGGTGTCTGCCACTACCTGGGCGTCGAAATAACTGGTGAACGCGTCCTGGACGAGGATGACCGCGCGACTGCGCTGCTCCGGGCCCAGCGCCGCGATGCAGGCGGGTCGGGCGACAGGCACGCCAAGCTCCTCCATTTCGTCGCGCAGGCTCTTGCGCGACAGTTCGGGGCTGTCCGCCAGGCCGAGTCCTCGCTCCATCACCCAGCGGACCGGCGCCAGTTTCAGTGGCCAGTTATACAGCTGCGGGGCACGGGACAGGTGCGGAATGACGAACTCGAGCGCGCCGACGAAATAGTCCTTTAGCGGCCGCAGATAGCGGCTGTAATAGAGCTCGAGGAACTTGGCGCGGAATTCCGGCACGTCTACCTTGATGGGACACTGTCCGACGCAGGACTTACAGCCCAGGCAGCCCTGCATGGCTTCGTTGACTTCGTGGTTGAAGTCGTACTCGCCACGGGCCCAGGCGAGGGAATTCTTGATGCGCCCTGGCAGGCCGACAAAGAAGGACTGTTCGCGGAATTTCTGGCTGGCCTCTACCGGGTCCACATCGCGGGCGCTGAGCAGCCGCAGCCATTCCCGCATCAGCGAGGCGCGCCCCTTGGGCGAGTGAATCCGTTCCCGCGTGGCCTTGTATGACGGGCACATGGCGGAGTCCGGATCCCAGTTGAAGCAGGCGCCGTTGCCGTTACAGTGGACTCCTTCACTATAGCCCTCCCAGACCTGTACCGGGATTTGCCGGTCGCGCTCACCACGGGTAGCTACCCCGTCCACTTTGAGCAATCCGGAGGCGCGGCTGGGAGTGGCGATCTTGCCCGGGTTGAGCTGGTTACGGGGGTCGAAGGCCGCCTTGACCTTTTGCAGTTCCGCGTACAGCTCGCCGAAGAATTCCGGTGCGTATTCGGAGCGAACCCCCTTGCCATGTTCGCCCCACAACAGGCCTTTGTATTTCTGGGTCAGGGCCACGACCTTGTCGGTAATGGGCCGGACCATGGCGGCCTGTGCGGGGTCCTTCATGTCGATGGCCGGGCGCACGTGCAACACGCCCGCGTCGACATGGCCAAACATGCCGTATTGCAGCCCAGCCTCATCGAGCACTGCACGGAACTCGGCGATGAAGTCCGCAAGGTGTTCCGGGGGTACACAGGTGTCCTCGACGAAGGGAATAGGGCGCTTTTCACCCTCGGCATTGCCCAGCAGGCCAACCGCGCGCTTGCGCATGGCCCAGATACGGTTGACCTCGCCGTGCCCGCGGGCGACGGAGTAACCGAAGCTCTTGCCCGGCTGGCCGACGGCACTATCGATCAGGCTGGTGAATCCCTGCAGGGCGGTTTCCAGCTTCTCTTCGGAATCCGCGGTGTATTCGACCAGATTGATGCCGCGCACGGCGCGCTCATCGGTGGGGAAGAATTCACTGACGCTGTGCCAGACGATGTCACCCATGGCCAGCTGTAGCACTTTGCTGTCGACGGTTTCGATAGAGGTGGGGCCGGCCGCCATCAGGTCCTTGGCATCCCGCAGGGCATCCTGGAAGTTGTCGTACTTGAGGTTGACCAGTGCCACGCACTTGGGAATCGGCAATACGTTCAGCTTGGCTTCGGCGATAAAGCCGAGGGTGCCCTCGGAGCCGCAGAGCACGCTGTTCAGATTGAATTGCGCCGAGTCTCCCTCGCCCTCGCGCAGGTGGGCCAGATCATAACCGGTCAGGCAGCGGTTCAGCTTGGGAAAGCGCTGCTCGATCAGCGCCGCCTTGTCCCGGGCGATCTCGTCACAGGCGCGATGCACGCGGCCAGCGCGGTCGTCACGGGCGGTGATTTCCGCCAGCTCACGCTCGCCGACCGGTCTGGAGTGCCACAGGGCACCGCCCAGCAGAACAGTGGAGAGTTCCAGCACATGGTCGCGGGTCTTGCCGTAAACGCAGGAACCCTGCCCGGACGCGTCGGTATTGATCATGCCGCCGATGGTGGCGCGATTGCTGGTGGAGAGTTCTGGCGCGAAGAACAGCCCGTGCGGCTGGAGTGCCGCGTTCAGCTGATCCTTGACCACGCCCGCCTGTACCCGTACCCAGCGCTCCTCGGCATTGATCTCGAGAATCCGGTTCATGTGCCGGGAGATATCCACGACCAGTCCGTCGGTGAGTGACTGGCCGTTGGTTCCGGTGCCGCCGCCACGGGGTGAGAGGACCACCTGGTGGAACTCCTCCCGCTCCGCCAGTTCCCCCAGCAGCTGCAGGTCATGGGTGTCGCGCGGGTAGACCACTGCCTGTGGCAGCACCTGGTAAATAGAGTTGTCTGTGGCCAGCACCGTGCGGCTTGCATAGGTGGGGCTCAGGTCGCCGCGAAAGCCCGCGTCGCGCAGGGCCTTCAGAAACTGCAGGTACAGGGCCTGAACCGGATCGACTTCACGCAGTGCTGGGATCATGGGGTTTTCCGTGACTCACAGGAGGTCTGGCATTGTAGCGGTGGCGTAGTGTGGCGCAAGCGGGTCTCCCGGTCACTGTCGCCAGCAGGACAGTGACGGGGCTGACATGCGGTCAGTCTAAAGTGGCGACACCGACCTGCGTTATACAAGATTAATTCTTGTATAAGTTTGGGTGTGAGGTTATAAACCTTGTACAGCTTTCAAAGAGTGTACAAGGGCGATGAAGATTGAGTTGCTGACCGACAAGATCCCCGTGGGCATCAGCCAGTGCGCCATGGGTGACCCGGTTCGATACAACGGTGGCCACAAGCACAGCAAAGTCTGTACCCAGCTTCTGGGTCGGGTATTCGAGTATGTGCCACTGTGCCCCGAAGTGGCGATCGGAATGGGAGTGCCACGCCAGCCCATCCGCCTGGTGAAAAGCGATCCGTCTGCGGATGCGGAGATTCGGGTGCTGGGGGTGGATGATCCGACCCTGGATGTCACCGAGCCATTGAGGGAATACGCCGATAGCGTGGTGCCAGAGTTACAGCAGGTGCGCGGCTACATCTTTATGCAGAACTCCCCCAGTTGTGGTCTCAAGGGGATCCGTCGCTACCTGCCCAATGGTCACGGGCATGACAGTGACGGCATGGGCGTATACGCCCAGCGCTTGCGGGAGCGTTTCCCGGACATGCCGATGGAGGAAGTGGGGCGGCTCAACAACAACGAGATCCGCGAAAATTTCCTGACCCAGGTATTCGCCTACGACGCCTGGTTCCGCTACGTGCATGAAGATCCGCGCCCTGCGCGCATTATCGAATTCTTCACCGCCTACAAGTACCTGTTGCTCGCCCACCACCAGCAGAAAACCCGCGACCTTGGTCAGGTGCTGGCCAATTCAAAAGGACGCGATCATGAGGAGCTGGCGCTGGAGGTGCGTGCGCGCATGATGGAAATCCTGACCCACATGGCCACGCGCAAGGACAAGACGAATGCGCTGATGCACAGCCAGGGGCACCTCAAGGGTTACCTGAGCAAAGAGGAGAAGGCGGAGCTCACGGAATTAATCGATGAGTACCGCCGCGGGCTGAAGCCGGCCTCGGCGGTACTGACCCTGCTGCGCCACTATCTGCCCCGCACGCCCCACAGTTTTATTCACAACCAGATGCTGCTGGCGGCAGAACCGGCGGAAATGGGTCTGTGCGATTTTCACTAGCCGGTGGCTGGTAAAGGTTTTGCCCGCCCGGGGTGCCTGGTCTTCCAGGCGGCAGTAAAGATTTTGTGGAGATGAAAAACCGTGTCTGAAGCAGAAACACAGACGCACAGCGAGACGGACAAGCAGGTTGCTGCGCCGTCGGCTGAAACTAACCTGACCATTGGGGAGGTCGCCCAGCGAACCGGCGTCAACCCGGTAACCCTGCGGGCCTGGGAACGCCGTTACGGTCTGTTGATACCGGGACGGACGGGCAAGGGTCATCGCCTCTATAGCGAGCGTGACGTGAGCAGGATTCGGGATATCCAGTCCTGGCTCGCTCGCGGAGTGGCGATCGGCAAGGTAAAACCGTTGCTGGAGAAGCCGGGTGAACCCGCCCCGGCAGAAGACAGCTGGGCGCAGCTGGTGGCAGATACCCTGGCGATCATTGAGCGCCTGAGCCCGGCGGAACTGGAGCGACACCTGGAGCAGCTGCTCTCCGCTTACCCTTTACCCCTGTTGCTGGATCGCTGGCTGGCGCCGTTGCAGCGCAAGTTGAGCCGCCAACATCGTTTTGGCAATAGCGTCACCCAGGCCCTGTTCTGGCGTCACCTGAACGAATTGCTGGCGGTAAACCTGCGCGCGGCCCGGCGCAATCGCAAACGTGGCCCGGCCATTGGGCGGCTGTTATTGCTCACCTTCCCGGGCAGCGAGCAGGCGGTATTTGCCCAGTTGTTTGAGGCGGCGCTGACGGACCTGGGGTTTGAAGTGATTGGACTGGCGCCGGAGGTGGAACTGGGCGAGTTGGCCTTTGCCGAAAAGAGCCTGCATATCGATGGTGTGCTCTGCTACAGCCATCACGCCCTGCCGATGGCAATTCTCGGTAGTGGGCTTGAGCGCGCTCGCAGGGGATTGCGCGGGCCCCTGTGGTTCGCCGGGGGCTTTGTTGAACTGCAACAGCGGGATCTGCGCCGGTTAACGCAATCGGGATCGAACCGGCTGTTGTCTGGTAACAGCACCGAGGTACTGCAGCAACTGCGGGAGCAATTCTCATGAGTGACAGGTTCGAGCACGAGCGCGGGCTGGTCTGGTTCCGCACCGATCTCAGGGTTCATGACAATACGGCGCTGCACCGGGCCGTCCAGGCCTGTCACTCGATTGCCGGCGTCTATATCGCTTGCCCGGAGACCTGGCAGAGTCACGATGAGGGCGACAACCTGGTGGCATTCCGTCTCGCCTGCCTGCGCGAATTACAGGAGTCCCTGGGTGAGCGGAATATCCCCCTCTACTTTCTCGAGCTGAAGCGCTTCGACCAGGTGCCAGAAGCGATGGCCCAGATCGCGAGAAAGCTCGAGGTGAGCGCTGTATTTGCCAATGCGGAGTACCCGGTCAACGAGCGGCAGCGGGACGAGGCGGTGCGACAAGCGCTCAAGCAGGTTGATATCCCGATCGAATACAGCACCGACAGAACCCTTGTCCCTCCGGGCGCGATCAAGACCAACAGTGGAGACGCCTACAAGGTTTTCACGCCCTTCAAGAGGGCCTTTATCGACCAGTGTGGTGGGGGGGATTTCTCGCCACTGCCCGCGCCGCGAAAGCGGGAACCTGCGGACTGGCCCAGCTGGTTACAGGTGAAGGCAGAGGAAAACCTGCGGCAGACAATTCCTGCCACAGTGGCAGGCTACGACGCGGTGGCGCAAAAAGATGGCAAGCTCCTCGGCTGGGAACCTGGGGAGAAAGCGGGCTTGCGCCGATTGCGGGAATTCGAGGAAAACATCGATGCCTACGAGGATGAGCGGGATTATCCGGCCATCGATGGCACGTCGAAGCTCTCTCCCTACCTGAATGCCGGGGCGCTCTCGGTGCGTCAGTGCGTGCACATGGCACTGGAATGTAACCGCGGTCGCTGGAAAGGTGGCAGTGAGGGCATCGACTGCTGGCTCAGTGAACTGATCTGGCGCGAGTTCTATACCCATCTGATCGTGGCATATCCGCGACTTTGCAAACACAAACCCTTCAAGCCCGAGACCGAGGGCGTGCCCTGGTCTGGCGATGAACTGGCGTTCCGTCGCTGGTGCAAGGGCAAGACCGGTGTGCCCATCGTCGATGCGGCCATGCTGCAGCTGGAAAAAACCGGCTGGATGCACAACCGCCTGCGTATGGTAGTGGCCTCGTTTTTAACGAAAAACCTGTTGATCGACTGGCGCTGGGGCGAGCGCTATTTCATGAATCAGTTGATTGACGGCGACTTCGCTTCCAACAATGGCGGCTGGCAGTGGGCGGCATCGACCGGCACGGATGCGGCGCCTTATTTTCGTGTGTTTAATCCCTACAGCCAGTCGGAGAAGTTTGATCGTCACGGCGAATTTATTCGTCATTTTCTGCCACAGCTAAAAAAACTCAGCGACAAAGAGGTGCACTGCCCGCCACCCACCGAGGGTTACCCGCCGCCTATTTGTGATGTAAAGGAGACGCGCAAAAAAGCCATCGAAGCATTTGCCGACCTGAAGGGTTAGTGATTACGACAGCTTAATTGACAACGGCACACTCGACCGTCTGGCATCTGTAGGGCAGAGAACTCCAGTGATCGCACGCTGCAGAAATTTTGACCAGTTCGCTGTCTATACTTGCCCAATCGCGACCAGTGCAAAGGAGTGCATTATGGGATTCACGGCAAGATCCATCAGCCTGGCGGTGGCACTGGCATCCGCATCGGCGAGCGTCGTTGCCGACAGTGTCACCACCGGGCTTTACCGCAACTTTGTCGTCTTCGGGGACTCCCTCTCGGACAGCGGCAACGCCGGGATTTTTACCAGTGACGATCCTGATGGTGAGACACCCCGCCAGCCGGCGATCAGTTTCACCGCGCAGCGGTTCGGGCTCGAGCCCCTGACTCCTTCCTGTTTTGGCCTGGGCCCGGCTTTTGGCGGTGCGGTCCCCTGCTATCCGGCGGCGGGAACGGTGGCAGAGCAGGTGGCACAGATTACCGGCTCGGTGCTGACCAATGGCAGCAACTGGGCGGTCGGCGGCAATCGCACGGCGGATGTGCTGTTGGACGTCGTCGGACCACAGCGTTTTGTCTCCCTGTTTCCCGACACCACGGTGGCCGATCACAACAGTCTGACCACCATATTGCCGGACTCAACCCGCTGCGGCGAAGACGGGGTGTGCGATCCTGCTGCAGGGGAGAGCCCTTATCTGCCACCGGCAGAGTTGATCGCCGCAGTCTCCAGTTTTGGCAACCCGGCGGCCCTGCAGGCCCTGGTGGATGATCCGAATAACGGTATCGGTCTCACCGGCGTGCCCAATGCCCTGGGGCAGGGATATCTGCAGCGCAACAGCGTTTCCCGTGACACGCTCTATTACCTGAATGGCGGTGGCAACGATATCGTCGCCAATACCATTGCCGGTACCATCAGCCCTGCGACCATGGAGCGCGCCGCCAATTTTCTCGTCACCGCTGCGGCAGAGTTGCGCGCTGCCGGTGCCAAGTATGTGGTGGTTTCCAACGTGCCGCGGGTTGGCAATACGCCACTGATGAATGACCTGGGGCCGGCCGCGGTTTCCGCAGCAAACTCAGGCACAGCACTGTTTAACGAAGAGCTGCGCGGCCAGCTGCTGTTTGTTGGAAACGTGCTGATTCTGGACACTGAGGGATTTGCGGCCCTGGCGCTGGAGCGTCCGGGGTTGTTTGGCTTTGCCGATATCGACCAGGCCGCGACCTGTTACAGCGCTGGTGGATGCGCCAATCCGGATCCGGTGTTCAGTGAAGTGGGCAGTGCCCCCAATGCCGACAGGCTCTATTTCAACGACGGTGTGCATCCAACCCTGGCAGCACAGGAAGTGCTCGGCGATTACTATTACTCCGTGCTGAGCGCTCCCGCAGGGTTCGCGATCCTGCCGGACCTGGGCTACCAGAACACCCGCGCCCACCAATCGAATATCGATCAGCACCTGCTGTCGCAGCGTTTCCGCGAGCCCACCACCACGGTATTTTTCAGCGCCGCCTGGTCCACGACGGAGCTCGGTGGTGGTCCGGCGCCTAACTATAACGACGATGCATGGGACGGTTTCTTCGGCCTCAGCTTCAATGCCACCGACAATTTCGAGTGGGCACTGGCACTTTCGTATAGCAGTTCCGATTACCGTCCGCGGGACTGGTCGCTGGAAGCGGATAACGTGAATTTCAGCTGGTTGGCCCGCTGGCATGATGAGCGCTGGTTTGTGGACGGTGGCCTGACCTACAGCGACATCGACTACGATGACGTCAATCGCCACATCTATCTCGGTCCTTACACGACACAGATCCAGGCGAGTACCGAGGGCGATGCCAGTAGCGTGTTTGTCCGCGGTGGCTTCGACACGGCGCCGGCACTGCCCTGCCAGATCGGTCCCTTTGTCTCGGTGGCCTGGACTGATGTGGATGCAGATCGCTTCACCGAGCGCGCCAACTCCGACCTGACCTATATCAGTGCCATCAATGGGCAGACAGTCGATCCTATCGGGCTGCGGGTTGGCGGCATCAGCCGGGAGTACTGGCGCTACCGTGCGGGCTTTTTCTATAACGCGCCCGAGGAAGCCGACTGGCGCTGGTTCGGTGAAGTCTGGGTGGAAGCCAATGACGGCGACGACCAACAGGACGTGAATATCGGCATCAAGTCCATTCGCGGCAACAATGCCAACCTGGCGGCCTACGATAGCCGCAACTCGGGTTATTTCCAGAACGGTGGCGGTGCCATGGTGGGGCTTAATATTACCGATCAGCTGCAGGTGAGCGGCACGGTGCTGGTGCGCCCGGAGGATACACTTGGGGGACTGAACTTCAGCTACCGGTTCTGATTACGCCCGTTCAGTTGGTCCGGCGCGACTGCCCGGGTAAGGACAGTCGCCAGGCCCCTGGCGCAGAATTTTCTGCGGTATGGACCGGAAAAAAGCCGGGGGAATGCGAAATCCGCTTCGAGATCGGGCATCAATTACCTGCGCGGTTGTTAAGTTAGGCAGTATCGATAACAACCGGATAGTGAAGATGTTCAAGCCAAAGTTCAGCCTGCCGAGTGAAGCCCTCAACCGAGCCGACGCCGATGTCTGGGCGGTCAGCACGCGAGCCCACGAGCTGGCCGACAAGGGTGAGGACGTCATCTTTCTGTGTGTAGGTGATCCCAACTTCGATACCCCCGAACCCATTCTCGACTATACCCGCGCACGCCTCGGTGTCGGCCGCACCCACTATTCCCCCGACGCCGGCGAGCCGGTGTTGCGCCGCGCCATCGCCACCATCGAGAGCAAGGTTTCCCCCCATCCCTGTAGCGCCGATGACGTAGTGGTATTCCCCGGCGGCACCAATGCGATCTATTCCGTGCTGGCCTGCCTGCTGAACCCGGAAGAGGAAATCGTGATTCCGGAGCCGATGTATATCGGCTACGTGCCCATTTGCGATGCCCTGCGTTTGAACGTCAAGCGAGTCGCCTGCCCGGCGGAAGACAATTTCGCCTTCGACGTGGAGTCCATCAAGGCCGCCATCGGCGATGAGACCCGCGTGGTGATGATCAATACCCCGGTGAACCCCACCGGTGCCATGGCAACACCGGAGCAGCTGCGGGAGCTGGCGGCCTATTGTCGCGAACGCGACGTATGGCTGGTCAGCGATGAAATGTATTCCATGATCACTTTTGCCCGTCGTCACACTTCCCTGCGCACGGCGGCCGAGCATCTGGACAACGTGGTTGTGATCGATGGACTGAGCAAGTCCCACGCCATGAGCGGCTGGCGCCTCGGCTGGGCCGTTGCCCAGGGAGAGCTGGTGGAGCGGCTGGCCCAGTGGGCCGGTGCAACCATGTTCGGCTGCCCGCAGTTCATCCAGGAGGCGGCGGCGTTTGCACTTGAGTTTGACGGTTACTTCGTGGAGCAGATGCGTTCGGCCTATGAAAAGCGTCGCGAACTGATTGTGGAGCGCATCAGTAATATGCCCGGCCTCAGCTGCTATGCGCCGGATGCTGGCATGTTCGTGATGGTGGATGTGTCCCAGGTGGCGGAATCCGGGGAAGCTTTTGCGTCTGCACTGCTGGATGCCGAACGGGTCTCCGTACTGCCGGGCGCGCCCTTCGGTCCCAGCGCGGTCAACCATGTGCGCCTGACTCTGGCGGCAGACGAAGCCGATCTGCGCCGTGCGCTGGATCGTATCGAGCACTTCGTGACCAGCGACAATCGCCAGGCGGGCTGATCGCGGATTCCCGTTATTGATGTGGCAATGAGGTGCTGCGCCCGCGGCTGCTGTGGGCGCCCCTGTTTCGACATCTGTCGATTGCCGTTATCCTTGCCTTTTCTGTTGTAGAAGAAACAGCACCGTGAAAATCGACCGGCATAACTTAAAAATACTGCAGGCCCTGCAGACCAACGCCCGCATCAGTAACCTGAACCTGAGCGAACAGATCGGCCTTTCCGAGAGTGCCTGTCTGGCGCGGGTTAAGCGGCTGACCAGCGAGCGCTATATCCGCGAGTTTCACGCAGAGGTGAACCTGGACAAGGTGCGTCACGCCGAGTTTTACGTCAACGTGGCCCTGAAGCGGCAGGACGCCCGTACCAGTGAGAGTTTCCGTCGCGCCATCAACGAGATCCCGCAGATCGTATCCTGCGTGAAGATGTCTGGTGAGTTCGATTACATGCTCCGTTTTGTCTGCCCGGATGCGGCGGATTTCAACCAGGTTTCGGAACAGTTGCTGGCCAACGAGGACGCGGCCATCTCCCGCATGACTTCCCACCTGGTGATCGAGAAGACCAAGCCGTTTACCGGCTATCCACTGGAACTGCTGTTCCAGGACTGAGCCCACACAGTCAACGGGTGGACTCCAGTCCACCCGGTTTCCCTTCAGGCAACTCCCATCACAACAGCACCAGTGACAGGCTGCGGTCGAGCAGCCACCAGGCTGCCAGTCCTCCCACCAGGTAGGAGGTGGGCCAGGCCACGACGGCGGTGGCGGAGGCACTTTGGCTGGCTTCCCACAGCTTTACCGGTGGCACTTGCCGTGCCAACCACCAGAGGGCTGCAAGGGTGGTAATAAAAGCCAGCTGGCCGGCTTCAACGCCGATGTTGAAAAGCGCCAGTGACAGCGGAATGGCGTGCTGAGGTACACCGATTTCCGTTAGTGCGCCGGCAAAGCCGAGCCCGTGCAGTAATCCGAAACCGAATGCCACCAGCCACGGCTTGCGGATTGCCAGCGTCGAGCGGCCGCGAACTTTGTGCAGGATTTCGCTCGCCACGAACACGATGCTGAGGGCGATGATGGCCTCCACCGGTGCCTGGGGCACCGATACCCAGCCCAGCACTGCGGCAGCCAGGGTCAGGCTGTGGGCTAGCGTAAATGCCGTAATTGTCCACACCAGTTGTCGCAGGCCGCTCACGAGCAATACCAGTGCCAGCACAAATAACAGGTGATCGATACCCAGCAGGATATGCTCGACACCGAGAGTGAAATAGGTTGCGGCGATCTGCGAGCCACTCCCTCTGGTTTCAACCACCAGCGTGGTCTGGTCCGGCATCAGCCTGGCGACCTGCTCCCGCCCGTCGAGCCACTGGATATGCACCAGTGCGTCGGTCATTGTCTGCTGCAGACCATCGATGGTTACTCGGACATCGGCGAGAGAATCGCTGTGGGATATTTGCCAGGTCTCGGTATAGAAACTGGAAGCAAAAGCACCGCGGGGCGGCGTGACGGGGGACACGCTTTTGTCGAATTTTACGTTGAGGGAGAGCCGTAAGTCGCCACGCGCCGGCACACGCCAGGCCACGGAGAAGCTCTCTTCAGCAGTTTGCTCGATTTTCAGGTAGGCGGGCCGCAGTTCGTGGGACTTGGCCTGGAAGGCCAGCAACAAGCTGAGCACGGCAAATATCAAGGTCACATGGAGCGGTGAGAGGCGATTCATTGTAAGGCCATCTCCTCACTGGTCTGCTTCAGCTTGCCTTCCACGCGCAGTTCATAGGCGTTGCGATAGGTGTCGTACTGCGCTTCTAGAATTTTCTTTTGTTCATCTGTTTGCCAGTCGCGCAGGACCGCCGCGCGGACATCATCAAACTGTGCTGTCCGCTGCGTTTTTACCGACTCCAGAAGCACCAGGTGCAGGCCATAGGCAGATTCGACCGGGCCGCTCCATTCTCCCTGTGGCAGCCGCTGGAGCTGCTCGGCAAAGCCCTCGCCAAATAGCCGGTCCAGGCGATCGCTGGATTCCGCCTCATAGCGTCGTTGCAGCAGGCTGCTATCCCCCAGCTCGTTTTCAGGCGCTCCTTCCCACAGGAGCGCCCTGGCGGTCTCGATGGTGGCGTCGAGGTTCTTATGTGTGTCCCTGTTGAAGTAAATCTGCTGGATCGTCAGTTGGGCCGGTTCCAGGTAGCGCTCGGCATTTACAGCAAAGTAATCGCGAAGGACACGATCCTCGGGCTCGATGGCATCGATCAGGTCTTTGGCCAGGAATTCCATTTTCATCCGCAGGCGCCGCCGGATCACCGTATCGTCCCGATCCAGACCAAGCTTGAGGGCCTCGCGGTAAAGCACTTCCTCACGCACGAAGTTGTCCACCAGCCGGTTCAGTTCCTGTTCGGTGGGTGGGCGTTGCCATCGCCGCTCGAATACTGCAGCCAGGTGGTCGATACGACTCTGTGTAACGACAATTTCATCCTGCCTGGGATCGTCGCTGGAAAAGAACGCACTGACAGCGAATAACAGCGCGCCGATCAGGGCAAAGTGCAGCAACGGTTCGCGAAAAACCGAGTGGCTCATAAGTGACATCCCTTTCATTAACTTTATGTGACGCCAAGAAACTTTATAAAATTGCGGTCAGCCTGAATGTGCTGGTGCGAATACCCCGGTGGTCTGCAACTCCTACGACGTTGATAGCTCTTATCTTTGCACCTGGGGCTTGAACCAGATTGGTGATGTCCAGCCTCGCTCCTGTAAGGATACCGGCAGGTCGTCGCGCGGCTCTCTGCCAAGTTTGGCAGCATCGTAGGTGGACCAGCGCGGCGTAGGGATCTCGATGACTCGTGCATAGTAAAAGGCGTGCTGCTCTGGATTGAACTCCTCATCCGTCCAGACTGCACCCAGTTGCGCAGCGCCGATCGTGTTGGTGTAGGTTGCTTTTTCGGCATCGACGGTGTTCCCCACCGGCGGTACTTTGCCATCGGGGGCGGGCTTGCGTTTACCTGAAAGTGCCACCTCGAAAATCTTCTGATGCTGCTCACCGTTTTGATCGACCCAGCCTTTAATGATCTGAATTCGATCCAGGTTGGCGCCGGCACTGTCTTTCATTGCCTGCACGATGAAGACAGGTTTGCGGTCTTTATCTGCGGGCTGAAGAGTCCCCCCCATGGGCACGCCGGCAGCATAGGCATCTTTAACCCAGTTACTGCTGTTTAATGTGTCCTGTGGATAGTTCCAGCCGCCGAAAAAGCGCAGCTTCAGTCGTGTGCCGGACGTGGCATAGGTTTCTTTGCGCTTGAGTGCCGCGTATATCGCCTCTCGCGTGTTTTCCGGCGCCCAGACCGCAGCGAGGCCACCGGAGCTGAATTCGCGCACCCGCTGGTTGTTGACCTCGTCTCCGGGAATCGGGCCGTCCAGACGGTGTTCCGGGCTGGCCTCAATCCCGAACTTACCGGTGTAATTGTCCTCCTCTATTGCCGAGGCTGAATTGTGCGTATCCGAGTCTCCGATCAGGCCGAATACGTAAGGGTTACCTCGGCCTTCGGCTGCCATCGAAAGGCCATCCAGGTATGCCTGGCGCGCATAGCTGCCTTTCTTGTTCTTCGGACGTTCCACTTTGGTAGAGGAAAGCGTGTAATCCCAAATTTCGAAACCGGCGAATTCATCGTTCGGAGATAGGCTGGGAAAAGTCTCTGAGGTCCCCTTGATCTGGGACACTTCATACAGGGGCTCGTTGGCAACGCGCGTTTTGATGTATTCCTCGGTCAGGGGCTCGCCATCGATCTGTGTCGGGAACATCAGGCCATCACTGGCATTGCCATTGTGAGGGATTGCCAGCAGGGTCGCTCCACCATCCCGGGTCTTGGCCATCCATTTCCACAGGTCTCGAGGGTCGTCCGAGTCCAGCGCCGAATACGGCAGAGTGGGGACTCCTTTCGAGGTTTGGAAAACCACGACGCGGTGCAGGTTGAGTTTGTCAGGGTTGGACGTCCACTCGAACGCCGGGAATGTCGTGAATTTTCCTGGCTCGTAGAATTTGTCGGCCGTCTCGACCATTTCCTTCCAGATGGGCTCAGTAATTTCTGGATTGGAGAGCGCGGGATCGGAGTTGCCGGGTTGCATGGAATCGAGTACCCGCGCATAGGCGTCGAATGCCACCTTGGTATCCTTGGACGTAATTTCTTTGGCAATGGGTAACTTGCTGGCTGGGCTTTCCGGGTCATACATCTTCTTGAAAACACCCAGGTACTCCGCATGGTCGGATACAGAATAAAAATCAAGGGGGCGCTTGATCTGAAGTTTGACGTCGATTGCGCCGGCGGGAATGGCTTCGCCTTTCGCCCAGCGGTAAGCGTCTGCAGGGGTTGTCGTAGAACCATTGGTGACCGCATCAAACGAATAACTGGTGTGCACATGAAAGTTGCCGAAGTACACATTGTCGGCAATGGTGTTGTGATCAGTCGCGGTCACATCTGCTGTGCTTCCCGGTGCATCACCGTCTGCTGTGGAGGATGCATCTGTCAGTGCCTTGCTCTCGTCGGGGGCAATCGCCGTTTCGGTTTCATTATCCGCAGTGGCCGGGTTTTCTGCTTGCTCTGCCGTTTTCTGTCCATCTCCGCCGCAGGCGGCCAGGAGAAGGGAGAGGGCGAGGACGCTGTATCGATTAAACATGACGAGCCTTTGCGAGTTTATTTGCACTAGGGTGTCTTGTGCGGCAGTGCCAATTAACTTTATTCAGTGCATATAGATAGCAGAAACATGCCTGTTTGACCTGTTGGGCACCGGGAAAAGCCGGTGAATATAGAGGAAGAAAAGCATTGCTCAGTTTCCTGTCGCTGAGTCAGTTTGTTTTATGTATGCCAGCAACACGATAAGGCGTATCTGGCTGATTTATCTGCAGCTGATTACTGGAGTATTGAATACAAAGCGATGGAACGATTTTCTTGGTGCAGTCAGAACTGGTAGACCAGTTTGAGCCAGAAATAATCGCCTTCAGGCGTGTTTTTGGTATCCAGCTCTGGAAGCCAACGGAATTCCACCAGTAAATTTTCTTTACCCATTGGCAGCACATAACCGAGCACAGGGCCGATGCCTGAAGAGCGTTGTCTGAATTCCTGTATAAACACCCCGGGGCCGGGATTGTCGTCATCACTGATCTGGTTTGCATAGAAGGCGTTCAGCCCCAAACTGACAAATCCTTCACCAGCGGGAAGCAGTTGCTGCAGGCTGCCGTCCAGGTGGAAGAGGGTGCCACTCTGGTAATCCGTATCGGGGTTTTCCCAGTTATAAGTCACCCCGGCAAACAGGGTCGCGTTGAAACCGGATTCCTGGTTGCTATAGGCAACGCCAAAAGTGGGATCCACCGCCCAATAATTGAGTCCGGGGTTGGCGAGTCGCCCTGTCTCGTAATCCCCGGTGGGGGCATGGACGGTCAGCAGGGCGTTGTATTGCCAGTTGCCACACTGCCAGCCGAGCATCGCCGGGATCAGGGTGGTGTCGCCTAGCCCAGAGGTGGAGTCAGTGCGGGCGAAATCACCGATGGCGGTTTCGATGCGGCCTGTCACCTCCACATCAACCCAGGACGCATACACTCCGGCGCTGTACTTGGCGCCCAGCACCGGTGTCTCGATGGTGTAGAGCCCACCGACAATCACAGCATCCAGGTCGACATCGATGCCGGCTGCGACGAGCCCGGCGATGGGGATGTCAGCGCCGGCACCGAAATCACCGCTGTAGTGGAGGTACATGGGTTCGAATACCCAGCCGGCCTGTAGTGGCGCCCGGTCGATCAGAGTGGCTGTCGTGCCGGGCACGTAATAGCCGATGCCGCCCTCTGTGCACACGGCAGTGGATGATATGGCCAGCAGACTCAGCCCCAGAATTCCTGCGCAGGGTTTTCTGTGAATTCGATACAGGGGACTCGGCGCAAAAAAGCCGTTTGCTCTCATACTTTTAAGCTCCCACCGCTGAATTCGCTGTTCAAACGTTTTCCAGCTTGTGTTCAGGGCGTGTACCAGATGGGTGAAGAGAAACCGCGCTCCTGGTGAGTGAGCGGAACGTCTTTGTCCATCTCCACGTCGAAACGCACTTTGTCGTAGAGAGTCCAGCGGGGTGTCGGTATTTCCAGCACCCGCACGTAGTAAACCGCTTTATGATCAGGGTTGAATTCCTCATCCACGAAGTAGCCCATTAATTGGGAGGCGCCGATATCGTTGGTGTACTCGGCGGTTTCCAGGTTGACGGAATTGCCAACCTCCTGGATTGCTCCCTGACCATCTTTGGTGCGATCGCCAGACCAGGTCACGTTGAAGATCTTCTCGTGGGCCTTGCCGTTGCCGTCCACCCACCCCTTGATGATCTGCACCCGGTCCAGGTTGGCGCCCTCGGGGTCCTTCATTGCTGCTACCAGGAAGGTCATCGGCTGGCCCTCCTTGGCTGCGCTCAGCCTGGCGCCCATTGGTACACCTTTTTCATAGCCAGCGGCGGCAATGTCACCCTTGGCGTCCTGTTCTGTGAAATCGTATCCACCGAAAAAGCGCAGGGTCATGCGTGGCCCGGTGGTGGCAAAGGTCTCCTTGCGCTTCATGGCATCCCAGATAGCCTCGCGGGTGTTTTCTTTAGCCCAGACGCCCATGACTCCCGAGGCCGCCTGTTCCCAGCCATAAAAGTCGCCGCTCTTGCCCTCGAGTAGCGGGTAGTTCCAGCGGGTCTTGTTGGACGGCTCCAGCGTCTTGAACTTACCGAAAAAGTTATCTTCTTCTGTGGTTGAGAGGCCGGTGTGGGTATCGGTGGCGGCGTTGGCGCCATACTCGAAGGGATTGGTGCCTAATTCGTCCTGCAGGCGCATTCCTGACTTGAGCGCCTCGCGCCAGTATTCGGTCTTGATGGCACCCTCGGGTTTCGGCACCAGGATCAGGTTGCCCCGGTCCCAGAGGTCCCAGTTGGCAAACTCGTCCTCAGGGGACAGGCTGGGGTGGGATTCACTCTGGCCTTTGATCTGGGTCACCTCGAACAGAGGCTCGTACTTGGCCCGCATTTGTGCCCACTCACTGGTCATGGGGGAGCCGTCGAACTGCTGTTCTTCAAACATGCGCCCGTTAGAGAGATTGCCATTGTGGGGGATGGCCAGTACCTGTCCGCCGGTTTTTTGCTCGTAGGCCTGCATCCACTGCCACAGTTTCATCGGGTCCTGGGTTTCGAAGGTGGTCAGCGGCAGCAGGTCACCGATGCGATCGGCGCCATCGCGGAAGATGACGTTGCGATGCAGGTTGTTCCCGCCGTCGGCATTGACTGTCCATTCGAAGGCGATAAAGGTGCTGAATTCACCGGGCTTGTAGAACTTCTCGGCTGCAGCAACGGTTTTTTCCCAGGCAGATTTCATCCATTTGGGATCCATCACCTGCTTGGGTAACCGCTCCTCCGATTGCATGGTAATCAATTCGCTCTTGGCGGCGCTGGCCTGCTCGGGGTCCCCGGAATTGAGTGCCTCACTCCACTTCTTGATTGTCGGGTCTTCCATCATTGCCGGGTTGCCGGCGATGATTTCATTGATGACGCCCATGCCATCGGAGTGGTCAGTGATCATGAACCAGTCATACGGTCGGTGCAGTTTTGCTTTTACACCGCTGTTGGAGTCCACCTCCTCGCCCAGTGCGAAGCGGTAGGCGTCCTCCGGCGTGAGTATTGCGCCATCCATCCCCGCATCGGCGGACCAGCCAGTATGCACATGGGTGTCACCGAAATAGGCGGTGGTCGGGTAGTCGCCCCTATCTGCGGTGGCTTTATTGGCATCGCCAGTGCTGCTGTCATCGGAGTCTGTGGCGGCATAGGGATTGGTTTCTTCGTCCACTTCGCTCACCGGTGCGTCGCGGGAGCCAAACTCTTCCCCGATGATTTGCCCACTGCCACTATCCGTTTGTGCTGGCTCACCCTGTCCTCGATCGCCACCGCAGGCGGTCAGCGCTGCCACGATGGTCAGTAGCGCAGAAGTGAGAATGTGCGGTTTCATGGGAGTCTCCGATAGGAATATCTTGCATCGCTGTGTGGCATGCTTGATGAGCGTAAGGAGCAACGAGCCAAGGTGTTGATCACGGTTTTAGCTGCTTGAAGCTTAGTTGGGGCGGTTCAGGCAGGGAGGGTGGTTGGCATCTGATCACCCACTTGGTACGTATTTCTCAACTTATATCAGTGCCTAAATTGAGCCGTGCTGAACTGAGAGGGGTGGCTAGGCTTTGGTGGGGCAGTCAAATCAACCAGCAGGAGGCCGGGTAATGAAAAATAGCGGGACCATTTATCTGATTCTGAATGCGCTGATCTTCGCCATTATTGGTGTGTCAGCCTTTGCGAATCCGCTCGCATTCACCAAGACAATCGATTTCGCGCTGACCGCACCGGCAGCGATGCCGGAGTTTTTAGCCACCTTTGGCGGGTTGATGGTGATGATCGGTGTGGCAATTGGTCTGGCGGTGGTCTTCCGCCGGCACCGCAAAATCGCTTTCCTGCTGATTGTCATGGCCTATGCGGGTTTCGGCAGTGGGCGCCTGATCGGCATGCTGGCGCACAGTGGGTTTGACTGGCGCAATGGGCTTTTCTTCGCCACCGAGATCCTGCTGATCCTCTGGGGCACGGCTTGTTATCTGCAGGAGCGGAAACAGGGCCACTCAGCGGCGTGAAGGAATAAAAAAGCGCGGCACCGCAATGCGGGCCGCGCGAAGCTTGCGGTTTGTTGCCGATCAGCCGCAAATTTGTATCAGGTCGCTACCTTGGCGCCGGCGCCACTTTCATCGTCAGTCTCATTGCCACCGGCGGCGCGGCGGAACGCCTCTTTGTAGTTCTTGAATTCGGTCCCCATCAACCGGTCCCAGAAGGTGAAGTAGAAGCCGTAATTACCCTGGAATTTCTGGTGGTGCAGGTCGTGGTGGGTGGTGGTGGTCAGTAGATCCAATGGCCCATCCACCCAGCCGCGGGGGTGGAATTCACAGCCGGCGTGGAGCATGGCGTTACGGAAGATCATCACGAAAATAAAGGACAGCCACACCAGGACATGCAGAGGCAGCAGGATAGTGATCAGGGGCGAGAAAATGGCCATCAGCGCAGCCTCGCCCACGGAGAAGCTGTAAGCGGCCCAGGGAGTCGGGGTGCGCGACAGGTGGTGTAGCCGGTGGAAGTGTCGGAACAGCTTCGGATGGTGCATGGTACGGTGGGTCCAGTAGAAGTAGGCATCGTGGACCAGGATCACCACCGGCAGGCTGACGATATTCCACCACAAGGGGTATTCCCCCCAATCCCGATACAGTTGTAACCAGCCCCAGTCATACAGTACGCCGGTAATCAGGCCGATGGTGGCGAAGACACCCATGGTCAGCATCGAGAAGCTGACCTCGCGGCGAATATCTTTCCAGCCGGCACGGCGCTTCTGAATACGCCGGCGGTCCATCCAGCGCCTGAACACGACACCAACCAGCAGGCTGACAGTGGTGGTGGCGAGCAGGTAGCGGAACAGGTCGCGCTGAAAGTGCCGCGCCCAGTCCTGGCCCATCTCCAGTAGGAATTCCATGGCTGACCCCTCACTCGGGCTTTCGTTCTTCTTGTTCGCATGGCTCCGGTGAGCCGTGCCGGTATGCGCTGTCTCAGTGACAGATAAGCAGTGTGATGGAAAGCCGGCAGGGACGCTTGCGGAATCCGCAATAACAGCTGACGGATTCCGAAATTGGGCGGATCAGGCGGGCAGTTGCTCGCGCCGGTACTCGGTGGGGGTGCGCTTGTGGCGGCGCTTGAAGGCGGCGTTGAAGGGACTCAGTGAGCGATAGCCGATATCGAGGGCGATGGTCAGGACCGGCAGGTGTGCCTGTTGCGGGTCAGCGAGGCGGGCGCTGGCCTCATCGATCCGGAATTCGTTCAGGTATTCATTGAAGTTGCGATAGCCAAGGTGGCGGTTGATCAGGCTGCGCAGCACATGCTCGCGGGCGTCCAGCTGCTCCGCCAGCTCGCGGATCGTCAGCCCGGTATGGCGGTAGCCCCCATCCCGCATATGAGCCTGCAACTGCTCCAGTAGCTGGTGCTGGGCTGCGTCGAGTGGAGGTGATGGCCGCTCCGGAGGTTCCGGTACTTCGGCTGGATTTTCCTCTGGCGCAGGTGGCAGTGATTCCCCCAGCGCTTCGGGCGAGAGGGCTAGCAGCCACAGGCAGGCGGCGAAGGACAGCAGGGTGGCCAACAGGGCGTGCAGGGTGGGGATTCCAGCGGGGATTGGCCAATAGCTAAAGAGAAATTCCGCACTGACGACCACCAGCATGTAGCCGCCGACGGCGATCAGCAGTACCGCGCGCAGGCGCCGGCGTGCCTCCACCAGGTCGGACTGGAAGCGGCGGAACAGTTCGACCATGCCCGCTGCGATGAGCCCCAGCTTGAGTGGTTGTGCCAGCACGTAGAGCGCCTCGTGCAGTGCCGGCGTGGTGGCAAACTCCAGGTGGTTGGCTGCGGCGGGAACGATGACCGACAGAGCGATAGGTATCCAACCCCAGCGAGGGAAGGTTTCCCCTTCACTACAGAGCTGGTGGGCGAAGAGCCAGAAGGCGGCCGGCACCAGGATAGTGGGCAGGTCGAATAGCAGCCTGGCCAGCGGGTGTTCCAACGACAGCAGGGGCCACAATAGGTAGCAGAGCACGCCGGTCAGCATCAGGATCAGCCAGCGCCCGGCAGGTTGGTGGCGGTAGCTGATCAGCAGGCGGGCGTTAGCCAGCAGCAGCAAGCCACAGGCAGTGCCGGTAAAGAACACATAGCTGCTATGCACCGATTACCTCCACCGGTCCGCCCAGGCGTCCAGCACCTTGCTACTGTAGGTATGGCGGCCGTAACTGCCGTTGTAGTAGGCCAGGGCGTTAGCCAGGTTGCCCTTGGCCTTGCCGATATAGTGCTTGAGGATGGTGCAGCCGTAGCGCAGGTTGGTGTCCATGTCGATCAGGTTGTCGTCCGGGCTGCCGATTTCGTTTTTCCAGAAGGGCATTACCTGCATCATGCCCTGGGCGCCTACGCGGCTGACGGCATAGGGATCGAAGGCGCTCTCGATCTGAATGACGGCAAGGACGATTTCCGGCTGCAGTCCCGCCAGTGTGGCCTCCCGGTGCACAGCCTTGAGCACGCGCATGCGCTCGTCAGGATCTTTGATGTAGCGGGCCAGGGGTTGCGATTTGGCCATCAGCCAGACTTCCGCATCGAAGCGGTCGGTAAAACTGTGGGCCTGGTGGATTGCCGCGCGCAGGGCGCGGCGCTGCTCCGGATCAATCTGTGGGATCTGCATCTGCGCCTGTGCAGGGGCCCAGGCGAGCGCGAGCAGCAGGGTTAGGCAGATTCTTATCATTGTCTTAACGGTCTATGGCAAAGCGGGCTTCGGGTTATCTTACCCCATCGCCCGCACAGCGCCACCGGGCTCAGCCGGCGAGTTTCTCCAGCAGGATCTCCAGCAGCTGGGATTCAGCGAAATCCTGGCTCTCTGCATCGCGGCGGCCTTTGTATTCCACCACGCCGCGCTCGAGGCCGCGGTCACCCACGACAATACGGTGGGGAATGCCCATCAGCTCTACATCTGCCAGCATGGCGCCCAGCCGTGCCTTGGGCTCATCCATCAGCAGCACGTCGACACCTTCGGCCCGCAGGGCTTCATAGAGATGCTCGCACTTTTCCCGCACCAGGTCACTCTTGTGCATATTGATCGGCACAATGGCGAGCTGGAACGGGGCGATGGCCTCGGGCCAGATGATGCCGGAGTCGTCGTGGTTCTGTTCGATGGCCGCGGCGACGATGCGGGATACCCCGATACCGTAACAACCCATGGCCATAACCTGTTCCTTGCCATTCTCATCCAGCACGGTGGCATTCATGGCGCGGCTGTACTTGTCGCCCAGCTGGAAGATATGGCCAACTTCGATACCGCGCTTGATTTCCAGGGTGCCCTGGCCATCGGGGCTCGGATCACCAGCGACGACGTTGCGGAGATCGGCCACGCGGCCGGGCTCGGCATCCCGGCTCCAGTTCACGCCGGTCAGGTGATAGTCGTCCTTGTTGGCGCCGCAGATAAAGTCCGCCAAGTGCGCTGCCGCGCGATCGACGATGGTCTCGATCTTGAGGCCGACGGGGCCCAGGGAGCCGATACCACAGCCCAGTTCTTCGGCAATACGTGCTTCGGGGGCGAACTCCAGCGGGCTGGCGATACCCTCGAGTTTTTCCGCCTTCAGTTCGTTCAGCTCGTGATCGCCACGCAGCACCAGGGCTACCAGCGGAGCCTTTTCTTCCTCCTCGGCTTCGCCGAGCACGATCAGGGTCTTCACCGAGTGGGCCGGATCCGATTGCAGGAAAGCACTGACGTCGGCGATGGTTTTCTGTCCGGGCGTGTGCACTTCCTGCATTTCTTTGGACGGAGCAGGGCGCTCGCCAGCGGGGGCGACAGCTTCGGCCAGCTCAACGTTGGCGGCGTAGCGGCTCTCAGAGGAAAACGCGATATCGTCCTCACCGCTCTGTGCCAGCACATGGAATTCGTGAGAGCTGGAACCGCCGATGGAGCCGGTATCGGCCAGCACGGGGCGGTAGTCCAGGCCGATGCGATTGAAGATGCGGCAGTAGGCATCGTGCATCACGTCGTAGGTTTCCTGCAGCGAGTCTGCGTCCACATGGAAGGAATAGGCATCCTTCATGGTGAACTCCCGCGCACGCATCACGCCGAAGCGGGGGCGTATCTCATCGCGGAACTTGGTCTGCACCTGGTAGAAGTTGGCCGGCAACTGCTTGTAGCTGTTGATCTCATTGCGGATCAGGTCGGTAATCACTTCTTCATGGGTCGGGCCCAGGCAGAAAGGGTTCTGATGGCGATCTTCGATGCGCAGCAACTCGGGGCCGTACTGCTGCCAGCGGCCGGACTCTTCCCACAGCTCGGCGGGCTGCACCACCGGCATCAGCACCTCAAGGGCTCCGGCCCGGTCCATTTCCTCGCGCACGATACGCTCCACCTTGCGCAGTACACGCAGGCCGGTCGGCAGCCAGGTGTAAAGGCCGGAGGCGAGGCGTCGGATCATACCGGCCCGCAGCATCAACTGGTGGCTGATGACCACTGCGTCGTTGGGCGTTTCTTTCTGGGTGGCGATCAGGTAGCGGGATGCGCGCATAGGGATATTCGGTTTGTCTTGCTGATAGGGCCGCACATTTTACGCCGGGGCGGCCGCAGGATGGTAGGGGCCCGGAGGCTCGAAAGTGCGGGGCCAGAAACAGAAAACCCCGCCGGGGCGGGGTTTTCTAGTGTCGGAGACTGCCGGAATCAGTTCTCGGCCATTTCCTTCAGCTTCTTCAGCGGGCGAACCTTGACCTGGATGCTGGCCGGCTTCGCCTTGAATACAGTCTCTTCGCCGGTGAACGGGTTGATACCCTTGCGGGCCTTCTTGGCCGGCTTCTTCACCGTGGTGATCTTCATCAGGCCGGGCAGGGCGAACTCGCCAACCGCGCGCTTCTTGATGTGGCCCTCGATCACATCGGACAGTTCGTCGAGGACAGACTGGACCTGCTTGCGGCTCAGCTCGGTGTTCTCGGCGATCTGGTTCAGGATCTGGGTCTTGGTGTACTTCTCTTTGATCGCGGTGACCTTTTGAGGCTTGGCCGCGGCCTTGGCTGCGGTCTTCTTGGCGGGAGCCTTCTTAGCTGCCGTCTTCTTGGCGGGGGCTTTCTTAGCTGCTGCTTTCTTGCGTGCGGCCATGGTAGCTTCCTTCTCTATTGGTTGTGTCTATCCGGTGAAAATGTGTTCTGTACCCCACCGGTATAGCCCTGGTTGAGCATAAAACCGCGTGGGTATGGGCTGAGTATATCCAGTTTTTTTTCTCCCGCACGAGAAAAACCGGGAAAAATAGTGCTTTTTTTCACGATATGACAGCGCAGGCGGAATCTTCGTGCTCTTTTTTGCCGATCTGGCAATGACTCCTCCGCAGCGCCCGGGCCAGCTTCTTCCTGTCAGAGCGCTCATGTATAATCTGCGCCCCTCAAAGCACCAGGTACCGATCCATGCCGATCTATGAATACCAGTGCAGGGCCTGCGGTCATCAACTGGAGGCTCTGCAGCGCATCAGCGACGCACCGCTGACCGATTGTCCGGCCTGTCAGAAGGCCGACCTGCAGAAAAAGATCTCGGCCGCTGGTTTCCGCCTCAAGGGCGGTGGCTGGTACGAGACCGATTTCAAAACCGGTAGCAAGAAAAACCTGGCCGGTGATTCGGCCAAGCCCCAGTCAGCCAAGTCCGGCACGGACAAGTCGGGCGGGGGCTCCGCCGCAGCGGGCTGAGACCCGGCGGCACCAAAACCGGGCCGGCGCTCACCGGCCCCGACAACTCACGAGACAACGGGAATGTTATCCATGCGCAGCGACTACTGTGGCGCCCTTCGATCTGCGGACATCGGCCGCGAAGTTACCCTGTGTGGCTGGGTGGACCGCCGCCGCGACCACGGCGGAGTCATCTTCATCGACTTGCGCGACCGCGACGGTATCGTGCAGGTGGTCTTTGACCCCGACGCCGCCGAGCATTTCGAACAGGCCGACCGCGTGCGTACGGAGTATGTATTGCAGGTCAAAGGCCGGGTGCGTCCCCGTTCAGAAGCCACCGTCAACCCGAACATGGATACCGGTGAAGTAGAGGTCTACGGCAATGAGCTTGAGATTCTCAACGTTGCCGAGACACCGCCTTTCCAGCTGGACGAGCACACCAACGTCGGTGAGGACGTACGTCTCAAGTACCGCTACCTGGACCTGCGCCGCGATGAAATGCAGCGCAACCTGCGTTTCCGTTCCAAGCTGACCACGGCAATCCGCAATTATCTGGATGGGATGGGTTTCCTGGATATCGAAACCCCGATCCTGACCCGCGCCACTCCCGAAGGTGCCCGCGATTATCTGGTCCCGAGCCGCACCCACGACGGCAAGTTTTTTGCTCTGCCGCAGTCGCCTCAGCTGTTCAAGCAGTTGCTGATGGTGTCCGGCTTCGATCGCTACTACCAGATTGCCAAGTGTTTCCGTGACGAGGACCTGCGGGCGGACCGCCAGCCGGAATTCACCCAGATCGATATTGAGACCTCGTTCCTCGACGAAGAGGACATCATGGCTATCACCGAGGGCATGGTGCGCAGCCTGTTCCAGGAGCTGCTGGGCGTGGATCTGGGAGAGTTCCCGCGCATGTCCCACTACCAGGCGATGCTGCGTTACGGTTCCGACAAGCCGGACCTGCGCATCCCGCTGGAGCTGGTAGAGATCAAGGATCTGATGACCGAGGTGGACTTCAAGGTGTTCTCCGGTCCGGCCAACGATCCGAAAGGGCGTGTGGCGGCCATCAAAGTGACCGGCGGTAATGACAAACTCACCCGCAAGCAGATCGACGATTACGGCAAGTTTGTCGGCATCTATGGGGCCAAGGGCCTGGCGTATATCAAGGTCAACGACCGCGACGACCTGGAAAACGGCCTGCAATCGCCGATCGTAAAATTTCTGCCCGTCGAAGTGCGTGCGGCCATTCTCGAGCGCCTCGAGGCGCAGACCGGCGACCTGATCTTCTTCGGAGCGGATTCCCACAAAGTGGTCTCCGAGTCCCTGGGCGCACTGCGCTGCAAGCTGGGCGAGGATCTGAACCTCTACACCAGTGAGTGGGCACCGCTGTGGGTCGTGGCCTTCCCGATGTTCGAGGAAGACGATGACGGCAGCCTGACCGCATTGCACCACCCGTTTACCGCACCTTCCTGCAGCCCCGAAGAGCTCGAAGAGAACCCCCTCGGCGCCTTGTCGCGTGCCTACGACATGGTGCTGAACGGCACCGAGTTGGGCGGTGGTTCCGTGCGTATCCACGATCAGGCGATGCAGCAGGCAGTGTTCCGTATTCTCGGTATCGAAGCCGAGGAGCAGCGGGAAAAGTTCGGCTTCCTGCTGGACGCACTCAAGTATGGTGCGCCGCCCCACGGTGGCCTGGCATTCGGCCTCGATCGCCTGGTAATGCTGATGACCGGCAGCGACTCTATTCGCGACGTGATCGCATTCCCGAAAACCCAGAGCGCCGCGTGTGTGATGACCGATGCCCCGGGCACTGTCGATTCTCGCCAGCTGCGCGAGCTCAATATTCGCCTGCGTCTCAAAGAAGAGCAGGTCAGCTAAACGTCTGTGCGCCGTCACTTCTGTGCCGGCGCCAGTGACTCAAGCCATAACTGATTCAACCCGGAGAGTTCTGATGGCCGGACACAGTAAATGGGCCAACATCAAGCATCGCAAGGCGGCCCAGGATGCCAAGCGCGGCAAGGTATTCACGAAGATCATTCGCGAGCTGACCGTGGCCGCAAAGGGTGGCGCTAACCCGGACGACAACCCGACGCTGCGCGCCACTATCGATAAGGCGCTCGCCGCGAACATGAAGAAGGACACCATTGAGAAAGCGATTGCTCGTGGTGCCGGCAATGCCGACGGCGATAACTACGAGGCGGTGACCTACGAAGGCTATGGCGTTGGAGGTGTTGCGGTCCTGGTAGAGTGCCTGACTGATAATCGCAACCGCACTGTGGCCGAGGTTCGCCATGCGTTCACCAAGCGTGGCGGCAACCTGGGTACTGACGGCTCGGTGGCTTACCTCTTCTCACGTAAGGGCCAGATGTACTATGAGCCCGGCGCGGACGAGGATGCACTGATGGAAGCTGCCCTCGAGGCCGGTGCCGAGGATATCGAGACCAATGACGACGGCAGCATCGAAGTCACTACCGAGTTCCAGGAATATATGTCGGTCAAGGATGCGCTGACCGAGGCGGGCTTCAAGCCGGACAATGCCGAGATCGCCATGATTCCCTCCACCACGGTTCCCATGGATAAGGATGGAGCGGAAAAGGTTATGGCTCTGGTGGATATGCTAGAGGATCTTGATGACGTGCAGAACGTCTACACCAACGCCGATATTCCGGATGAGGTCATGGCCGAGCTGGGCTGATCTCTCTCGCGATTGCGCATAAAAAAGACGGGCCCAGGCCCGTCTTTTTTTATGCTCGTTTTTTTCCGGCTGATCAGATCGGCGGTGTATATAGTTCCGGGAACTTGCCGATCTTGTCCGCATAAAAGTCGCGGAAGCGCTTCAGTTCGGCTTCCAGGTTCTCCCCCATGCGAAAAGCGGGGCCCAGCCCCAGTTCTTTCTTGGGAAAATTGATGAAGCCGCATACCACCGGTACGGCCGCGCCCCGGGCAATGTGGTAGAAACCGGTCTTCCAGCGCTCGGCCTTGCCGCGGGTGCCTTCCGGAGGCACCGCGACGATAAGCTCTTCGCTCCGATTGAACGCGTTGACGGTTCCCTCGACAAGGTTGTTGGCCTTGCTGCGGTCCACGGCGATGCCGCCAAACCAGCGCATCATGCCGCCGAGAGGAAACTTGAACAGGTTGTCCTTACCCATCCATTGGGGCACCAGCTTTAACTTCAGGGCGGCGAGGATGAAGTAATAGCCGTCCCAGTTGGTGGTGTGCGGTGCGCCCAGCAGGACATATTTCTTCGCGTCCTGAGCGCTCTGGTCATAGATTACCCGCCAGCCATGCAGCTTGAGCAGCAGGCTTGCTACCTGGCGAAGGAGGGGGGTGATCAGTGGTGTGTTGAAAATCGTCCGTTGCATAGGTCCGGCCCCAGTAAATGCAGGCGGCGCAGTATAGAGTGACTTTCTGCGCCATACCCAGTCATTTTAGGCCGTTTCGCTGGCTTTGTGTGGCCAGTATTTTGAGCCCTCAGGCCCGCTCCAGCATCTCCCCGGCGTGAGCGAGTGACTGCTCGGTGGGTTCACCACCCAGCATCCGTGCAATTTCTTCGCGGCGCTGCGTGTCTTTCAGCTCCCGCAGTGACACGAAGGCGCTGTCGCCATCCGCGTGTTTTTCCACCAGATACTGGCGGTGCGCCCGTGCTGCCACCTGGGCCAGGTGGGTAACGCAGATGACCTGTCCGGCGCGCCCTTCCCGAGTCTCGCCCAGTTGCCGCAGCAGCCGGCCGACGACATCACCGGTAGCACCGCCGATGCCTACATCCACCTCATCAAACACCAGGGTCGGCGTGCGGGAGGTCTGTGCGGTGACCACCTGAATGGCCAGGCTGACTCGTGAGAGTTCACCACCGGAGGCAATCTTGCCCAGTGGCCGCGGCGGTTGACCGGGATTGGTGGCAATCAGGATTTCCACTTCTTCGAGTCCACTTGCGGCAGGTTTCTCCAGCGGTTGCAGTGCCAACTCGATTCGGGCGTGTGGCATGGCCAGTGCCGCCAGCTGCTGGTTCACTGCGCTCGCAAGGCGCAGGGCCGCCTCTGCGCGCAGCTGGCCGAGCCGTGTTGCGACCTCCCGATAGCTGGCCTCCAGGGCTTCGCATTCCTGAGCCATCTTATCGAGCGCGTCCGGTGCGCCGATCTCGTCCAGTTCGGCCTGAAGTTGGGCCTGTAGCCCCGGCAGCTGGTCCGGCTGCACGCGATGCTTGCGGGCGGTCTGGTAGATGGCGCTGAGGCGCTCTTCCACTTCGGCGAGACGTTCCGGATCCATTTCGAAGCCGTCGATATGGCGGGACAGGGTGCTGGCGGCTTCATCCACCTGGATGCGGGCGCTGTCGAGCATCTGCGCCACTTCGGTCAGTGCCGGGGACTGCTCCGGCATGGCAGTGAGCAGTTGCAGGGCGCGGTGCAGGTGTTCGGCGATATCGCCCTCGCCGCCGGATAGCATGGCGGCCAGCTGGTAGCTGCCGCTCAGGATCTCGCCGGCATTGGCCAGCTGGCGCTGTTCGCTCTCGAGAGACTCGATTTCATCCGGCTGCAGGTCGAGCTGCTCCAGTTCCTCGAGCTGGTATTGGAGCAGTTCGCGGCGGGCCTCGGTCTCCTCGGCGCTTTCCGCCAGCGCCCGGTAGCGGCGGTACCGGTCCTGCCAGGTCTTGAAGTGGATGCGGGTTTCCGCGGCCAGTGCCTGGGCTTCGGCGTATTCATCGAGCAGGCGCCGATGGGTGTCTTTTTTCAGCAGCGACTGATGTTCGTGCTGGCTGTGGATATCGATCAGCTGCTCGCCCAGGGCCCGCAGCTGCAGCAGCGTGACTGGCTGGCCGTTGATGTAGGCGCGGGAACGGCCGTCGGCACTAATGGTCCGGCGCAGGATCACTTCGCGGCCGGCGTCCATCTCCTGCTCTTCCAGCCAGGCGGTCGCTTCCGGGTGGTCTGCAATATCAAAGGTGGCGTGGATGTCGGCGCGGTTGGCGCCGGCCCGGACCAGCTCGGCGCTACCGCGGTCGCCGAGGGCCAGGCCCAGGGCGTCGAGCGTGATGGACTTGCCGGCGCCGGTCTCGCCGGTCAGGGCGCTGGTGCCCGGTCCGAATTCCAGCTCCAGCTGGTCCACCAGGGTGAACTGACTGATCGACAGGTGCAGCAACATAGGAATCGCTTCTGTGGCCGTTCTTATTGGGTCGCCGGGTGCATCCGGCACTGCGTGAATCAGTGGTTATTTATACAGTAATGGTTGCCTGTTCGCCAGAGGGGCTGTGGGACATTACCCTCTCGTGAAAATCCACTTGAAGAATAGGGCTTAGGCCCCATATAGCCCTGCACTTGCCGAAATTTGCTGTGGGACAGGTGTCCGGCGGCGAAGACCGGACCGAATACCACGCGATTTATTTGACACCCGACGCGACGGAGTAGAGCAGTGGCCAGAGAGCGCAGCGAAGAAGAACAGAATATGGAGAGTGGGGCCGAGCACCACGAAGCCCTGAGCGACCAGCATATCGAGCCCGAAGAGCAAGGGCCCGAGGTGGAGTTGGAAGTCCCCTCCTCCGAGGAGCAGCACGAGGCCGAGGAGGCCCTGCACGAGGAAGCCCACAGTGCCGAGGCCCTGAAAGCACAGGTCATCAGCCTGCAAGAGCAGATCGATATCCAGAGGGATTCGGTGCTGCGCGCCCAGGCCGAGGCCCAGAACGCCCGTCGCCGGGCGGAGCAGGATATCGACCGCGCACGCAAGTACTCCACCGAGAAGCTGCTGCAGGACCTGCTGCCGGTAGTGGACAACCTGGAGCGTGCACTGTCCAGCATCGACAGGGGTGACGAGGCCAACAAGGCGGTGATCGAGGGTATCGAGCTCACCCGCAAGTCCTTCCTGGATACCCTGGCCAAGAACGGTGTCGAGGAGGTGGATCCGAGCGGCGAGCCCTTCGATCCGGAGTTGCACCAGGCCATGACCCAGGTACCGAACGGCGATGTGGAGCCCAACACCGTGCTGGAAGTGTTCCAGAAAGGCTACCGCCTGCACGGCCGTCTGGTGCGCCCGGCGATGGTCGTTGTCAGCAAAGCCCCATAAGGGAAATTGAGGCGGAGCTGAAGAAAGCCCCTTGAAATTGTAAGGCCGGCACCAATATAGCTGGCAACAGAGAATACAAACGCGCAGCGGCCCGGACACAGGGGGTGGCGCGCAGAGACTAGAGGACATACTGATGGGAAAAATTATCGGCATCGACCTGGGTACCACCAACAGCTGTGTGGCTGTTCTGGAGGGCGATAAGGCACGTGTAATCGAAAACGCCGAGGGTGATCGCACCACCCCGTCCATCGTTGCTTTCACCGATGACAACGAGATTCTGGTGGGCCAGTCTGCCAAGCGTCAGGCGGTAACCAACCCGCAGAACACCCTGTTCGCGGTGAAGCGCCTGATCGGCCGCAAGTTCAAGGATGATGTGGTGCAGAAGGACATCAAGATGGTGCCCTACCAGATCGTCGAAGCCGACAACGGCGATGCCTGGGTGGAAGTGAAAGGCGACAAGAAGGCGCCGCCGCAGATTTCCGCTGAAGTGCTGAAAAAGATGAAAAAGACTGCCGAGGACTTCCTCGGTGAGAAGGTCGACGCCGCGGTGATCACCGTACCGGCCTACTTCAACGACTCCCAGCGTCAGGCCACCAAGGATGCCGGCCGCATTGCCGGTCTGGACGTGAAGCGCATCATCAACGAGCCGACGGCAGCAGCGCTGGCTTACGGCATGGATAAAGCCGGTGGTGACCGCACCATCGCGGTTTACGACCTGGGTGGTGGTACCTTCGATATCTCCATTATCGAGATCGCTGATGTCGACGGCGAGAAGCAGTTCGAAGTGCTGTCCACTAACGGTGACACTTTCCTCGGTGGTGAGGACTTCGACCTGCGCCTGATCGAATATTTGGCCGAGCAGTTCAAGAAAGAGCAGGGTATCGACCTGCAGGGCGACCCCCTGGCCATGCAGCGCCTGAAGGAAGCGGCCGAGAAGGCCAAGATCGAGCTGTCCTCCAGCCAGCAGACTGAGGTGAACCTGCCGTACATCACTGCAGATGCCACCGGTCCCAAGCACCTGGTCGTCAAGCTGACCCGCGCCAAGCTGGAGAGCCTGGTAGAAGAGCTGGTTACCCGCTCCCTGGAGCCGGTCAAGACTGCCCTGGCCGACGCGGACCTGTCGGCTTCCGGCGTTGACGAAGTGATCCTGGTCGGCGGCCAGACCCGTATGCCGCTGGTACAGCAGAAGGTGACCGAGTTCTTCGGCAAGGAACCGCGCAAGGACGTGAACCCGGACGAAGCCGTTGCCATGGGTGCGGCCATTCAGGGTGCAGTACTGGCCGGTGATGTGAAAGACGTGCTGCTGCTGGATGTGACCCCGCTGACCCTGGGTATCGAGACCATGGGTGGTGTGGCCACGCCGCTGATCGACAAGAACACCACTATCCCGACCAAGAAGTCGCAGGTATTCTCCACCGCCGAAGACAACCAGACTGCCGTGACCATCCACGTGGTACAGGGTGAGCGCAAGCAGGCGGCGCAGAACAAGTCTCTGGGACGTTTTGATCTGGCAGACATTCCGCCGGCGCCGCGCGGTGTGCCGCAGGTTGAAGTGACCTTCGATATCGATGCCAACGGTATCCTGCATGTACATGCCAAGGACAAGGCCACCGGCAAGGAGCAGTCCATCGTGATCAAGGCCTCTTCTGGCCTGTCCGATGAAGAGATCGACAAGATGGTGCAGGACGCCGAGGCAAATGCCGAGGCCGACAAGCAGTTCGAAGAGTTGGTGACTGCGCGCAATACCCTCGACGGCCTGATCTCTGCGACCAAGAAAACCCTCGAGGAAGCGGGTGACAAGGTTACCGCCGACGAGAAGTCCGCGATCGAAGCGGCACTGTCCGAGGCGGAAGAAGCCGTCAAGGGCAACGACAAGGCGGCGATGGACGCGGCTACTACCAAGCTGACCGAGGCTTCTGGCCCTGTGGCTCAGAAGATGTACGCCGAGCAGGCTCAGGCTGCGCAGGGCGCCGAAGGTGCGGCTGGCGGAGAACAGGCCCAGCAGTCCGGTGGCGACGACGCGGTGGACGCCGAGTTCGAAGAAGTGAAGGACGACAAAAAAGAGGACAAGTAAGCCGCTAGCCAGCGGGCTGAACGTCCTTCGCGGGGCGCGGCGGTTTACCGAAAGGGGCCGCCGCGCCCCTGTCGTTTGCGGCCGGGCAACCGGTAGCGAGCGATATCGCCGACGGGAGAGCGGCGTGTTTGGGTTTGGGAGAAAGAGAACAAAGACAGCCTGACCGGCGAATTGACCGGTCCAGAGATACAGATTTATGTCGAAGCGCGATTACTACGAAATTCTCGGTGTCAGCAAAGGTGCGGACGAGAAAGAGCTGAAAAAAGCCTATCGCCGGGTGGCGATGAAATATCACCCGGACCGCAACCCCGATGACAAGGAGGCAGAGGCCAAGTTCAAGGAAGCCAATGAGGCCTACGAGGTCCTGTCCGATCCGCAGAAAAAAGCCGCTTACGACCAGTTTGGCCATGAGGGCGTCGAGGGGCAGATGGGCGGCGGCGCCGGTGGTTTCGGCGGCTTCTCCGATATTTTCGGCGACGTCTTTGGCGATATCTTTGGCGGCGGTGGCGGCCGTCGGGGCGGTCCGGCGCGGGGTTCCGACCTGCGCTACGATCTGGAACTGGATCTGGAGGACGCGGTGCGCGGCACCACCGTCAAGATCCGGGTGCCCACCCTGGTCGGCTGTGATACCTGCGACGGTTCCGGCGCCAAGCCCGGCTCCAAGCCGCAGACCTGTGGCACCTGTGGCGGTGTCGGTCAGGTACGCATGCAGCAGGGCTTTTTCTCCGTGCAGCAGACCTGTCCCAATTGCCGCGGTCGCGGCACTATCATCAGCGACCCCTGTGGCAGCTGCCATGGCGCCGGGCGCGTGGAGCAGACCAAGACCCTGTCCGTAAAAGTACCGCCGGGTGTCGATACCGGCGACCGTATTCGCCTGTCCGGTGAGGGTGAGGCGGGGCCGGACGGTGGCCCGCCCGGGGATCTGTACGTGCAGGTGGTGGTGAAGGAGCACGAGCTGTTCCAGCGCGATGGCCGCAACCTATACTGCGAGGTGCCCATCAGCTTTGTCGCCGCGGCCCTGGGCGGCGAGCTGGAAGTGCCGACCCTGGACGGCAAGGTGAAACTGAAGATTCCGGCCGAGTCCCAGACCGGCAAGCTGTTCCGCCTGCGCGGCAAGGGTGTCACCCCGGTACGCGGTGGTGCGCCCGGTGACCTGCTGTGTCGGGTCGTGGTGGAGACACCGGTCAACCTGACCGGCAAGCAGAAAGAGTTGCTGCAGGAGTTTGCAGGCACCTTGAGTGAGAAGAAAAACTCTCCCCGCCAGACCGGCTGGTTTGAAGGGGTGAAGAACTTTTTCGGCGATATGAAACTGTAACAGGCGCGTATCGCCGACATTTTTCGGCCGATCCAGCACAAAAAAAAGCGGCTTTAGGCCGCTTTTTTTGTGCCAGCTTGATGCAGGTGTTACGGGGAACTCCGGCCCGAGTGACGCTCTGCAAAGAAGAAATTCACCGCCTCGTGTAAGGTGTCGGGTTCAGATCAGTCGCTGACTGTGATCGCTTCAGGGGTGCCGGGGTGTGGCGCTCGATATGAAAAAAGAAAGGATGCATTAGAATGAAAAAAATTTTGAAGGTTTTTGCCTTGGGGGTGCTGAGTCTCCTGATCGCTACCGGCGGCTTCGCTTTTTATCTTTACCAAACCAATGACTTTGTCAGCGCAGTGGTGGATAACGATGAGTCCAGGCTGTTTTATTTCCCGGTGAAAGAGATGCGCCGAATGGAGGTGCTGGCTTATGAGGAAATTCCGTTGCGGGTTGCTGAGGATGTCACCATCTACAGCTATTTCTTCAAACCAGAGACAGACAGCGTCAGGGCCACAATCTTCTTCCTGCATGGCTCGGGAGGTAATGTCAGCCTGTACCTGCCCGCTATCCAGCCACTCGTGGAAAGTGGATTCCAGGTATACGCACTCGACTGGCGGGGCTTCGGTAAGTCTGGGGGTAAGCCGACGCACCTTAATGTGCTGGAGGACAGCAAAATCGCATTCGCCGATATGCGCTCCCGGGAAGAGGTGAAGTCGACTCCCGTGGTCGTTCTCGGCCAATCCCTGGGCGGCCAGGTGGCTGTGGGATTGACTAGGGAGTTACAGGAGCAGGTAACTGCGCTGGTGCTCGATGGCAGTGTCGCGTCCTTCTCCACCGTTGCGGCTGACAATACCCCGGTGGAATTCCTGCGCCAGCGCGCGGAGAGCCACCCTGAAGATTTCCACCAACCCTACACGGCCGCCGAGGACATTCGAGAGATTACCGCCATCCCAAAGCTGATTATTCAGAGCCGCGATGACACCAATGTGCGCCCCGAGCGCGGCCAGACACTCTTTGCCAATGCCCGAGAGCCAAAAGCCTTCTGGCAGACAGAAGGCAAACATATCCATACGCTGATGAAATACCCGGACGAAACAGTGAGCAAAATCGAGCAGCTCCTCAACTAGTGCCCACTGTGCCTCTCCTGTGCACCTCTCCTGAAAGGGGCGCCAGGCGAGGGCAGGTTTAGCGGTTGGCTAAAGTTTGTCCAGTCTTTCGCGAAAGTCCTGGTGATATTCCCGCTGTATTTCCTTGAGCGTCTCGAGCTGGTCCGGTGCGAGTAGCGGCACCAGCTTGGCGCGGGTTTCGGCACGAATGGCGATCATCTTGGCATCGATTTCTTCTACTTCCTGCTCGCTAAGGTGCGGTTTGTCGCCGCTCAGGAAACCGTAGGACTTGAGCATTTCTTTTTTACGCTGGAAATCCTGCTCGAGGATCGGGAGCACTTTCTGTTCCTGCTCCGGCGTGAGCTCCAGGCGCAGGGTCACCCAGTCGGCAATATCGTCATATTTTTCCCAGAAGTCCTCGCCGAGACCCTCGTCGCGAGCACAGCCGCCAAGCACAAGTAGCGCGGTGGCGAGCAGGGCCCAGTGGCAGAGGCGGGATGTGGATAAGGCTTTTCTCGAAGTGATTTCAGGTGTCAACATTGGCGCTTCTCCCTTGCTTTCTCCAAGCCTAGCCCGAAGGGGAGAGACAGCCGCACGATATGCATAGAGTTCGTGAGAATAGCCGCCATCCGTCGCTCGGAATCCTGGCCGCTGATTGCCGCTCTGTTATCTTTTCGCTAGCGCAAGGACAGGTGCCGGTAGAGCGCGGTAGAATCCGCCGCTTTAAGCAAGGAGGAGAGAGCCCATGGCGGTAAAGGTTGCAGTCACCGGGTTTGGTGGCCGGATGGGGAGAGCCCTGGCCCAGGCGCTGGTCCAGTCAGAGCGGGCGGAGCTCTCTGCGGCCGTGGTGCGCCCTGAATCCACTCTGGTCGGAGCCGATGCCGGCGAGATTGCTGGCCTGGGAAACCTTGGGCTGCCGGTCGTGGGGGCTTTAAAGGACGCAGAGTTTGACGTTCTGATTGATTTCTCCGCCCCGACGGCGACACTGGCCAATGCGGCTTTCTGTGCCGAGTATGGAAAGCCAATCGTGATCGGCACCACCGGTTTTGACGCTGATCAAAAGGCGCGACTGCTGAAAGCGGCCGAGGTGATCCCGCTCTGTATGGCCAGTAATTTCTCTACCGGGGTCAACCTGTGCTTCAAGCTGCTGGAATCCGCAGCGCGGGTCATGGGTGAAGACGCCGACATCGAGATCGTCGAGGCACATCATCGGCACAAGGTGGATGCGCCCTCCGGTACCGCCCTCAGCATGGGGGAGGTCATTGCAGATACCCTCGGTCGGGACCTGTCGGAGGTCGCGGTTTACGGACGAGAAGGGCAGACGGGAGCCCGTGACCGGGACACCATCGGCTTTGCCACCGTTCGTGGCGGAGATGTGGTGGGGGATCACACGGTAATGTTCCTTGCCGACGGTGAGCGGGTCGAGATCAGCCACCGCGCCAGCAGCCGCTTGTCTTTTGCCCGCGGTGCTGTGCGCGCCGCGCTGTGGCTCGCAGGGGAGGGCGGCGAAGTACGCGCGCCTGGCCACTACGATATGCGCGACGTCCTCGGTCTGTAATTTCTGCAATATTTTTAAACTGCGCTGAGCGCAGCCCTCTCCAGTTCAAGGAGTCAGTGAGTTTGGAAAAAAAATTAATCGTCGGCAGCGAGGAGTGGTGCAGCTTTCCCTCTCTCGGTATTCCCGCTATCAAGGCGCGGGTGGACTCGGGGGCAAAGACCTCCAGCCTGCACGCTTATAACATCCAGACCTTCAAGCGGGATGGCGAACCCTGGGTGAGCTTTGAGGCGCATCCGCTGCAGCACCTGCGGCGCCCGTCCGTGCGCTGCGAAGCGAAGCTGCTGGACAAGCGCATGGTGCGCAGCTCCTCAGGTGAGGCGGAGAAGCGCCCGGTGATCCGCACTTCCCTGTCCATCGGAGGCAGTGTCTGGGATATCGAGCTGACGCTCACCAATCGTGACAGCATGGGTTACCGGATGTTGCTGGGGCGTGAGGCGATGCTGGGGCGCATGCTGGTGGATCCCTCCGAGAGTTTCTGTCTCGGTGATGTCCGCCCGAGCGAGCTGGAAGAGTATTACCGGGACGAGCACCACATCGCCGGCACCGGGCTGCGTATTGGCCTGCTGGCTTCCAACCCGGACCTTTACAGCAACCAGCGCATTATGGAGGCGGGGGCGGAACGTGGGCATCGCATGAGCTTCCTCGATATCCGCCAGTGCTATATGAAGCTGGACCCCAATGAGCCGGAAGTGCATTACCGCGACGGTCGCATCCTTAACAACCTGGATGCCGTCATTCCGCGGATCCGCCCCAGTCAGACGTTCTACGGCTGTGCGCTGACACGCCATTTCGAAAGCCTGGATGTCTTCGCCCTGAACGGCTCAGCGGCCATCAGTCAGTCTCGGGACAAACTCTTTTCACTGCAGTTGTTGCAGCAGAACGGTCTGAATATTCCCACATCGGGCTTCGCCAACTCCCCGGTAGATACCAACGAGCTGATCGAAATGGTCGGGGGTGCACCTCTGATCGTGAAGCTGCTGGAAGGAACTCAGGGGCGGGGCGTGGTGCTGGCCGAGACCCGCAAAGCGGGAGAGTCGGTGATCAATGCCTTCAAGTCCCTGAAGGCGAACCTGCTGGTGCAGGAGTTTATCCGCGAGGCTCAGGGGCGGGATCTGCGCCTGTTTGTGATCGATGGCAAGGTGGTAGCCGCCATTCAGCGCGAGGCGGCTCCCGGAGAGTTCCGCGCCAATATTCACCAGGGTGGCACGGCATCGGTGGTCAAAGTCACCGTCGAGGAGAAGCGTCTGGCGATCAAGGCGGCCAAGGTGTTGGGACTCAAGGTGGCGGGGGTCGATATTATCCGCTCCAAGAAGGGGCCGTTGCTGCTGGAGGTCAACTCCTCCCCCGGTCTCGAGGGAATCGAGAGCGCTACCCGCAAGGATGTGGCCGGCGCGATGATCATGTCCATCGAGAAAGCGCTGAAGTGGCGCCCGCCCATCGCAGCCAACAGCACTGCCCCGGCCGGGGATGCTGAGCCGTCTGCTCCGGAAGACTGACCTTTAGGCTCCGGGGGGCTAGGTGCACTTCCTTTCCCTCTGGCTCAGTCTTTTCGGGGGGCAAAGCAGGCTTTTGGCGAAGCGCCGCTGCCGAGACTACCCTCAAGTTGGGAGACTGCGCATTCGCTTGCGTGCGTCTCCAGGGCGTGACGGGCGTGGTGGTGATTGCAATCCCCCACCCGCCACTGCCGCACATCGAAATCTGGCCGCCATGGACGGGCGGTAGCGGGGAGCTGGCCTCCCCTCAACTTCACCTCGGTGACTGCGAAATGCATGGATTCGCTGGCATGAAAAGTAGCAAGCTGTTTCCTGAAACCCTCTTGCGGCAGGTGCGCATTTTCTTGGCTATGTGCCTGCTGACTGTATTGGCCGCGCCGGGTGTCGGCGCTTCTCCACGGCTGTCGGAAACCGAAGCCGGCCGCGAGGTAATGGTCAATTACATTATCCACTTTGCCCACCATATCCAGTGGCCCATCGAGGCGTTTAATGGCACCGCCGCGCCCTTTCGGGTCTGTCTTATCGGCGATGACCAGATTCGAAAGCCCCTGTGGGCGCGGCTCAAGCACCAGAGTATCGATGGGCGTCGGGCCTCGGTGGAGACGCTGGCACACGGCGAGCTGCGCCGGGCACGGGATTGCCAGGTGCTGCTGTTACTGGCCCTGCCGCGAGCAGACCAGCTGGAGATTATCGGGGCGCTGCAGTACTTTCCGGTCTTGACCATGAGCGACAGCCCGCGCTTTGCCGCGACCGGGGGAATGGTGGAGTTCGCCGGCAGCGGGGGCAATGTATCCCTGCGCTTGAACAAGACGATGCTGGAGCGGGCCGAACTCAAGACCGGCACCAGTCTGTTCCGACTCACACGCCATGTGCCCTGAGGCGCCACATGGTCAACGTTGACTGAGCAGCCGACCGGTCTCGTGGGTTTGATGAGAAAATCGATGCTTTTTTGCACTGGCGCCTGGGGCCTAATTGCCGTAGAATCTGCGCCCGGTTTGGGCATGCCCCGCAGCGAGGTCTGTCTGTGCAGTGGCGGCCCCGTCAACGCCGGCGGCAAGTGCCGGCCACAGTGTGAGAGCCGTGCGTGAATAATTTCAAAAAAGCGAGATGAAGCGGAAGTTTCATCTCGCTTTTTTATAGGGGCAATCCGAGCAGTCCCTGCACCACCGCAGTCTGGTGCCGCCCCCAAACCGTCCCGCCCGGAAGCAGTTCTGAAGATTGGAGATCACGTTGAGTAAAACTGTCCCCACGCCGGAGTTCCTGATGCCCCGCACCACCCCGGCCCTGCTGGTCCTCGCCGACGGCAGTGAATTTCACGGGCGCGCCATCGGCGCTCATGGCAGCTCCACCGGTGAAGTGGTGTTCAACACCTCGATGACCGGTTACCAGGAGATCCTGACCGATCCCTCCTATGCCCGCCAGATCGTTACCCTGACGTATCCGCACATCGGCAATACCGGCACCAATGCCGAGGATGAAGAGTGCGAAGAAATCTGGGCCGCGGGCCTGGTCATCCGCGACCTGCCGTTGCTGGCCAGCAGCTTCCGCAACGAGCAGTCCCTGGAGGACTACCTGAAGGCGCGCAACATTGTCGGTATCGCGGATATCGATACCCGCCGCCTGACCCGACTGCTGCGCGACGGCGGCGCCCAGAGTGGCTGCATTGTCGCCGGCGACAATATCGACCGCGACGCAGCCCTGGCCAAGGCGCGGGAGTTTGCCGGTCTGAAGGGCATGGACCTGGCCAAGGTGGTATCCACCAAAAAGCCCTATCCGTTCAACGAGGGCACCTGGGCTCTCGGTCAGGGCCACAAGCCGGCACCGGCATCGCAGCCGCACAAGGTGGTGGCCTACGATTTCGGTGTTAAGCGCAACATCCTGCGCATGCTGGTAGACCGCGGCTGTGAGATCACCGTGGTGCCGGCGGAGACACCGGCAGCGGAAGTCCTGGCCATGAAACCGGATGGTGTTTTCCTCTCCAACGGTCCGGGCGACCCCGAGCCCTGTGACTACGCCATTGCCGCCATCCGCGAGCTGCTGGAGGCGGAGATCCCCATCTATGGTATTTGCCTCGGCCACCAGTTGCTGGGTCTGGCCGTGGGTGGGCGCACTGCGAAGATGAAATTCGGTCACCACGGTGGCAACCACCCGGTGCAGTGCCTGCAGAGCGGTCGCGTAATGATTACCGCCCAGAACCACGGCTTCGCCGTTGACGAGGGCTCCCTGCCGGACAACGTGGAAGTCACTCACGTTTCACTGTTCGACAAGACCAACCAGGGCATTCGCGTTAAAGACAAGCCGGCGTTCAGCTTCCAGGGGCACCCTGAAGCGAGCCCTGGCCCGCACGATATGGCGCCCCTGTTCGATCAGTTTATCGACCTGATGGCGGAGCGCCGCTAGGCAAAGCCACTGCAAAACGCCCGAGAGACAACTTTAAAACGACCGGTTCCAGGCCGGCGTGAAGCGGAAGAAAGATGCCAAAACGCACAGACATCAAAAGCATTCTGATTATCGGCGCTGGTCCCATCGTGATCGGCCAGGCCTGTGAGTTCGACTACTCCGGTGCCCAGGCCTGTAAGGCGCTGCGGGAAGAGGGATACCGGGTTATCCTGGTCAACTCCAACCCGGCCACCATCATGACGGATCCGGCGATGGCCGATGCCACTTACATCGAGCCGGTGGAGTGGAAGACCGTTGCCAAAATTATCGAACAGGAGCGCCCGGACGCCATCCTGCCCACCATGGGTGGCCAGACCGCACTGAACTGTGCCCTGGCGCTGGACAAGCATGGCGTGCTGGAAAAGTTCGGTGTGGAACTGATCGGTGCCGACAAGGAAGCCATCGAGAAAGCCGAGGACCGCGACCTGTTCGACAAGGCGATGAAGTCCATCGGCCTCGAAACCCCGCGCGCCAAAATCGTCCACTCCCTGGAGGAGGCGAAGAAAGTCCCGGAAGAGTTCGGTTTTCCGGTCATCATCCGCCCGTCCTTCACCATGGGCGGCTCCGGCGGCGGTGTGGCCTACAACTGGCCGGAGTTCGAGGAAATCTGCAAACGCGGACTCGACCTCTCGCCCACCAACGAACTACTGATCGACGAATCCCTGCTCGGCTGGAAAGAGTACGAGATGGAGGTGGTTCGCGATAAGAACGACAACTGCATCATCGTGTGTTCCATCGAGAACTTCGATCCGATGGGGGTGCACACCGGTGACTCCATTACTGTCGCGCCGGCGCAGACGCTGACCGACAAGGAATACCAGCTGATGCGTAACGCCTCCATCGCGGTACTGCGCGAGATCGGCGTGGAGACCGGCGGCTCCAACGTGCAGTTCGGCGTCTGCCCGAACACCGGCCGCATGGTCATCATCGAGATGAACCCGCGGGTATCCCGCTCCTCAGCACTGGCCTCCAAGGCCACCGGCTTCCCGATCGCCAAAGTCGCGGCCAAGCTGGCGGTGGGCTACACCCTCGACGAGCTGCAGAACGAGATCACTGGTGGTGCGACACCGGCCTCTTTCGAGCCGTCCATCGATTACGTGGTTACCAAGATCCCGCGCTTTACCTTCGAGAAATTCGGCGAGGCGGATGCCCGCCTGACGACGCAGATGAAGTCCGTCGGTGAGGTGATGGCTATCGGCCGCACTTTCCAGGAGTCCCTGCAGAAAGCCCTGCGCGGCCTGGAAGTGGGTAGCTTTGGCCTGGAGAGCAAGATCGACCCGGATGAGGACGGGGCCAAGGAGCGCCTGCGCCGCGAGCTGTCCGTCGCCGGTGCCGAGCGCATCTGGTATGTCGGCGATGCGTTCCGCATGGGCATGAGCGTCGAAGAGGTGTTCGAACTCTCTGCCATCGATCCCTGGTTCCTGGTGCAGATCGAGGAGCTGATCAAGATCGAGGAGCCCCTCAAGTCCCTGCCGACCTCGGCGCTCACTACCGAGCATATGCGCTTCCTGAAGCGCAAGGGTTTCTCTGACAAGCGTCTGGCGGACCTGCTGGGTGTCAGCCAGAAGACCGTGCGTGAGTTCCGCCACAAGCTGGGCGTGTTCCCGTCCTACAAGCGCGTGGATACCTGTGCGGCGGAATTTTCCACCAGCACGGCCTACATGTACTCCACCTATGACGAGGAGTGCGAGGCCAACCCGTCCGACAAGAAGAAGATCATGGTGCTCGGCGGCGGTCCCAACCGCATCGGCCAGGGCATCGAGTTTGACTACTGCTGTGTGCACGCGGCTCTCGCCATGCGCGACGACGGTTACGAGACCATCATGGTCAACTGTAACCCGGAGACGGTTTCCACTGACTACGACACCTCGGACCGCCTCTATTTCGAGCCGGTGACCCTTGAGGACGTGCTGGAAATCGTGCGCAAGGAAAAGCCCACCGGGGTCATCGTGCAGTTCGGCGGTCAGACGCCGCTGAACCTGGCTCGCTACCTGGCCGCCGAGGGTGTGCCGATCATCGGTACCACCCCGGAGCAGATCGACCGGGCCGAGGACCGGGAGCGCTTCCAGCAGATGATCATGCGTCTGGGCCTCAAGCAGCCTGACAATGCCATCGTGCGCTCCGTTACCGAGGCCATTCAAACGGCCAAGGATGTGGGCTATCCGTTGGTGGTGCGCCCCTCCTACGTATTGGGCGGCCGCGCCATGGAGATCGTCTACAAGGAAGAGGAGCTGCTCAAGTACATGAAGGAGGCCGTGGAGGTCTCCGACGAGGCGCCGGTACTGCTGGATAACTTCCTCAATGCGGCGATCGAGGTGGACATCGATGCGGTATCTGACGGTGAGGATGTCGTGATCGGTGCCATCATGCAGCATATCGAGCAGGCAGGTGTGCACTCCGGTGACTCCGCGTGCTCGCTGCCACCCTACAGCCTGCCGGCGGATGTGCAGGACAAGATGCGTGAGCAGGTGAAGGCCATGGCCCGGGAACTGGGCGTCGTGGGTCTGATGAACACCCAGCTCGCCTACCAGGATGGCGAGATCTACGTGATCGAGGTCAACCCGCGCGCTTCGCGCACCGTGCCGTTCGTCTCCAAGTGTATCGGTACTTCGCTGGCCAAAGTGGCTGCTCGCTGTCAGGCCGGCATCAGCCTGGCGGAGCAGGGCTTTACCGAGGAGATCGTGCCGGACTACTTCTCCGTGAAGGAGTCGGTATTCCCGTTCAACAAATTCCCGAAAGTGGACCCGATTCTCGGCCCGGAAATGAAATCCACCGGTGAGGTAATGGGGGTTGGCGCGACCTTTGCCGAGGCGTTCGACAAGGGGCTGCTGGCCGCCGGCGACACCCTGCCGGAATCCGGCAAGGTATTTATCTCCGTGCGCGACTTCGACAAAGACGCGGTGGTCCCCGTCGCCCGCGACCTGGCGACCCTCGGCTTCGAGCTGGTGGCTACGCGCGGAACCGCTCAGGTGTTGCAAGACAGCGGTATTGCCGTTACAACCGTCAACAAGATGAGCGAAGGCCGCCCGCATATCGTCGACATGATCAAGAATGACGAAATCGCGCTGGTGGTGAATACCACGGAAGGGCGCCAGGCCATTCGCGATTCGGCTGATATCCGCCGCAGTGCGGAGAATCACCAGGTGTGCTACACCACCACGCTGGCAGCAGCCAAGGCAATGGCTCTGGCAATGCAGCTGGGCGAACCCCTCAAGGTGCGCCGTCTGCAGGACCTGCACCAGCGCGTGGTCAAGCTGCCAGAGTAAAGCCGATTACTCAGGCCGCCAGGCTTCAGCCTTGCGCGGCCGGCCACTCTGAACACAACAATCGCAGCCAGGCCCCCGAACTTCGGGGGTCCTGGTTTTGTCGTTATAAAAAACTGGAGGCCCAAATTGAACCGGGTACCAATGACTGTCGAGGGCGCCGAATCACTGCGCGCCGAACTGAACAACCTGAAAAAAGTCGAGCGTCCCGCCGTCGTACAGGCGATCGCTGAGGCGCGCGAGCACGGTGACCTGAAAGAGAACGCCGAATATCACGCCGCACGGGAAAAGCAGGGGTTCATCGAGGGTCGCATCCAGGAAATCGAAGCCAAGCTGTCTCACGCCCAGGTTATCGATGTCAAAGCCATCGAGCCAAGCGACCGGGTGATCTTCGGCACCACCGTCACCATTATTCATATGGAGACAGACGAAGAGGTCACCTACAAAATCGTTGGCGATGATGAGGCGGATGTTAAGCAGAAGAAAATTTCCGTGAATTCGCCAATCGCCCGTGCCCTGATTGGCAAGGAAGTGGGCGATGTGGTGGAAGTGCATACGCCTTCCGGTGCGGTGGAATATGAAATCGATTCCGTAGAGCACCTCTGAATAGGCGGGAAGCAGGCAGGTTTTTCGGAATGTAAAAGGCGGCCCCTGGGCCGCCTTTTTTATTGCTGCCGACGGCCCGGCGTGGGAGAGATCTGGTAGTACAAACTTGAAGCCGGCCGTTATCTTCATTAATTTGAATGTCATTCATCCTGAAAGACGAGCCCGTCAATGGCCAAGGAATGTGCCGGTCTAAACCTGCCTGAATGGTGGGACGACAGCCATACTGCTGGGGCATCAGCTACCCGTAGGTTTGTCCGCCATACTTTCCTCATTCAGGGCGACAACTCCTGATGCGTGTGTCGCTCATCAAGGGCCTGATCTCCAGGCTGCCCCCCCTTCTGCAGCTGGCGCTGACGATCATTACTGTGGTTTGCCTGTCCGGCTGTGAACCAGAGCCGCAGCGCGTACTGGGAACGCTCGAGTGGGACCGGATAGCGCTGCCGGCCCCGGTGGCAGAGAAAATCGTTGCGATCAAAGTCCGGGAGGGGGACCGTGTCACCGCTGGCCAGATATTGATGGCACTCGATGACAGTACGGTAAGAGCACGTAGGGACGCCACAGGTGCAGAAGCGGCGCGCCAGGAAGCACTGTTGCAGGAATTACGCGAGGGGCCCCGCTCGGAGGAAATTGATCGGGCCAGGGCGGATCTGGAACGGGTCCGCAGCCAGCTAAGGGATGCCGAAGCCCGTTATCGGCGTCTTGCCGAGTTAGCCAGGCGGCACTTTGTTTCCAAAGATGACCTGGACAGTGCCAGAGCTGCCGCCGAAAGTGCCCGCGCCCAGGTAACAGCGGCAGAGGCTTTGCTGCTAGAGCTCGAGAGAGGCACCCGCTCGGAGCGTATCGACCAGGCTCAGGCGGCGCTGGAGCGGGCCAGGTCCGAACAGCAAGTCCAGCAAGCGTTACTGGATAAGCTGGTATTGCAGGCACCGCGGTCCGGACTGGTCGACAGTATTCCGTTCAAGCTTGGAGATGAAGCCCCGATTGGCGGGCCATTGATCACTATGCTGGTCGGCGAAACGCCCTATGCCCGGGTCTATATTCCTCAGCCCATGCGGGCCGGAATTCAGGTTGGCGATGCCGCGACTGTCACAATCGAGGGAGGCGATAGAGGTTACCCGGGGCGAGTAAGAGCTATTCGCAGTGAACCGAGCTTTACACCCTATTACGCGTTGACCGGCGAAGATGTCTCTCGGCTCAGCTACCTGGCGGAAATTCAGCTGGACGAGGCTGCGGCGAACCTGCCCTCGGGGCTGCCGCTGCAGGCAAAATTCTTAACGGCTCGAGCCAGCGACGCCCCGTCCACATCGCCCGCAACCGGGGCCGACAATGTCCGATGACGAGGTCGCAATCCGTGCCCGTGGGCTGACCAAGTGTTTTGGCAGCCTTCGCGCTGTCGACGGCCTCGATCTCACTGTCGATCGGCGCCAGGTCTATGGCTTTCTCGGCCCGAATGGCTCGGGAAAATCCACTGCAATCCGTATGCTATGCGGTTTGCTGACGCCCACTGCCGGGGATATCGAGGTGCTCGGACTGCGCATCCCCGAGCAGGCGGATCAGCTCCGTTACCATATCGGCTACATGACCCAGCACTTTTCCCTGTTCAGCGATCTCACTGTGCGGGAAAACCTCGAATTTCTCGCCGCCATCCACGGGCTTGAACAACGCGATAGTCGTAAACGGGTGGAACAGTTACTCGGGGAATATCAGCTTGAGCACCGGCAGCAACAGCTGGCCGGTACTTTGAGCGGCGGCCAGCGCCAGCGGCTGGCACTGGCCGGTAGTGTACTCCACCGGCCGGAACTACTTTTTCTTGATGAGCCCACCAGTGCGGTGGATCCGGAGTCGAGGCGGGATTTCTGGGAAAAGTTGTTTGAGCTGGCGGACGCGGGCACCACCATTCTGGTTTCATCGCACTACATGGACGAGGCGGAGCGGTGCCACCGCCTGGCCGTGCTCGATCACGGTTGCCTTGTGGCCGACGGCAGCCCGGCAGAACTTACCGGTGGCCTGGAGGGGCGTACCTTTGAGGTGCACGCGCAACAACCCCGTCGCGCACGTCAAAAGCTTTTACAGATGGCAGGGATTATCAGTGCGGCACAAATTGGCAACAACCTGAGGGTGCTCTGTGGTGAGTCTCAAGTCGATGTGCAGCAATGGCAAAAGGAGCTTGATGAGGCCGGGCTGCAGGCGCAGATCAACCCCATAGCACCGAACCTCGAAGACGTATTTGTCGCAGTCACCAATAAACCGGAACACATCCCCGAGGCCGCGCCGTGAACTGGCGTCGCACCTGGGCCGTGCTGGTAAAGGAGCTGCGCCAGTTGCGCCGTGACAGGGTGACCCTGTCCATGATCGTCGTGATTCCAATCCTGCAGCTGGTGCTTTTCGGCTACGCGATTAACCTCAATTTGCGCCATCTTCCCACGGCTATCGTCGACCAGGCGGGAACCAGCAGCTCCCGACAGCTGGTGATGGATATGCTCGCCACTGATGTTATTCACCCCGAAACCGATGCCCGTACACCGGAACAGCTGATGACAATGCTGCGCCGCGGGGAAATCCAGGTTGGGGTGGTGATACCACCAGACTTCGAGCGCCGTCTGGCTAGGGGGGAATCCGCGGTGCAAGTCCTGGTGGACGGCAGCGATACGGTAGTACAGAACGCCGCCCGTCAGCTCGCACGGATGCCGCTGACAGACAGCGCCCGTGAGCGGCACCTGAATTCGGTGCCTGTACCGGAAGTGGCGGTTTCGGTAGTCAGTTTCTATAACCCGCAACGGGTATCCGCCATCAATATCGTGCCTGGCCTGATCGGTATCATTCTCACCATGACGATGGTGATGTTCACGGCCATTGCCATTGTGCGGGAGCGGGAGCGCGGCAATATGGAGCTGCTGATCGCAACACCGGTCAGTGGTACGGAGTTGATGACTGGCAAGGTACTGCCCTATGGTGTCATCGGTCTGATCCAGACCAGTCTGGTGCTGCTGTGTGGGATATGGCTTTTTGGGGTGCCGGTGCGGGGCAGCATCCTGGATGTCTACCTGGCTGCGCTTCTGCTGATTCTGGCCAACCTGACTCTTGGTCTGCTCATATCAACCCGGGCGAAATCCCAGTTTCAGGCCATGCAGATGACGTTTTTTGTGTTCGTTCCCTCGATCCTGTTGTCAGGGTTCGTTTTTCCCTTTGAGGGGATGCCGGAGCCGGCACAGTGGATTGCAGAGGTGTTACCGCTGACACACTTCGTCCGCTTGATTCGCGGTGTGATGTTGCGGGGAGCTGACCTGACAGAGTTATGGTCCGATGTGCTGGCGCTTATCGCCTTCACCGCTGTCATGATGACGCTGGCAGTCCTGCGCTTCAGTAAGCGACTTGATTAAGTTCTGGCTTTTTCTCTCCCCCTGGTCCCGGGCAGTGAGGTCAACAGCAGCAATAGCGGCACTCACCGCGTCATGGATTCTCTGGTTCCAGGTGCAGCTTGGCCCAGTTGCTCGCCTGCACCCGGTTCTTAACGCCGATCTTCTTGAAGATGTTGTACATATGGTTTTTTACCGTGTGCTCGCTCAAATGCAGACGTGAGGCGATAGTGCTGTTGGCGTCGCCGGTGGTGAGCTGGTGAAGGATTTCCTGCTCCCTGCGGGTCAGCAAAAGGCGGTTCCGCAGATTGGCCCGGCGCGCTCCCTCACGGCTTCCCAGTGCCTGGCGCAGGTTTCTCAGCAGTGTCTGTTGGCTGCAGGAGGCATCCGAGATGAAATGGATGTTGGGTGATCGCAGCTGGCTGGCAGTACGGCCGGGAAGCTCCATTGGGAAGTTGATCAGTAAGATCAGCGGGTGATCCAGGGACTGGAGCTGGCCAATGATCCGCGAAGTGTCGCCACTGGATAGCATCTGCCAGCAATCGACCACGATGGCGCTGTAGTGGTGTAGGCAGTGGCGCTGTTTTCCGAGCTCTGCCTTTTCCCAATTCATGGGAAGCGCTTCCGAGACCAGTGTATAGAGCAATTCACCCTGCAGGCCGGGGTGACTGAAAAAGAGAACCGGCATGGGCTTGTTCCTTTTGATCCATCTCCGTCGGGCTCGATCCATCGCTGCTCAGTACTTCACTTATCCCCGGAGTTTCGCGAGCTGGAAAAAGCAACAATGTTTTTGCTAATGGCCGCTCTCCCCCGACACTTGAGAACGAATTACCAGTTTTCGTCGAAAACACTGCGCAAAAATGCCTCAGTGCTGAGAATTTAGTGTGGAGTGTAGTTGGTGTTTACTGATGGATAGGCGAGATTGCACGTCAGTCTTTTTGATCTGGCGGCCCCGTCCCCCAGGCCCGCCAGGGGGCGCTGAATGGCCGTCGCTTCGGGATAAACAGGGGGCGAATGTCGCCGCCAGTGCTGTTAGGATTGGGGCATCTCAATCAATCAGGAGGCAAGCCGGTGAACGGACTCTTCGAAAGCCTGCCGCTCTGGCTGTGGTTTCTGCTGGCGCTGCTCGCCCTTTTTGCTGCTCGGGGGCCGGTGCACCAGGGCATACTGGCGTTATCCCGGTTTATCCACCAGGTATTGCGCCTGGCGGCCAGTGCGATTTCCTCCACGGAGCAGCGGCTGCAGCAGCGTAACAACGAGGTGCTTCTCGCGCGTGCCCGGGACGGGGTGGAGTGGCAGATTGACCGCGAGTTCACTCGAGTCGAGGCTACCGTCAAGCGCGAGCTCTCCCGCTACCCCGCGCTCCATCGGCGGCTGTGCGAGCAGTTGACCGCAGTCGATGAAGATTATGTGCGCAGTGCTGAAGTGCCGCCGGAGCCCACTAACTGGCCCAAGGCCATCCGGGCGGTCGCCGAGATTCCCGCCAAGGAGGATCCGGTGGTTCGGGATGTGCTGGAGATCATTCACAGCTCCATGCGCAAGGCCGAGGCCAAGGCGCTGGAGGCGTACCGCGAGTCGGCACGCGAGCGCCATCAGCTGCTGAAACGCATGATGCCCGGTTGGCGCAGCATTCTCACCTCCCTCGGGCGGGTGAACCGGAATGTGGAGTCGGTTATCCAGCGCGCGCAGACCGTGGATCGCCATATGGAGCGCTATGAGGGGTTGCTACAGGCTGGTGAACGCGAGAGCCGCCGTCTTACCTTCTCGGCGATGGCTCAGTTCCTGATTTCGTCCCTGATGTTGCTGGTCGCCGGCGGAGCCGCCGTCCTCAATGTCCATCTCCTGTCGACACCGCTGGAGGCAATACTGGTTGCAGAATCCAGCGGCTTCCCCATGGCAGTCTCCGCCGCGACGGTGTTGGTGGCGCTGCAGCTGGCTCTGGGGGTGTTCATCCTGGATACCTTGCGGATAACCCGGCTCTTCCCGGCGATCGGCTCGCTGGCCGACGGCGTGCGGGCCCGTTTGTTCTGGCTGCTGCTCGGCCTGCTAGGTGCTCTCGGAATGGTGGGTGCAGCCCTGGCGTCCAGCGGCGGTCTGTCGCCAGCGGCTACCGAGGTTGAGGCCGTAACCATGACGGGTTGGGCTGCCGCTGCTATCCGCGCAGGGCTGGCCCTTGTGTTGCCGTTGGCGCTGGCGTTCAGCGCCGTACCGCTTGAGAGCTTCGTGAATTCACTGCGAACGGTGATCGGGCTTTGCAGCGTGCTGCTGCTTCGCGTTATTTCCGTGGCTCTGCGAGTGCTGGGAGCGCTGGTTCTGCGCGGTGGTGCGATTCTCGTGCGTATTTATGACATCGTGATTTTCCTGCCGCTGTGGCTGGAGCATAAACTGGTTTCCCGGCGCCGGGTGGCGCCTGAGGGTCACACGGAAGGTGCCGGCTCCGGCGGTTGAACGGTTGCAATGTAACGATGATGAGGAGGGTGGCCGCTAAAGCATGATCTGGCTGATATTGCTCGCTTTGGTGGCCTTGGCGTTGTGGCGTTTCGCCGTTGCCAGGCCGGCGCCGCCGTCAGATCTACGGCTGCCGCGCCCACCATTGGTTATTGCCCACGGTGATGAGCGTGGCCAGGGGCTCTATCCCGGCAATACGTTGCTCTACCTCCACGAGATGGTCGATCTGGGGGCAGACGCCCTGGAGATTGATCTCAATCTCACTGCAGACGGATATCTGGTCCTCAATCACGACCCGATCCTGGACCGCGTCAGTGATGGCAGCGGGCCGATTCGCGATAGGACACTGGCGGAGCTGCGCCAGCTCAATATGGCTTGCCACTGGACGCACGATGGCGAGACCTACCCCTATCGCGAGGCCCCGGTTCGCATTGCCACCATCGATGAGACCTTCGACGCTTTCCCGGATGCGCCAATGATCCTCGAGCTCAAGGATCGGGACCCGGAAGCTGCCGCGGCGCTGGCGCGCAGTGTCCGCCGTGCCGGCAAGGAATCAAGTCTGGTGGTTTCCTCCTTTCATTTGGGGGTGATTCGCAAATTCCGCGCACTCTGTCCGGAGGTGGCGACCGGAGCCACCCTGCCCGAAGCCCTGTTGTTCTTTATCGCTCAGCTATTCCGGCTGGAGCGCTGGTTGAGTCCGGCCTACCAGACCATGCAGCTGCCGACCCGCTATTATGGGATCCCGGTATTTTCCCCACGTCTGATCAATGCCGCCCACCGTATAGGCATACACGTGTCGGTTTGGACCGTGGATGCGGTCGAGGCCATGGAGCACTATCTCCGCCTTGGTGTGGATGGCATCGTGACCAATCGCAGCGACCGCCTGAAATCAGTCCGTGATCGCGCGCTGCCCACTGGCACCGCGCCAGCTGACTCCGACACCGATAACAATCAGAGCATCAATAGGAGTGACGATGAATAAGCACCTTCGTAGAGCTGCATGGCTGTGCTGCCTGTTAGCCATGTCGGCAGCCGCCGAGGATCGATTTGCCAAAGTGGAGATCAAGGCTGAGCCTGTGCGCGACAACCTGTTCATGTTGCAGGGGGCCGGCGGCAATATTGCTGTATTCACTGGTGAGGACGGGGTTTTTATGGTGGATGACCAGTACGCGCCGCTGACGCAGAAGATCCGCACCGCGGTAGCGGCGATCACTGATCAGCCCCTGCGATTTGTGATCAATACCCACTGGCATGGTGACCATACCGGCGGTAACGAAAATCTGGGTAAAGCCGATGCGCTGGTGGTTGCACATGAGAATGTACGGGAGCGGATGAGCACCGAGCAGTTTATGAAGACCTTCAATCGCACGGTGCCGCCCTCCGCGCCGGCGGCGTTGCCGGTGATCACGTTTACCGATGCAACCACGTTCCACTGGAATGGCGATACCGTGCGTGTGCAATACACCGGGCCCGCCCATACGGATGGGGATTCTGTCGTTCTTTTTAAGAACGCCAACGTGATTCATATGGGCGATACTTTCTTCAACGGCAGCTACCCGTTCATCGACCTCTCCTCTGGCGGTAGCGTTGATGGTCTAGTGGCGGTAATGAACCGGGTGCTGGGGATGGCTGACGACGAGACCGCCATCATTCCCGGACATGGTCCCCTCAGCAACAAGGCAGAGCTCACCGAGCAGCGTGATCTGCTGGTAAGCCTGCGGGACAAAATCCAGCTGCTGATCGATGAAGGGTTGACGAAAGAGCAGGTGATTGCCGCCAATCCAACCCGGGAATACGATGCCCAGTACGGACAGGGCTTTATGAAGCCGGATCTATGGACGGGTATTGTCTATGACTCACTGACGACACAGCAGTAAAGAGAAAACGGGGGCAAAGCCCCCGTTTTTTGTACCTGCTCAGCTTTTGAGGCGGTAGCCGGTTCGGAAGATCCACCAGATTCCCGTCAGGCACAGCAGCAGGAAAAGGAAAATCATCGCCAGGCTCACTCCGATATTCACGTCGGCGATGCCATAGAAAGACCAGCGGAAGCCGCTGATCAGGTAGACGACCGGGTTAAACAAGGTCACCTTTTGCCAGAACTCCGGCAGCATGTTGATGGAGTAAAACGCTCCCCCCAGAAAAGTCAGCGGCGTGACCACCATTAGTGGAATCACCTGTAACTTCTGGAAGTCATCGGCCCAGATGCCGATGATGAAGCCGAACATGCTGAAAGTGACAGCGGTGAGCACCAGAAACCCCAGCATCCAGAATGGGTGCAGTATTTGATAGTCGACGAAAAAGCGAGCAGTGAGCAGGATTAGAAGTCCCAGTAGCAAGGACTTTGTTGCTGCCGCTCCCACATAGCCAGCAACAACTTCAAAAGCTGATACTGGTGCCGAGAGCACTTCATAGATTGTCCCGGAAAATTTCGGAAAGAAGATTCCAAATGACGCATTGGAAATACTTTCACTGAGAAGTGACAGCATGATCAGCCCGGGAATAATGAATGCGCCGTAGGAAATTCCCTCGATTTCTCCCATCCTGGAACCGATTGCGGCACCAAAGACGATGAAGTAGAGGGATGTAGAGAGCACTGGAGAGGCAATGCTCTGCATCAGAGTGCGCCAGGTGCGAGCCATCTCGAATTTATAAATGGCGCGGATTCCGTACCAGTTCAAGCGGTTTCTCCTTGTCCGGTTTTGCTGTCGCTTTGCTGTCTCGCGTCTCTTACCAGATCCACAAAGATATCCTCGAGGGAGCTCTCGCGAGTCTGAAGATCACGGAAATCGATAGCGGCCTTATCGAGTCTTCGCAACAGATTGGTGATTCCAGTATCGCCTTCCTGTATATCAAACCGGTAGACGAGCTGGTGTCCGTCAGCGCGGATCTCAAGCGGCAGATCGGCGAGCGTTTCAGGTAAGCATTCGAGGGGCTCCAGTAGTTGCAGCAGCAACTCCTTGCTACCCATTCTCTTGATCAGCGTCTCTTTGTCTTCAACCAGAATGAGTTGACCATGGTTGATGACCCCCACACGGTCGGCCATCTCCTCGGCTTCTTCGATGTAGTGGGTGGTCAGGATTACCGTGACGCCCGACTCGCGTAACTCCCTGACCATGGCCCACATATCCTGGCGCAATTCCACATCGACCCCGGCCGTGGGCTCATCGAGGAACAGAATTTTTGGCTCGTGAGAGAGTGCCTTGGCAATCATGAGTCGCCGTTTCATGCCGCCGGACAGTGCCATGATGCGACTGTCTTTCTTCTCCCATAGCGAGAGTTGTCGCAGCAGCTGCTCCAGGTAAGCGGGATTGGGCGGTTTGCCGAACAGGCCTCGACTGAACTCGACCGTTGCCAGGACGCTTTCAAAGGAATCTGTGCAGAGTTCCTGAGGTACCAGTCCGATTTTCTCCCGCGCCGCGCGATAGTCCCGCACAACATCATGACCATCGGCTTTTACCAGTCCGGAAGAGGCGTTGACGATGCCGCAGATGATGCTGATTAAAGTGGTCTTGCCGGCCCCATTGGGACCGAGCAGGGCAAAGATTTCACCCGGGTGAATATCAAGGTTGACCTCTCGGAGCGCGGTAAAGCCACCTTGATAGGTTTTGGTGAGGTTTGAGACGGAAATGATGGGGTTCAAAGATAGCTCCTGGCTACGCGGGGCAGTTTAATGGCGACCTGCCGGGGAAACCTATCACATCCCGAATTCTCTGTAATGAAGGAAGCTGCTTTTCAGAGGCCAGCGTTGGTCTTGTCGGTGATGACTGGTTCGGACAAGCCGAAGCGAATTTTTTGTCATGTCGGGTCGCTAATGAAGAGAATGGCGCGAAAACCTTTATTAGATATGTTTATACCAAGTATGCGGTTATTTACTTTTAATCAATAAGAGCTGGGGATAGACTCAAAAGATGCCAAGCGTTTAAACGCTGATATTGCCTGGAGTGGGGGCATCCCTACCCATGTCTATCGTGGCCGGGTAAGCAGCATAACAATAGAAAGCAGAGAGGGAGTGTTGCGGTGATCATAGCGATTCCAAAAGAGACTGCTGCCGGTGAGGGCCGGGTAGCGGCGACGCCGGAGAGTGTCCGCCGCTTACAGGGTCTGGGGTTTTCGGTCCGGGTGGAGCGAGGTGCGGGTGAAGCGGCGAGCTTTCCCGATGAGGCCTACGTGGAGGCTGGTGCAGAAACTTGTAAAGACGCTGCACATTGTCTGAAAGGCGCAGGGGTAGTGCTGAAAGTGCAGTCTCCAAACGATGAGGAGCTCGCTCTGATTCCTGAAGGCGCGACCCTGATTGCCTTTTTGAAGCCGGCGCAAAATGAAGCTTTGCTGAAAAAGCTGGCGGACAGGAAAATTAATGCACTTGCAGTGGAGTCTATTCCCCGAATTTCCCGTGCGCAAAAAATGGACGCGCTCAGTTCCATGGCGAATATTGCTGGCTACCGAGCAGTCATTGAGGCCGCGCATAATTTCGGGCGCTTTTTTACCGGACAGATTACGGCTGCCGGTAAAATTCCCCCTGCCAAGGTGCTCGTTATCGGTGCTGGTGTGGCCGGTCTTTCCGCCATCGGCACGGCCAAAAGCATGGGGGCCATCGTTCGAGCATTCGATACCCGGGCGGAGGTCCGTGAGCAGGTTGAATCGATGGGGGCCGAATTCCTGACGGTAGAGATCGAGGAAGAGGGCTCCGGTAGCGGCGGTTACGCCAAGGAAATGTCCAAGGAATTCATTGAGGCAGAAATGGCCCTGTTCCGTGAACAGGCCAAAGACGTGGACATTGTGATCACAACTGCCCTGATTCCTGGAAAGCCTGCGCCAAAGCTCTGGCTGGCCGATATGGTGGACAGCATGAAAGAGGGCTCCGTAGTCGTTGACCTGGCAGCGGAGATGGGCGGCAACTGCGATTACACCGTGGCCGATCAGAAGGTGGCAGAGAGCGGAGTGACCATTATCGGCTACACCAATCTGCCGAGTCGAGCAGCGACCCAATCCTCGACCCTCTATGCCACAAACCTGACGCATCTGCTGACTGACCTGACCCCGGAGAAAGACGGCAATATCGTCATCAATTTTGACGATGAAGTAATCCGTGGAGCGACGGTCGTGCGGGGTGATGAAATTACCTGGCCTCCGCCCGCACCGAAAATCTCTGCCCAGCCGAAACCGGCCCCCAAGCAAACAGTGGAACCGGAAGCCAAAGAGGAGGTGCCGTCGAAGAAAAAGTCAGCGCTCTCAATTGCGGCGTTCTGGCTGATTGCGGGTGGTCTGACGTTGTGGCTGGGGCGCGTGGCTCCGCCGGATTTCGTCGCACACTTTACGGTTTTCGTACTGGCAATATTTGTTGGCTGGCAGGTGATCTGGAATGTTACCCACGCCCTGCATACGCCACTGATGAGTGTCACCAATGCAATTTCCGGCATCGTGATTGTCGGCGCCCTGTTACAGGTTGGTGCAACGGGTTCCGCACTGGTGACACTATTGGCGTTTGTGGCGGTATTGGTCGCCAGTATCAATATTTTCGGTGGGTTCTTCGTGACCTACCGCATGTTAAAGATGTTCCGCCGGTAACAGGAGAAAAGCGATGAACGGAATGATAGCAATGGCTTACCTTTTCTCGGCGGTGATGTTTATCCTGAGTCTGGGTGGTCTTTCCAGTCACGAGACTGCCCGTCGTGGCAACGTCTACGGAATGGTCGGCATGGCAGTGGCTATTACGGCCACCATTGCCGGCATTACTGCTGGCGCCTACTGGATGGTTGCCATCGCGATGGTGACCGGCGCAGTCATCGGCCTGTATCTGGCGCGGCGCGTGGCCATGACCCAGATGCCGCAGATGGTGGCATTGCTGCACAGCTTTGTTGGCCTGGCGGCAGTGCTCATCGGTTGGGGTGGTTTCCTCGATCCGCGCATCTCACTGACCGGTGCCGAGCATGTTGTGCACAACACCGAGATTTATCTCGGCATCTTCATCGGTGCCATTACCTTGACCGGCTCGCTGGTCGCCTTCGGTAAATTGCAGGGGCTGATTTCCGGTAAGCCGCTCATGTTGCCCGCCCGGCACTGGCTCAACCTGATCGCAATCATTGCCTGTATTGTGCTCGGCACTTTGTTTGTTCCAGCCGACCTGAGCGCCGGTACTGTCATCAACCTGCTGGTGATGACATCCATCGCGCTGCTTCTGGGGATCCATCTTATAGCAGCCATCGGTGGCGCGGACATGCCGGTGGTGATTTCCATGCTGAACAGCTATTCGGGCTGGGCAGCGGCGGCGACAGGCTTCATGCTCAGCAATGATCTGCTGATCGTTGTCGGTGCGCTGGTGGGCTCCTCCGGTGCCATCCTCAGTTACATCATGTGTCGCGGCATGAACCGCTCCTTCATCAGTGTGATTCTCGGTGGCTTTGGTTCCGACGGTGGTGAAGTGGCCGAGGGCGAGATGGAAGGCGAGGCAGTGGCCACGAATTTTGATGAGCTGGCCGCGGACCTGGAACAAGCCAGGAGCATTATCATTGTGCCCGGTTTTGGCATGGCCGTAGCCCACGCTCAGCAGGCGGTAAGTGACCTCACCGATCGGCTGCGCAAGATGGGTAAGACAGTGCGCTTTGGAATTCATCCGGTGGCGGGGCGCCTGCCCGGGCATATGAATGTGCTGCTGGCCGAGGCCAATGTGCCCTATGACATCGTGCTGGAGATGGAGGAGATCAATGACGATTTCCCCGATACTGATATGGTGCTGGTGATCGGTGCCAATGACACGGTCAATCCAGACGCAGTGGAAAAACCCGGGTCGCCGATTGCCGGCATGCCGGTGCTTGAAGTGTGGAAGGCGGGCAAGGTGGTGGTGCTGAAGCGCTCTATGGCCTCAGGTTATGCCGGCGTGGCGAATCCGCTGTTCTACAAAGAGAATGCACGGATGTTGTTCGGGGATGCCAAGGAGAGTCTCCAGAGTGTCTTGGCCAAGCTTGGGGACAGTGCCAAGTCTCCTTCGGCGCGGGAAGCTGTGGCCTGATCCGGACCTGATTCTCGCCATAGGGTTGCTCCCTGGCGTCGCCGGTGCGTACCGGCGGCGCCAGTGTTACTCTCTCCCTGTAATTCCCATACCAATAAAAATTCAGGGCATGCCAATGCGGGATTGTCTCTCCCTTTCTCATCCGTTGCGTATCCTCGCGCTTTCCGTCCTTCTCGGTGCCTGCGGCGGCGGAGGTGGCGGGGGCTCCTCGTCCCAGAACCCTTCTGCCGACGATTCCGGAGGAAGTACCGGCACCACTTGGCAGCCCGGTGTGTTCCAGCCCTCAGAGACCTTCGCCGCGCGCTGTGAGTCCCCCCGCAGTGGTACCAACTCCAGCACCGGGCGCCCCTATGACGATGTCGCCGGCACAGCCCTGGACGAAAAGAACTGGCTCCGCTCCTGGACCAGTGAGCTCTACCTCTGGTACGACGAGGTCGAGGATCGTGACCCAGCCGAATACGAAGTGCTGGAGTATTTCGACTTGCTGGTGACCGAGGAGCTGACCGAGACAGGTGCGCCCAAGGACAACTTCCATTTTTCGCTACCCACGTCGGATTGGCAGTCCCAGACCCAGTCCGGTGTGGCCGTGGGTTACGGTTTTCAGTGGGCCATCATCGAGGCGCGGCCACCGCGGGATGTGGCGGTAGCCTACTGGGATCAGGAAAATTCCGTCGGATTGCCGCCGCGGGGTACCAAGGTGGTGACGGTAGACGGCGTCGATGTGGTCTGGGCCAATGACCAGGCGAGCGTCGATACCCTGAACGCCGCTTTTTTCCCAGGCAGTGTTGGCGAAGAGCACACTTTTACCTTCGAGTATGCGGATGGCTCCCGGGAGACGGTGACCTTCACCGCTCGCGCCCTCGCCACGGACCCGGTCCAGAATGTACGGGTGATCGATGCGGCGATGGGACGCCAGGTGGGCTATCTGCTGTTCACCGACCATATCGCTACCGCGGAGAATGAGCTGAAGGGCGCCGTGGAGTCACTCGCTGCAGCCGGTATCGACGAGCTGGTTCTGGATCTCCGTTACAACGGTGGTGGCCTGCTCGCCATCGCCAGTCAGCTGGCTTATATGATCGCCGGCGATGTCCCCACGGCGGGGCGGGTTTTCGAGGAGCTGGTATTCAACGACCAGTATTCCGGAGTGAATCCTGTCACTGGCGAACCGCTGCAGCCGATGCCGTTTTTCAGCACGACACTCGGTTTCAGCAGTCTGCCCAGTGAACTGCCTCTGCCGACACTCGACCTGCAGCGGGTGTTCGTGTTGACCGGAGCCAGCACCTGCTCCGCCAGCGAATCAATCATCAATGGCCTGCGCGGTGTTGATCTGGAAGTAATCCAGGTGGGTAGTACCACCTGTGGCAAACCTTACGGTTTTTATCCCACCGATAATTGCGGCACCACTTACTTCTCTATTCAGTTTCAGGGACGGAATGACAAGGGGTTTGGTGAATACCCGGCGGGTTTCACCCCCGGTGGGAGTGGTCCGGCTGGCGTGATTGGCTGTCAGGTGGCCGACGACTTCAGTCGCGATCTGGGGGATCCGGCGGAGTGGCGGTTGTCGGCTGCACTGAGCTTTATCGAAACCGGCAGTTGCCAGGGCAGTCTTGCCAGTTCCAGCAGCTACCGTGCCGATGGGGGAGCCCTGTCTGCCGGAGGCCGTGACAAGGATGCCCGGGTTCTGAAGCCTGTCTGGCAGGAGAACCGGATCCTCGACAGAGGGGGGGAGCGCTGATGCGAGTACCCTGTCTGCCCTGGTTCAAGACGCTGGGCTATCTGCCTCTGGTGGTATTGGCAGCCTGCAGTGCCCGGGCTCTTTCCGGCCCGCTGGAACCGGCGCTGCTGGAGAATGCCACCTCGGAGGTGCGCGCCGAGCTGGCTCAGGTGGTCAGCGCGGCACTGGGCGGCATTCAGGTCACTCTGGGTGAGGAAGTGCTCACTGCCACCAGCATCCTCGTCATTGAGCAGGACGTGCCCCGTGACCTCCAGCAGCGTCCCCTGGCTGGCCGCAGCCTGGCGGTGCCGGTGCGGTTCCAGTTGCTGACGGGGGATGAGGGGTGCTGGCTGAAGCGCCTACCGCAAGGCCCGGTCTGGGCCCTGACAAGGGCCCGATGCGCGCGCGAGTCCCCACCCGCAGAAGCTGGGGGCGAGGGCTGAGCTCAGGTGTCGGCTGTCAGCGCAGCAGGTTGGACAGGCGGGCGTTGGGCTTTTGGGCTGCGCGATAGATCAGGGCGATCTTGCCGATCTCTTGAATCAGTTCTGCGCCACTTTTCTCGCATAGCTCGCCGATAATCTGGTGGCGGAGCTCCCGGTCAGCCACCATCAATTTAACCTTGATCAGCTCGTGGTCCTCGAGGGCGCGGTTCAGCTCCTCGAGGACGCCCTCGCTGAGCCCCTTGCCGGCTACGGTCACCACCGGCTTCAGGTTGTGGCCGAGTGTGCGCAGAGCTTTTTTGCGGTCGGCGGTTAAAGGCATACAATACTCCGTTTCCACGTTGTGGATATTCATAGCGTGAGCGGCCCCGAGCCGCGACCGGGCCTCCATTAGATTGGGGCGGGCCGCGGCTCGGGGCCGCTCACGCGAAAGCTGTTGTGTTATTAGGACGCATTGTAACTGATGGGCCGATCCAAAAGCAGCCACCGCTGGCTGCGTGAGCATTTCAATGATCCCTACGTCAAGCAGTCCCAGAAAGAGGGTTACCGCTCCAGGGCAAGCTACAAGCTGCAGGAGCTGCAGAAGAAGGATCGCCTGATCAAACCCGGGATGACGGTGGTGGATCTGGGCGCGGCGCCGGGTGGCTGGTCGCAGGTGGCGGCTGAACTGGTGGGTCACAAGGGCCATGTGCTGGCTTCAGACATCCTCCCCATGGATCCTCTCGCCGGAGTGGACTTTGTTCAGGGTGACTTCACCGAGGAGTCCGTCCTCAATACGTTGCTGGAGCGCTTGGGCGATGAGCGGGCGGACCTTGTGATTTCCGATATGGCCCCAAATATGAGTGGAGTGCGCGATGTCGATCAGCCCGCCTCCATGTATCTGGTGGAGCTGGCTGTGGATATGGCGCGTCAGGTACTGAAGCCCGGCGGTGGCTTTGTGGCCAAGGTGTTTCAGGGGGAGGGTTTCGACGAGCTCATCCGTGACCTGCGTGCGAACTACAGCAGTGTCGTGACCCGAAAGCCCGGTGCATCCAGGCCTCGCTCGCGAGAGGTCTATGTGGTGGCGCGAGGGTTCAAAGGCGGCTAACGATCCGGCAATTCTCACGACAGTACCTGCAAACCGGTTTTAAGAATGCTGGTCGGGGGCGGACCACTGGTGACCCGGTGGCCAGCGATGGTATAAGCTGCTCGCAACACGACGCTAGACACGCAGGCTGGCGGCCGTACCTATAATGGTCGGGTTGATGGGCCTCTGTGTCGGGGTGCCGGAACCGAATGTGCCGCAGAGGCATCCAAGTTACAGTAAACGGCCGCAATGGCCGGGCTTCCGGGTGATTTGCGCGGAGGCAAACCGCTCGCCCTTCCCCTTTTTTGGGGGCGGATGGCAGGATTGATAAGGCAAGAGGGTGATCCCTTTGAACGATATGGCGAAGAATCTGGTGCTGTGGTTGGTCATCGCGGCGGTGCTGCTGATGGTCTTTCAGAACTTCAAACCGCAGACCCGGGATGAGGCCCTCAGTTATTCCCAGTTTGTCCAGGATGTGCAGTCCGGGCAGGTAAAGAGTGTTGTCGTGGACGGCCTCACCATTACCGGCGAGAAGGCCGACGGCAGTCGCTTCAAGACTATTCAGCCGCAGATCATCGATGACGAGCTCACCAACGAGCTGGTGCGCAGTAATGTCCAGTTTGTCGGTCGCGAGCCCGAGGAGGCCAGCCTGTGGCAGCAGCTGCTGGTGGCCAGCTTCCCGATCCTGATCATCATCGCTGTCTTTATGTTCTTTATGCGCCAGATGCAGGGCGGTGCCGGTGGGCGTTCCGGCCCCATGGCGTTCGGCAAGAGTAAGGCGCGCCTGTTGGGCGAGGATCAGATCAAGACCACCTTTGCCGATGTGGCCGGCGTGGATGAGGCTAAAGAGGACGTGCAGGAGCTGGTGGAGTTCCTGCGCGATCCGACTAAATTCCAGCGTCTGGGCGGCAACATTCCTCGCGGCGTACTGATGGCGGGCCCTCCCGGCACTGGTAAGACGCTGCTGGCCAAGGCCATCGCCGGCGAGGCCAAGGTGCCGTTTTTCTCCATTTCCGGTTCTGACTTCGTAGAGATGTTCGTCGGTGTGGGCGCCTCCCGGGTGCGGGACATGTTCGACCAGGCCAAGAAGCAGGCCCCTTGCATCATCTTCATCGACGAGATCGACGCCGTTGGCCGTCATCGCGGTGCCGGTGTGGGCGGTGGACACGATGAGCGCGAGCAGACGCTGAACCAGCTGCTGGTCGAGATGGACGGTTTCGAGGGCAACGAAGGCGTTATCGTCATTGCTGCCACCAACCGCCCGGATGTGCTCGACCACGCGCTGTTGCGCCCGGGCCGCTTTGACCGTCAGGTTTTCGTCGGCCTGCCGGATATCCGCGGTCGCGAGCAGATCCTCAAAGTGCACATGCGCAAAGTGCCGCTGGATGACAAGGTCTCGGCGCAGACCATCGCCCGCGGCACCCCCGGTTTCTCTGGTGCCGACCTGGCCAACCTAGTCAACGAGGCGGCCCTGTTTGCCGCCCGCGCCAACCGCCGGATGGTCGGCATGGACGAATTCGAGCGCGCCCGGGACAAGATCATGATGGGCGCCGAGCGCAAGTCCATGGTGATGAGCGAGAAGGAAAAGGTGAACACCGCCTACCATGAGGCGGGGCACGCGATTATTGGTCGCCTGGTGCCCGAGCACGATCCGGTACACAAGGTCACCATCATCCCCCGTGGCCGCGCGCTGGGTGTGACCCAGTTCCTGCCGGAAGAGGACAAGTACAGTATTTCCAAGCGGGCAATCGAATCCCAGCTCTGTTCCCTGTTTGGTGGTCGTATCGCGGAAGAAATGACCCTGGGTGTGGATGGTGTCACCACTGGTGCATCAAATGACATCGAGCGGGCAACAGAGCTCGCCCGCAATATGGTGACCAAGTGGGGCCTGTCCGAGAAGCTGGGTCCGCTGCACTACGGTGAGGACGAGAGTGGCCAGCCAGGTGCGGGTAACCCGATCTCTGGCAAGACCTCAAACGAGATCGATACCGAGGTGCGCCGTATCATCGATGACTGCTACGACCGTGCCCACAAGTTGCTAGAGGAGAACCGTGACATTCTTGAAGCGATGAAAGACGCGCTGATGGAATACGAGACGCTGGATGCCGAACAGGTGGACGACCTGATGGCGCGTCGCAAGGTGCGTCCTCCGCGCGACTGGCATGATCCGGATGTGGGTGCTGGCGGCAATGGCAAGCCTGAGGCGGCAGAGAAAGAAGGTGAGGCCGGTGAGTCTGACGAAGGCAATCCGGTTGGTGGGCCCCTGAACGGGCACTAAGCACGGCACGAAACATGCGGAAGGCTGGAGGGCCGGCAGAAGCCGGCTTTTCCAGCCTTCCGCTTTTTGCTTTTGAGGGGCTATGAAACTGACCTGTGGCAATCACGTTCTGGACCTGTCGAGCCCGCAGATCATGGCGGTGCTCAACACGACCCCGGATTCCTTTTCCGACGGCGGTCGCTACTATCGCGAGGGTGAACTTGATCTCAGTGTCGCGGTAGATCGTGCCCGGCAGATGGTTGCCGAGGGCGCAGCCATTATAGATATCGGTGGTGAGTCCACCCGGCCTGGTGCGGCCCCGGTGACCGAAGAGCAGGAGTATCAGCGGGTGGTGCCGGTAGTGGCGGCGATTGCCGGCGAGCTGGACGTGGTCATTTCGGTGGATACCAGCACTCCGGCGGTAATGCACGCGGCCGCAGAAGCCGGTGCGGGCCTGATCAATGATGTCCGCGCCCTGCAACGCCCCGGTGCGCTCGAGGCGGCCGCGGCAAGCGGGCTGCCGGTATGCCTGATGCACATGCAGGGTCAGCCGGGCACCATGCAGGCCAACCCCGAATACGACGATGTGGTTGCCGAGGTTTCGGCTTTCCTGCAGGAGCGACTGCGCGCCTGTGAGGAGGCGGGAATTCCGCGACATCGGGTGGTGTTCGATCCTGGGTACGGATTCGGCAAGACCGATGAGCACAACCTGGAGCTGCTGCGTCACCAGGCGGAGCTGGCACCTGAAGACATCCCCCTGCTGGCGGGCCTGTCGAGGAAGTCCATGATCGGCAGGCTACTCGGGCGGGAAGTGGACGAGCGTCTGCCGGGCAGCCTGGCGCTGGCCCTGCTGGCGGCCCAACGGGGTGCGCGCATACTCAGAGTGCATGACGTGGCGGCTACGGCCGACGCACTGGCGTTGCAGCAGCTGGTGGACCAATCTTAGCGGGCAGCTCTCCCGGTGCGGACGGGCTGGGTACTCATAGAATAGAGACAAAAGATGGCGAGAAAGTATTTTGGCACCGACGGTATCCGTGGCCATGTTGGTAAGGGAGTAATCACTCCTGACTTCATGCTGCGCCTGGGCTACGCCGCCGGCAAGGTCCTGGCGGAGCAGGCGGCCAGTAAAAGCGGGCACCGTCCCAGCATCCTGATTGGCAAGGACACCCGGATTTCCGGTTACATGTTTGAGGCTGCGCTGGAGGCCGGATTGATCAACGCCGGTGTTGACGTCGGCCTGCTGGGTCCCATGCCGACGCCGGCTATTGCCTACCTGACGCGGACCTTCCACGCCCAGGCCGGCATCGTGATCAGCGCCTCCCACAATCCCTTCCAGGATAACGGCATCAAGTTCTTCAGTGCCGGTGGCAGCAAGCTCCCTGACCAGGTGGAGCTGGATATCGAGGCGGCGCTAGAGCTGCCGATGGAATCCGCGGAAAACCTGGGTAAAGCCTGGCGTATCGACGACGCGGCAGCCCGCTACATCGAGTTTTGCAAAGCCTCGACCCCCTGGGGATTTGCTCTTGATGACATGAAGGTCGTCCTGGATTGCGCCAATGGCGCCACTTATCACATCGCACCCAAGGTGTTCCGGGAGTTGGGCGCCGAAGTGATTGCCATCGGTACCAGTCCGGACGGGCAGAATATCAACCTGGATTGCGGTTCCACGAAGCCGGCCAAGCTGCAACAGGCGGTAGTTGAGCAGGGCGCTGATCTCGGCATCGCCTTTGATGGCGACGGCGACCGGGTGTTGTTTGTGGATCGCAACGGTGAGCTTGTAGATGGTGACGAGCTGCTGTTTATCATCGCCTTGCACCGGCATGAGTTCCTGGGCGGCTGCAGTGGTGTGGTTGGCACCCAGATGAGTAACTACGGCTTCGAGCTGGCGCTCAAGGAGCTCTCCATTCCTTTCGAACGGGCCAAGGTCGGTGACCGCTACGTTCTCGAGAAAATGCAGGCCAACGGCTGGAACCTTGGTGGTGAGTCCTCCGGCCATATCATCTGTGCTGATGCCACCACTACCGGTGACGGCGTTATCTCGGCCCTGCAGGTATTGCGGGCGCTGGAGGAGTTCGGCGAACCTCTGGAGGCGCTGCGCGCACGCATGAAGATGCTCCCGCAGCATATGATCAATGTGCGCCTCGCCCATCGCGACGGCGTGCTCGACCACAACGATGTGCGCAGTGCGGTTTCCGAGGCGGAGGCTCAGCTCGGGGACCGGGGGCGGGTGCTATTGCGGCCCTCGGGTACTGAACCGCTCATCCGTGTGATGGTAGAGGGGGTCGAGCGCAGTGAGGTGGAGCAGTTAGCCGGGGATATTGCCCGGGTGGTCGAGCGTATCGGCAATGGCTGATGCGCAAGCCAGTGCGGCCTTTTTGCGCGGCTAGTACCCCGTAATGGAGCAGCAGAAACTTTTTGATTTTCTGTTGTATGTTGGCGGCAATGTCGCTAAGATTTGCGCCCCTTGAAGGAGCACACATGCGTAAAACGCTGGTAGCAGCCAACTGGAAAATGAACGGCAGCCGCGAGTTTGCTGGCCAGTTTTTCAGGGATTTGGATCTCAATGGGGTCGATTGCGATGTAGCATTTTGTCCCCCATTTCCATATCTGCCGATTGTGGCAGATCTGCTGCAGGAAGCGGGGCGTCCGAGTGTGTCCCTTGGGGCGCAAAATGTGAGCGAGCGCGAAGCCGGCGCATTCACCGGTGAAGTGAGCGCTGCGATGCTGAAGGATTTCGGTGTTCGTTACGTGATCGTCGGACACTCGGAGCGACGCAGCCTTTTCGGTGAGACCAGTGAGCTGGTGGCCCAGAAATACGTTGCGGCTAAAGAAGCTGGGCTGGTGCCCATTCTCTGTGTTGGCGAGACCCTGGAGGAGCGCGAAGCATCGCGGGCCCTGGAGGTCATCGGTAGCCAGTTGGATGCCGTGGCCGAGCTGGCCGTGGATGATTGCTGGAAGGGTGCGGTTGTCGCCTATGAGCCGGTCTGGGCCATAGGGACCGGAAAGACCGCCACTCCGGAGCAGGCGCAGGCTGTACACGAATTTATTCGCGGGCGCTTGGGTGCCGCGGGTGAGGAAATGCAGATTGTCTACGGCGGCAGTGTAAAATCTGCCAACGCGGCATCGCTCTTCGCGCAGCCGGATATTGATGGCGCGCTGGTTGGAGGGGCTTCCCTCGATGCAGCGGAGTTCGCAGGCATCTGCCGGGCGGGCTGATTGGCGCAGCCAAGTTGGCGCAAAATGCATTGCCACCGAGGTGGTGTGCTGAGAGAATACTGAAAACGGGCTGCGGCCCAGATAGCGGGTTTCCTGAAAATGGAAAAGTTGGTTTTAATTTTTCACGTCCTGACAGCCCTGAGCATCATCGGGCTTATTCTGCTTCAGCAGGGCAAGGGCGCAGAAGCCGGTGCCTCTTTTGGTGCGGGTGCTTCACAGACCGTATTCGGCAGTCAGGGTAGTGGTAACTTCTTCTCCCGCATGACCGCCATTATGGCCACCGTATTTTTTGTAACCAGCCTCGGTTTGGCGGTGCTGGCAAAGCAGGGCGCCGATACCGATATCGACGCTGACCTGCCGCAGGCTCCGGCGGCTGTTGAGCAGCCTGGTCCTGCTGAAGAAGTTCCGGCTCTGGAGAGTGATGTGCCGCAGCTGGACGAGATGCCAGAAACCCAGGCGCCTGCAGTCGACGAAATCCCCCAGGCTGTAGAGGGTGAGTCTGAAGAAGTAGAAGAAGGCGACCAGCAGTAACAAGTAGTTTTAGCCCAGGTGGTGGAATTGGTAGACACGCTATCTTGAGGGGGTAGTGCGCTATGCGCGTGCGGGTTCAAGTCCCGCCCTGGGCACCAAATACAAGGCACTCGACATCGAGTGCCTTTTTTTTGTCTTAAATTTGCCATTCCGCACATTCCTCACGCGAGTTGAGTCGCAGTGGGCAGGTATCTTCTGTTAGGGCTTGTCTCCAGAAGATAAAGTTCGCCCTGTGATGATCTCGTATCCGCACTTTACGCCTTGGCGTGGAATTGCGGAGATATGACTTGCCTCACATCTGGTGGCGCGTGGATTGAAATACAATCCACACTCGCACAGTCCCCCTGTATAGGTTTTTAAGCGGCTATCACGGTCGCGATTCCCCGACGTCCACCGCTAGAAGTAGGGCAAGAGGTAGAAAAAATGTTCCGAATTCTACAGTTAACCTTTTTGATGCTGTCGGCGTCGCTGGTGTTTGCGCAGTCAGTCAGTCGCGATGAAATCCGAGGCCTGGATGAGCAGATTCAGGATGCCAAGAAAGATGTGATCGAGCTGACTGCCGAGCTGACTCAGCTCGAGGAAAAGCTCCTCTTTCCCTCCAATACTCAGGCAGCCTTTTTCGTTTCCCTGCCCAAAGAGAGCAATTTTGATCTCGAGGCGGTGGAGCTGAAGCTGAATAACGAAGTGGTGGCCCATCACCTTTACACCTTCCGAGAGCTGGAAGCATTGCGGAAGGGTGGGGTGCAGAAAATTCACACAGCCAACGTGCAATCAGGCAATCATCCACTGGAGGTCAGCTTTCTCGGGAAGTCGGCGTCCGGTCGCGAGCTGCGGGCCACTGCCACACACACAGTGGAGAAGCGGGTCGGGCCCGCATTTGTGGAGATTGAAATCGCTGGAGAGCAATCAGCCATCAGCTTCAAGGACTGGTAATCATGTTTGAGAGGCTGGTCTCCGCTCCCGCGATCATGAATCGATCCGCCGGGACCGTATTGCGGTCGTTAGCACCTGTTGTGGTGCCCATGATGTTGGCTGCACCGGCTGCCGCTGTGGATCGCAGTGAAGACGCATTGCGGGATCTCTTTTTCGGCGCCGCGATGTACGAGGCTCACCAGGAAGAGTTCTTTGATGCGATCGTGACGCTCGATACGGAGCTCAATCAATATCGCAGGCTGGATGAGCCTGAGCTCGATCCATTCTCCGCGCATTTTGGTCAAGCCCAATTCTCGGTAGGCGATCTCGAGCTTTCCTATCGGATGCACCGCGAGGCGGGGCGTGCCATCGAAGCCGTGTTAAAAGGCAATGTGCCCCAACCGGTTAAAAACGAGGCAGCCTATCGGCTGGCCAAAATTCACTATCACAAGCAGCAACCGCGAAACGCACTGCACGCTCTCGAAATGATCGAGGGGCAGGTGCCTGAGCGGGTTCGCCCCGAAGAGCAGTTTCTGCGCGCCCGGGTTTATATGGAGCTCGGCCGCTTTGAAGAGGCGGTGGCGTTGCTTCGTGACCTCAAGGGTGAGTCCCGGCTCGAGGGCTTTGTCGAATTTAACCTGGGAATCGCACTGCTGAAGTCCGGTGATGCGGAGCGCGGTGTGCGTGAATTGACCGCGCTGGGCAAGGAGCGCAGCTCTGACCCGGCAAAGCAGGCGCTATACGACAAAACCAACCTGTTACTGGGTACCTACTTGATGGACGCCGGCAAGCTGGAGCTGGCGCGCCCCTATTTTGACCGCGTACAGCTTGAGGGGCCCTTCTCCAATAGGGCTTTGCTGGGGGCTGGTTGGGTGGAGGCCCGGGCTGGTCGCTACGACCGCGCGCTGGTGCCCTGGAAACTTCTGCAATCCCGTCAAACCACTAATGAAGCGGTGCAGGAGTCCATGCTGGCGGTGCCTTACGCGTATGGCAAGCTGGACGTACACAGTACAGCGGCGATCAATTACGGTTTTGCGCTGGACAAGTTCGGCAATGAAATCGATACGCTCACAGACTCCATTGTGAGTATCCGTGAGGGCAAGTTCCTCGAGGCCCTGCGCCGCAAAGAGGCCAATCAGGTGAAAAACTGGGTGGTAACCCTGCGGGACATCCCCGGGGCCCCGGAAACCCACTACCTACTCGACCTGATGGCCTCCAATGACTATCAGGAATTCCTGCGCAACTACCGCGATTTGAACGATCTGTTTGAACGCAATTTAAGCTGGTTGCAGAGCCTGACGGCCTATGAAGATATCATCGGTTTGCGCAGGAGCTATTATGAGCCGCTGCTCCCAGGGTTGGATCAGAAGTTCCGACAGTTAGATGCACGAATTCAGATGCGCGTTGAAGAGCGCGATAAGTTCGCAGCCCGTATCGAACAGATGCTAGTCACCCGCCGTCCCGAATACCTGGCCTTTGCTGAAGAACAGGCTGCACTGGCAGAGCTCAAGCAATTGCGGTCGCGCACCCGCAATCAGGTGGTTGGTGAAGAGTCCCTGCGCCGGCTTGAGCGCCTTGAAGGGGTGCTGCAATTCCGATTGGCGACCGAATATGACGCGCGACTGACAGAAGCCTACAAGCACCTGGAGCAGCTCAATGTCGAAATTGAACAGCTGCAAACCGCCTACCAGTCCTATGTCCGTAGTCGTCAGGCAGCCACACACAGCTACACCGGCTACGACGATACCATTCGCAACTTGCGCGCGCGTCTGAATCAGAGTCAGACCCGTCTCGATATGCTGATGGCCCGTCAGGGTAAAATGCTGGAGACCCTGGCTATTGACGAGCTGGAGCGGCGCCGGGCGCAGCTGGAGAGCTACCAGATTAAAGCGCGTTTCGCGTTGGCAGATAGTTATGACCGGGCCAATGAGCTACAGGAGATGCGGGAAGATCAGCGTAAAGTCGAAGCTCTGCAAAAAGCTGCGGAAATCGTGGTAGAGCAAGATTCGAATGAAGTTGAGCTAGGTGTAGAGCCGGGTTCTGAAGACGATGAGCAGCTTCCACAGGACAACCCGCCTGAGCTGGATGCACCGGCTGCAAGCGAGCCGGAACAGGAGGTTGCGCAGTGAAGCCGGCCAGGATTTCCCCATTGACCACGGCGATTCGCGCGAGTGTTCACCGTGCAAACAGTATTCTAACCGTCGCTGCGCTGGGCTTGCTCGTGCAGGGCTGCGCGGTTAACGACCGCAACACCATTGGCAGCCTGCAGAGTGTCGAGATTGAGGTCAAAGAAGAGTACATCGACGGCAGTCTGGAAAAGGCGCTAGCCAGCTACCAGAAATATCTGCAAGAGACGCCGGAGAGTGCGCTCACGCCAGAAGCGATGCGACGCATCGCCGACCTGAAGATCAAGCAGGCCCACCGCACCGAGGCTGCCTCTCTTGCGGGGAGCACAGCTCCGTCAGGACAAGAGAGAGCTGAAGGGGGGGCTTCCCCTGAAAGTGCCGCAGAGATCGCTATTTCGCGCGGTGGTCGTTCCGATTCCCCAGCTTTGTCCGCTCCTGAGCCGACATCTGTCCCGCTGGGTGTAAGCAGTGCCGCGTCGACCGCTTCTGCGGGAGCCGCGTCTACCGAGTCCGATCGAGAGTTCGAGCAGCGCGCCAGTGGTGCGGTCGACATCGAGGCTGATTCTGCCCCTGTGCAGGCGCCGGGCGATTCCGAAGCGGTGCTTGCGGCCAACGCCCGCGAAGCCATCCAGCTATACGAGGAATTGCTGGCCAAATACCCACTTTACGACCGTAATGATCAGGTGATGTATCAGCTGTCCCGTGCCTACGAGGAAACGGGACAGGTCGATAAAGCTGTGGATGTACTACGCCAAATGGCCGCCAAGTACCCCGGATCACGCCATCTGGATGAAGCGTTCTTCCGCCTTGGCGAATACTACTTCACCCGGAAAAAATATCTGGATGCCGAAGAGGCGTACGGCAAGGTTATTGAAATGGGCCCCGCTTCCAGTTTTCACGAACTGGCGCTTTATAAGCGCGGCTGGGCCCTGTTCAAGCAGGATATGTACGAGATGGCTCTCGACGACTACATGGCCATGCTGGACTACAAGTTGTCGGAGGGTTATGACCTCGACCAGCAGACCAACAAAGTCGAGAAAAAGCACATAGAAGACACTTTCCGCGTGATCAGTCTCAGCTTTTCCTATCTTGGGGGCGCTGAATCGATCGTCGATTATTTCAATCGCAAAGGTGGGCGGAGTTACGAGTCGCATATCTACAGCCACCTGGGTGAATACTACCTGGTGAAGCGCCGCTATCAGGATGCGGCAGAGGCCTACAATACTTTCGTTGAGCGTAACCCGCTGCACCGCGAGTCGGCGGACTTCTCAATCCGCGTGATCGAGATCTACCAGAAGGGTGGCTTCCCCCGTCTGGTTCTGGAGTCGAAGAAGACGTTCGCCAATACCTATGCGCTGGATGCGGAGTACTGGAACGTATTCGATATCAACGAATACGGTGAGGTGGTGGAGTTCCTGCAGGCCAACCTGATCGACCTGGCCAGCCACTATCATGCCGCCTACCAGGATAAGCGCCTCAAGGACAAGAAGGCAGAGCATTACCAGGAGGCAATTCACTGGTACCGCGCTTACCTCGCCTCTTTCTCCGATCAGCCCCGGGCTCCGGAAATCAATTACCAGTTTGCCGGCCTGATGCTGGAAAACCGGGATTTCCTCGGTGCCGGTAAACAATATGAGCGTACCGCCTACGAGTATCCGCAGCACAAGAATTCCAGTGAAGCTGGTTATGCAGCGGTCTACGCCTATCGCGAGCATCTCGATACGACATTGAAAGATGCACCTGCTGCGAAACGTGCACCTATGCAGCGGGAAATCATTCGCTCCTCACTGCAGTTTGCGGAGACTTTCGAACAGCACGAGAAGGCGCCCCAGATTATGGTGGGTGCTGTCGAAGACCTCTATTCTCTGCGTGACTATGAGCAGACCGTAGCCAATGGTCACCTGTTGCTGGAGCGCTTCCCGCAGGCAGAGCAGGGCATCCGTCGCTCGGCATGGATTCTGGTTGCGCACGGCTCTTTCGACACCGAGGCGTACCCGGAAGCGGAGCAGGCCTACGGGCAGGCGCTCGCCCTGACTGCGCCAGACGCCAAAGACAGAATGGATCTGGTCGATAACCTGGCCGCATCCATCTATCAGCAGGGTGACCTTGCTCGCAAGGAAGAGAATTACCAGCTGGCGGCAGACCACTTCCTGCGTATCCGCAAGGCTGCTCCCGGTGCAAAGCTGTTGGCTACGGCCGAGTATGATGCTGCCGCGGCCCTGATTACCCTTGAGAACTGGACCAAGGCAGCTGCGGTGCTCAATGGTTTCCGTCAGCATTTCCCCGAACACAAGCTGATCCGGGAAGTGACGAAAAAGCTGGCGGTGGTGTATCAGGAGAGTGGCGAGCTGCTGCTGGCTGCGTCGGAGTTTGAGCGCATCGAGCGGGAGTCTGACGATGATGATGTCCGTCGTGAGGCATTGACGCAAGCCGCAGATCTGTACAAGGCTGCAGACCGCAGTGATAAGGCGCTGACTGTGTTGCAGCGCTATGTGGAACTGTTCCCCAGACCGCTGGAACCAGCGATGGAAACCCATCAGCGGATCGCAGATCTGCATAAGGATGCTGGTGCTCAGTCACAATACCGCGCTCAGCTGGAGCGGATGGTCAGAATTGAACGAGAGGGCGGGGCAGGAAGAACGGATCGTACTCGCTACTTGGCCGGTAATGCAGCGCTCGTCTTGGCAGAACCAAAGTTTGAGGCATTTACTGCGATTTCACTGGTGTCGCCGATCAAGCAGAATCTGGATCTGAAGCGCACTAGGATGAAGGCGGCCATCGATGCGTATACCAACCTGATTGATTATCAGGTTGCCGATGTGACGGCAGCGTCGACGTTTTACCTGGCCGAGATCTATCTCCACTTCAGCCGTGCCCTGCGCGACTCCGAGCGCCCCACCAACCTCTCAGCACTCGAGCTGGAGGAGTACGAATTGGCGCTGGAGGAGCAGATCTATCCGTTCGAGGAGCGGGCGATCTCTGTCCACGAGAAAAATATCGAGTTGCTCGGTATGGGGATCTACAACCGCTGGATCCAGGACAGTATTGCCAAGCTGGCGGGACTCGTACCGGCTCAATACGCCCGGGCTGAAGAAGTGGGTGAGTATATGCCCTCTATCGTGCCACGGCCCGAGCCTGAAGAGGTCGAGGCGCCCGCAGACGAAAGTTGAACATGGGTAGACCGGTCTTTTGGATTCTAGGCCGGGATCTAGTGATAACAACAAAGGTTAGTCATGCAGTCAGTTTCAAGAATGCTGATTAGGCTGGTATCGGTAGGCCTGATCGCCACCATGCTTGCCGCCTGCTCCGGTGCACCGCAGAAAGCGGGTGGTCGAGTTGTGGATCCTTCCACTGTCAGAGTGTCCGGTTCGGTTGAACGTGATTTTGACCGCGCGCTGGAGCTTTTGCGCGGAGAGCGCTATCCGGAAGCGATCGAACTACTGCAGGATATTGTTCAGCGCGAGCAGCGCCTCCCTGCGCCCTATATCAATCTGGGGATTGCCTACTATCAGTCCGGCGATGAAAAGCACGCCGAGGAGAGTCTGCTGCAGGCCCTGGAGGTTTTCCCGAATCACCCTGTTGCCGCGAACGAGCTGGCAGTGCTCTTCCGCCGGCAAGGGCGTTTTGAGGAAGCACGTGAACTGTTTGGCAATGCGCAGCGGCAGAATCCTGACTACGCACCACTGATCAAAAACTTCGGCATATTGTGTGACCTGTATCTGCAAGATCCCCAGTGCGCTCTGGCACAATTCGAGCGTTACCTGCAGTTGGAGCCCGAAGACAAAGACGTCCCGATCTGGGTGGCCGGCTTGAAGCGGAGAATCTAATAATGAGTTGGAAGACTGGTCCAGTAATCAATGTACTTGTCCTCGCTCTTGGCTTGCCCTCCCTTGCCCCACTGGCCGCATTCGCCCAGGAGTCGAGCGCAGCTGAGAAGAAAGTCGATAGCGACGTGAAGGAGCTTTCCGGTATTTCCATTATCGGTAACAAGGAGGCGCCGAAGTCGCTGTACATTGTGCCCTGGAAGAGTTCCGAAGTGGGAGTGGAGAGCGAACTGGTTTCCAGTCTGATGGACGACAAGTTACAGCCGCTGGACAAAGAGGTTTTTTCCCGTGAGCTTGAGTTCTACCGCTTGAGTCTTTCCGAAGATTGATGGTTTCACCAGGCTTAAGCGAAGGCCTGGAGGCTAAAACAGAATTTTAATCTACGCGCAGCTACTGCAGTTTTTCTAAGAGGGTTTGTAATGGATTTCTTCAACAGCGTAATCGCTTTCTTCCAGACTGGTGGTGCGTTCATGTACCCCATTCTCGTGGTGTTCGCCCTGGGGGCGGCGGTCGCTATCGAGCGCTATATCCGCCTGGTCTATGAGCGCCACACCAACCGCTCCATGTGGGACAAACTGCAGCCGGTCCTCAATTCCGGTGACTTTGATCGTGCGCGTAACCTGGTCAAGCAGGACAACTCCGGTGTGAGCAAGCTGCTTGCGATGGGCCTCGCCCGTCAGGGTGCAGTGCGCCGTCGTGAAGACATCGAGATTGCGATGGAAGAGAGCATGATGGAGATCATTCCGCAGCTCGAGAAGCGCACCCCCTATGTCGCACTCTTCTCCAATATTGCAACGCTGCTCGGCCTGCTGGGTACCATTATGGGCCTGATCGAGGCCTTTACTGCGGTAGCCAATGCCAACGCGGCAGAAAAGGCCGACCTGCTGTCAGCCAGTATTTCTGTGGCGATGAACACCACCGCCTTCGGCCTGATGGTCGGTATTACCCTGCTGATCATCCACGCGCTGCTGAACTCGCTGACCGGTGAGATCGTCGACAGTCTGGAGATGGTGTCCGTGAAGGCACTCAACATCATTTCAATTTCCTCTCGCCGTCGCCGTGACGTAGAAGCTGAAGAGAAAACCGGCAAGGCTGCTGAGAAAGCCAAAGGTGAAGAAAGCGTAAAAGAGCCGCATGCCGAGGCCAGTGGCGCCGCCGCTGAGGCGAAGAAGGGCGAGCAAGCACTGGATAACGCGTGATGAGAAGGCGTCGCCACGGAAGAAGTAAAGAGGCCCCGGAGCTCGATATTACCGCCTTCCTGAACCTGATGGTGGTGCTGGTTCCGTTCCTGTTGGTCTCTGCAGTGTTCTCGCGAGTCACGATTCTGGAGCTGGATATGCCATCCGGTGCCGGTGGCGGGACGCCCGATGATCCCACCGTGACTGTTGAGGTTGTAGTTCGCCAGGACGCTCTGGAAATCAGCGATGGTGAAAAGGTTATTGCAAGGTTTCCAAACCTGGGCGGCAGTGAGGAAGAATCGGCCGAAGAGCCAGCTGCAGACGCAACTATGGCCGCCGAGGATGGGCAGGCTGTAGAGCTTCTCTCTACCGAGCAAGTCTACGACCTGAACAAGTTGAGCCAGTTCTTGCTCGAGGTAAAGGCCAGCTACCCGGAAAAGACAGACTCCATCATTTTGATGGAGCCGGATGTGGCCTACGAACATCTGGTTGGGGTCATGGATGCGGTGCGCGGAACTGAAGTGCGCGTAGAAGATGCCGATCCGGAGGACCCCGAAGCGGTGGAGCGGGTTGAGCTGTTCCCGGATATTTCTTTAGGAGATGCACCGTGAGACATGAAAGCCGCCGCATGAAGCGTATGGCCCGCAGTCGTCGCCGCAAGACACCGGGCATGAATCTGACCTCGCTGATGGACGTGTTCACCATTCTGGTGTTCTTCCTGCTCACCAATACGTCCAGTAATGAAGCGCTGGAGCCCCCAAAGGTCATTACGCTTCCGGATTCCGTTGTGGAGTCCAAGCCCCGGGAGACGGTGACGCTGATGGTGACCGAGGAGGAGATCCTCATCGAAACCAATCCTGTCATTGCCACCAGCGAAGTACTGGCCAGTGAAGAGACGGTAGTTGAGGCCATTAAGCAGGCCATGCTTGCGGAAATGGACAAGGCGATTACCCAGGCAAAGATTAATGCCCAGCTGGAGGCCGGCATCGCGGCCGCAGCATCCGAAGAGCCTGAAGGTGAGGCTGTTGAGGTGGACGCTGCTGGTGAAGAAGAGCCAATTTTGCCACCTGAAGTAAACATTCTTGCCGACCGTACCATTCCATTCAGCTTGCTGAAGAAGGTGATGTCGAGCTGCACCGATGCCGGTTATACCAAGGTCTCGCTGGCGGTCATTCAGAAAGCATCTCAGGGTTAGTAGAAGTCTGTGACTAATTTTCAGCAACAACAGCGCGCCGTAAAGGATGAGCTGGAGATCGTTCGCCGCCGTATCGCTGCGCTCGAAGAAGAGCAGGCGCAGATTGATGCGGAGCTGGCGGTTCTGCATGAAGAGCAGGCCAAGTATGACCTGCTCAGCGAGATCTCCGAGCGCCTGGGCAAGCTGGAGGATATGGATGCCGGGGAGCTGTTCTGGGCCGAAGGGTACCGGGAGGGCGTATCCCAGCACACGATTGAGCATATCCATCGAGCAGTCAGCGTCCATAATGCCAGCCTCGACCTGCTCCAGGATCAGCGTCGCCGGGTGCACGAGCAGATAGAGGATTGCGAGGACGAGGTATTCGCGCTTGATGAGCGGGCAGATATTATTCGCCGCGAGGCGGAGGAGTCCCAGTTTGAGTTCGAGGTCACCCGTGACCTGGAGCTGAGTGATGGCCGTATTGCGGTCATGCCCTGGCACAAGAATGGCGAGGACGAACGCCGTTTCCGTCTGTGCCTGCTTGCTTCACTATTGCTGGCTCTGATGCTCGGCTACCTGGTGCCGCTCTGGCAGGTGCCTGAGCCGGAGGACGAGGTAGTGGAGATCCCCGAGCGCCTGGCAAAGCTGGTGATCGAGAAGAAAACCAAGCCCAAGCCACCGCCCGAGCCGGAGAAACTGAAGCCGAAGGAAGACAAGAAGCCTGAACCCAAGCAGGAAGTTGCCAAGGAAGAGCCCAAGCCCAGCAAGGCCGAGCAGAAGCCGGCGCGGAAGAAGGCTGAGCGGGCCGGTGTGCTGGCCTTCAAGGATAACTTCCAGGACCTGATGCAGGATGACCTTGACAACCGCCTGGGTGAGCGTACCCAGCTGAGCACCGCGGGTAAGAAGGAGAACCGCAGCCAGCGCTCCCTGATTACTGCGCAGGCAAAAGCGGGCAGTGGTGGTATCAACACCGCAGAGCTCAGCCGCAATGTGGGTGGTACAGGGACAGCGCTTGCAGGCGTCGCCTTTACCCGTGTTGAGAGTGGTATCGGCAGTGAGGGAGACTTTGCCGGTGAGGATCGTCCTCTCAGCGATGGTGTGGGCCCGTCCCGGACGGACGAGGAAATTCAGATTGTCTTCGACCGCTACAAGGCAACGCTCTACCGGATATACAACCGCGAGCTGCGCAACAACCCGGCGCTGCAGGGGCGTATGGTGCTGAAAATCACCATCGAGCCGGATGGAACCGTATCCATGGCCAAAGTTGAGTCGAGCGATATGGACTCACCGGCGCTCAACAGCAACATCGTTGCCCGGGTGAAGCGCTTCAACTTCGGGCCGAAAGCGGGCGTGCCGACGATTACGATTCTCTATCCAATCGACTTCCTGCCGGCAGCCTAAGCTGCGGAGCAGGGCCGGCCGGGGCAATGCCCCGGCCGGTGTTCTTCAGGCCAGCTTACGCTCAAATAGATCGTTTTTTGGCCTGGGACGACCTTTCTTAAGAAACTGCCTCAACTTTCCCTGAGAACTGATTGGCAGCCCTCCAAAAAATCCCTCCTGAGCAGAGTATTTATGACCTGCTTCACGGCCCATTTTTCGCCATCCCGTTAAAGTGCCGCCAGCGGCAGTGTCTGCCGGAATGCAGTATCCATGCCCTGTGTGGCAGGAACCCCCAACCAGAATGGCGGCTGATAAGTGACGATGATGTCGGAAGTAACTGGACTGAAATCTCTGCAGAGTGGGCTTGCTGGACTTTTCGGCAGCATTGGCGCTTTTCTGGCTAAATTTTGCTCTCCGCTGCTCGTTGGTTTGTTATTGACCCTGCCGTTGGCTCAGGAGGCGCTGGCTGCAAACTTTGCTACATCTGATTTCGAATTTGGCCCGTCGTCTCCAACAGACCCAGGTAGTCCCCAGGAGTGCCTGATTGACGGACCGGGAGATCTGGCAAACGATGGTCGTGCCTTTGATGGGTCAGAACAGCTATCCATTGACCGCTCCTGTACCGTAAAGAACTTCACCTGTGATAACCCTCTGAGCTCTACTCTGAATTTCGCCAGTGTTACCGATGGTACGCTGATTATTTTTGACAACGTGTGTTACACCGGCAACTTCGCATGCGCCAATGTGGAGGGTGGCAAGGCTTACATCTGGGCGGTAAACGGATCGGATTTCAGCTCCGTGAAAGAGGGATGTCAGGATCTCATCATTCCCGTTGAAAAAATCGACAAAAATGCGACGGACCTGGCTGGAACGCCGATTTCCTCAGTCACTGTGGGTGTACCGTTCATCTATACCCTCGACATTCCCGTCATGTACGACCCGGTTACCGGCACGGTATTGCCGGGTGCGGGGTCTCCCAATGAAATTCAGTCCATTACGATCTGGGACGACCTGAGCAATAGCGCTCTCGGGGTCGACCTGCGTGTGATTGAAGTGCGTGCCCGATATGGCAGCACGCCCATGGTGGAGGGTACGGACTTTACCCGCACCTATGAAGGTGGTGGCAGTGATAACAACCCGGGCAAGATTGCTCTGGAAATCATCAATCCTGCTATTTTGGCTGCCGGTGAGCAGGTGCACTTCGAATTTGAAGTTGTTCTGCGGGAAACAGCGAATAACTTTATCGGCCAAACCTTTATCAACGTCGCCGAGTGGGAATTTGCGCGCAAGATCGGCGATACTTTTTACGATCCTCTCCCTGGAGAAAACGGTGTTGCCGAACTTCTGAGTATCTCTGCTCCGGACCTGGTCATGACCAAGTCCACCAGTGCCAGTGCGATTAACTTTGACGATGTGCCGGAATTTACCCTGAGTGTGCAGAACGTGGGTGGTTCGCCGGCGTGGGGTATTGTGATTGAGGATGAGCTCCCGGTCGGGATGCAGGACTTCAATCCAGTCACCGATGGTGCCACCCCGATTGAAGTGACGATGGGCGGCACAGCATTGACTGCGGGCGCAGATTATTCCCTGGCATACAACTCAGGGTCCGGTGTGCTCAGGATCGAGCTTTCCGACGATGAGGGTGCGAGGGGGCTTGCGCCTAACGAAACCCTGCAAATCACTTATACGAGCCAATTGGATCAACCGGGGAGCCCTACTGAGCCGGACGATGGTGAAACCCTGACCAACGTGGCGGCCGCTACTAGCTGGTTCAACGATACCAACGATAACAGCAACCGCGTTAGCTTTACCGGACAGCTTGATGACGGCACCGTAGGCACCGATGACGAACAGGATGCGGCCACGGTGACCGCTGCTCTGACTGGTTACTACTTCGAAAAAACCGTACGTAATATAACCAGTGGTCAATCGCCCGCCACGGTCGCGGCACCCGGCGATACTCTGGAATACACCCTGCGGTTATTCAACCTCAGTGAAAACCTGTACAACGTCAATATTACCGATCAGCTGGATGGCTCTCGGCTTGATCTCTCTTCAGTCTCTATCGACGATTCCACCTGCCCGGCTGGCGCCAGCTGTACCGACAATGGTTCTGGCCTGATTTCCATTACCGGCGATCTGGATGTGCTGCCCAACACAGCGTTGTCATCTATTGAGGTGCGTTTCGAGGTAGATGTGCTGACCTCCCTCAATACCGGGGATCTGGTCAGTAACCAGGCGAATATGTCCGCCCAGGATGCTGACAGTGGCGGAACTAGCTTCACCGCGGACAGTGACGACCCGAATGTTAACGGTGTTTACAACCAGGCGGATCCGCCCGCGACTCCTCCCGATGCGACTGTGGTGGAGGTAATCGATGTTGGCCCACTGCTAAAACAGAACCCATCTGATACCGAAGTCGCCATCGGTGAAGTATTCGAGTACACCATTACCGTTCCACAGGTTGCGGTGCCGACACCACTTTACGATGTGGAGGTGCGCGATAGCCTGCCGGAGAATCTGGCGTTTATCAGCGCGAGTGCGGATGTCGGCGGAACAAATTATTCCCTGGTCAACAGCGGCACTGCGACCGAACTGATCCTGCGTGATGCGGTCACCGGATTGGATATTCCTGCGAACCAGCAGGCGGTGGTCACGTTGCAGGTACGACTCAAAAACGATCTGATGAATCAGGATGACAGCCCTGGTTTCAGCAATGCCGCTAGTTACACTTTCAGTCGGACGCAAGGTGGTGGTCAGAATCCTGTTGGTGGGAATACCACTGCCCCGATGATCATTGTCGAACCGCTGATTGACGACACCACGTCCAGCAAAAGTGTGGCCAATGTCACCTCAGGGAAAAACGCTTCAGATCCTGCTCAAGGCGGCGATATTCTCGAGTACACGGTGACTCTGGGAAACAATGGTAGCTCTCCTGCCTACGACGTGAACCTGGTGGATGTGTTGCCCAGTGGTGTGGTACTGGATACAAGCTTTACTCCAACACTGACTATTAACGGGGTCGATCCCGGTTTTAATCCCACTCCTTCTCAATCCGGCCGCGAACTTACCTGGGGCCGCGGCAATGCGGACTCCAGTCTGGATATTCCGGCCGGTGAGCAGCTCATACTCACCTACCGGGTTCTCGTGAACACCGTTGTTGTCAGCGAGTTGGTCAATTTTTTAACGGCCGATTGGACTTCGCTAGATGGAGCAATTTCAGATGAGCGCAGCGGCGCCGATGCACCGGATACGTCAGGGCTGAACAATTATTTCATTCAGCTTGCCAGTGCGCCCGTGGCCACCGATGACACCAGCGACTTTGCAAAAGCGGTCATTACTGACAGTTGGGACGACACCACATATAGCTCCGCGGACGACCGAACGCTGCGTGTTGGCGATACCGTGAGCTATCAATTGGTACTGACGCTGCGCGAAGGGGTGACAGAGTCTGTACAGGTAGTGGATGACCTGCCGAGTGGATTGGAACTGGTCAGTTCAAATCTGACATTTGCTGGCAATATTAATTTTACAGCGACAGCAACACCTGCAGCCGGCGACACCGGAACCTTGACGTGGAACCTCGGCGACATCACCAATACACCGGATACTGATGGCACCAACGATAATCTGGTGATCGATTACGTCGTCGAGGTCGTTACCGATACTCTGGCGCATACCGAAACCAGTAACCTGCCGAACAGTGCGCAACTGAATTACGCAGGTGCTACTGCGCCTATTCCCGCGGAGGATGCTGTAGATGTACTGCAGCCGCTGTTGTCCGCCTTAAGCAAAACCGGCACCATTACCGACGGTTCCAATCCCGTGGCAGTCAATGGCGACGGCTCCCAGGCGAATCCCTTTGAAGTGGATCTGGCCAGCCACCAGATGCAGTTCCAGCTGGAAGCCTGTAATGCGCCCGGCGGTGCGCCAGCCTATAACGTGGCTATCAGTGATACTCTGGCGACTCAGTTCGATGAGGCGGATCTGGCAACGGCACCGACGGTCGCAATTAATGGCACGCCGCTCGCCCCCTCAGACTTCGATTACACCCCGCCGGTGCGCGGCGGTGAATTCCGTATCGTTCTGCACGATGATGTACCACTGCCATCAGGCCAGTGTCTGACTGTGGACTACAACATCGGCTTCTACACCGATGTGACTACTACCAGTGCCTGGAGCAACGGCGCCGCGCTGGATAACTACTGGTCGCTACCCGGTAGTACGGGTCAGGAGTATACCGATGGCATCGCTGCCCAGGTATGGATGGTCAATGCCAGCAGTGCGCAACCGCCAGTCAAAACCGTGCTCTCACCCGCTGTTGAGGCAACCATTGGCGAGCAGGTGACTTACCGTATCACTGTGCCTGCAGACAATATTGTCCGCAATAATCTGGTGATCACCGATACCCTCCCGGCGGCACTGGTGTACGAGAGTGCGATCGTTACAGTTGGCGGTGTAGCCGCAACGGCTACCGATAACAGCAGTGGCCAAAACGTAAGCCTGACACTGGCCAGCGTGGAAGCCGGGCAGGAAGTTGTGGTGACACTCACTACATACGTAGCGAATACCCTAGATACCAATGCCGGGGGCACTTTCAATAACAGTGTATCGTTCAATTACGATGGCGGCACGCTGCTGACGAGCGTACCTTCAGCGGATCTACGGATCGTAGAACCTCAGGTCAGCGTGGCAAAATCCGTAGTGCCAGACACGGCCGCCCAGGTGGGTGATGTACTGACGTATACCGTCACTCTCGCTGCACAGGATGGTGTCAACTTCTCCACCGCATTTGATCTGCTGTTGGTGGATACCCTTAGCGCCGGTCTGGAATATGTGCCTGGTACAGCCCAGGTGGATGGTATTGCCAGTGAACCAACGATAAATGGTTCACCGCAGGTGCTGAGCTGGCCGGCCAGGGATATACAGAAAGGCGATACGGTTGAAGTCGTTTATCAGGTGCAGGTACAGGACGATGTCGGCCCGGGGCAGCCCCTGATGAATGTCGCGACTGCCACTTGGACCAGCCTTAGTGGTGACGACAGCAAAGAGCGTGATGGCAGCGGCGGCCTGAATGACTATGTCGCTTCCGACAGCACGAATGTGGGTGCCCCCGATAACACGACTTTGGCCAAGGCCTGGGAGACCGATACCTTTGGCACCGCGGACCAAAATCTGCGGGTGGGTGACAGGGTGGACTTCGTGCTGACCGTTGGTCTGCAGAAGGGCTCTCATAGTGATCTGGAGCTGGTGGACAGCTTGCCGCTGGGGATGGTGTTCGAGCGCGTCGTCAGTGCCAGTGAGTTTGGTGTTGCGGTGACCGCGGATCCGACGTCCGTGAGCGGTGACGGTATCGCGAATCCGCAGATATTGACCTGGAGCTGGCCATCCCTGACCAATCCAGTGGGTAGTGCAAGTGATGAAGTGCAGATTGTCTATCGCGCCCGAGTGCAGAAAGACGTTCTCAACCAGCTGCCGACTACACAGCAGCTGCTGAATAGAGCAACACTCGACTACACCATTGTCGGTCAGCCAGCACCGACCAAGTTTGCCGAGGCGACGCCTAACCTGGTGCAACCCGAACTCTCAGTGGCCAAATCTGTAGACACCAGCGATGGTGATGCCATTATTCTCGCAGGAGAAGCGGTCACTTACACGGTAGAAGTTACCAACAGTGGCGCAGCTCCGGCTTATGACCTGGTTGTGCGCGATACCTTGCCGCAGGGAATGCGCCAGAATGGCGGCCCCAGCACTGTCTCGGTCAGCATCGGTGCAAACAGTCTTCCCAATGTAACGCCGACTTACGATACCGCTACAGGCGTTGCATTATGGGATTTCAATAGTGGTGGTGCCGATACCTATACCATCCAACCCGGCGACACCTTGACACTGGTTTACGAGGTAAGCGCGAATACGGATCTGGCGGCCGGCCTGTCTCTGGTGAATAGCGCCGAGGCGTATCTCTACTACTCATTCGATGATGAAGCCGTTCCTGCAGATGGCGTTGCCAGTGACCGCCAGCAATACGGTCCCAGCGCAGTGGCTACGGCGGAATTGACTGCAGCGGGGCCGGGTGCCCTGAGCAAGGTGGCCGGTCAGTCCAGCGTTGCCATCGGTGAACAGTTCACCTACACAATCACTGTTCCGGAAGTTCCGGTAGACGTTGCGCTGCAGGATGTGCGCATCACCGACAACCTGGCGGCTACCGGTGTGGATCTGAGCTTTGTTTCCGCCAGCCTTGCTGGCACTGCGCTGACGAATACTGGCACTGCCGATAATCTGGTGCTGGTGGATAGCACTAATGGCATCGATATTCCGGCCGGTGGCCAGGTGGATGTGCTGGTCACGGTCGAGGTGCTCAACACTGCAACCAACCAGGCTCGCACAGAACCTTTCATCAACCACGCCTGGTACGACTACGATAATGGCGTGTCTCGTCTCGGCGATGACGCGACTACGGGCGCGGACTCCGATCCGGTGACTATCGTGCACCCGGAGCTGGTGGTCGAAAAGACTGGCCCTGCTTCGCTGAAAGTCGGTACTCCCGACAACTTCGTGCTGAACGTTGCAAACACCGGTGAGGCCAGTGCCTGGAATGTGACACTGACCGACTGGCTGCCCAATCCGACGCCGGGCGGTATGTGCGATGCCCAGCCGGTGATTCAATCGGCAGTAATCCAGAAAGCAGACAGTTCGACAGTCACGCTAAATGCTGCGGATTTTGCGGTCAGTTTTGTGGCCGGTGATCCTACCTGTCAGTTCACAATGACACTGCAGACGGATGATGCGCTGGCACCGGGAGATAACCTGAGCGTTACCTATCAGGTCGATTTGGATGAGGACAATATCCACGGCAGCACCCTGATTAACATTGCTGGTGCAACCGAGTGGTTCAGTGCCGATGCATCTTCTTCCGAGCGCTTCGCATACCAGCGCCAGCTGACCGATGGCACCCCCGGAGCGGTCGACCACGAGGATAGTCACGAATTTATCGTCGAGGCGGCGACCCTTGAGGTGCGCAAGACCGTGTTCAATGTGACAACGGGTGAGTCGGGCGCGACGGCCAGCCCCGGTGATCGCCTGCGCTATACCATCGAGATTGAGAACACCAGTGATGTGCCGCTGAATGGCTTTAGCATGATCGATGAGCTCGATCGCCTGAATTCCACGGCGATGTTTGAGGCAGATTCGTTAGCGGTCGTGACCTTGCCAAGTGGTGCTTCCGAAAGCATAACTGGTAACGGCGGCAGTCAGGGTAGTGGTCTGCTCGAGGTCAATGATCTGGCCATTGCTCCGGCGGGAGAGGCCGGTGATACGCTGACCGTTGAATTCGAGGCCACACTTGTACCCGTGATCACCAGCGGCACAGTGGTGCTCAATCAGGCCCAACTTAGCGTCAGTGGTGTGGTCTTTGAGTCCAGTGACGACCCTGCACTTGGTGGGGCTGAAGATCCCACCGAGACGCTGATTGATTCGGGTCCGCTTTTCGAAATCGAAAAGACCTCTGAAGATCTGACCGGCGACGCAGCCATGCTGTTGCCCGGAGAAACCCTGCGCTACACGCTCACCGTACAGAATATTGGTGGAGAGAATGCGGTCGGTGCAGTTCTGCGTGACCAGGTGCCGGCGAACACAACTTACGTCGTGAATTCCACCACTCTCAACGCCGTGGCGGTTGCCGATATTAATGGCGGCAGCCCGCTGGCAGCGGGCCTGACTATCAACTCACCCGGAGCTGACGAGGGTGAGGTGCTGGCAGATCCGGCAGCCTCGGGAGATGCCCAGGCAGTAGTGACATTCGACGTGACGGTGAACGACGTTAATGAGGGCACCCTGATTTCCAACCAGGGCTTCCTCAACGGGGACGGTGCCGGTAGCGGAGCGTTTGAAGAAGTGCCCTCGGACGACCCGGCAACCGAAGCTGAAAATGACCCGACCATTGATATCGTCGGCGAGTCATCACTGCTGCTAGCGCGTAAAGCCGTAGCCATTCAGGTGGATAACCTGAGTGCCGGTATCGTCGACCCGGGTGACATCCTGCGCTACACCATCGTGGTGGAAAACCGCGGCGGTGTGGATGCCACCGAGGCAGTGCTGACGGACCTGATCCCGGCCAGTACCACTTATGTGCCCGGCTCCACCACGCTGAACGGTATCGCGGTGAGCGACAACGGTGGGGGCGAGGCTCGCATTGCGACTGGCCTGCCGATTTCCTCCGAGGACCTGACGCCACCTCTGCCTGGGGCGATTGAAGGCGTCATCAGTTCCGCTCGCACCGCGACCATCGTGTTTGATGTCACCGTGGATGCCGGCACGCCGACAGGTACGATTATCAGTAACCAGGGCAGTGTGGATAGTGCCGAGCTGCCATTGGTTCTGACCGATGCGGATGGCAACCCGGCGAACGGTGCGCAGCCCACTGATGTCGTAGTCGGCGATGCCCAGCAGCTGGCGATCATCAAGGAAGTGAGCGTGGTGAACGGAGCCGCCGAGGCTGGCGCCACGCTGGAATACCTGGTAACCGTGACCAATATCAGCGCGGTACCGGCAAGTAATGTGGTGATTACCGATGATCTGCTGGTTGCCGGCGACGGTGCACTCACTTACGTTACCGATTCGGCCAGGCTGAACGGCCAGGCTGATGGCATTACCGTGAATGGTTCTGTCATTACCGCGGACTACGCCTCCGTCTTCGGTGAATTGCAGCCGGAAGATTCAGCCACGCTACGCTTCCAGGCCAAGCTGGGTACCGATCTTGCGATCGGCACCACGGTACTGAATACGGCCATGGTGGAGTGGAATGATCCTCCCTCAAGCGAGCAGGCCAGCGTCTCCATTGACGTGGGTGGTACGCCGGGTATCGCCAATCTGGCCGGTTACCTCTGGCAGGATGTGAACTTCAATGCTGAGGCGGATACCGACGAGCAATTGCTGCAGAACTGGACCGTAGAGCTCTACTTCAACGGCAACCTGGTCGAGACTGCACAGAGCGACGAGAACGGTTACTTCCAGTTTGACGGTTTGCTGACCAATATGGCCGGCGGTGCCAGCTATGAGTTGAGATATGTCGCGCCTGGTGCGGGGGTAAACACCGCTTCACTGGGTAATGCGGATTCCGATTTCACCAACGGTCCACAAGAAATTACTGAAATCTATGTGGGTTCCGGTGCGAACCTGCAGAACCTGAACCTGCCACTGACACCGAACGGTGTGGTCTACGACTCGGTGGTACGTGGGCCGGTAGCGGGTGCCACGCTCACCATGCTGCGCGCTTCCAGTGGCGTGGAGTTGCCGGATAGCTGCTTCGACGACCCGAAACAGCAAGGTCAGGTGACTCAGGCTGGCGGCTTCTACAAGTTCGACCTCAACTTCTCCGGTGCCGGCTGTCCGGCAGGCAGTGACTACCTGATACAGGTGGAATTGCCAGGCGATAATTATGTCGCCGGTGAGTCCGCGATTATTCCCCCGCAGACCAATGCCGACACCGCCGGCTTCGACGTGGCGGCCTGTCTGGGCAGTGCAGGGGATGCGGTGCCTGCTACCACAGAACACTGTGAGGCACAGGCATCACCGACAGCGCCGGCTATCGATATCGATGCGCAGAGCCCGGCAACCAACTATTACCTGCGCCTGCGCCTGGATGACAACCGGGTGCCCGGTGAGAGCCAGCTGTTCAACAACCACATCGCCGTGGACCCGCAGCTGGATGGTGCCCTGTCGATCACCAAGACTGCGTCGATGCTGAATGTTACCCGCAGCCAGCTGGTGCCCTACACCATCACGTTCAGCAACACGCTCGGCGTACCGCTGACGGACCTGCAGCTGGTGGATTTCTTCCCGGCTGGCTTCAAGTACGTTGCCGGCTCCGCCCGTGTCGACGGCATGGCGATCGAGCCGGAAGTCGAAGGCCTGCAGCTGCGCTGGTCTGGATTGCGGGTCGATCCGCAGCAGACCCGAACTGCCAAGCTGCTGCTGGTGGTCGGCTCTGGTGTCGGTGAGGGTGAATACGTGAACCGGGCGCAGCTGTTCAATGGCCTGTCGGGTCAGGTGGTTTCCGGTGAGGCATTTGCCACCGTACGGGTGATCCCGGACCCGACGTTCGACTGTACCGATGTGATCGGTAAAGTCTACGACGACAAGAACATGAACGGTTACCAGGATGCCGGAGAGGGTGGTGTGCCCGGAGCTCGCGTTGTCACTGCGACCGGTCTCAATGCCACTACCGATGCCCATGGTCGCTTCCACATCACCTGTGCTGTGGTACCGAATCAGGATCGCGGTTCCAACTTCGTGCTGAAACTGGATGACCGCAGTCTCCCCAGTGGCTATCGCCTCACCAGTGAGAACCCGCGGATTGTACGCGCCACGCGAGGCAAAATGATCAAGGTGAACTTCGGTTCCAGCCTGCACCGGGTTGTGCGTCTGGACATGGCCGAAGGCGTGTTCGAGCCAGGCAGCACCGAGATGCGGCCCCAGTGGAATTCCCGCACGGAGCTGTTGCTGGAAAAACTGCAGGAAGCGCCATCGGTACTGCGTCTGTCCTACCTGGCAGAAAACGAAGATCCAGATCTGGTAGATCGCCGCCTGCAAGTCATGAAGGCGCGTATCGCCGATGAATGGGCGCGCGATTACGGCGACTATGAACTGACGATTGAGACCGAAGTGTTCTGGCGGCGTGGGGCGCCGCCGAGCCGGGGGGGATGGAAGTGATGTTAATTCCTCATAAAGCGCGGCTCGCCGCCGACACCAAACTGCGAGCGCGGCCCAAAGCGCTATGTGCGGCGATCAGTCTGCTGACACTTTCAATGGCCTCGGCCAGTATCGCGCAGGATGTGAACCTGCAGGCGGAAGATGCCAGCTGGTGGGAGGTGTGGAAGCAGATTCCCGGACTCTCCCCCGAAGTTGAAGAACCTGAGGTCGACTACGAAGAACAGCCGCTTGGCAGTAACACGGAAACGATGCTCCTCGGCCAGCCCCGCAACCAGTGGGTGCAGGACGCAACGCTCTTTTCCGAAGCTATGGAGCCGGTGCGGGAAGAAAATCTCATCGACCCCATGCCATTCGAGACTGTCGATGATGAGATCAGCGAGGCTCAGGTCGAGGCCTTGCGTGAAAAGCTGGCTGAACTTTCCGGTAAGCACAATCTTCAGCTGAAGTTTATCGGACACACCGACGCCGCGGCGATGACGCCCCAGCAGCTGGCGGAATATCTCGATAAGTCAGAATTCACCCGCGCCCGAGCCAAGCATGTGGCGGAGTTTTTCCAGCTGGCGCTGGACCTGCGGGAGGACGCGGTTTCCTTTGAAGGCCGCGGTGACGAAGAGCCGCTGGTAGAAAATATCACCAGCCAGGGCCGGGCCATGAACCGCCGTGTCCAGGTGCAGATCACCTACGATGAGCTGGATCAGCAGGCCCAGGCCGAGATGGCACGGGCGCAGGCGCTGCAACTTAACCGGGTAAAGGTCTGTCGCCAGGAGACGGTCTGTCGCCTGACCTATACCGCCGGCACCGAAGAGCGTGCACGACTGAAAAATCTGGTGACGCCGCTACGCTGGCAGCCGGGCCAGGTGGATCTGCCCGAGGCCTTTATGCGCCGCATCAGCGAGGTGCGCGCGCAGTTGGCGGATAAAAATAACCTGGTGGTTCACTTCGTCGGTCACACAGACGGCATGCCATTGCCGGAAGGCCCGGCGGAGCTATATAGCGATCACTTGGCACTTTCTCTCGCCGAGGCGCGCCGCGTGGCGCTGGCGGTCCGCGATAGCCTTGGCCTGTCGGAGACGATGGTGACCTACTCCGGCAAGGGCAGCAGCATGCCCATCGTCGCCAACGACACCGCCAAGGGGCGTGCCCTGAACCGTCGGGTTGAGGTGGAATTCTGGTACGACGATCCGCTGGAGACCGCACACAATGGTGTGCAGGCCTGTCCGGAAGCGGCGGGTGCGGAGACCATTACCGTCGCCCACGAGTCGCCCACCGGACCGCTTGCTCCGATCCGTTTTGAAAGCGGCGATCCGGTGATTGCGCAATCTGAACTTGCCCGTATGCGCAGCATCATGGCGGAAGTGGCGGACAAGGCTAACGTTCGCCTGAGTTTTGTTGGCTACAGCGAAAACGAGCGCATGGAGCGTCGTGAGGCCATGGTCTATGGCGACGACGTCGGTCTCTCCCGCGCGCGTGCGCGTCGGGCGATGGAGCAGGTCCAACAGGCTCTAGACCTCACCGAAGAACAGGTTGAGTTTGAGGGCCGTGGTTTCGTGCAGTCCGACGATGTGGTGTCCACCGGCTTTATCGAGCTGGACGGCGCACGTGTGGAAGTACAGGTGCTCTACGACGAGCTGGCGGTGCTTTCCGAACAGGATCGCCTCGCGATCGAGCGGATCGATCGGGAAGCGCAGGCCAACAACCCCTATGCGCTCAACCTGATGCGCATTACCGTGGACGGCAGTCCGGAATACGATCCCTACAAGAACTCTGCCGACTTGCAGCGGTGTACTGACGTGGCGCTGGAGCAGGCCAACATTCAGTTCCGTTTCGATAACAAAACCATGACGCCGCGGCTGAACGTCAGTGCCTGGCCCACCACAGTGCGCTATCAGGATGATCCGCAAACGGTCGTGGATGACAGCCGGGTACAGTTCCGCAGCTACTCCAATTACCCGAACTTTATTGAGCGCGCGGAAGTGCGCCTATTCGAGGAAGAGCAGTCACTGCGTGATACTCCGGTGGCCGTGGTCCCGCTGGATGAAAACGGTGATGGCGACTGGAGTGCTCAATTCGAGGAATTTGAAGCGCCACTGAAAAAGCTGCAGTACGTGCTGCGGGTCTACGACGAAGACGGTCGCTATGATGAAACACGGCCACAGACGCTGTGGCTGGTGGATCGGCTCGACGCGCCGGCGAACGAACAGGTAACCGAGCGCGAGTTGCTGGTCGGTTATGGTGAAAACCGCCTGGCGAGCCAGAATATCCCGCTCGATGGCAACACCGTGCGCGTGAACGGTGCGCAGATTCCCGAGGATCACACCGTCTGGCTCGCCGGTCAGTCGGTGCCGGTGAGTGAGAATGGCGAGTTTGTCGCCGAACAGATATTTAACCGCGGCCTGCACACTGTCGAAGTCGCCGTGCTGGACCCCGAGGGCAACGGCGAATTGTTCCTGCGCGACCTGCGCTTTGCCAACAACGAGTGGTTCACCGTGGGTATTGCCGATTTCACGGTTGGGGTCGACGATACCAACGGCCCGGCAGCGCTGGTGACCGGCGATGAAACCCACTATGACAACTCGGTTAGCTACGACGGCCGTCTGGCGTTCTACACCAGTGGTGGTTTCGGTGAGGGCTGGCGGCTCTCTGCCAGCGCCGATACCGAAGAGGGACCGGTGGACGAACTCTTCTCCAATTTCATGGAGAAAACACCGGATGCCCTGTTCCGCCGACTGGACAGCGATCTGTATTACCCCACTTTTGGTGACGACTCGACAGTAGTCGAGGATGCCCCCACGTCCGGTAAGTTTTACGTCAAGCTGTCTAAGTACGACGACTACGGCTTGTGGGGCAACTTCAAGGCCAGCTATACCGATAACGAACTGGCCCATATCGACCGTGCGCTCTACGGTGCTACCGGCCACTACGAAACCGATGATGTAACCAGCTTCGGTGAGAAGCGTTTTTCTGTCGACGGCTTCAGTGCCGAACCGGGCACCATCGCTGGCCGGGACGAGTTCCGTGGTACCGGTGGTTCCCTCTACTTCATGCGCCACCAGGATATTCTCGCTGGCTCCGAGCGCGTGCGGGTCGAGGTGCGTGACAAGGATTCAGGCCTGGTACTGGGTGTGAAAAACCTCACTCCGGTAATCGACTACGACGTGGACTATATCCAGGGCCGTATCCTGCTGAACCGGCCGCTTTCCGCCATCGCCAATGACAATGTGCTGATCCAGGACGGGTCCTATAACGGCAACCCGCAGTATCTGGTGGCGCGCTATGAATACACGCCGGGCTTCGAAGAAATGGATACGCTGGCGCTCGGTGGTCGCGCGCACTACTGGATTGGCGATCACGTCAAACTGGGCGTGAGTGGTACCCAGCAGGATGAGGAAGATAACGAGAGTTCGCTACAGGGCGTCGACCTGACCTTCCGCAAGAGTGCGGGCAGCTGGATAAAACTGGAATCCGCTACCAGTGAGGGCAGTAATCTCGACAGCCTTTCCTCGTTCGACGGCGGGTTCAGTTTCAATTCTGAAAACCCAATCGACCCACAGGCCAAAGCCGCTGCCTCCAAGGTGGAAGGTAGCGTGCAACTGAACGACTTCTTCGAAGGCGCCCGGGGCTCCGGTACCTTCTACCATCAGGAGCGTGAAGCAGGGTTCTCGGCACCGGGCCAGATGGTCAATGGTGATACGACGCAGACCGGTGCCAGTGTCACCGTGCCGATTGGTAGCCGCGCTGATGTCAGCCTGAAGGCGGACAGTAAAGACCAGGAGCTGGGCCTGCAGACTTCCGCCCTGGATCTGGCGGTGGGTTACCAGCTCAATGATCGCTGGCGAGTCACCACCGGTGCCCGCGCGGATACCCGCGAGGATCTGTCGCCGGTGGTACCGGCGACCCAGACCCAGGGTGACCGCACCGATATGGCGGTAGAGGCTGCCTATGATTCCGGTGCTGACTGGCGTGCATTCGGCTTCGTGCAGCGCACTCTGGAAGTGGACGGCAATCGGGATGAGAACAACCGGGTCGGCTTTGGTGGTGCCTATCGCGTGAGCGAGCGCCTGACTCTGGACAGTGAACTGTCCGGCGGTGATACCGGCACTGCAGCGCGAGTGGGTACTGACTACCTGATCAGTGACCGCACCAACATCTACCTGAACTATACCCTCGACAACGAGCGCACCGACACCGGCGTGCGCGCACGCAAGGGCAACATGGCCAGCGGTTTCCGCAGCCGTTACTCCGACAGCCTCAGCATTTATGGCGAGGAGCGCTACAGTCACGGTGATGTATCCACGGGCCTCACCCACGCCCTGGGTATGGACCTGGCACCGAGCGAGCGCTGGAACTACGGTACCTCCGTTGAGGCGGGCACTCTGGAAGACCCGCGCACCGGCGCACAGACGGACCGTCGCGCGGTCGGTTTGAACATGGGCTTTAGTGACGGAGATATCCGTCTCGCCTCGGCTGTCGAGTACCGCACCGACACTATGGAAAACCCGGTGGAGGGGCAGGACACAGTACTGGAGAACGAGCGCAAGACCTGGCTGCTGAAAAACACTGCCAGCTACCAGATCAATCCGGACTGGCGCCTGGTGGGCAAGCTCAACTATTCCGATAGTGAGAGTTCCCAGGGGCAGTTCTACGACGGCAAGTTTACTGAGGCCGTGATGGGCTATGCCTATCGACCGGTGAACAACGACCGCTGGAACACACTGCTGAAGTACACCTACTTCTATAACGTTCCCACCCAGGGGCAGGTCACGGTGGAGAACACCGCGGCGGAGTTTATCCAGAAGAGCCATATCTTCTCGGTGGACACCAGTTACGATATCAGCCGCCAGTGGACACTGGGTGCCAAGTACGCCTACCGCCTCGGCCAGCTGAGCCAGGATCGCCAGAACCCCGAGTTCTTCGACAGCCGCGCTAACCTCTACGTACTGCGTGCAGACTGGCACTTCGTCAACAAGTGGGATCTGCTGATCGAGGGGCGCATGCTCGAGCTGCCGGACGCCCAGGATCAGCGCAGCGGTGCCCTGCTGGGGCTTTATCGCCAGGTGGGACGCCATTTGAAAGTGGGTGTTGGTTACAACTTCACAGACTTCTCTGATGACCTGACTCAGCTTGACTACGATAGCCAGGGTGTTTTCCTGAACGTGATAGGGAAACTTTGATTGCTGTCCGGTCGCACTGCTCGCGGTGCGACCGGCTGGCAGACCGTAAAAAATTACCGATCCAGAATGCTTCCGGTACCTCAATCGAAGCCTGAGACCGGGAGGTAGGAACAGCTTTGGCCGCGGTTCCGAAATCTATCTACTCTTATTTCGCTCTCCTATGCTTGTTCCGGGGCCGTGGCAAATCAGCCCCTGTGATTCATTCCCATGATTTGATCGATGAGACATTGTGGTGTCTCTACGTGACAAACCTGTATTTTTATCGCTCTCCCCCAAAAAGCTCTCTGGTAAGATTCCCCGGCAAATAAAAAGCAATAAATGCAAATCGGGGATGGCTTCATGGTCAAAAAAATTCTATTTGTGGTATCGGTTCTGCTGGTTACCGCTTGTTCTTCCACACCGTATGAAAACTTTGACTCAGCGACGGTGCAGGGAAAGGGTTCCATGCGATTGGTTTCGCAGGTCTCTCAGGAGGAAATGGTCAAGGAATTTGTGCCTTCCAATAGCGGGGGATCAGCTGGAGCTCAGTTTGGTCTTGTGGGTGCACTGGTGGGTTCGGCGATCGATGCATCAGTCAACAACTCCCGTGCTCAGGATGCCGAACAGATGGTTGAGCCTTTCCGCAATGCATTGCTGGATCTGGATGTGCGTTCGCTGGTCTACCATCAGCTTGCCGAGAACGCTTCACGAATCGATTGGGTTAGCGATGTCAATCCGGTTATGGAACAGCTGGAAGCGGGTAAAAAGCCGGAAGATTATGTCTTGGGGGTCGATGAAGATCTGGTTCTGATGGTGGATACCCGGTATAGCCTCAAGCCCGGAACTGAGGTTGTTGAGTTCGTGGCGATGTACGCCCTTTATGATAAGGATGCAATCCGTAAAGCGGGTAAGTCCAAGGCAAAGCCGATATACAGCAATACCGCAACCATTCAGTCTTATCCTCACAACGCCAGTATTCGCCGTCTGACTGAGAGTGAGAAGGAAGCTGAGCGTCAGAGTATCGAGCAACGGTATCCGACGGATGCTGAACTGGCGAAAAACACCCTGGCGCGGAATCAAAAGAACAAGAAAAAGGCTCTGGCAAACCTCGACACAAAAACGCTGTCCGTGGTTGGCTACAACCCCAATGGCAGTGTCTGGCTGGCCAACGATGGAGCCCTGCTGCGTGAGGAAGTTCAGGCAGCGCCATCCCTCTTGGCTGATATGGTCGTGAAGGACCTCATGGGGGAATACCCGCTGCCTGAGCTGGCTGAAGGTGAAAAGCGGAAGCATCCGAAAGCGCCTCAACTGCTTGAAGAATCCGAGAACGGGATGGTCATTACCCGCCGCCCAAATGGAACGTTGCTTTCCAAGCACCGTGATGCACCTGTCTATACCACCTTTGGCAACGTGTTCTAATGAGCAGGTGTTCAGCACTGGCTTTGCTGCTTGTGGCGCTGACGGGGATTCCAGCTTGCGCCACTAAAGTCAGCAACACTGTGATCGGAGACGGACCACTGCCGCTGGTGGCTGGAGAAGATGCTCTTACCGCGCAGAGGCGTGATTGTCCTGCAACGATTGCCGTGATCGACGAGAGCGTCAAATCTCCGCCGCTCACCGGCATTGGTAATCAGGTCGTTCGGTCTGTGGCGCTTGAGTTGCTGGAGGGGTTGGGTCCAGAAATTACAGAGTCGCAGGGAGAAAGCGATTTGCAGGTGGTGGTCAAGCGTGCGTATGTGCACAATCTTGCATCTTCAAAGTCCGCAGTGGTGGTCCTCTCTGTCACTAATCGTGAGACAGCGGAAAGTACCGTTTACCGTGGCCGGTCCGTTGGTGTGAACTGGTGGGGAACCCAGAGGGAGTACCTGGAGGGTCTGAAACTTGCCATGCAAGAGGCCCTTGGACCGGTGACCTATCAACTGCAGCGCATCTGTGCATCTTGATCTGGGTAGGCTCTCGACTAAAACTCGCACGAATCTGCTGATACGGCTGCTGGCTCGAGCGGCACGGAATTGGTGAGTCAGAAAAAAATTGCGATGGTGTCTGGACTTCCCGCCGTCACATCCCTAGAATGCGCAGCCTCTTCGGCGCTCGGTCATCCAGCGCCAGCCAACGAAGCGTTACCAGAGCTCGTTGGTCGAGTTGATGCGGGGTGGAGCAGCCTGGTAGCTCGTCGGGCTCATAACCCGAAGGTCGTCGGTTCAAATCCGGCCCCCGCTACCAAATTCTTCCGCCAGTGGTTTTAAGAGAAGTGCCCGACGAATCGGTCTCCCTCTCTACCTCTGGCCGGCAAAGCCGGGCGAAGGTCGTTATTCGAATCTGACCGCGCTACCAAATTCAAGTCCTACAACTTCGTAGGCAGGGCCCGACATGTCGGGCTCGCTTTTCACCTGAGTACGGCGCAGCCGCTCGAAGGTCATCGGTTCAAGTTCCGCCCCCGCTACCAAATTCTTCCGCCAGTGGTTGTAAGATGGATGCCCGACGTTTCGGTCTCCCTTTTTACCTCTGGCCGGCATAGCCGGGCGAAGGTCGTCGGTTTAAATCCGGCTCCACTGCCAAATTCAAGTCCTACAACTTCGTAGGCAGGGCCCGACATGTCGGGCTCGCTTTCACCTGAGTACGGCGCAGCCGCTCGAAGGTCATCGGTTCAAATCCGGCCCCCGCTACCAAATTCTTCCGCCAGTGGTTTTGAGATGGATGCCCGACGTTTCGGTCTCCCTTTTTACCTCGGGCCGGCATAGCCGGGCGAAGGTCGTCGGTTTAAACCCGGCTCCACTGCCAAATTCAAGTCCTACAACTTCGTAGGCAGGGCCCGATATGTCGGGCTCGCTTTTCACCTGAGTATGGCATAGCCGCTCGAAGGCCGTCGGTTCAATTCCGGCCCCGTTACCAAGCTCTTCCGCGTGTGGTTTTAAGGTGGATGCCCGGCGATTCGGTCCCCCCTTTACCTCTGGCCGGTTCAGTCTGTCCGGGTTGGCTCATTCCGTTCTGGCCGTCTGCAAGTATCCCTGGCAAACAGTTTATTGCTGGCTTGAAGTCGAGCTTTTCGAGAATTTGCTGTGCTGCGCGTTGAATCAGTATTTGCGAAAACTAAACTTCAGCGATTTGTACTTTATGCGGGGCAGGGGCGGCCTGATGCCGTGCCCTTTTTAGTTTGTGTTTTTTCCACCACAAATAAATGCCAGTGCCAAATAGCAGCGACGGCACCAGGCCGGTTAACAGGATCAGCCAGCGGCCGAACAGTCCCAGTGCATCGCCATTGTGTAAAGGGAATTGCCAGCGCACGACCTGGTTGCCAAGGGGGATGGAGGTGACGTCCTGTTTCAGCAGTATCTCGCCGCTGTACTGGTCCAGGCGTACAAAGCTCGCGCCATAGTTTTGCCAGGGCTCACCCGCTGCGCGAAAACTCAGGCCGTAGGTGTCACCGGCATCACGAGGTAAGTAGATGCGCTTCAGTTCTCCGCCCGGAAACGCCTCATGTCCCAGGGCGACAATAGTTTCCGGATCGAGTGGTGTGCCCTGATCGGTGCGAGAGCGTGGCAGGGTTGGGCGTGCTTCCATCGGCAGCAGTGATCCCACCACTGCGTCCGCTTCCTTGGGAAATACCATGGTGACGCCAGAAAAGGCGATCAACAGCAGCAGTGGCAGGAAGTAAATGCCCAAGACTTTATGCAGATCGAAGAACAGACGAAAGCGGTTGCGGTCGCGTCGGATGACAAGTGCGCGCCTCCAGCGCCCCTTGCGCGGCCACCACAGAACAACGCCGGTAACACAGAATACCAGTAGCAGCAGCCCCATCAATCCCACGATGGTCTTGCCAGTGCTCCCTGCCAGCAGGGTGTAGTGCAACCGATAGATCCAGGACATGGTGTATTTGCCCCAGCCGCGCACTGCCAGTACTTCGGCGTCGGTGGGGGAAACGCTGACCTCGATGGGGCCCGGCGCGCCCTCGGGTGAGGGGAAGCGGATCACGTGGGGGCTGCCGGGTTGCCGCGGCGTCATTAGCCGCACCGGTTGCGGGTTCCCAGGCACCGCGGCCTGTGCTGCCGCGAGGACCTCGCTGTAACTGGCCGGGTTATTAGAGGGTGCGAAGGTGACCGTCTCCGGCGCCAACTTTTCATCCAGGGCATGATCGAACACCAGCAGGCTGCCGGTAAGTCCGATCAGGGAAAGCAGCAGGCCCAGAGTCAGGCCTGCGTACTTGTGCAGAATGAAAAAGCTGCGCCGCATGAGTGCTTAGAACATCCGTGAGTAGGACAGGCTCAGGTTGCGGCCCAGGCCTTTGAAGTTGCGGGTGTCATTGCCGGCTGTCTGGGAGTAGTAAGTGAAATAATCCTCGTTGGTCAGGTTTTGGATGCCCAGTGCAAACTCTCCTCCCAGGGCCTCCAGTTGGGCTGTCGCGTCGATGATCGCGTAACCGTCGAACTCTCTGGTGACGTCGCCGGCACTATTTTCGAAGTCACGATCGAGCAGCCAGTTGGCTTGCAGCCGGGTGCTCAGTGTGTTGGTCCAGTTACGCGACCAGCTCAGGTTGAAGCGGTTGGGGGCGATGTTGCGGCCGTCCAGGTCAGTATCCACCTTGCCATCGGCGTCCGAGTCATAGCGACCCTCGGTGTAGGCGTAGCGGGCTTCCAGGGTGTCGGTATCAGTGGCAAACCACTGTCCGCGCAGCTCCACGCCGTCGATTTCGGTCTGCTCGCGCGCGACGCTGTAGACGCCGTCTGCGCCGAGTGCCAGACGCTGGCCGAAATCGGAGTCGGATGTGTAGTAGGCCAGCTGGGCGGCTACTTTCTCACCGCTGAATTCAATACCGAATTCTTCGTTCTGGGTCAGGATGGGTTTCAGGTCGAGGAAGCTCTCCACATCCTGGCCTGGCTGGTTGATTCCGCGCAGTACCCGACCCACGTCGGGCATGGAGAAACCTTCGGAGTAGTTGGCATAAACCCTCCAGGCATTATTAATGGCGTAAGTTGCGCCGATATTGCCGAGTGTCTCGCTGAACTCAGGGTTACCGCCCTGCACGAACTGGCCGCCGTTGTAGGAGTAGAGGGTGGTGAAATCATCCACGTTCAGCTCGGAGATTTCGTGACGCACACCGGCGGTGACGGTCAGGCGGTCGATGCCGGTGAATTCCGCCTGAGCGTAGGGGGCGACGTTCTCGTACTGGGTGGCTGGCACCCAGGCGCGGCCGGTCTGCACCAGTTGCTGCCAGGTTTCATCCTCCAAGAGGTCGACGCCATAGGCAACGCTCACGGGGGCGCCGGCGATCTGATCCTTGATCAGGGTGAGTTTCAGGCCGCGTTTTTCCGAATTGTTCTGGGATTGATCAAAGATTGCCTCGCCGAAGGCCGGGTCCTGGAAGGTGGCAAATGCCCCGCCGCCGTAGGTGCCCGCGAAATCCTGTGAGAACACCTGCGCGCGCAGCTTGTGACCGAGAACATCCTCGTTGGTGTACTGCAGGTTGATGGTGGTCACTTCGTTGGAAGGCGCCGTGCCCGGTACATTCTCTTCAATGGCGGTGGTGGGGATACCGGCATCGATATCACCGTCGACACTCAGCCAGTTGTTGTTGCCTTCAACCAGGTAGTGGTTGACGGTCAACTGCAGACGCTGGTCGTCCCAGCTGTAACCGGTCTTTACAAAGGTGTTGATGGAGTCGCTGTCCATGGTGTCGCCCTGGGTGTTATCGAAGCCGACGACTTCACCGTTGGCATCGTAACTGATGCCCGTATTGCGGTAGCTGACGCTGGCGAGCACATCAACGGCATCGACTTTTCCGGTAAGGCTGTAGCTGCCGTTATAGCCGAGGGTATCGCCGGGCTCTTCAGGCTGCAGGACGGATTCAACCCGCAGGCTTTGCTGAAGCTCGTCGCTGGGGGCGCGGGTGATCAGGTTGATGATGCCGCCGGACGCGCCCATACCGTGGATGGCGTTGGCGCCGTGAATGACCTCAACCCTTTCCAGCATCAGCGGGTCGATGGTGTGGCCGTCGCGACCGCCGTTCCGCAGCGGGTTGGATTGCGGCACGCCATCAATCAGGTACAGCGGCTTGCGGCCGCGAAGGCTTTCACCGGAGCTGGTCATCTTCTGGCGGCTGGGCGAGAAGCTCGGGATCAGGTTGCCAAGAATGGTGGAAAGGTCGCTGGTGGCGGCCATCTGCTGGGACAGTTCTTCTTCGTCAATTAGCGTGACGGTATTGGGAATCGCATTCAGGGGCTTTTCAGTACGGCTGGCCGTGACCACGACTTCTTCCTCGATGCCTCGTTCCTGGGCGAGAGCTGTGAGTGGGGCGAGGGCGATGGCCAGCGCCAGAGAAGCTTTGCGAGTATCCATGGTGAATCCTGTTATCGGTTGTGTTGCGACTGGGCGCTTTTGGCCGGACGGAATCCGTCGCCCTGAACATGTGGGTGCGGATAATATTGATTATGAGAATCGTTATCAACAAGCTTTGGCGGATTCGGCGGACTTTTCGCTGGGTCGGTGGGTGAGATGCTGGGCGGGTAGATAGTCCGGGTGCTGCGCGGATTTGCTCCTATAATAAGAATCGGGTCGCGGGGGCCGATGTGTAATCAAATGCCAAACACGGCTTGACTCAATCAGATCTGCCCCCTAGAATGCGCAGCCTCTTGAGCGGTTAGGCAACTGGCCGCAGGGGAGCGAAGGCAACCAGGCTTCGCTTTTCAGAGAGTTGATGCGGGGTGGAGCAGCCTGGTAGCTCGTCGGGCTCATAACCCGAAGGTCGTAGGTTCAAATCCTGCCCCCGCTACCAAATTCTGCATCTGCGTACAGGCGCAGGTGCGCGTTAGAAGCCCCTGTTAGGGGCTTTTTCGTATCTGCAGGATACGGTTTCCGAATGGGCCGGAAGTAGGCGCCGCGGTTTGTCATTCGGACCGTGGTGCGGGCTTCCCAGCCCATTTTTTGTTTGTGGTGACGGAAATGACTAGTAAGCGCGAACAGCTGGAAGAGCTCCTGGGGCCCGTAGTGGCTTCGCTGGGTTGTGAGCTGTGGGGGATCGAATATCAGACCCACGGACGCAACGCGCTGCTGCGCATCTACATCGACGGCGAAGACGGCGTGACGGTGGAAGACTGCGAAAAGGTCAGCCGCCAGGCGAGCGCGGTGCTGGATGTGGAAGACCCTATCACCGGCAAGTACACCCTGGAGGTGTCATCGCCCGGTATGGATCGTCCCCTTTACCGCCTGGAGCAGTATCAGCGCTTTGTCGGTCACCAGATTGAAGTGCGCCTGCGCATGCCGCTGGAAGGGCAGCGCAAGTGGCGCGGCCTGCTCGCCGGTGTGGAAGGCGAGGAAGTGGTCCTGCGCATTGACGACGAAAACGAATACCTGTTGCCCATCGACAGCATCGAGCGGGCCAACATTATTCCCCAGTTCAAGTAACAGCCGGCGTAAGCGCGGTTGAAACAGCTTTTAGTAGCGTTTTTGAAAGAGGCAGCTGCATGAACAAAGAGATCTTGCTGGTAGCCGAAGCGGTTTCCAACGAGAAGGGCGTTGACCAGGAAATTATTTTCCAGGCGATCGAGGCGGCTTTGGCAACAGCCACCAAGAAACGCTACGACGAGGACTCCACTATTGAGGTGATCATCGATCGCCGCAGCGGTGACTACGAGACCTACCGCAGCTGGGAAGTTGTGGATGACGATACCCTGGCCGAACTGGGTACCCAGTTCACCCTCGAAGAGGCTCACGAGAAAGATACTGAGCTGAAGGCCGGCGACGTTTACCGCGAGCAGGTAGAAAACGTGGAGTTTGGCCGCATCGCCGCCCAGACCGCCAAGCAGGTCATCGTGCAGAAGGTTCGCGAAGCCGAGCGTGCCAAGGTGGTCGAGGAATACCGCGATCGCGTCGGCGATCTGGTGAGCGGAACCGTCAAGAAAGTGACCCGCGACTTTATCGCCGTGGATCTGGGCAATAACGCCGAGGCGCGCCTGCCCCGGGACCAGCTGGTTGGTCGCGAGATTTTCCGCATGGGTGACCGCGTGCGCGCCATCCTGCTGGAAATCCAGCCGGAGGCCCGCGGCCCGCAGCTGATGCTGAGCCGCTCCTGCCCGGAGATGCTGATCGAGCTGTTCCGCATTGAAGTGCCGGAAATTGCTGAAGAGGTTATCGAGATCAAGGGCGCAGCCCGCGATCCGGGTCTGCGCGCCAAGATCGCCGTGACCACCAACGATGGCCGTATTGACCCGGTCGGTGCCTGTGTCGGTATGCGTGGTGCGCGCGTACAGGCGGTCTCCAACGAGCTGTCTGGCGAGCGTGTCGATATCGTTCTGTGGGACGACAACCCGGCACAGTTCGTCATCAACGCCATGGCTCCAGCCGAGATCGAGTCCATCGTCGTTGATGAAGATGCCGGTTCTATGGATGTTGCCGTGGCGGAAGAGAATCTCGCCATGGCCATCGGCCGCAGCGGCCAGAACGTGCGCCTGGCGTCCGAACTGACCCAGTGGCAGATCAACGTGATGAGTGTCGAGGAGTGGCAGTCCAAACAGGAAGCCGAATCCAGCACCGTCATGGAAACCTTTATGGAGCGCCTGGACATCGACGAGGATGTGGCTGGCGTACTGGTGGATGAAGGCTTCACCACTCTTGAAGAAGTGGCCTACGTACCGCTGGAAGAAATGCTGGGCATTGAGGGCTTCGACGAGGAAATCGCCGAAGAGCTCCGCGCCCGTGCCAAGGATGCCCTGTTGACCCAGGCGCTGGCCTCCGAGGAGCAGTTGGATGCCTCCGAACCGCAGGAAGACCTGCTGAATATGGAAGGGATGGATCGTCAGCTGGCCTACCAGCTGGCCAGCCGGGGTATCGCCTCCATGGAAGACCTCGCCGAGCAGGCGGTTGATGACCTGCTGGAAATCGACGGTGTCGACCAGGAGCGCGCTGCCGCGCTGATCATGAAAGCGCGCGAGCCCTGGTTCGCGGACGACGCCGGCGAACAGGCGTAAGCGCAGAGATGCGCCAATGAAATAGATAAATCCCCTCCGCTCAAGTGACTTTTAGGAGAGAGAATGGCCGAAGTAACAGTTAGCGAACTCGCCAAATCGGTTGGTGCCACCGAAGAACGTCTGCTCAAGCAGATGAAGGAAGCGGGTTTGCCCCATACCTCTGCAGATGCGGTGGTGTCGGACGAAGAGAAACAGGTCCTGCTCAACTTCCTGAAAAGCAGTCACGGGGAGAAGAGCGCTGCTCCGCGTAAGATTACCCTGAAGCGCAAGACCACCACCACGCTGAAAACCGGCTCTGGCACCGGCCGTAAAACCGTGAATGTGGAAGTGCGCAAGAAGCGGACTTACGTCAAGCGCCCGGAATCAGAAGGCGAGGCGGAAGCCGTTGCGCCTGAGCCCACTCAGGCGGAGCTGGATCGCGTCCAGGCCGAGCTGGAGCAAGCCCGCGCCGAACAAGCTGAGGCCGAGCGTGCTCGTGCCGAAGCCGAAGCGAAGGCTGCACAAGAGGAAGCTGAAGCCAAGGCTGCAGCTGAGGCCGCCAAACAGGCTGAGGAAGCGGCAGCAGCGGAGACTGAAGCACCCGCTGAAAAGGCCGAAACAGCCGGCGAGCAGGAGAAGCCTGCGGCTCCGGTCCGCTCCACTTACGTCGACGATATCGAGGCGATGCGTATTGCCGCCATGGAGCGTCGCAAGAAGCAGGTCGAGGAAGAGGCCAAAGAGCTCGAAGAGAAGAAGGCTCGCCTGGAAGAAGAGCGTAAGCGCGCCGAAGAAGAGCGTGAGGCAAAGGCGAAGAAAGCCGCTGCCGAGAAGCCGTCACTGCGTCGCAAGATGGAAACTGTTTCCGTTCCCGCCACAAAGGACGAGGACGAGGAGCCCCGCAAGCGTCGCGGACGCAAGGCGCCCAAAGGCGGACCCAAGAAGTCCAGCAAGACCGCGCTCTACGAGCAGGCTCTGGAGGCCTTTGAGGACGACGAGGCTGAAAAACGCAGCACGCGTTCCCTGTCCCGTCCTACGCTGAAAATCAAGAACACACACGGCTTCAAGAGGCCGACAGGAAAGCAGGTGTACGAAGTACAGATAGGCGAAACCATCACCGTAGGCGATCTGGCCAAGCAGTTGAATATGAAGGCCGGTGAGCTGATCAAGCGCCTGATGAAAATGGGCGAGATGGTCACTATCAACCAGGCTATCGATCGCGACACCGCGACTTTGATCGTCGAAGAGCTGGGCCATAAAGTGGTCATGCGCTCCGAAAACGAGCTTGAAGAGAGCCTGGTGGCTGAAGTTTCCCAGGCCAAGGGTGAAGAGGTTGGCCGTGCGCCGGTAGTGACCGTGATGGGTCACGTTGACCACGGTAAGACGTCACTGCTGGACTACATCCGCGAGACCAAGGTGGCTTCCGGTGAAGCCGGTGGCATCACCCAGCACATCGGTGCCTATCGGGTGAAGACCAGCCAGGGTGAGGTTGCCTTCCTGGATACTCCCGGACACGCGGCGTTTACCGCCATGCGCGCCCGTGGTGCCCAGGCTACCGATGTGGTCATTCTGGTGGTGGCTGCCGATGACGGCGTGATGCCGCAGACCGAAGAAGCCATCCAGCACGCCAAGGCGGCGGGCGTGCCGCTGGTTGTCGCAATCAACAAGTGTGACAAAGAAGCGGCTGACCCGGATCGGGTGAAGAACGAACTGGCTGCCAAGGACGTGATCCCGGAAGACTGGGGCGGTGATACCCAGTTTATCGAGGTGTCCGCACACACCGGTCAGGGCATCGACGACCTGCTGGAAGCGGTTTCCCTGCAGGCGGAAATGCTCGAGCTCAAGGCCGAGGTCGGTGTTCCGGCCCGCGGCGTAGTGATCGAATCCCGTCTGGAGAAGGGCCGCGGTGTGGTCGCGACCCTGCTGGTACAGAGCGGCGAGCTGAAGCGCGGTGATATCGTGCTGGCCGGCCAGAGCTATGGTCGCGTTCGCGCCATGACCAACGAGCTGGGCCAGAGCGTCAAGGAGGCCGGCCCGTCTACTCCGGTTGAGCTGCTGGGTCTGGACTCCACGCCCAATGCCGGTGACGACTTTATGGTCGTGGCCGATGAGCGTAAGGCCCGTGAAGTGGCCGAGCAGCGTGCCGAGAAGGAGCGCCGTGAGCGCATGCAGCGCCAGCAGGCCGCCAAGCTCGAGAACATGTTTGCTGACATGGAAGCGGGCGAGCGCAAGGTACTGCCAGTGGTCATCAAGGCCGACGTACGCGGTTCCCTGGAAGCGATCCTGTCCGCACTGGCGGATATCGGTAACGAAGAAGTATCGGTCAACGTGGTGTCCAGCGGTGTCGGCGGTATCGCCGAAAACGACATCAACCTGGCCCTGACCTCCGGTGCTATCGTCATCGGTTTCAACACCCGTGCCGATGTGGCAGCGCGCAAGCTGGCAGAAACCGAGAGCGTGGAGATCCGCTACTACAGCGTGATCTACAACCTGCTGGACGAAGTAAAGCAGGCGCTGTCCGGTATGCTGGAGCCGGAAGTCCGCGAGGAGATCGTCGGTATCGCCGAAGTGCGCGACGTGTTCCGCTCGCCGAAGTTTGGCGCCATCGCCGGCTGTATGGTTACCGAGGGTACCGTCCACCGCAACAAGCCGATCCGTGTACTGCGCGACAACGTGGTGATCTACCAGGGCGAGCTGGAATCCCTGCGTCGCTTTAAGGATGACGTACAGGAAGTCCGCAACGGCATGGAGTGTGGTATTGGCGTTAAGGACTACAACGACGTCAAGCCCGGTGACCAGATTGAGGTCTACGATATCGTCAAGGTTGCCCGCGAACTCTAAACTCGGGTCAACAATCGTCGCGCTGCGGTCACTGGCCGCGGCGCGATTGCAAGCCGCCATTGGAAATAGGTAACAGATGGCAAGAGAATTCCACCGTGCCGACCGTGTAGCCGATGCGATGCGCCGTGAACTGGCTCAGCTGATCCAGATGGAAGTGCGCGATCCGCGTGTCGGCATGGTCAACGTCAACGACGTGGAAGTCAGCCGTGATCTGACTTCGGCCAAGGTCTTTGTGACCCTTGTCGGTGAAGACGACCCGGCCAAGATCAACACTTCCATGGAAGTGCTCAATCGTGCCGCAGGCTTCCTGCGCAGCCAGTTGGCTCGCGTCATTCAGATGCGCAGCGTGCCCCGTCTGCAGTTCCGCTATGACGAGACTTCCGTACGCGGCCAGCAGTTGTCGGCGCTGATCGACAAGGCGGTCAAGGCCGATCGCTCCCACCAATCCAGCGACGACGGCGACGACAAAGAGTAAGCATGGGCCGCAGACCTAAATGGGGCCGGCCGGTGAACGGGGTATTGTTGCTGAACAAGCCCACCGGTATCACCGCCAACGACGCCCTCCAGAAAGCCAAAAGACTGTTTTTCGCCAACCGCGCTGGCCATACCGGCGCGCTGGATCCCCTTGCCACCGGCGTACTGCCGATCTGTTTTGGTGAGGCGACCAAGTTCTCCCAGTACCTGCTGGATGCCGACAAGCGCTATCGCAGTACCTTCTGTTTCGGCATGGCCACCGACAGTGGCGATGCCGATGGCAATGTCATCTCTACCAAAGATGCCTCGGGTCTGACCGAAGAGGCGGTGCGCGAGGCCATGGCCCCGTTCCGCGGCAAGATCAGCCAGGTGCCGTCCATGTACTCCGCCCTCAAGCACAAGGGTCAGCCGCTGTACAAGCTGGCTCGCCAGGGCGTCGAAGTGGAGCGCCAGGCCCGTGAAGTTGAGATCTTCGAATACGAGCTGCTCAGTTTTACTCCGGGCCGCCAGCCGCGGGCCGAAGTGGAGATTCACTGCACCAAGGGCACTTATGTGCGCAGTCTCGCTGAGGATCTGGGCGCCGCACTGGGCGTTGGTGCCTATGTGGAGAAGCTGCATCGCAGTGCTGCCGGTCCTTTCCGGGAAGAGGATGCCGTGACTCTGGACGAGCTGGCCGAGGAGCGGGGAGAGGGCAGAGCGGAGGAGCTCGATCACTACCTGCTGCCGATGGATGCCCCGGCTTCCGGTCTGCCGAAAATGACCCTGCCGGAAGACTCCGGTTACTATGTGCGTCAGGGGCAGCCGGTGATGGATTTGCAGGTCTACCGTATCGGCCAAGAAGGTGATATGGTGCGCCTCTTCCTGGAAAGTGGTGAATTTCTGGGCGTAGGTGAAATTACTGATGACGGGCGGGTCGCCCCGCGACGTCTGGTAAGCGGCAACTAGTTACGCGAGGCCGAATCGGTCACGTGTACTGGGAGCCAACGCGGGATTCCCGCAAAGCGACTAGCTGGTCTGTAAATATGCACGGGCCAGCCGAATCTTCTAAGCATATTACGACGAGGTATTTCGTTATGGCACTGACTGCAAATGAAAAAGCAGCCATCCTGAAAGAGCACGGCCAGTCTGAAGGTGATACCGGTTCTCCGGAAGTTCAGGTAGCCCTGCTGACTGCCAACATCAACAAGCTGCAGAGCCACTTCTCTGCACACAAGCAGGATCACCACTCCCGTCGTGGTCTGATCCGCATGGTAAACCAGCGTCGCAAGCTGCTGGACTACCTGAAGAAAAAGGATCTGAACCGTTACGCACAGCTGATCGCCAAGCTCGGCCTGCGTCGCTAAGACTCCTGAATGCCCGCCTCTGGCGGGCATTCTTCTAATTGCTTTCTGGAAAGTGATGGGCTCGCTGCGTCGGATGTTGTGAACAGAGGCCGGGCAGCGGCAGAAGTCAAACCATCCCTTTCCAGTGCAATGCCGGCGCCTGCCGGCTCCAGCGTCATTGTGCGCTGGCCCTCGGGTCTGTTGATCAAAGATGTACAAACATACCCGCGGGAAAACTGTAGGGGTTGCTGGAATGGGCCAGTAACCGTGAGGAAATAGGAAAAAACTAGTGAATCCAGTAAGCAAAACTTTCCAGTACGGAAATCAGCAAGTCACCATCGAAACTGGCCGCATCGCGCGCCAGGCTACTGGTGCAGCGCTGGTAACCATGGGCGAAACCGTGGTGCTGTGTACCGTTGTTGGTGCCAAAGAGGCCAAGCCTGATCAGAGCTTCTTCCCGCTGTCCGTGCACTATCAGGAAAAGGCCTACGCGGCCGGCAAAATTCCCGGTGGCTTCTTCAAGCGTGAAGGCCGCCCGTCCGAGAAGGAAACACTCACTTCTCGTCTGATCGACCGTCCGATCCGTCCGCTGTTCCCGAACGGCTTCATGAACGAAGTACAGGTGATGATCACCGTATTGTCCGCTGAAAAAGATGTGGATCCGGATATTGCCGGCATGATCGGCACCTCCGCCGCTCTGTCTGTCTCCGGTATCCCCTTCGGCGGCCCGATTGGTGCTGCTCGCGTGGGCTACACCCAGGAAGACGGCTACCTGCTGAACCCGACTTACAGCGCGCTGAAGAACTCCGAGCTGGACATGGTCGTAGCCGGTACCAAAGACGCGGTTCTGATGGTGGAGTCCGAGGCCAAGGAGCTGCCGGAAGACATCATGCTGGGTGCGGTACTGTTCGCTCACCAGGAAATGCAGGCGGTTGTTAAAGTCTGTGAAGAGCTGAAAGCCGAAGCGGGCAAGCCCACTTGGGACTGGCAGCCGGAAGCGGTCAACGAAGAACTGAAGTCCGCCCTGGAAAGCCAGTTCGGCGCCAAAGTGGCTGAAGCCTACAAAATTACCGACAAGCAGCAGCGTACCACTCGCCTGAGCGAGCTGCGTAACGAAGCCGCTGAAGCGCTGGCTACCGAAGAAGTGGACGAAGGTACCGTCAAGAGCTACTTCGGCAAGCTGGAAAAGAAAACCGTTCGTGGCGCTGTAGTCCGTGGTGAGCCCCGTATCGATGGTCGCGACACCAAGACCGTGCGCCCGATCAGCGTAGAAGTTGGCGTGCTGCCGAAAGGCCACGGTTCCGCACTGTTTACCCGAGGTGAAACCCAGGCTCTGGTCGTTTCCACTCTCGGTGCGACCCGCGATGCGCAGATCATCGACGCCCTGGAAGGCGAGCGCAAAGACTACTTCATGCTGCACTACAACTTCCCTCCCTACTCTGTAGGTGAGGCGGGTCGTGTCGGCGCTACCGGTCGTCGTGAGATCGGCCACGGCCGTCTGGCGCGCCGCGGTATCGCCGCTGTACTGCCGGATCCGGAGAGCTTCCCGTACACCCTGCGTGTGGTTTCCGAGATCACTGAATCCAACGGTTCCAGCTCCATGGCTTCTGTCTGTGGCTCCAGCCTGGCGCTGATGGACGCCGGTGTGCCGCTGAAGGCGCCGGTTGCCGGTATTGCCATGGGCCTGGTCAAAGAAGACGATGGCTACGCGGTTCTGACCGATATCCTGGGTGATGAAGACCACCTCGGCGACATGGACTTCAAAGTAGCGGGTACCGCCTCCGGTGTGACCGCGCTGCAGATGGACATCAAGATCGAAGGTATCACCGAAGAGATCATGGAAACCGCTCTGGAGCAGGCCCTGCACGCGCGTCTGCACATCCTGGCGGAAATGAACAAGGTCATCGGCGAGTCCCGTTCCACTGTGAATGAGAACGCTCCGCGCTACGCCACCCTGAAGATCCACCCGGACAAGATCCGCGACGTGATCGGTAAGGGCGGTGCAACTATCCGTTCCATCACTGAGGAAACTGGTGCTTCCATCGATATCGAAGACGATGGCACTGTGAAGGTCTTCGGTGAAGACGGTGAGAGCCTGGAAGCGGCGGTTACCCGCATTGAGGAAATCACCGCGGAAGCCGAGATCGGCGCTATCTACGAAGGTACCGTGGTGCGCATCGTCGACTTCGGCGCGTTCGTGAACTTCCTGCCGGGTAAAGACGGTCTGGTACATATCTCCCAGATCGCCGAAGAGCGCGTAAACGCGGTGACCGACTACCTGAGCGAAGGCCAGAAGGTGTTCGTCAAGGTGCTGGACGTCGATCAGCGCGGCCGCATCAAGCTCTCCATCAAGGAAGCAAAGGCGGATCAGGCCGAGCAGGCGGGTGAGCAGTCCTCTGGCGAGGAGTGATTCACCCGGGCTCAGCCCAGGTGCGCGACTCAACCCGCGCACTGATAAAAAACCCGGCAACGCCGGGTTTTTTTATGTCCGGGAAATACTGGATGCAGGTTGGATCGCTTGCGCCTGCCGCTTTCCTGTTTCTCTGTTGGATAAAGGGCCGGTGACTAATTTATTCCTCGTGCGCTATTCTGGCGCGCAATTCGTGTCATCTAATGGCTAGCGCACCACTAAAAGGCGTGTGAAAAATAGCGGATTTGGTCGCGCATCATCCAGGTGGATCAAAAATCAGACAAGAAATTATTCCTCTAGCGCTTCTAAAAGAGGAATAGCTGGCGCAACATTCCTCAAATAAAAATGACAAACTGATACAAAAGTTGTCCTGAAATAACCTTTTGCATGATTGTTGAACAGGTTGTCCTGACTTTTCTGTATTTCGAAGATATTTTTTTGAAATTTTTATGACCTACCTCTCGCCGTGCGCGAATTTTTTTCGCACAATGCTGGCGAGGAATAAGATATTCCTTCTGAAAATAATCCAGCACATAAAGTATTTTGCTTGTGGTGACAGAGCCTGAGAGAGGGGTACAGGCTCAAAAGTGGGGAGGGGAAACCCCATGGGCAGCACAAGCACTACAGCCATCGACGGTAGCTGGGCCGAGGATTGGGGGCGAGAGGTATTCGCTCCAGCAGCATAAATACAAAAAACTGTCTGGGAGACTTTCTCATGTTCCAACAAAAGAAACTGAGCAAATCGGTTGCCGGAGTGGGCTCGCTCACGCGCGCTGCCGTTGTTGCCGCAGGTACACTCTTCTCTGCCACTGTTATGGCACAGCAGGTCGGCACCATCGAGGGCCAGGTGTTCCTCGATAAGGGTATCGAAGCCTCTGGTGTTACCGTCAAGGCCTCCAGTAAGGTGATGCCTCGGTCCCGTACCGCCACTACTGACGAAGATGGCGAGTTCAAGCTGCCCGCCCTGGTTCCGGGCATCTATAACCTGACATTTACTGCCGATGATGGCACCACCCGCACTGTGCAGGCAGAAGTACTACTGGATCAGATGACCGTCGTCGACGTCAACCTGTCGCCAGAAGTTCAGGGGGATCTCGAGCAGGTGGTTGTTACCGGCCAGGTAATCACCGTAGGCGGTAACTCTTCCCTTTCTGATGCTATCGGTTCAGACATCATCAAAGGCCTGCCGATCGGCCAGGACTATCGTGATCTGATCAAGCTGGCCCCCGGTGTCCAGTACACCCAGAACTCCGTGCGCGGTCCCAGTGCCGGTGGTAGTGGTCAGGACAACGTTTATAAGTTTGACGGGGTAAACGTCACCCTGCCGATGTTCGGTACCCTCTCTGCAGAGCCTTCCAGCCAGGACGTTGAGCAGTTCTCTGTCGAGCGTGGTGGTTCTCGCGCGGTCGGTTTCAACCGTTCCGGCGGTATTACCGTTAACTCCAAGAGTAAGGCCGGTACCAACGAATATACCGGTAGTGTCGAGTACAAGTTCCAGAATAAGGGGATGCGCGCGGAGACCGATGCTGGCACCCGCTCCCAGACTGACCTGAGTTGGATGACTGCCAACATGGGTGGTCCGATCATCGAGGACCAGCTGTTCTTCTATGGCTCCTATTACGGCCCCCGCGCTGAGCGCCAGAATAAGGAGACCGCTTACGGTCCGGCCAAGGACTATCTGAGTGAGCGGGACGAATACTATGGCAAGCTCACCTGGGCTCCGATCGACGAAGTGCTGCTGAATGTTGGCTACCGCACGTCTGACCGTGTTGCCGAAGGTGCTTCTATTTCTTTCAACGAAGCTGATTCTGTCTCCGTGGGTGAGGAGTCCGGACAGGACATCCTGACCGTGGACGGCTCCTGGCTGATCAACGATGACACCACTTTTACTTTCCAGCTTAGCGATTACGCACTGGAAACTGCGGGCCTGCCGGATAACATGCTGGGCGTAACCCCTGCCTACGGACAGTCCCTGGACCTGGCCAATCTGGACCAGATGGGCTACTTCAGTGTCCCCAATACGCGCCCAGATGATGCGGCGTGGAATGACTTTGTACAGCCGTTCATCGACCAGTATGGCTACGTGAATGATGCGGGCGAACGTATTGGTAGTGGTGGTGTAGGCGCCTACTCCCTGATCAACGTACAGAACTTCTATCGCACCAGCTTCGAGATGGCGCTGGACCATACTCTCGAGTGGGGCTCAACCACCCACGAATTCCACATTGGTTACCAGTATTCCGAAGGTGAAGAAGACCTGGCGCGCCTGTCCAATGGCTGGGGCTCCATCAGTGTGATCGACGGTGCTGCAGATGCCGACGCCCCGGATAATGCCTGGTTCATCGGTCGCACCGAACAGATGAGCCTGGTTTCCGAAAGTGGCACCCGGGTGCCCTCGATTCGCTCCTACACCGAGTCACAGAACTTCGAGATCAACGACTCCATCAGCTGGGGCGACTTTATCTTTGATGTCGGCTTCCTGATCAGCCAGGACACCCTGTACGGTCAGGGCCTGCGTGAGGCCGATACCCTGTCGGGCTACGAAGCGGCACCGGGCAACAAGTACGAGATGTACAAGGTGGACTGGAAAGATATGATCCAGCCGCGCCTCGGTGTGACCTGGGCATACAATGACCAGGACACTATCTTTGCCAACTTTGCCCAGTACAACCCGGCCGCAAGCTCTCTGGCGCGAGCAGCTTCCTGGGATCGTAACAGCCGCGCGACACTGGATGTCTACTGGGATCAGAACGGTAACTACATCAGCTCCACTCCGCGTGAAGGCTCCTCCGGTAAGCTGTTTGCCGATGACCTGGATCCACGTCGCGTAGACGAGCTGACTCTGGGTACGACAAAAGAGTTCGATAACGGTATCAGCCTGCGCTCCCATGTTCGTTACCGCGAGGGTTCCCACTTCTGGGAAGACACCTGGAACTGGTCGCGCGAGTATGGTTGCTACGGTCCGGATCTGGATCAGTGTGTACCGGATGATATTGCGGCCAAGGGGCCCTATATCGATAACCTGTCCGAAATGATTGATCAGATCGGCAGTGGTTCCACATACGTGATTGCCGAGCTGGATGATGCGTATACCCAGTATTGGGAGTTCAGCATGGAGGCGTCATGGACTGGTGACCGTACCTACCTGAATGCGTCCTATACGCGTAGCCGTTACACCGGTAACTTCGACCAGGACAACACGACTTACACCAACGATGCCAATACCTTCATCGGTTCCTCTTACCTGGCGGACGGTAAAGGTCGTCAGATCTGGGATAACAAGGAAGGTACACTCGCGGGTGACAAGCCGCACCTGCTGAAGATGTTCGGCCAGTACACCCTGGACTGGAACGCTAATGTTGGTGCTTACCTCGTGTATCAGTCTGGTCAGCCCTGGGAAACCTGGGACGGTTCCATCTACGGTTATTCCTCTGGAACCAACCGCTACGCCGAGAAGGCGGGCAGCCGTCGCAGCCCGAGCCACTGGCAGATGGACCTGAGCTATTCCCAGTACTGGAATGTATATCAGGACTACACGCTGAAGTTCCGCGCGGACCTGTTCAACCTGTTTGACAACCAGACTGGTTACAACATCCAGCCGTACGCGGACTTCTCTGACTACGGTGAGCCGCGTGACTACTACGCGCCCCGCCGAATCCAGCTGTCTGTCGGTATGGACTTCTGATCGTCCGCGCCCCTCAATTAGAGGGGCGACTCTCGATCGGCGGATGCTGAATCTGCCTCCCAACAGAATGCCCCGGTCCTCCCGGGGCATTTCTTTTTCCGCTCCTCTTTCCCTGTTGACTTGCCTCGCTGTGACCTCCAGTCCACTTCAGTTATCATCGAGACCATTCGAATGACACTGGTCTCGACGGAGGTTGCTCTTGGGCAGCAGTTACTGGCTGGCGGAAGTCTTGCTGGCGCTGGCAGCGTTGCTGGTAGCCAATCAATATTGGTATCTGGCCCGGGAGCGCTCGCAATCTCCGGCGCTGCTGGTGGTGGCCGGTTGTCTGTGTCTCGCTCTGGCGGCCTTTGTTGGCGCTTACCGTTATGGTGTTGATCCCCAGATAACGGAGCTGCACCGGGCTTTGTCCCGCCTTTCCGGTTTCCTGACATTCTCCAGCGTCGGCTTGGCCCTTTTGTGGGTTTACTTTGTGCCCGCGATCGGCCGCCAGACCCGTGCGCCGGCCTATGCGGCGCTGGTGCTGCTCGCTGGCTCTGCGTTGGGCGTCATGGAATCCGGACTCATTCCTCCCGGTTCCGTTAGCTCGCTCTGGTCCAGTATCGGCCTTGCCGGCTGGCTCGCGGTGGCGTTGCTGACACGTTTGCGCGGGCATCGGCTCGGTCGCGGCGAGGCGCTGTTGCTGGCCTCAGGTCCGGTACTTGTAATTATCGCTTCCACGGTTATTGGCACTGGGCCTTCCAAGCTCCTGGGGCTTGCTCGCATGAACTGGTTCCATCTGCTCCTGGCCCTGGGCATGATGACGTTACTCTGGGGGCGGCCGCTGTTTGATCACGTCGATGGGGAAGCACACCATGAGCCAAAGTGATTGGCCGTTGCGAGGGGGTTGCCACTGCGGTGCTGTGCGCTTCCGCGCGACCATGATGACGAACGCTGGCCAGGCGCCGGTGGCCCACGAGTGCAATTGCTCCATGTGCCAGATGGTGGGATTCCAGCATCTGATCGTCGCTGCCGAAAATTTTGAATTGCTGCAGGGTAGTGATGCCCTGAGCTGTTACACCTTCAACACTGGAGTGGCCAAGCACTACTTCTGTCGCCACTGTGGTGTGAAATCCTATTATGTCCCCCGTTCCAACCCCGATGGTTACAGTATCAACCTGCGCTGCCTGGATGAGATTCCGGAAGGAACGCGGATAGAACCTTTTGATGGTCAGCATTGGGAAGTTAATGCCTCAGCGCTGGCGCACTTGAGCAAGGTGGAGAAAAATCATGACTGAAGTCGCAAGCTCTAGTGCTGTACGGAAGACCGATAGCGGCGCACTGTATGGGAAGCCCGGCCTGCCCCTCTATGTGGTGGAGACTCCACTGTGCCGTGCGGTAATCGCACAGCAGGGCGCGCAGCTGCTGGAGTTTCAGGCTGAGGGCGAGGAACCGTTGCTATGGCTCAGTCCGGTGGCCGGGTTCGCACCGGGTAAAGCCGTTCGCGGCGGTATCCCACTCTGTCTGCCCTGGTTTGGTATACACCCGGATAAAAGCAAGCCCAAACACGGTCTGGTCCGCACCCGCCCCTGGGCTCTGGAGAGTGCTGGGACTTTGCCTGATGGCGAAGTTGAGTTGGTGTTTACTTACCACCATGCGGCCGATGCACTGTTTAAATCGGATTTCCATTGCCGCTACAGGATGGTCCTTGGCAAAACCTTGCAGCTGGAGTTGGAGCTGCAGAATCTCGGTGCAGCGGCAGCGATGTACAGCTGGGCCTGGCACACGTATTTTGCTATTGGTGATATTGAGTCCGTGGCGGTGATGGGCCTCGAGGGAGGGGAATATCTCGATAACACCCGCGGGTTCGCCAAGGGTAAGTTGGAGGGTGTGCTGACGTTCCTGGGAGAAGTCGATCGCGTGTTCGAAGGCGCACCCGCAAGGCAACAGATACAGGAAGCGAGCCCTATCACTACGAGTAGTGAGGGTTGCGACACGGTGATTACCTGGAATCCGGGCAAGGAGCTCGCAGCGACCCTGCCGGATGTCGGCGCACACTATCGTGAGTTTGTCTGTGTCGAGCACGGTAATGCATTAGCCGATAGTTGGGAGCTAGCCCCGGGCGAGACTCGCTCGGCCAGGCTTCTGTTGGGCCGAGAGTGATGACGCTCAGATCTCCGCGTAACTGAAAATAAAAGCCACGGGAGCCGGGAATGCAGGCGCAGGGTGAAGCAGTGCAGTCGACAGAGTTCGGTTTGATCCATGCCTATTTGCTGGACCGGCATGGCGGTGGCCGATATCTCGACTGGAGCGAAGTCCAGCACTGGCAGCCTTCCCAGGGTGTCCTGTGGCTGCATTTTGACTACAGCCGCGAACCGGTTCGCGACTGGCTGGAACAGCAGAGCGATCTGGATCCGCTGGTGGCGGAGGCCCTGCTCACAGAGGAAACCCGCCCGCGCACTTTGCCGGTAGGCCAAGGGTTGCTGATAGCCTTGCGCGGGGTCAACCTGAACCCGCAGTCCCAGCCGGAGGATATGGTTTCCGTCCGCCTCTGGGTTGAAGAGCATCGCATTATCAGTACCCGCAAGCGCCGTTTACTGTCCGTGGGGGATTTGCTGGAGTCGCTGGAAGCGGGCCGCGGTCCTCGTGGCGCGGCCGAGTTGCTGGTGTCCCTGACGGATCTGCTTGTCTGGCGGATGAGCGATACGGTCGAGGGGTTCGAGAGCTCCATTGATGAGCTGGAAGACCGTCTCCTTGAGCCTGGCAGCGGCAGCCTGCGGTCGGAACTCGCACAGCTGCGCAAGCAGACCATTACCCTGCGCCGTTACCTGGCACCAGAGCGGGAAGCGCTCTCGCGGTTGCTGGTGGAAAAGGTCGATTGGTTCGACGAGAGCAGCCGTATCCGCTTGCGTGAAGTCAGTGATCGCTTACAACGGCATATCGAGGATATCGATGCGGTGCGGGAACGGGCGGCTGTGACTCAGGAGGAGCTGCTGAGCCGCAACTCCGAGCAGCTCAACAGCCGGATGTATGTACTGTCGGTGGTTGCCGCCATCTTTCTGCCGCTTGGGTTTCTCACCGGGCTTCTGGGAGTCAATGTCGGTGGGATACCGGGGGCGGACAACCCCGGTGCTTTCCTGATTTTCAGTGGCCTGTTGCTGGTCGCTGTTGTGCTACAGGTGCTGGTCTTCCGCTGGCGAAAATGGCTTTGAGCCACCCCTGAAAACTCCAGTCGTCCCGACTCAAGCGATTGCGCGTTGTCAGCCGAACACGGTCACCGTCTGCCGGGTAAAGGCAGCGAGGCGACCGTTACTGTCCCACAGCTTTGCCCCGATCACCCCGTAGCCATCTGCTGCCTGTTCCACTTCGGCCAGGTACTGCCACCATTCCGTCGCAGGCATGTCAGAGAGTGGCTCCATAAACTCGATGGTCCAGGTGAGTGAGCTGGCTGGCGCCGGTTGGGTCAGCATTGGCAGCAGCGCGGGTGGCCAGGCATCGATCAGTGCCAGCAGGTGGCCAATCGCAGCCGGTGCATCGCTGGTTTCCTCGTGACGGAAGCGTACCCAGCCGCCCAGTTCGCGCACGTGGCTGCCGGAAAATGGCATGGCGCCGCGGGCGATGCGATAGTCAAAGTGACGGGTAAATTCCGGCACCAGGCCTGGTACGTCGGGCAGGGCGGGGCACTGGTCCGGTGATGGGAAGTCCGGTGCCGGCGCCATGTCGGCTTTTACCGATGATTCCCGCCCGCTGCCGAAACTGGCCAGTGCTGCTATCACGGGCTGGCCATCTTGCAGGGCCCGCCCCTCTACCTGAGTGACCGACTTGCCCGCCCGCAGTACCGCAGTGCTTACCTCGAGGTCGCCGGGCTCGGCCGGTGCGACGAAAGAAAAAGTGATGGAGCGCAGGCTGGCGTCGCCGGAGACGCGGGCAGACATGGGCTCATGCAGCATTGCTGCGACCAGGCCTCCAAAGGTGGCGCGCCCCTGGGCCCAACCCTCCGGAATGTGCAGGTCACCGTCGGTGCGCCAGCTGGGAAAGAGTCGATCGAATTCCATTTCGTACCTCGGATTCGGTAAGTCCTGGGCTCAGGAAAAAGTGTGGCTGTCGTCGGGGAAGATGCCGTTTTTCACATCGGCGGCATACTTGTGCAGTGCACCGGGGATATCTCCGGCTTCGACAAGAAAGTTCTTGGAAAACTTCGGCGGCTTTTCCGTGAGGCCGAGGATGTCGTTGATCACCAGTACCTGGGCGTCGGTATCGCGGCCCGCGCCGATACCGATGGTGGGCATGGAAACACTGTCGGTTATGCGTTTTGCCAATTGTGTCGGCACGCACTCGAGTACCAGCAAGTCGGCTCCCGCCTCGTCCAGCTCCGCTGCATCGCTGAGGATCTGTCCGGCGGTGTCCTCGTCCCGGCCCTGCACGCGGAAGCCGCCCAGCTTGTGAACGGATTGCGGGGTAAGGCCCAGGTGTGCGCAGACGGGAATGCCGCGGTCGGTGAGAATCTTGACGGTTTCTGCCAGCCAGGCGCCGCCCTCGATTTTCACCATGTGGGCGCCCGCCTGCATGATACGGGTGGCGTTGGTGAGTGCCTGCTCCGGTGTGGCGTAAGTCATAAACGGCATGTCACCCATGATGAGGGATTTCTTGTTGCCGCGGGCCACCGCCTCCACGTGGTAGATCATCTGCTCCATGGTGACGGGGATGGTGCTGTCATAGCCGAGTACGGTCATACCGAGGGAGTCGCCGACCAGTACCGCCTCTACACCGGTACGCTGCGCCATGGCAGCCATGGGTGCATCGTAGAGGGCCACCGTGATGAATTTCTCCCCATCCGCTTTCATCTTGCGCAGTGTCTGCACAGTAATGGGTTTACTCAGTTCGCTCGGTTTATACGGCATGGCGATCAAATTCCCGGGTTGTAGTAGTGGCGACCGCTGTTGATGGTAAGCATGTATTCCACCAGCTGCCGGTAGTCGTCGGGCCGATCGACGATGTCGATATCCTCGCTATTGACGATCAACAGCGGTGCCCCGTCATAGTAGTGGAAGAAGTTGGTGTAGGCTTCGTTCAGCAGCGCCAGGTAATCGTTGCTGATCGACTTCTCGGCGGCGATACCACGGTTGCGGATGCGCTCCTGTAACACATTGAGGGGGGCCTGAAGATAAATCACCAGATCGGGCTTCGGTGCCTGCAGGGTGAGGTGGTGGTACACCTCCCGATACAGGGCGAGCTCATCGGCATCCAGGGTTACTTCAGCAAACAGCTGGTCTTTTTCGATCAGGAAGTCGGATACCCGCACCGGTTTAAACAGGTCGTCCTGTCGCAGTGCCTGAATCTGCTGCGAACGCTGGAGCAGGAAGTGCAGCTGGGTGGGCAGCGCGGCGCTCTTGGCGTCGCGGTAGAATCGCTCGAGGAACGGGTTGTCCTCGGGCAGCTCCAGCAGGGTGTCGTAATTGAAGGTAGCGGCGAGCTTTTTCGCCAGGGTGGTCTTACCTACGCCGATATTGCCTTCAACAGCAATAAAGCGGGGCAACTCCCGGTCCGCGAGATTCAGCTCCTGTAATAGCGTATCGGTGTGCTCTGGTGACACTGGCGGTTACTCCTTGATCTTATCGTTACCGCAGTCGGCTCCGTCTACTGTATCGCAGTTGGAGCTTTCAGAATTTTTTATTGTCGTCTGATGCTGACAGCTTACCCCAATTTTTCCAGACGGTTTTGGGGGCATGCCCGCAGCAGTTCCTGAATGGATTCCCCGGTCGGCAGGGTGAGGGCTCGCGCCAGTTCAGCAAGCGGCACCAGTACAAAGTTACGTTCACCAATGCGAGGGTGGGGGATCTGGAGGCGGTCGGTGCGGATGGTCTCCTGCCCGAAAAGCAGGATGTCCAGGTCGAGGGTGCGGGCGCCCCAGCGTACCGAGCGCTCGCGACCGTGATCAGCCTCAATTGCCTGCAGCGCATCCAGTAACGCTTCCGCGTCCAGCCCTGTCTCCAGCTCGGCCACGGCATTGATATAGTCAGGCTGGTCGCCGGGTCCTACCGGTGCGCTCAGGTAAAAACTGGAACAGCGCAGCACGCGGGTCTGTGCCACTGCATCCATCGACTTCAGGGCGCCACGGAGTTGTTGTTCCGGGTTGGCGAGGTTGCTGCCAAGGCCAATAAAAACATTGCCAGTCACCGCAAGTCACTCCGCCTTGGGGCGTCGACGTCTGCCTCCACGGGAGCCACGGCCGCGCCGACGTCCGCCACCACTGCGCTGGACCTTGCTCACCAGCTGCGCGCGGCCTTCCTCATCTGCTTCCTGGAAGTCGGTCCACCACTGTCCCAGACCGGGCTCAATCTCACCGCACTGCTCTCGTAGCAGCAGGAAGTCGTAGGCGGCCCGGAAGCGGGGGTGTTCACTGAGGCGCTGGGCGCGATTGCCATTACGCTGTGGCAGGCGCAGCTGCAGGTCCCAGATTTCCCGCATGGGAATGGAGAAGCGCTTGGGGATGGCGGTGTGCGTCAGCTGGGCGCTGACGACCTTTTGCGCCGCCTGCGCTAAAGCAGGGACCGGGGGAGTGCCGTGATCCTGCAGGTGTTGCTGCTCGTTGCGCACGGCTGGCCACAAGAGCGCACCATAGAGAAATGCGGGGGTGACGCGTCTGTCTTCCCGGATGCGTTGATCCGTATTGCGCAGAGCCAGCCGGGTCAGTTCGAGGGCGGCGGGATCCTTCAGGGCAGCGGCATTCCCGGGGAACAGGTGCTCCCAGAGGCGGTACTGGCGGAGCAGCTCGAAAGTGCGCTCGCCATGCCCGGCCATCAGCAACTTGAGCACCTCATCGAACAGTCGCGCCGGGGCGATGTTGCGCAGCAGTGGTGCCAGCTCCTTGAGGGGAGTGGCAGTGTGCTCTTCAATCTCGAAATCCAGCTTGGCAGCGAAGCGTACCGCCCGCAGCATCCGCACCGGATCTTCTTTATAGCGGGTGGCAGGATCGCCGATCATGCGGATCAGGCGTTCGCGAATGTCGTGCACCCCACCGGTGTAATCGTGCACCTCAAAGCCCTTGGTGGTGTAGTAGAGGGCGTTGACGGTGAAGTCGCGGCGGGCGGCGTCACTGGCCAGGTCGCCGTAGACGTTGTCCCGCAGCAGCATGCCGTGCTCGGACTGCTGGGCTTCGTGCTCTTCGCCTTCGCTGTGGTGACCGCGGAAGGTGGTGACTTCAATGATTTCCCGCCCGATCCGGGCGTGAAGGATGCGGAAGCGGCGGCCGACAATCCGGGCGCCGCGGAAGAGCTCCTTAGCTTGTTCCGGGGTGGCGTCTGTGGCGACGTCGAAGTCCTTCGGGTGCCCGCCGAGCATCAGGTCGCGTACACCGCCTCCGACGATATAGGCCTCGAAACCAGCGTCCTGGAGCCGCTTCATCACGGTGAGGGCGGCGCGGCTGATCTCCTTGCGGGAAATATTGTGGTCTCCGCGTGGCACGATTCGAGGGCCACTCGGTTCAGATGGCTTGCGCCAGCGTTTGATAGTACTAATCAGGGAGTTGAGCATACGGCTGTCTGTCTTGACTGCTGCCAGCGCGATGTGGCGTGGGGGTATCCCATTGGAGGCGGATTCTACCACAGCTGCGACAGGAGTCAGATTTTGACAGCGTCTTTGGGATGGGCTGTCACACAGAAAAGAAGGAAGGGAGGGAATTATTCTTATTTGGATGAAGGCAGCGGCTTCCTTGCGCTCTCAATTTGCTTCTAGCAAACACCCTCTCCCAGGTACAAAACAGTCAGTTTGTAACGCGCTTGTTATTCTTGTTGTCTTCTTTCTCTTATTGTTATTTTTTATTGTTATTGTTCTTCTCGGCTTGGTCCCTGTTTGCTTTTATTTTCGACCGCGCCGTCATTTTTATTCTTATTGTGTGTCGCCCGCTTATTGTTGAATGTTATTAGGGCTTAGGTTGCCATTTATTTTTATTCTTGGCTGTTCTTCTTGTTTGCACTAGAGATAAAGCACTTAGCGTGCCAACTTTTAAAAAGCCTTTGAAAACAAGCACTTAGAATTTTAAAGAATTGTAAGGCGCCAAATAACAAGTCTCTCGCGTTACGGATAGCGCGCTAGTTGTTACTCCTGATGAGACCCGGGTAACACTTTGGGTTCCGCAGGATTCGGGTAACAGTTCCCGCTCCGGTAGTTATGTCAGTTAGGGCAGGTGTGGCTGATTTCGGCCTCCGCGAGAGGGGGTGGCGGCTGCTTCGTGGTTTAAAAAGGCTTACAAAAATGAATTGCGGCGAGCGCCTGGGGGAGCGGCACCACCGACAGAGACTGCCGGTGGCTGATGGAGAGAGATGTCTGGGGAAGAGCAGCCGGAAAACTAAGCCTCTGCGGCAGTGCGGCTCTTCTTCTTGCGCGGAATTCCCAGTTTCTGGCGGCGTTCCCACAGGCACTTGCGGCTGACGCCCAGCTTCTTGGCCAGCTCGGTCTCGCTCATGGTGTCCTGATGTTCCAGCACGAAGCGGGCAAAGTAGTCTTCCAGAGAGAGATCCTCACGGGGATCCGTGTGCAGGCTGCGCGGGCGGCGCTCGGGATCTGCCTCGTCGACCGGTACCAGGTCCAGGTCGATATCGAGGGTGTCATGGTCGATTTCGGTGCTGTGGTCGTCGGTGAGGATGACGGCGCGCTGGATGGCGTTTTCCAGCTCGCGCACGTTGCCCGGCCAGGTGTAGGTCGTCACGGCCTGAATGGCTTCCGGGGACAGTTTCAGTGTCGGGCGCTCCACTCGGGCGCAAAACTTCTCCAGCAGGGATTCGGCGATCGTCAGCACATCCTTACCGCGCTCGCGCAGTGGGGGCAGTGTCATTTGCACCACGTTAATGCGGTAATAAAGGTCTTCGCGGAATTTGTGTTCGCTGGCCAGCTGGCGCAGGTTGCGGTGGGTAGCTGCGACCAGGCGCACATCCACCTTGCGGGATTCCACTGCACCAATGGGGCGCACTTCCCCTTCCTGTAGCACCCGAAGCAGGCGAGCCTGGGCTTCCAGTGGCAGTTCGCCAATCTCGTCGAGAAAAAGCGTGCCGCCATCAGCGGCGGCCACCAGGCCTTCCCGGGCAGTCTGGGCGCCGGTGAACGCCCCTTTCTCGTGACCGAAAAGCTCCGCCTCGATCAGCGTTTCCGGGATCGCCGCACAGTTAACCGAGATCAGCGGTTTGCCGGCGCGTCGGCTCTGCTCGTGGATGGCGCGGGCCACCAGTTCCTTACCGGTACCGGTTTCACCATGCACCAGTACGGTGGCATCCGTCGGCGCGACCTTGTTGATGCGGGCATACAGCTCGCGCATGACAGGGCTGTCACCGATCATACCGGCAATGGCACGTCCCTGGCTGCGAGCCGTTGGCGCCTGGGCGCGGCTCTGTTCGGCCTTGCCGATCACCCGGCGCACGGTGGCGATCATCTCGTCGTGGTCAAACGGTTTGGCGATGTAATCCGCGGCGCCCATACGCATAGAGTCCACCGCGGAGCGGAGGCTGGCATAGCTGGTCATGATCAGGACCGGCACGTCGCCCGCCAGTTTCAGCAGGTCGGTGCCTGGTGCGCCGGGCAGGCGCAGGTCGGAGATGATCAGATCCACTTCCGTGAGGCGGTACTTGGTTGTTGCCTCGCGCACAGAGCCAGCTTCGCTGACCCGGTAGCGATGGCGCTCCAGCAGCTTGCGCAACGCCGTCCGGATAATGGCTTCATCTTCGACGATCAGGATGTGGCTCATGTGTTACGCCTGGTTACAAAACAAACAATGAACGCCTAGTTTTACCTGCAGCGCGTTTCGATGCAACCCATTTGGCGGGTTTGCACACCTGCACTGTGTCGCCCGACTCCTCCGTAATCCGCATCAGCACTGGCGGACTGTTTGGTCACAAAGGTAGCTGAACGACAAATCTGGCGCCGCGGTCAGTCTCTGGATTGGCGGGACTGACCAGTTCCAGCTGTCCGCCGTGCTCTTCGACAATGCTGTAGACCATGGCCAGACCGAGCCCGGTGCCTTCACCGGGCTCCTTGGTGGTGAAGAATGGCTCCAGGATACGATCCCGGTGCTGTGCCGAGATTCCGGGGCCGTCGTCGGTGACAGCGACACAGGCACAACCGGCGTGCCGGTAGCCGTCGATCTGGATGTTGCCGCCGTCGGGGCTGGCATCTCGGGCGTTGCTGAGCAGGTTGATGAATACCTGGATCAGGCGCTGGTTATCCCCTAGGGCGATCAGGTCTTCGGGTACCGCGTTGGTAAAGGTGACCTGGGTCTTATCCCGCTGTAGGGAGAGCAATTGCACCGCCTCCTCGACGCAGGAGTAGAGGTCCACTGGTGCCCGCTCGCTCTCCTCCTGGCTGCCACTGTGCGAGAAGTTCACCAGGGAGTGCACGATGCGGCTGATACGCTGGGTCTGGCTGAGAATCTGGTCGGCGGTATCGTGCACCTCTGCCGAGTCGGACTCGAAGTGGAGGTTCTGTGCCAGGCAGGCGATGCCGGTGACCGGATTGCCCACCTCGTGCGCCACCCCGGCCGCAAGGCGGCCCACCGAGGCGAGTCGTTCGCTGTGGATGAGCTCCTGCTCGAGGATCTGGGTCTCAGTGATGTCCTCGATCAGTAGCATCTGGCCGTCGCCGCGCTCGTTGCGGGCTTTGCCGGCGCGGGTGCTTTTCATCCGGGTTTTGTGCAGGTTGAGCCAGTGGCTGTTGCCGGCAATGCTCACCTGGCGCTTGAACATGCTGTCCTCTGTCGAGCCGGCAAACTCGGTCAGCAGTCCGCGCCAGGGTTCAGCGAGGTAGTCGAGCTTCGAGCCAATTACCTCGCTGGCGGCGATGCCGGTGAGGTCCTGCATGGCGTAATTCCACAGCAGCAGTTCGCCGTCGCGACCCAGTGAGCAGGCGGCCATTGGCAACTCCTCGAGCATCTGCCGGTGGTACAGGCGCAGGTTGTTGAGTTCGGCGGCCAGGCCCGTGAGCTGGTTCTTGTAGCGGCTGAGGCGCGACTCGATCAGGTGGATGTCCTTGTGCGCCGGCTGGCCGCTGTCTTTGAACGGGAAATGGCGGTCAATGATCTGGCCCGCCAGTACCCGTCCCAGCAGTCCGGAGAGGTTGGCTTCCAGCTTGTCGCGCAGTTGCCGCAGGGCCAGGGGGCGGCGCTCGTCGGCGGGCAGGTTCAGCTGGCGCAGGGCACGGTTTACCTCCTGGTTGGCGGTGGTCGCCCCCAGGCTCTCTGACAGTCGCAGACGGAAGTCGGCCGCCGAGGTCACGTCCAGCTGCAGGCGCAGGGCCTGGCTGAGGCTGTCGTCGCTGCAGAGGTCCGCGGCGTATTGCTCCAGGCTGCTGGTCTCGGTGGTCAGTGAGATGCCAACGAACAGCAGGACATTGACGGCCAGGGAGAGTGTGGTGACCTGGGTCCAGATTGTCATACCCAGCGGGACCTGGATCTCGGTGCCCGGTAGGGTGAAACCGCTCGAGCCGAGGATGGATGGCAACAGCAGGCCGCAGGCCCACACCAGCATGCCGGCTACCAGGCCGGCGATGAAGCCGCGCCGGTTGCCCTGTGGCCAGTGAATCACTGCGAAGATGCCCGGCAGGAACTGCAGTGAGGCAATGAAGGCCAGCAACGCCAGGTCGGAGAGCGACAGGCGGTTGTTGAGCAGCAGGTAGAAGGCGAAGCCGGCCAGAAACAGCGCCGCCACGAGGGCGCGGCGCAGCCACACCAGCTGCCGGTACATATTGTCTTCCGAGTGCCAGCGGGTGCCCGGCAGTAACCAGTGGTTCATCACCATGGTGGACAGCGCCAGCGTCATCATGACCAGTGCCCCGGTGGCGGCGGACAGGCCGCCGACAAAGGCCAGTGTGGTCAGCAGGGTAGAGCCGCTGGCGCGGGGCACGGCGAGGGCGAAATACTGCACCGGCTCCGCCACATCGAGGGCAAAGCCCGCCCACATGATCGGGAAAATCGGCAGTGCCATGAGCAACAGGAACAGGGGAAAGCCCCAGCTTGCCACCCGCAGGTTACGCGAGGCCGGTTGGTCGGCAATGCTCAGATAGAAAATGTGCGGCATCGCCACCGCAGTGGCGATAAATACCAGTAGCAGGGTGTGGGATGAGCCCTGCTGGATCGGGGCATACAGCACTTGCTGCATGTCGGCGTTTTCCCGCAGCCACTGGTCGAGCCCGCCAAAGCCACCGAAGACACCGTAAATTGCATAACCGCCGATCCCGAGCAGAGCCACCAGTTTGACGACTGATTCCAGTGCCATTGCGCTCGCCAGTCCGGCGCGGCGTTTACGGGTGGCTCCGTACATGCTGGTGAACACAGCCAGCAGTACGCAGTAGAAAAAGGCGATCAGGTTCTTGCTGTTGATGCCCGCCTCGGGCAGCCCCAGAGCCGCCACGCTGTCCCGGGAAAGCAGCGCCAGTGTCTCCGCAACCGCCTGGATCTGCAGTGCGATCAGTGGCAGCAGGCCGAGCAGCATGAACAGGGTGGCCAGGGTGCCCGCCTGGCGGCTGTGGTAGCGAAACACCAGCAGGTCCGCAGGAGAGGTCAGCTGGTAACGCTGCGCCAGTCTTGCCAGGGGTTCCAGCGCCACCGGCGCAAACAGGAACATGGCACCGGTTCCCAGGTAGTAGGCGAGGACGCCATAACCATACTGCCAGGCAAGGTCGACAATGCCGTAGAAGGTCCAGGCAGACAGGGATACCCCGAGGGAAAGCACAAACACCAGCGGGTGGCGAACCCAGCGGGACGGCAGCCAGCCCTTGGACGTGGCGAAGGCGACAAAAAACAGTGCGGCAATGTAAGCGACACCGATCAGGGCGATGTGGGCGATCTCAAAGCTCATCGTTCTTCCGCCGCATCTGCACCAGGACCGCCAATAGGATCAGAGCAAACCAGAGAATGAAGGGCCGGTACCAGGCGCCGTCGGGATTGATCATCCAGGTGAAAACGGTGGGGGAGAAAACATAGCCCACCAGTACCAGCAGAATCAGAAGGGTGCGGTTGCTCATAGAGTCACTCGGAGCCCGGTCGCATTTCACGGTGCGCAAAAGCAGTCGTGAAACAGACCCAGGTGAAGGTCGTGCCGATCAATGGTCTTCGCCGGCGCCGAGATGGTAACGGCCGCGCCGGATCACTGCAATTGCCGGTCCCGACGATCCACCTGCTGGCGTTGCCAGCGGGCGACGGCCCAGTGCAGGATGGCGGGCGGGGATTCTTCCTCAAGCTCCGTTGGCGTGTGAAAACCGAGAAAGCGCAGCGCCGCGCAGAGGTTTTCAGCCGGTCGCTGGTCATCGATGGCCGGGGCGTGATTTTGCTTGCTGAGCTTCTGGCCTGCGGCCCCCATCACCAGTGGGAGGTGGCCGAACACTGGCGGTTGTGCGCCGAGGAGGCGGAACAGCCGCTGTTGTGCGCCGGTGGTCTCCAGCAGGTCGGCGCCGCGCACAACATGAGTGATGCCCTGGTCGATATCATCCACCACTACGGCCAGCTGGTAGGCATAGAGACCATCACGTCGCTTGAGGATGGTGTCTTCCCGGATCTGCTGGTGCCGGGAGCCCTGCCAGATATCATCGAAAGTTTCCTCGCCACCGGCGCAGTGCAGGCGCAGGGCGCTCGGCAGGTCAGCCTGTAAAGCTTCTCTGGGGGTGTCGCGGCAACTGTCATTTGCGTGGCCACCCTGTTTGCGGATCTGCGCCCGCGAGCACTGGCAGGGGTAGAGCAGGCCGCGTTCGGCAAGTGCCTCTAAGGTCTGTTCGTAGAGGGAGTGGCGACGGCTCTGCCATTCCAGCGGACCGTGCCAGTGCAGGCTGTGGGCCTCAAGGGATTTGAGGATGCGATCGGCGGCACCGGGTTCCTCCCGCGGAGGATCCAGATCTTCCATCCGTACCAGCCAGTGGCCACCATGTGATATGGCATCCAGGTAGCTTCCCAGGGCACAGACAAGCGAACCGAAATGCAATGGTCCGGTAGGCGAGGGCGCGAAGCGGCCGATATAGCGGTTGGTGTTCTTTGAGGTCATGGACGATGCGGAGGATCGCACCGGGGAGTCGCGCCGGGCGATGCTGGTATCGCCCGATGCTGGTGACTCCCTGTCTGGTTAGCCAGAGATCTGCTTTTCCTTGATTTCCGCCAGGGTCTTGCAGTCTACGCACAGAGTGGCGGTGGGGCGTGCTTCCAGACGGCGGATGCCGATCTCGACGCCGCAAGCCTCACAATAGCCGTAGTCGTCCTGGTCGATCAGTTCGAGAGTCGCATCGATTTTCTTGATCAGCTTGCGTTCGCGATCGCGGGTACGCAGCTCCAGGCTGAACTCTTCTTCCTGGCTGGCCCGGTCTGCCGGGTCCGGGAAGTTGGCTGCCTCATCCTTCATGTGGGAAACGGTGCGGTCCACTTCCGCCATCAGCTCGGCCTTCCAGGCCAACAGCAAGTTGCGGAAATGCTCCTGCTGCTTCTCATTCATGTACTCTTCGCCCTTCTTCTCTTTATAGGGCTCCAAGCCGTGCAGAGATTCGGTGCTCGCAGCAGTTTTGGGCATAGTCGTTGCCTCTCTTTACTAATCGGACCCCCGGATATGGGGCCGCTACCACCAAAATCAATGTGTGTGATTCAAAGCATGTGAATCAGCACACTAGCCTAGTCCGGTTTTACCCGGAGCGCGCAATGTCTGACCGGTTTTGGTCAGGCTAGCGCAGCAGGCTCTTCCCTCCTCGGCGCCAAACCCCCTGGTCACCGAGAGCGAGGAAGCTACCAAATCTCTGCGGTTCGCGCCACAAAATGTTGTCTGGTATGTTTTGGCGCTCAAATTATCCACAAAGGTCGATCTGTGAAGTTTAATCCTCCACTGCAACAGGGGACGCTGTTGCGCCGCTATAAACGATTTCTCGCCGATATCGAGACCGCCACCGGTGAATTATTGACCATTCACTGTCCGAACACCGGTTCCATGAAGAATTGCTGGGCAGAATCCACACCCTGCTGGTACTCGGATTCCGCTAACCCCAAGAGAAAATACCGCCACACCCTGGAAGTGACCACCACGCCGGAGTCGGCGCTTGCCGGCGTGAACACCGGTCGCGCAAACGCCCTCGTGGAGGAGGCGATTACAAGCGGCGTCGTCGACGAGCTGCAGGGCTATGAAACATTGCGCCGGGAAGTGCGCTACGGCGAGGAGAACAGCCGCATCGATCTGTTGCTGAGTGGTGCGCAGGGCGACTGTTACGTGGAGGTGAAAAACGTGACCCTGGCAGAAGGCGCGCGGGGACTCTTTCCCGATGCCGTAAGTGCAAGGGGAGCGAAGCACCTGCGGGAGCTGCAGAAACTGGCGGAGGGTGGCGTTCGGGCAGTACTTTTCTACTGCGTGCAGCATTCCGCGATCGAGACCGTTGAAGCGGCGCGGGAGATAGACCCGGGCTACGCGGCTGCCCTGGACGATGCGGTTGCTGCGGGTGTGGAAGTGATCGCTTACCGGGCGGTGATCGGAGCGGGAGAGATTCGGTTGGAGAAGGCGCTGCCCTATATCGGCCGCGCCTGAATCGCGGTCACTCGGCCAGGAGCACGTAGAGCCCTTCCTGGGTGTGCTCGATAGGCACTGGCGTGAGGGCTTCGCCGGCACAGGGTCCGGCAATACACTCACCGGATTCGATCACAAACAGTGCGCCGTGGGAGGCGCACTGGATCAGGGCGCCATCCGGGTCCAGAAACTGGTCTTCCTGCCAGTCCAGGTTGATCCCCCGATGGGGGCAGCTGTTTTTGTAGGCGTAGACTTCGCCATCCTTCATCACCGCGAACACATTATCTGTTCCAGCGGCTGCGTCGCCCAGCGAGAAGCCTTTTGACTGGCCTTCGGTCAGTTCGTCATATCGGCAAAGAAAGTATTTCTGCATATCTACGTCGACTCGGGAATCGGTGTCTTTCGCCGCCAGCGAAGCGGCGCGTATTTATTCCGGAGCGGCGAGTGTAATGGATGTTTCGTGCATTTGCCCGTCGCGCAGGAAGTTGAGATTGACCTCATCCCCGGCACGGTGGTTTTCCAGCGCGTTCAGCAGGTCGTCATAATTCCGCACCGGTTGTCGCTCGATACCGACAATGACGTCCCCCAGTTGCCAGCCGCCAGTGGGGGAGCGGTAAATACCGCGCAGTCCCGCCTGTTCCGCCGGCATGCCCGGCGCGGTGCGCAGCACTGCCACGCCCTCGAATCCGTAGCGACTGGCCCACTGGTCGGGTGCGGATTCAATGCCCAGTATCGGTCGCACCAGGCGACCGTGGGCGATCAGCTCCGGCACGATCTTTTTCACCGTATCCACTGGAATGGCAAAGCCAATGCCGACGCTGGCGCCGCTGGGGCTGTAGATGGCGGTGTTGACGCCGATCAGTCGACCGCGGCTGTCGAGCAGTGGCCCGCCGGAGTTGCCGGGATTGATCGCGGCATCGGTCTGGATCACGTTGCGGATGGTGCGGTTGTTGGCCGCCTGAATCTCCCGACCGAGAGCGCTCACGACACCGGTGGTCAGCGTGGTATCGAGGCCGAAGGGATTGCCGATGGCCAGCACTTTCCGGCCAACAGCCAGACTGCGCGAGCTGCCTGCCACCAGCGGCTTGAGGAGCTCCTGCGGCGCGTCGATACGCAGCACTGCCAGATCCTTCTCTGGTGCCGATCCCACCAGCACTGCCGGCCACTCGCTTCTGTCCTGCAGGGTAATGGTGACCTTGCGGGCGCCCTCGATTACGTGGAAATTGGTAACGACATGGCCCTGCTCATCCCAGATAAAGCCACTGCCGGCGCCCCGGGGTACGGTGTGCAGGCGCAGGCTCCAGCGGTCCCGCACCAGGGTTTCATTGGTGACATAAACCACCGAAGGGCTGGCGAAGTTGAACACCTCCATGGTGTTGCGTTCATCGTCAGTGGAGAACTCCGGCAACAGGGCTGGCGCAGCCGTCGAGTGGAGTGGTGCCAGGAGTGCTGCGATCAGCAGAGGAAAAGAGAGCAGGGACTTTATTTTCTTCATGGTCGGACAGGTCAGCTTCGTTGACTGAGCAGGTATGGAGCCCGCGTTGCCAGCCTGTGTGACCAGTGCGGGCGAGGCCGCACTGGCACTGCTATTCCGGCTGAAATCAGCCGCGGGGGTTCTGCAGGGCGAGGATGCGGTCCTGCAGCGGCGGATGGCTGGCGAGCAGTGCGCCCATGTTGCCATAGATGCCAAAGGCCTTCATGTTGCTGGGCAGGGGCTCCTCGCGGCCCACTTCGGACTCCGCCTTGATCCGCGCCAGTGCGGCGGCCATGCCCTCGCGACTCGCCAGGTGCGCGCCGGCGGCGTCGGCGCGGAACTCGCGGCGGCGGCTGAACCAGGCCACCACCATCATCGCCAACACACCAAAGATCATGTCCATGATGATGGACGTGATGAAGTAGCCAATGCCAAGCCCCTGTTCGTTTTTCAGCAGCACGCGGTCGACAAAGAAGCCAACTAGCCGCGCGAAGAACATGACGAAGGTGTTGAGGACGCCCTGGATCAGGGCCAGGGTGACCATGTCGCCATTGGCGACGTGGCCGATCTCGTGGCCGATCACGGCGCGCGCTTCCTCGCGAGGGAAACGCTCCAGCAGGCCCGCACTGACGGATACGAGAGCGCTGTTCCGGTTCCAGCCGGTGGCAAAAGCATTGGCCTGGGGCATGGGGAAGATCCCCACGTCCGGCATGCCGATGCCGGCCTTGTCTGCCAGTTCGCGCACGGTATCCACGAGCCATTTTTCGTCGGCGTTTTGCGGCTGAGTGATCACCTGGGTACGGGTGCTCATGCGCGCGATGGTCTTGGACAGCAGCAGGGAGATGAGTGCACCGCCGAAGCCGAAGATGGCACACATCAGAAGCAGGGCTGACATATTGAGATCGACACCGTTGGCGGCGAGGATCCCGGGAACTCCCAGCAAATTGAAGACAATACCAACCAGAACCAGGACGGCCAGGTTAGTCAGCAGAAACAGACCAATGCGCAACATCGGCACTCTCCATTTAGTGTTCTTTCAGAGAGAGTGTAGATAGGGCCGGTTGCCGCGGTTTCAAGATAGACCTCGGTGACTTTTTGCTGTCGATCACCGCGCTCTGCTGGCAGACAGTTGGCGGTCCGCCTCGCTCGCCAGTCGGGCTTTCAGGTCCGGATCCAGGTCGTTCCAGTGTACATCCAGCAGGGCGCCCTGGAGGGCGTACAAAAGCACGCGCGAGGCGTTGATGCCGCGACTGCGGATGCTGATGAATGCTTCCACCGGGCCGACGCGATGCAAGTCGTCGCGGGAACGAATACCCACCGAGTGGAGAATATTGACGGAGGCGAGGCCGAGGTTTTTGAGTTGCAGCAGTTCTGACTGACTGGGGTGCATGAGTGATATCCCTATCCTGTTTCAGCTGGCAACCGGTTGCCCGGTTCTGCTCGGCCACATCCTGTGTCCGGCGAGCCAACATAGCACACTTGTCTGGAAGGCTAAAACTACAGCGTTTCCGCAATTAAAAAGCATTCTCAAATCGATTTGCGGTTCCCATAAAAGCGGAATTCTGCAGCGCAATGGCGCGGCGGCGGGACACGCGATTTGTTACAGTAAATGGCGATGAACCCGTGTAATGAAGAATAGAGTTTGCCGACTGCCTGGCAAGTCCGGAGCCCATTGATGCTGACCCCGCCCATCGAACGCATGCTGTTTGGCCTCAGCGACGATCATGTGATCCTCGAGCCGCACTCCGGACAGCTGATGCACCCGGAGGCGCTGGTGGCTTTTCAGCGTCTCAGCGCCGACGCGCGCGATGCGGGTTTCGATCCGCAGGTGGTGTCCGGGTTCCGCAGTTTCGACCGCCAACGGACCATCTGGAACCGCAAGGCCCGCGGGGAGCGGCCGTTACTCGACAGCGCCGGTGAGCTGCTGGAATTTGCGGCTCTCTCACCTCGGCAGACCGTTTATGCGATTCTCCGCTGGTCGGCGCTGCCCGGTGGTTCCCGCCACCATTGGGGGACGGATTTCGATGTGGTCGATCGGGCAGCCATGCCGGATAATTACCAGCCGCAGCTGACACCGCAGGAGGTCTGCGACGAGGGTATCTTCGGGCCCTTCCACTGCTGGCTCGACGCCCGTATTGCCGCCGGTGAGAGTTACGGTTTGTTCCGGCCCTATGCGCAGGACCGCGGCGGCGTTGCGCCGGAGCGCTGGCATCTGAGCTTCGCGCCGGCGGCCTGGGAGCTGCAGGCGCTGCTGACCCCAGAGCGGCTGGAAGGGCTGATTCATGACAGCGATCTGGTACTGGGCGAAACCGTCTGCGAGGACATGGCTGCTATCTTTGAGCGTTTCGTCCGGGTGCCGGAACAATGTTATCCACCACAGAATTCATGACGCGAGGACCGCTTATCAACGGCGATATCGAACAGCGGGATATCTGGAGTGCTATGCGGGCGGAAGCCAGCGAGGCGGTTGCCGGTGAGCCAGTGCTGGCGAGCTACTTCCATAACACCATCCTGCGCCACAAATCCCTCAATGACGCCCTCGCTTACCAGCTGGCATCCGTGCTTGATCACAATGCCCTGACGGCGACGGCCCTGCAGGAGGTGATTGCCGCGGCTCTGGCGAAAGATCCGGGTATTGGGCGCTGCATGCAGGCGGACATCTGCGCCTGGTATGACCGCGATCCTGCCTGCGACCAGTACATCACCCCGTTTCTCTACTTCAAGGGCTTCCACGCGTTGCAGTCGCACCGCATTGCTCATTGGCTCTGGCGACAGGGTCGGCGCACACTGGCGCTGTATTTCCAGAGCCGTGTCTCGGAACAGTTTGCCGTCGACATTCACCCGGCCGCCCGTTTCGGTTGCGGTATCATGATCGACCACGCCACGGGTCTGGTCGTTGGGGAGACCTGTGTAGTGGAGGACGATGTCTCCATTCTGCACTCCGTCACGCTGGGCGGCAGTGGCAGCGGTGGTGGGGATCGTCACCCCAAGATCGGCCGCGAAGTGATGATCGGCGCCGGAGCCAAAATTCTCGGCCCGGTGCGGGTCGGCACCGGGGTGAAAATTGCTGCCGGCAGCCTGGTATTGTCGGATGTGCCTGAACACAGTACGGTCGCGGGCGTACCGGCGCGCCAGGTCGGCGGGCGCACCGCAGCCGCACCGGCCTATACCATGGATCAGACCCTGGATCCCGCCGAACCGGACAACAGTGGCCAGCGCGACTAAGTGTGATCGGGCGTGATCGAGCAGAAAGCAGCGCACAAACGACCAAAGCAAACAGAACAATAAGATGCCCCTGAGGCAAGGAGAGGAAAGCTCATGTCGGAGCTTCGCTACAGTGTGATTTTTCGCGGCGACCTGGAGCCGGGATTTACCGCCAATGATGTGCGGGCCAACCTGGCTCGCCTGTTCAAGGCCAGCCCGGAAACCATCGAGAAGTTGTTCAGTGGCCGGCCGCTGGCAATCAAGAAGAATCTGGGCGAGGCCCAGGCCCGGCAGTTGCAGGCGACGCTGGCAAAGATGGGGGCCCAGGTCACCTTGAAAGCGGAAGGTGAGCCCGCCCCGGCCGCCGTGCCGCCATCACCAGAACCGGAACCCGCAGCCGAGAGCCGAATGACTGACTCGGGGCCCGACTGGTCCCTTGCGCCCATGGAGGGCAACCTGGTCAAGGACCACGAGCGGGAGAAAAAAGAGGCGGTGCAGGTGGAAGTCAATCACCTGAGCCTGAAGCCTGCCGGGGGCAACCTGGTGGAAGACACCGAGCGGGAGCGCACGCCCGGGGCGACGGTCGCCGCTCCGGACTGGCAGCTGGACTGATCGGCGGCCAGGCCGCCGTCACTTCGATACCGCCATCCTGCCCTCGCCACTCGCAGTTTTCTGCAGCCATAAAAAAACCGGCCAGTGGCCGGTTTTTTTATGGGATTGGCTGAGGATCTAGATCAGCCTTCCTCTTTCAGGTAGCGCTCGCGGGAAGCCATTACTTCCTTGCGTGCCGCTTCGGCGTCGGCCCAGCCGTCTACCTTCACCCACTTGCCCGCTTCCAGGGCCTTGTAGTTTTCAAAGTAGTGCTCGATCTGCTTGATCAGCAGCTCCGGCAGATCGCCGATCTCCTGTACGTGGTCGTACAGCTTGGTCAGCTTGGTGTGGGGGACGGCCAGCAGCTTGGCGTCCACACCGGATTCGTCGGTCATGTTCAGCACGCCGATGACGCGGGAGCGAATCACGGAGCCAACCATCACCGGGTAAGGGGCAACAACCAGCACGTCCAGGGGGTCACCGTCTTCAGACAGGGTCTGCGGCACGTAGCCATAGTTGGCCGGGTAGAACATGGGGGTGGCGACAAAACGGTCTACGAATACCGCGTCGGAGTCCTTGTCTACCTCGTACTTGATCGGATCGTGGTTGGCCGGGATCTCGATAATGACGTTGATGTCGCTGGGCAGGTCGTTACCTGCGGGGATCTTGTCGAAGCTCATTGCTGGTCCTGACTGGATGTGGTCGAAAATTTGAGAGCGCGGATTATAAACCCTGCGTCGGGCCCCGGAAAGTCGCATTGCTGGCGCCGCATTGCCGGCGAAAATGCGGATTTGGCGGCAGTTTGTTGTCTTTTGGTGTCCCTGCGCGTATGGCGGCGGGGAGGCGCGTCTATCCTGTACCGGGTCGATAACAACAAAAGAGGCTGCGACGGCCATGCTCGATCCGCGATCCATCCACTCTGCCAGCGACGCCCGCGCCATTGTCGAGGAGCGCAAGCTCACGCATGTGAAAGTGGGGCTGTTCGATAACGACGGCGTCATGCGTGGCAAGTACATGAGCCGCGAGAAGTTCTTCTCCGCCCTGGAACACGGGTTTTCCTTCTGCGATGTGGTGCTGGGCTGGGATGTGAAGGATCAGCTGTACGACAACGCCCAGTACACTGGCTGGCACACCGGCTACCCGGATGCACCGGTGCGTATCCTGCCGGAGACCTGTCGCGAAGTGCCGTTCGAAGATGGCATGTTGCTATTTCTGGCCGAATTCGAGCTGCACGCCGAGGCAGTCTGTCCTCGCGCAACGCTGCGTCGGGTAATCGAGCGCTGCCAGAGCGCCGGTTTCGAGCCCTTCGGTGCCCTGGAATACGAATTCTTCCTGTTTGACGAAACTCCGGATACTGCCCGGGAGAAAGGCTTTCGCGACCTGAAGCCGTTTACCCCGGACTGGTTCGGCTATTCCATGATCCGCAACTCCGTGCATGCGGAGCTGTATCGGCAGATCCTCAGTCTGGGCGAGCGCATGGATTTCCCCATCGAGGGGCTGCATACCGAGACCGGTCCGGGCGTATTGGAGGCTGCCATTGCCGTCGATGGCGCCGCGTCGGCGGCAGACAAGGCGGCCCTGTTTAAGACGTTCATCAAGGTGCTGGCGCAGCGCAACGGGTTGATGGCCACCTTTATGGCCAAATGGTCAGGCGACTACCCGGGGCAGAGCGGGCACATTCACCTGTCCCTGCGGGATCGGGACAGCGGTCACTCCGCGTTTTTTGATCCGGAGCACCCACAGAATATGAGCACGGTCCAGCGCCACTTTGTCGCCGGTCAGCAGCGGCTGATGCCGGAGTTTCTCGCCATGATGGCGCCCACGGTCAACAGCTACCGCCGCTTGATACCGGGATTCTGGGCGCCGACCGACGCCACCTGGGGCATCGAAAATCGCACCGCCGCGCTGCGGGTCATCCCCGGCAGTGACAAGTCCCAGCGGGTCGAGTATCGCCTCGGCGCGGCCGACGCCAATCCCTACCTGGCCCTGGCGGCAGCACTGGGCTCCGGTCTCTACGGGGTATTGCAGCAGTGGGAGCCGGCGGATCCTGTAGAGGGCAATGCCTATGCGCTGGTGCAGCCGGAGGAACGCGCACTGCCGCGGACACTGTGGGATTCTGCCCAGCGGCTGCGGTCGTCTGATGCCGCGCGGGAACTGTTTGGTGGCGCCTTCGTCGATCACTTCGCCGCGAGCCGCGAGTGGGAGGAGCGGGAGTATCGCCGTCATGTGAGCGACTGGGAGTTGGATCGTTACTTCGAGATTATTTAACCGGCATCGAGGCTCCAGCCCATGAGTACACTGCAATGCCTGTCGCCGGTGGATGGCTCCCTGTATGTGGAGCGCGTACTGGCGACAGAATCGGAGATTCGCGCAGCGCTGGATGCCGCTGCGCGCGCGCAGCCGTTCTGGCGAAATACGCCGGTGGCGGACCGGATCGCGATGATACGCAAGGCTGTAGAAATATTTACCGAGAAAAAAGAACAGCTGGGCCCTGAACTCACCTGGATGATGGGGCGGCCGATTCGCTTTGCCAGCGGTGAGATACTCGGCTTTGCCGAGCGTGCCCTTTACATGGCGGAAATCGCCGAGAGTGCCCTGGCCGACATTCGGCTGCCGGAAAAGGAGGGTTTCGAGCGTTTTATCCGCCGCGAGCCGCTAGGTATTTCCCTCGTCATCGCCCCGTGGAATTACCCCTACCTGACGGCCGTCAATGCGGTTGTCCCTTCGCTCCTGGCCGGCAATGTGGTGCTGCTCAAGCACTCGGCGCAGACGCCCCTGTGTTCCGAGCGTATGGTGGAGGCGTTCACGGAAGCGGGCCTGCCCACCGGTGTTTTCCAGTACCTGCATTTGAGCCACGGCAATACCGAGCGCCTGATCAGTGCAGCGGAGGTCAATCATGTCGCTTTCACCGGTTCAGTACCCGGTGGTGCCATGGTGGAGCGGGTGGCTGCGGGACGTTTTATCCAGGTGGGGCTGGAGCTCGGAGGCAAGGACCCGGCCTATATCCGCAAGGATGCCGATCTGGAAGCTTCGGTCGCCAGTGCGGTGGACGGTGCTTTTTTCAATTCCGGGCAGTCCTGTTGCGGCATCGAACGTCTGTACGTGCACGAGAGCTTGTTCGACGCGGTGGTTGAACGGGCAGCGGCGCTGGTCAGCGACTACCGGCTCGGCCGCCCGGATGATCCGCAAACGACACTGGGACCGCTGGTGCGCACGGCGGCTGCAGATTTTGTCCGCGGACAGGTGGACGAGGCGCTGTCCGCCGGCGCTCGCGCCCACATCGATCCCGTCATTTTTCCCGCAGACAGGCCGGGCACTCCCTACGTGGCACCGCAACTGCTGACCGAGGTGAATCACGAGATGCGAGTGATGCGGGAGGAGTCCTTCGGCCCGGTGCTGGGCGTGCAGCCGGTGCGGGACGACGAGGAAGCCATCGCGCTGATGAACGACAGCGACTTCGGTTTGACTGCCGCTATCTACAGCGACGATCCCGAGGCGGCGAAAGCGATTGGCGATCGCCTGCAAACCGGCACTGTATTCCTGAATCGTTGCGACTATCTGGATCCGGCACTCGCGTGGACCGGTGTCAAACAGTCGGGCCGTGGCTGCACGCTTTCTCCGGTCGGTTACGAACACCTCACCCGGCCCAAATCCTTCCACCTGAAAAAACGGCCCTGAGCCAACCGGTCAAATGTATGGATACGCAACGCTTCCACAATAACTGGAACTACCCCACGGCAATTCGTGTCGGCCCGGGGCGAATCGAAGAGTTAGCACCGGTCTGCGCGGAGCTGGGTATCCGCGCACCGCTGCTGGTGACGGACCCGGGGCTCGCTGGCTTGCCGATGGTGGAAAAAGTGCTGAACCTCTGCGCGACCGCCGGCCTGAAAGTGGGAATTTTCTGCAGTATCAAGGGCAACCCGAACGGAAAAAATGTCGCGGACGGGGTGGAGGCCCTGCGCTCCGGTTGGCACGACGGTGTTATCGCCATGGGAGGCGGCTCGGCACTGGATGCCGGCAAGGCGATCGCCCTGATGGTGGGCCAGCGCCTGCCCATCTGGGATTTTGAGGATGTCGGAGACAATTTCACGCGGGTGGACGAGTCGGGCATGGTGCCGGTGGTGGCGGTACCCACAACCGCTGGCACAGGTTCGGAAGTGGGGCGCTCGTCCGTCATTACCGATGATGAAGCGAAGCTCAAGCGTATCATCTTCCACCCGAAAATGTTGCCGGCCACCGTGATTCTGGACCCGGAGCTAACCCTCGGCCTGCCCGCCAGCATCACCGCCGCCACCGGTATGGATGCCCTTTCCCACAACCTGGAGGCTTTCTGTGCGCCGGCCTTTCACCCGATGGCAGAAGGAATTGCGCTGGAAGGGATTCGGTTGGTGAAAGAGTATCTGCCCCGCGTGGTGGCCGATGGCAGTGATCTGGAGGCGCGCCAGCAGATGCTGGTGGCATCGAGCATGGGGGCCACGGCGTTCCAGCGCGGTCTGGGAGCCATGCACGCCCTGGCCCACCCCATCGGAGCGCTATACGACGCACATCACGGAACCATAAATGCAATCTTGATGCCCTACGTACTGCAGGCTAACCGCGATGCCATCGCTGAACCCATGGTGCGCCTTGCTCGCTATCTGGATCTGCCGGGCAGTGGTCTCGATGCGGTTCTGGACTGGGTACTGCAACTGCGCGACATCATTGGCATTCCTCACACCCTTGAGGAAATCGGCATTGAGGAGGCACAGGCGGAGCGCGTGGGGGAAATGGCTGCGGTTGACCCTTCGGCCGGCAGTAATCCGATTCCCTTTGATGCCGCCGCCTATCGGGAAATTTTTGCCCGCGCCTGTAGTGGCGCACTGAACCTGTAAGAATTCCGTTCGTATACAGACAAACAGGAAAAGTGTGAACAGGAGGCGAGGATGCGCAGATTCATCGCAATAGGACTGCTTTCCATGGCAGCGCTGGTCAGTGCCCAGGGTTCTGGCGGTAATATCCAGACCGCGGTCTTTGCCGGCGGCTGCTTCTGGTGCATGGAACCGCCCTACGACAAGCTGGATGGGGTACTCAAAACCACTTCCGGCTACAGCGGTGGCAAAGTACCCAATCCCACTTACGAGCAGGTCTCCGGCGGTGGCACGGGCCACGCGGAAGTGGTGCAGGTCACCTACGACGCTGACAAGATCAGTTATTCACAATTGCTGGACGTATTCTGGAAAAATGTGGATCCACTCGATGGTGGTGGCCAGTTCTGCGATCGCGGCGACCAGTACCGCAGCGCAGTCTTCTACGGCAACGCCGAGGAAAAACGACTGGCAGAGGCCAGCAAGCAGCGGGTGGAGCAGCAGCTTGGCAAACGGGTAGCAACACAGTTGGTTCCGGAAGCGACTTTCTATCCGGCCGAGGGTTATCACCAGGATTACTACCAGCGCAACCCGGTGCGCTACAAGTACTACCGCTTTCGCTGTGGGCGGGATCAGCGCTTGGAGGAAGTGTGGGGTGCGGGCCGGTAAAGGAGGCATTGAGAAGACGCGGGTCAGGTTTTGAATCCAGTCCATTTCCTCTATGCTCGCCTCGCGAAGTCCAATATTTTCTCTTGGGCCTGAATTAGCTGAGTGTGTTTTGAAAGCCTATTCCCTGCTCGATTTATCCCCGATTACCGAAGGCAGCGACGCCGGTAGCGCCCTGCGTAATTCCCGCGAACTAGCGCAGCATGCTGAAACACTGGGCTATCGACGTTTCTGGATGGCGGAACACCACAATATGCCCGGCGTGGCCAGCGCAGCTACGGCAGTAGCCCTGGGGTATATCGCTGCGGGAACAGCGAGGATCCGCGTTGCTGCCGGCGGTGTGATGTTGCCGAATCACTCGCCTCTCGTCATCGCGGAGCAGTTCGGCACGCTGGCTGCGGTATATCCAGGCCGGGTGGACCTGGGGTTGGGACGAGCGCCGGGAACCGATGGTGCCACCATGATGGCGCTGCGGCGCGATCCCACGACTGCGGCGGATCATTTTCCTGAGGATGTGCAGGAGCTGCTGCACTTCTTTGCGCCGGAACAGCCCGGCCAGAAGGTGCGCGCGGTGCCCGGTGCCGGTCTCAGAGTGCCAGTGTGGCTGCTGGGGTCGAGTCTCTACAGCGCACAGCTCGCGGCTGCTTTGGGGCTGCCGTTTGCATTTGCCTCGCACTTTGCCCCGGCCATGCTGGATCAGGCATTACATCTCTACCGGCAGCACTTCGAGCCTTCGGAATACCTGGAGAAGCCCTATGCCGCGGCAGCCATCAATGTCTTTGCTGCCGACACGGACGAGGAGGGGCGGCGTTTGATGACCACTATCGAACAGCAGTTTGTGGCGCTCCGGCGCGGCACTCCGGGGCAGCTGAAACCGCCGCTAGACGATCCAGAAGCGGTTGCGTCGGCGGCGGAGCGGATGCAGATAGCGCAGGCCCTGGCAGAGACCGCAGTTGGGAATCGGGAGAGCGTGGCGGCCTGGATCGATCGCTTTCTCGAGCGCACTCGGGTAGACGAGCTGATCGTGACCGGAGCGATGTACGATCACGCCGCGCGACTGAAATCATTCAGGATTGCCGGTGACATTCTCTCGGACCGGATGCGTCGATAAGCGTGAAGCCAAAAAAGAAAACCCCGCGGATGCGGGGTTTTCTGTGTAACGCGGATGTAAAAGCGCTTAGCCCTTGAAACCGTCTTCCAGCTTCTTATCCACCAGCACCTTCTTCAGTTTTGCATACTGCGGCACACCGTTCTTGAACGGCGGGTAGTCCTCACCCTGGATCAGCGGCAGCAGATAATCGCGGCCGGCTTCGGTGATGCCGAAACCATCCTCGCTGATGTATTCCTTCGGCATCATCTTTTCCACGTTGGCCACTTCAGACAGCGGCGCCTCGCCAATGGACCAGCCGTATTCGGGCCCCTGGTCGCGGACGATACACGGCATGATGGCGTTTTTGCCCTCAAGCGCTTTTTCTACCGCGGCACGGCCGACGGCATAGGCCTGAGAGACATCGGTGGCGGAGGCAATATGGCGTGCGGCGCGCTGGAGGTAGTCCGCCAGCGCCCAGTGGTATTTCAGGCCCAGTTCGGCCTTGATCATATTGGCCAGGGTCGGGGCGACGCCACCCAGCTGTTTGTGGCCGAAGGCGTCGGTGGTGCCGGCATCGGCCAGGAAGGTGCCGTCGGCGTACTGGGCACCCTCTGAAGCTACGATCACGCAGTAGCCTTTCTCGTCCACGGTGTCCTGCACCTTCTTCAGGAACTTGTCCTTATCGAAGGCCACTTCCGGGAACAGGATGATGTGCGGCGCGTCGCCTTCTTCCTGCTGGGCCAGGGCGCCAGCGGCGGCGATCCAGCCAGCGTGGCGGCCCATTACCTCGAGAATGAATACCTTGGTGGAGGTGGCGCACATGGAGGCCACATCCAGGGCCGCCTCCATGGTGGAAACCGCCACGTACTTGGCCACGGAGCCGAAGCCCGGACAGTTGTCGGTGTGGGGCAGGTCGTTATCCACAGTCTTGGGGATGTGGATGGCCTGGATCGGATAACCCATGGTCTCGGAAAGCTGGGAGACCTTGAGGCAGGTATCGGCGGAATCGCCGCCACCGTTGTAGAAGAAGTAGCCAATATCGTGGGCTTTGAAGACTTCGATCAGGCGCTCGTACTCTGCGCGGTTTTCCTCCAGGCTCTTCAGCTTGTAGCGGCAGGAGCCGAAGGCGCCGGAGGGGGTGTGACGCAGGGCGGCGATGGTTTCGACGCTCTCCTCGTTCACGTCGATCAGCTCCTCATGCAGGGCGCCCAGAATGCCATTGCGTCCGGCATATACGTGACCGATTTTGTCGCTGTGTTCACGCGCAGCTTCGATAACGCCGCAAGCGGAGGCATTGATAACGGCGGTGACGCCGCCGGATTGGGCGTAGAAGGCATTCTTTTTCGACATGGTCATCCTGTATACAAGAGCGGGTCGGAGCGGCGCTAAGCCCCGTAAACCGTTGCGCCCCAACCGTTGGCGCGAGTCTCAAGATTCGCTGACAGTTGGGGCGCTGGCGGAGGTTGCGGACCGATGGCGGCAAATTCTACTACCACCCGGGGGCTGAGGCCGGCAATTTCGGGGGCGGAGTCTAATGGAATCGGGGCGTAAATGCACAAATTCCGGGCGCCGTGACTCCTCTGTGTTCCTCCGTCGGGTCTGGGGTGTCACCCCGTGATAAGCTTGCGCTCATTGATAGGAGCGTTTGATAGGAGCATTCGACAGCCCTATGCATATTCATATTCTAGGTATCTGCGGCACCTTTATGGGCAGCCTGGCGCAGCTGGCGGTCGCAGAGGGGCACAAGGTCACCGGTAGTGACGCCAATGTTTACCCGCCCATGAGCACCCAGCTTGAGCAGGCGGGTATTGAGCTGACTGAAGGCTATGATCCGGCACAGCTGGACCCGGCCCCGGACCTGGTGATTATCGGCAATGCCCTGTCCCGGGGTAACCCGGCCGTCGAGGCAGTGCTGGATCGCGGCCTGCCCTACACCTCTGGCGCCCAGTGGTTGTGTGACCATTTCCTCGGCGGCCGCTGGGTGCTGGCGGTCTCCGGTACCCACGGCAAGACCACCACCGCCAGCATGCTGGCCTGGATTCTCGAACACGCGGGGATGAAACCCGGTTTCCTGATTGGTGGTGTGCCACGCAACTTCGATGTCTCCGCCCGTCTGGGAGAGACGCCCTTCTTCGTGGTGGAGGCGGACGAGTACGACACCGCTTTCTTCGACAAGCGCTCCAAGTTCGTCCACTACCGCCCGCGAACCCTGATTATCAACAATCTGGAGTTCGATCATGCGGACATTTTCCCCGATCTTGCGGCGATCCAGCGGCAGTTTCACCATTTGGTGAGGACAGTGCCCGGAAACGGCCTGATCGTCTCGGCTGCCGAGGACAATGTGGAGCAGGTCCTCGAGCAGGGCTGCTGGACCGAGGTGCAACGCTTCTCCACCGAGGCTGAAGACGATGTGCGCCTGGGGGATTGGTGCGCGGTCGATGTGGCGGCGGATGGCGGTTCTTTCGCAGTGCAGTTCCGCGGCGCCGAGATCGCCCGCGTGCAGTGGCAGCACACGGGGCTGCACAATGTGCGCAACGGCCTGGCGGCGATGGCCGCGGCTCGTCACGTAGGGGTGGAGCCGGCGGTGGCGGCCGAGGCGCTGGCCAGCTTCGAGGGCGTGAAGCGGCGCATGGAGTGCCTGGGTGAAGTGGGTGGCGTACGCGTTTACGACGACTTTGCCCACCATCCGACGGCCATCGAATCCACCCTGAATGGCCTGCGGGCCCGGGTAGGGCAGGACAAGATCATCGCCCTGATTGAACCGCGCTCGAACACCATGCGTATGGGTATCCATCAAAACCATCTGGCGCGGGCCTGTGCTGGCGCCGACCTGGTGCTTTGGTATCAGCCCGAGGGCATGGGCTGGTCCCTCGGTGATGTGGTTCACCACTCCACTGTGCCGGCAAAGATTTTCGACAACATCGAGGCTGGGGTAGAATCCGCGGTCAATCTGGCCGAGCCGGGCACGCACATCGTTGTAATGAGCAACGGCGGCTTCGGTGGCATTCACCAGCGCCTGCTGGCGGTGCTGGAGCAAAAGAGCGAACAGGCCGGGTCCTGAAGCCGCCGGCCCTCGTTTTTTTGCGGGCATCCGGCTCCAGACCCAGGCTTTCCAACATGGGGGCGCAGCAAGCTCCCGAGTAGAGACAGATTTGGCCGAAGCTGAATTTTCCAAGACCGTGACTCTCGCCATGACCGGCGCGTCCGGAGCACAGTATGGTCTGCGTTTACTGCAGTGCCTGCTGGCTGCCGATGTGCGGGTGTGGCTGCTGCTATCGGATGCAGCACAGGTGGTGATCAATACGGAAACCGACTGCCAGCTGCCCGGGAGTGGCGATGACCAGGCCGTAGAGGCTTTCCTGGCCGACCGTTTCGGGGCCAGGCCGGGGCAGCTGAAACTGTTCGGCAAGCGGGACTGGTTCTCGCCGGTGGCCTCGGGCACCGGCAGTCCGGCCAGTATGGTTATCTGCCCGGCCAGCGGCGGTACCCTGTCCGCTATTGCCTGCGGCGCCTCCAACAACCTGATTGAGCGGGCTGCGGATGTGGCCCTGAAAGAGCGCCGCCAGCTGATCCTGGTCCCCCGGGAGGCGCCTTATTCGGAAATCCATCTGGAGAACATGCTCAAGCTGACTCGAATGGGAGCGATGGTGCTCCCGGCGAGCCCCGGCTTTTATCAGCGACCCCGTACCCTCGAGGACCTGGTGGATTTCGTGGTGGCACGCTTGCTGGATCAGCTGGGCGTCGAGCAGGGCCTGCTGCCGCGCTGGGGAGAGGCCGGTTCAGTTGGTGAGGCCGCGCAGCAGTGAAGCCCTCGGTAACCATTCGCTACTGCAGCCAGTGCAACTGGATGCTGCGGGCGACCTGGATGGCCCAGGAGCTCCTGCACACGTTCGCCGAGGATCTGCAGGGGGTCACCCTGGAGCCGGTGACCGGCGGGGCATTCGAAATTTTCGCCGACGGAGAGCTGCTCTGGGAGCGAAAACGGGATGGTGGATTTCCGTCCGCCAAGGAACTAAAACGCCGCCTGCGGGATCTGTTGTTTCCGGACCGCGAGCTGGGGCATCTGGACCGGCCCTGACCCTGTAACTGAATTGAGACCACTGCGGCCCGAGCGCCGCTTCTTAGCCACCCGCCGGACGAGCGGGCCGGTAACAAGAATTCCTAGAGTTAGCGAACCACTATGCTGTCTGCTTTCAAGACCACCTACGAGAACCTGATCACCCGTCACCCGAAGGGCGTGCTGGTGTTCGTCGCGCTGCTGACCATCGCCGCTGCGTTTGGCCTGCCCCGGTTCAAGATCGATGCCTCCGCCGATTCCCTGACGCTGGAGGCGGACGAGGCGCTGGATTATTACCGCGAGATCGCCGAACGCTATGCCAGCGGCGATTTCCTGGTGGTGACTTATCGCTCCAGGCAGGGCGACCTGTTCGATGACGCCTCGCTGAACACCCTGCGCCAGTTGCGTAATGAACTGGCTCAGGTAGAGGGTGTGGAGAGCGTACAGACGATTCTCGACGTGCCGCTGCTGTACAGCCCGAAGCCGCAGATTGCCGAGCTGGCGGATGGCATCCGGACCCTGTCGACTCCCGGTACTGACAAGACGCAGGCCCGTCAGGAATTTCTCTCCAGCCCTATCTACCGCGATCTGATCCTGAGTCCGGACGGCCAGACCACCGCTCTGCTGGTGAACCTGGAACTGGACCGTCGCGGCCTGGAGCTGGTACGCGAGCGGGACAGTCTGCGTCGTCAGCGCGACAGCGAGGGATTGAGTGAGGCGGAAGCTGCGCGCCTGGAGGAAGTGAGCGCGCTGTATCTGCAGCATCGCACCGAGCAGGACATCGTTTCCCGCGAGCGGGTGGAAGTGGTGCGCGGGATTATTGCCAGTTATGAGGGCAAGGCGGAGCTGTTCCTCGGCGGTGTCTCCATGATTACTGCCGACATGATCGCCTTCATCAAGAGTGACCTGGTGGTGTTCGGGGCGGGTATCCTGCTGTTCATCATTGCCACTCTGCTGATTATTTTCCGTCAGGTGCGCTGGGTACTGCTGCCACTGAGCACCTGTATCGTGACCGCTGTGATCATGCTTGGGTTCTTGAGCTGGCTCGACTGGCGCCTGACGGTCATCTCCGCCAATTTCGTCGCGCTGCTGCTGATTATTACCCTGGCCATCACGATTCACCTGTCGGTGCGATACCGGGAGCTGGCGGCCCAGAGCCCGGACTGGGATCGCCGTCGCCTGGCACTGGAGGCGGTGCGCTTTATGGCCAAGCCGTGCCTGTATACCGCACTCACCACCATCGTGGCGTTTGCGTCGCTGGTGGTCAGCGGCATTCGACCGGTGATCGACTTCGGCTGGATGATGACCATGGGCGTGGCCCTGGCGCTGGTGCTGTCGTTCCTGATCATTCCGGCCGTACTGATGCTGCTGCCCAAGCGTACCGAGGGCATCAGCCAGGACAATTCCCACGCGTTTACACTGCTGTTCTCCCGCTTTGCCGAGCGCCGTCGTGCCCTGGTACTGGCAGTGGCCGCTATTGCTGCGGTCGTGGGAGGTGTGGGCGCGACCCAGCTCAAGGTGGAAAACCGCTTTATCGATTACTTCGACAGCTCCACCGAGATCTACCAGGGCATGCTGGTGATCGACCGTCGACTGGGCGGTACCGTGACTCTGGATATCATCCTGGATAAACCCGAAGTGGAAGAGCCCGCATTCGAGGGCGAAGAAGATCCCTTCGGTATGGACGCCGAGGAAGGCAGCACAGAGGAAGATCCGTTCGCAGCGGAAGACCCCTTTGCCGCGGACGATCCCTTTGCCACAGAGTCGGAGACGGTCGAACCCAGCTACTGGTTTACCGTGGGCGGCCTGGCCAAGATCGAACAGCTGCACGATTTCCTCGAGCGCCAGCCGGAGATCGGCAAAGTGCAGTCGCTGGCAACTCTGTACAAAGTGGCCCGTGACCTGAACGGCGGCCCGCTGAACGACTTCGAGCTGGCGGTGGCCCGCTCTGGTCTGCCGGCGGAGATCAACGAAGTGCTGGTAGAACCGTACCTTTCCATCGAACACAACCAGGCCCGCATAACCCTGCGAGCGATGGAGACCGACCCTAACCTGCGCCGGGATGAGCTGATCCAGCGCATTTACGATTACGCCCATGATGAGATGGGCATCGCGCCGGAGAACATTCGCCAGACTGGGCTGCTGGTCCTCTACAACAACATGCTGCAGAGCCTGTTCAAGTCACAGATCCTGACGCTGGGGGCGGTGTTTGTCGGTATCCTGCTGATGTTCCTGGTGCTGTTCCGCTCCCTGTCCATCGCGATCATCGCCCTGATCCCGAATATGCTGGCCGCGGCAGTGGTGCTGGGTGGCATGGGGCTGGCCGGTATTCCACTGGATATGATGACGATCACTATTGCCGCCATCACCGTGGGTATTGGTGTGGACCATGCGATCCACTATCTCTATCGGTTCCGCAGTGAATTTGCGAAGGATGGCGACTATCTGGCGACCATGCACCGCAGTCACGCCACCATTGGCCGGGCCATGTTCTATACCGCGATCACGATTATTGCCGGCTTCTCGATCCTGGCGCTGTCCAAGTTCGTGCCGTCGATCTACTTCGGACTGTTGACGGCGCTGGCCATGTCGGCGGCACTGCTGGGCTCCCTGACCCTGCTGCCGCTGTTGTTGCTGATCTTCAAGCCACTGCGGGCACCGGAGGCGCCGGGAAAGCCTGAGCTCGCGGGGGAGGGCCTCGCCGGGGCCTGATTGGTGCCTGGCAACTGGCCGGAGAAGTCATCTTTGGCCAGTGAGGTGACCGGCGTATACCTGCTGCAGGTTACGCCGGTTCGCTCACGGACTGCCTCAGGCTGTCGAGCTGGGTCTGGTGCTGGCGAAAGCGGGCCAGGTTGCCGGTACAGAAACGCCGTACTTCCTGATGTTCCCGTGCGACAGCGGCGTCCGCCGGGCGCAGGTTTCTCGGGAAGCGCCCCATGCCAGCCAGTAGTGAGTACCAGCTGGCCCTTGAATACACCAGTTCCGCGCCTGCCTGTTCCAGTAGTCTGTCTACATCCCCGTTGTTATCCCAGCAGTCCAGCAGAGCCTGTAACCGGTCGGAGATGACAATCTCCTCCCGGGCCGCGCGCCAGTAGGCCGTATCCTCACGGCTGTTGAGCTTGTAGTGGCCGGCCACATAGTCCAGCACGCCATCGAACAGCTGATTGATACGCTCGTTAAAGACAGTCTTTTTGTGCGGGCCTGGGGCTTCGGTGTCCTGGAACCGGAAGGCCTCCAGAAAGTGTTCAATGGTGAACTGGACCAGCATCAGTGCGGTTGCCTCCAGGGGTTCGATAAACCCCTGGGATAGCCCGACCCCGAGGCAGTTGCCCTGCCAGTGTTCCTCTGCCCGCCCGACTCTCATCTTCAGGTGGTTCACTCGGGCTGACTCCGGAAGGCCCAGTGTCTTGCGGAGTTCGGTCTCTGCCGCATCCGGGGAGACATAGTGATTGCTGTACACGTAGCCGCAACCGGTACGGTTCTGCAGCGGGATACGCCACATCCAGCCGCTGGAAAGGCCCTCCGAAATGGTTTCCGATAACAGCGGTTGTGAGAAATCCCGCTCTATCTGTACCGTGACCGCCGCGTTGTTGAACAAGGTACGGCTGAAATCCCGGAACCGGTAGTCGGGGGCACCGCCAAGAAGCAGGGCCCGGAAGCCCGAGCAATCAATGAAGAAGTCTGCTGCAATGCGTCCGCTTTTTTCGGTGACGATTGCTTCAATATTCTCCCCGTTTCTTTCGACCGTCGAGACGGTATCGATGAGATGTTCCACTCCGGCAGCTTTGGCTTTTTCCCGCAGAAAGCGCCCCAGCAGCCCTGCATCGAAGTGGTAGCCGTAATCCAGCTCAAAAGGCAGGGGTTTTTCCGGGTGTGGCGCGCAGGCGTTTGATGACAAAAAGGGCGCGTGGAAAAAGTCGGTCGGATTTGCCGGGGTGTCGATTCCGCTGCGCCGCCGCCTGACATTCTCGAAAAAAACCTGGCCGATCTCTCGATCCAGCGGCGAGAAGAACGGATGGTAGTAGGATTCGTAGCCGGGCACCGTAGACCAGCGGGGAAAACGGATGCCGCATTTGTAGGTGGCATTGCAGGCCGGCATCCATTCAGACTCGTCAATTCCGAGCGACTTGAAGAAGCCTTTCAGGTAGGGCGTGCTGCCCTCGCCAACACCAATAGTGCCAATAGCGTCGGATTCCAGCAGCATGATGGATACGTCACGATCCCGCCACCGGTGCGCCATCAAGTTCGCGGCCATCCAGCCGGCAGTGCCGCCGCCGACAATCATCACGGAATAAGGCTTTTTCAACTTGGATCCCCCGGGGACGATGGTTCCCACTACTGGTCAAGAGTGGCAAACTAAACCATTAATTTCGGGCGTTTTGATGGTATTGCCCGACGACAAGAATAAATTACACCACCAGTTTGTCACTGGTACAACGCCACCTCGGGGGCAGTCTTGAACACAATAAAAAATATAGTCATCGTCGGTGGTGGTACGGCGGGGTGGCTGGTTGCAGCGTCTCTGGCCAGGCAGCTCAATATCATCAATGATTCCGAGACCAATATCACCCTGGTGGAGTCACCCGATGCACCGACTATCGGCGTCGGGGAGGGCACCTGGCCCACCATGCGCAGCACATTGAAGCGCATTGGTATCGACGAAACCGACTTTATCCGTGAGTGCGATGTTTCCTTCAAGCAGGGAACACAGTTTGTTAATTGGCACAGGCTCCACAAGGATGGGAGCGATGCTACTTATTTCCACTCCTTCGAGTTGCCACACACGCAGTGGCGCACTTCTCCCGGGCCATACTGGCACTATCTGAAATCGGAGCTTAATCGATCCTATGCCGATGCGATTTCGGTGCAGCCCGAAGCGTGCCGGGGGTACTTCGCTCCCAAGACCATGGCCACCCCCGCCTATGAAGGACTGCTGAATTACGCCTATCACCTGGATGCGGGCAAGTTTGCGAAGATGCTGGCGAAGGTCGCGACCGAGAAGCTGGGTGTCCGGCATATCTCCGCCTATATTGAAAGGGCCAGGTTGGACGAGGATGGATATATCACCTCGCTTGCCACCCGTGAGAAGGGGGATATCAAAGGTGACTTTTTTGTCGACTGTAGCGGGTTCGCAGGGCTGCTGATTGATCGCACCTATGAGATTCCCTTTCGATCGGTGAAGGACAAGCTGTTCGTGAACAGCGCTATCGCCATCCAGATGCCCTACGAACGCCCGGATGCCCCCATCTCCAGCCCCACGCTCTCGACCGCACAGACCGCCGGGTGGATCTGGGACATCGGCCTGCAGGCGCGTCGGGGCACAGGCCATGTCTACAGTGACGATTTCATCTCTGATGATGAAGCGGAGGCACAGCTGCGGCGATACCCTCGGTCCCGGCTCTGAAAAGCTCGATGCCAAGCACATCAAGATGCGGCTTGGATATCGCGAGAAGGTATTTCACAAGAACTGCGTTGCTGTGGGGCTGGCAGCAGCGTTTCTCGAGCCGCTGGAGGCGAGTGCGATTTTCCTGGTCGAGGCGGCCTGCAATATGCTCGGCGAGCTGTTCCAACGTAACAGTGAGATGCTGGAGCGGCTGGAAAAGAAATACAACGCGTCGTTCATCGGTCGCTGGAACAGCGTGGTCGACTTTATCAAGCTGCACTACTACCTGAGCGGACGCACGGATTCGGATTTCTGGATCGAGAATACCCGTCCCGAGACGGCGCCGGAGTCACTGAGAGAGTATCTGGACTTCTGGCAATACTACCCGCCGAGCCGATTTGATCTGTCCAGTAGTCTCGAGCCATTCGTGCGCGAGAGCTATGAATTTATCCTCTACGGCATGGGCTACGGAAATTATCAATATGACAATCCCGCACGCCTGCCACATCTTGAATATGCGAGGGAAAACTTTGCCCGTATTGACCGGATGCGCCGTGAAGTGCCGACACAGCTGGTGACCAACCGGCGCCTGCTGGATCAGCTGAAGGATTTCCGCTTCCAGAGTATCTGAGGGGAAATTCCAGCCATAAAAAAACCGGCCCGAAGCCGGTTTTTTTATGGCTGGCATCCGGCTCCCCTGAGGGGCCGGAGCACGCTTCTTAGAACTTCACGGAAGCGTTCATGAACCAGCGGGTACCACCATCGTTGATCAGCTGGAAGATACCATCCCAGTTATCCTGGGAGTTCTTGGTACGGTACAGCTCTCCAGTCAGGTTGACGCCCTGCAGGCTCAGGGTGACGTTGTCGGTTACGTCCGCAGAGAAGGCCACGTCCAGAGAGGTGAACGCTTCGGTCTCGGAAGCGGTACCGATACGAATGCCGTTAAAGAACTCGCCGCGATGGTTGGCCATCAGGCGGGCGCTGTAACGGTCATTTTCCCAGTAACCGGTAACGTTCCACATATCTTCGGAGTTACCCGGCAGGTTCAGGCCGGAAACCCCATTGTTATCGACAACCTCAGCATCGGTGAAGGTGTAGTTGGTGCTGACACCGAAGCCGTAGGCGATTTCCGTCTGCAGCTGCAGCTCGAGGCCCTGAACACTGGCCTCACCACCGTTGCGGGTACGGGACACTTCCAGTTGACGGGTAACGGTCTCGCCGGTGTTCTCATCAATGATGTCGAGGGTTTCGAGCTCAGAGATGGAGAACAGGAAGGACTCGATATCCTTACGGAAATAGGTGGCGCTAGCCAGGGCGCCATCAGCAAAGTACCACTCCACGCCCAGATCAAACTGGTTGGCCAGCCACGGATCCAGATAGGGGTTACCTGCGGAACCGGTCAGGGTGGTGCTGTTGTAGCTGAAGGTGTTGCGCAGATCCTGGTAGTTGGGCAGTGACATCACCCGCGCAACAGCACCGCGAAGCAACAGGTCATCCTGCAGCTGATAAACCACGTTCAGGCTCGGCAGAATCTCACTGTAGTCGTTGGATGTCGGAACACCCAGCAGCCACTCGTCATTGGCCTGCTGGTTAGCAATGGATTCCAGTTCGTAGTCGACATAGCGCACACCGAAGTTACCGCTCAGCTTGTCGTACTCGAACTCGGCCATGGCGTAGAGAGCCAGCTTGTCTTCTTGGATCTCGTAGAAATCAGACAGGCTCTCGCGCTCGCGGGTGTTGCCTGGCGTCAGCTGGGAGGACAGGCTACGAATACCGTCCAGATCCAGGGTCGGCAGACAGGTCAGGGTATTGCTCTTGGCCGTCTCCTCATACTGGCCACAGCCGGTATTAACCGGGAGGTCAGCATAGGTGGCATTGCCAAGCGCCAGGCTTGCCGGGATCTGGGCAGTGAAGTTGTACAGGTGGCGCTCGTTGGTGTGGTCCTGGTACTTCAGACCGGTCTTCACGGAGGTGATGTAACCGCCGTTATCGATCGGCACTGTCAGGTCAAACTGAACGTAGGTCTCCTCGTCGGAGTCCTCGATGTGCGGGTTGTTCTCGCGGATTTCCAGCGGGTAGTTGCCCGGGTTGCTTGGATCGAAGCCCTGGAAATCGACACCGAGCTTGTTGCCGGTAAGGTCGAGGGTCAGTACTTCATCACCAGTCAGGCCCGCGACGTCGGCATTGGCCGCGTTGATCTTGCCGAAGTAACCGATCACGATGATGTCACCGGCGGCTTCGGTGTGGCCAACCTGGGCGTGGGCTTCAAACAGGTCGTGGGTATAAGTCACGTCGAGGTCGAATGCCTGGGCTTCCGGGTTGGTGTTACGGAAGAAGGAGTCGGGACCGAACCAGTAATCGTCACCGGATTCACCGGAAACATTGCCGAGAATGGAATCGTGCTTGAGGATACCATTACCGGCCGGGAACTCCTTGGAAGCGGTGACATTGCTGATGTCGTCAGTACGACCCGGCACCACCAGGTAGTTGGAGTTGACGTTATCCGCTGACAGCTCGAAATTCAGGTAGTTGGCAACGATATCCAGCTGCTCAGTCGGCTGGTACTGCGCGGTGAAGTTGTAGGCGGTGCGCTCGCGCTGTTGCTGGAAGATAGCGTGACCAGCGCCCCAGGTGGCATTGGTAAAGTCACCGGCGGGCTCGACGTTCTTCGCGCTTACGCCTGCGCCATAGTAGTTTTCCATGGCGTCGTAGGTGGTGAAGCGCTCCTGGTGAGAGGCGCTCACCAGCACACCGAACTTCTCGTCGTCGGACTTCCAGCTGTAGAGACCGGAGTAAGCCGGATCCCAGCGCTCGGCGTTTTCAGAGTACTGATATTCCACGGAGCCGCGCGCGGTGCCACTAGCCAGATCCAGCGGGCGCGAGGTTTTGATATTGACGGTACCGCCGATGGAGCCTTCCGGCAGGTCGGCGCGCGGAGACTTGTAGACTTCCAGTGCGGAGACCAGCTCGGCGGCCAACATGTCAGAACGGAAGCCGCGGGTCGGGCGGTAGCCTTCGAACCACTGGGCGGTGGAGATGGACTGACCATTGAGATAGGTCAGGCTAAGCGCCGGATCCAGACCACGGATGCTCACGCCGTCCGCTTCGCCGAAACGGCGCTCGATGCCGACACCCGGAATACGCATCAGTGCATCACCGATGTTCTTATCGGGGAATTTACCGATGTCCTCGGAGGTGATGCTGTCCATCACCATAGTGGAGTAGCGCTTGGCATCGATGGCTCTTTCCAGGGATGCCTTGAAGCCAACTACCTCGACCTCTTCGATCTGAGTGGATTGCTTTTCTTTTTTCTCTTCTTCCTGGGCGAGTGCCAGAGGGGCGGCCGCTCCGGCCAGGGCCAGGGCGATTCCGCTTGCCAGAAGTTTTTTGTGAAAGACGTTTGATGACATAGGTTTTTCCCGGTCTTATCGTTATGCGGTTTTGCTGATGCCTCAGCGCACCCCAAGTGTCAAAGCTGACACTAATGCCAAGGCTCTCTCTCCTTGCGCCTTGGAATCTCCAAAGTGACATCGCTGTCATTTTTTGAGCCAAGACCCTGTACATCAATAGAAAGTCCAGTTCCCCAACGGAAGGACTGCTCGAGTCTAATTTATAAATTCCTGAAGAGCTACATCCTCAGAATAATTTATTTTGTTTTGTCGAGAATTAACAAGTTTGAAAGTTTGTGGTGGTTAAAATTGCATCAAGCCTGGCCGAAAAAACGAAATTGGCGCCATTGACCAATAAGGGCCGTCGGAAGTTGGAGCGGTTAATGCCAATTACAATCGTTGTGCTGATTAAGATTCCGCGCTGAGTTCGTTATCGCATTCAAATCGAGTAGCGGTGGCAGGCCGCTCGCTGATTGGACTGGGTGGAGAAAATATAAGGGGGGATAATCGTCAGTGCTCTGGGTCCGGGGCGGTAATAACCCGCCCCGGTAGCGGCAACTAATAGCGGTTCTCGTCAACAGTGTTCGAGGGCTGCTGGTAACAGAGAATTTTGTCTCTGAACTCAGTCGTGACGACTGGTGATTTCCAGCAGGTGGTAGCCAAACTGTGTTTTGACAGGGCCGTGCACCTTGTTCAGCTCTTCCGAGAAAACCACCCTGTCGAATTCGGGCACCATTTGCCCCTGACTAAATTCTCCCAGGTCACCGCCGTTACGGCCGGATGGGCACTTGGAGTGCTCCTGGGCGACGGCGCCGAAATCAGCACCTTCCTCGATCTTCTTCTTTAGTTCCTGACACTTCTGTTCACTTTCCACAAGAATATGTCGTGCGGTCGCTTTTGGCATGGTGCTGTCTCCGTCGAATTGGTCGGCGAATGTTGATTCTGTTGCTTCAGCTTAGAGGTTTTACCGTGCGCTTGCCGCGAGCTGTGTCACTGGCCGGAAAGGGCGGCAAAAGTGTTGCACTGGTTGACATCGCCACTCTCGAAGCCGCGGCGGAACCAATAGGCGCGCTGTTGCGCGCTGCCGTGGGTAAATGAATCGGGGGATACGGCCCGACCGGACTTCCGCTGCAGTCGGTCATCGCCCACGGCCGCAGCGGCGTTGATGCCCTCCTCAATATCACCTGGCTCAAGCAGCTGCCGATCGCGATGTGCGTAAAAGGCCCAGACGCCGGCAAAGCAGTCCGCCTGCAATTCCAGCATCACCGACAGACGGTTGGCCGTGGCTTTATCGGATTGCATGCGCGCCTGCTGTACCTTTTGCGAGGTGCCGAGCAAGTTCTGAACGTGATGTCCCACCTCGTGGGCGATCACGTAGGCGAAGGCAAAGTCTCCCGGTGCGCCCAGGCGTTTGAGCTCGTTCAGGAAGCCAAGATCCAGGTACACCTTGCCATCACCGGGGCAGTAAAAGGGGCCCACAGCCGCACTGTTGAGCCCACAGGCTGAACGGATCATGTCGTCGTAAAGCACCAGCTTGGGCGGGGTGTACTGTGCGCCTGCGGTCGCAAATACCTGCGTCCAGGTGTCTTCTGTATCCGCCAGTACGACCGACACAAAATCTGCCACCACATCGCTGGGTTGTGCAGGCTGGCCGCCAGCAGTGTCGGGAACCTGAGTCTGCGGCGGCGCACTCTGGAACAGGTTGCCGTTGCCAAAGAAGAAATAAAAGGCGGCAATGGCAGCGAGAATCAGCCAGCCTTTCTTACTGCGCAACAGGAAAGGAGCAATGGCGAGCAGGTTGCCCAGTCCACCCAGGCCGCCGCCCCCGGATTCACCGCGGCGGTCTTCGACATTCTCACTTCTGCGACCCTTTTGCCAACGCATGGCACTCTCCCGGAAATCGTCTTCATAGAGCATAGACTAGCTGGCACAAAATTCTTTTTCTGCCGATTTGGCCGTGGTGCTGTGCCTATAGATGTTATCTTTGAGAGTACTCCCTGGATGCGAGAAGGCCTGTGTCCCAGATACCTATTTTTCCACTGCGGGTTGCGCTGTTTCCCGGCGTCACTTTACCGCTGCGTATCTTTGAGCAGCGCTACCTGCGCCTTGTCGCCGACACGCTCAAAGCCGATGACGGATTCGGTATTGTGCTGATCCGCTCCGGCGGCGAAGTGGGGCGTTCGGATGTCTGGCCGGTGGGTGTGTTCGTCAAAATCGTTGACTGGAGTCAGGGGGAGGAGGGGCTGCTGCACATCATGGTGCAGGGCCAGCGCCGGTTCCGGATCAATAGCACCAGCCGCAGCGAAGACGGCGTGATGATGGCTGAGGTGGACTGGTTGCCGGATGAGCCTTTGCGACCGGTGCCGGTGGAGTGCGACGGGTTGCTGGCGGTCCTCGATGAGCTGAAGGAGCACGCGGCCATGCTGTCTTTGAAGTTTGAGCCCGTGGAGAGTGCCGATGCACTCTCCTGGCAGCTGGCGCAGCTGCTGCCGTTAGACGATAAGGTGCGTATTGAGCTTCTGGACACAGAAGATCCGCTGGAGCGGCTGGCGACCATAGCCGCCAGCCTTGACCGCTGGTCCAAACAGTAACCGCTTCAGCTGCGTCCTGAGAACTTGCTCGATTTGCCCGCCTGCCACAACCGGGATGCTGCTCTGCGTTATACTGCGCGGCCTATTGCATCGCATGGAGAGCCTCTGTGACCACTAGCAGCGCGACGGAAACCGCCGATTCGCGGTCCACCCGGGAGAAAATCGAGTCCATGGGGCGTCGCGCCCGGGACGCGGCCCGCGTGATAGCCCGGGCAAATACCGCCACCAAGAATCACGCTCTCCAGGCGATCGGTCGCGAGCTGGACTTGCGCCGCAGTGAAGTGCTGGAAGCCAATCAGAAAGATCTCGAAGCCGGGCGAAACAGCGGCCTGGATGCGGCCCTGCTGGATCGCCTGGAGCTCAACGACGAGCGCATCGACGGTATGATCGAGGGGCTGCACCAGGTTGCAGAGCTGCCGGATCCGGTCGGTGAGATCGACGATCTCAATTTCCGTCCCAGCGGTATTCAGGTGGGCAAAATGCGCGTGCCGTTGGGCGTGGTGGGCATCATTTACGAGTCCCGTCCCAATGTCACCATCGACGCCGCCAGCCTGTGCCTGAAATCGGGTAATGCGACCATCCTTCGCGGTGGTAGCGAGGCACTGCACTCCAATGGCGCCATTGCGGCCTGTATCGCGGCCGGGCTGGAAGAGGCCGGCTTGCCGCAGTCCGTGGTGCAGGTGGTGGACACCACCGACCGCGCAGCGGTGGGTGCCCTGATCGCCATGCCGGAATACGTGGATGTGATCGTACCCCGCGGCGGTACTGGTCTGATCGAGCGGGTAAGCCGCGATGCGAGAGTGCCTGTGATCAAGCACCTGCACGGGGTCTGTCATGTCTATCTCGATGACCGCGCTGACCGGGAAAAGGCGTTCAATATCGCCCTGAATGCCAAGACCCACCGCTATGGCGTGTGCAATGCCATGGAAACCCTGCTGGTGGCCGAGGGGATTGCGGAAGAGATTCTGCCGCGCCTGGCCGCTGCTTATCGCGAAAGAGAGGTTGAGCTTCGCGGCTGTGCGCGTACACTGCGCATCCTCTCGAATTGTGAGGCGGCCAGCGAGTCGGACTGGAGCGAGGAGTACCTGGCGCCGGTGCTGGCGATCCGGGTGGTGGCCAATATGGATGCTGCTATGGATCACATCGCCCGCTATGGTTCCGGCCATACGGAATCCATCGTTACCGAGGATTACAGCCGCGCGCGGCGTTTTCTCGCCGAAGTGGATAGCAGTTCGGTGATGGTGAATGCCTCGACCCGCTTTGCGGATGGTTTCGAGTACGGGCTGGGTGCGGAAATCGGCATCAGCACGGACAAGATCCACGCCCGCGGCCCGGTGGGCCTGGAGGGACTGACCTCCCAGAAGTGGATTGTTCTGGGGGATGGGCATATCCGCCAGTAGCGCTGGTTTGGGGCGCCCGAGCATGGCCCTGCCCGGGCAAGCTGTGGATACCTCACGATACGGCTCCAAATTGGAGCGCTTTTGACTGTGCGGTGCGGGCATGAACGAGCCAACCCCTAGTTCTGGAACAGATGAATAGCGAGAGAAGGGCGATCGCCCTGTTCGGCGGCACTTTCGATCCGGTGCACTTCGGCCACCTGCGGATGGCGCTCGAGCTGAAAGAAGCGCTGGGCTTCGACGAGATGCGGTTGCTGCCCAGTCATCAGCCCCGCCACCGGCAGTCGCCCGGCGTTTCCGCGGAGCGCCGTCGGGAAATGCTGGCGCTGGCGATTCGGGACTGTCCGGAACTGACTCTGGATGACCGGGAGCTGTGCCGGGGTGGCGACACTTATACGGTGGACACCCTGGAGGCACTGAGGGCTGAACTCGGTGAGTCGGTTTCCCTCAGCTTCTGCATGGGGCTCGATTCCCTGCTCACCCTGCCTACCTGGCACCGCTGGCAGCGACTGCTGGAGCTGGCGCACCTGGTGGTGGCAACCCGACCCGGCTGGCATTTGCCGGAGGAGGGGGAAGTGGCGGAATTACTGCGCAGTCATGAGGGTGAGCCGCGATCTCTGCGCGAGTCGCCCGCCGGGAGCATCGTAGTGCGGGAGCAAACCCTGCTGCCCATCTCCGCGACCCGCATCCGCCAGCTTATCGAACGGGGACAGTCTCCCCGTTTCCTGCTGCCGGACGCAGTTTTGCAATATATTGAAGACAAACAACTCTATCGGACAGCCACCGAAAGCGGCTGCTAAACAAGGTGTTATGACAGATATCAAGAAAATCGCCATTGAGGCACTGGAGGATCTTAAAGGGAAGGACATCGTTGCCATGGATGTCTCGGAACTGAGTGATGTGATGGACACACTCATTATCTGCACCGGTACCTCCAACCGGCAGGTGAAGTCTCTGGCGAACAATGTGGTCGAAGAGGGCAAGCAGGCAGGTGTCCGTCCCATCGGCGTCGAAGGGCTGGAGCAGGGCGAATGGGTGCTGGTCGATTACGGCGATCTGGTGGTTCATGTGATGCTGGCCGATGTGCGCAGCTTCTACGACCTCGAGAAGCTCTGGTCCATGACGCCGGCGAGCCGGGAAGAGTAAGGACTCGCGCCGACGGGTGACGAGTACGTCGCCCTTTGGTGGAGTGAATTCCAGATGAAGATTCGCATCCTCGCCGCCGGCGGGCGCATGCCGGCCTGGGTTCAGGAAGGCTACAACGAGTATGCCAAGCGGCTGCCCCGGGAGATCAGCCTGGAAATGGTTGAGATCCCCCTCGGCCAGCGTGGCCAGAAAAATGCGCCGGCACTGGTCGAAAAGGCGCGTCAGAAAGAAGGGGAGGCGATGCTGGCTGCACTGCATCCTCGCGACCATGTCGTCGCACTGGATGTGAAGGGCAAGCCCTGGAGTACAGAGCAGCTGTCGCAGCAGCTGGAGGGCTGGCAAATGCAGGGCGACAACGTGGCGCTGCTGATCGGCGGGCCCGATGGGCTGGCGCCGGACTGCCTGGCGAAGGCTCGCCAGCGCTGGTCCCTGTCGCCGCTGACCCTGCCGCACCCTCTGGTGCGGGTGGTCCTTGCGGAGCAGCTCTACAGAGCCTGGACTTTGCTGGCGGGACACCCCTACCACAAGTGACTGGCAGCTCAGCTTCCGGTCAGGCCCTCAGGGAGATTGTCCCTGATTTACCACCCCTAGTGGCCCGGAGCGTGAATCTGTCTGTGCGGTCCAGTCACCGGGAAGCCGCAATCGGGTCAGCGAATGCGGGTTGTTTCGCGAATCTTCACTAAATTTCGCACTTTGCATTCATCAAATCGCCGCCGAAGTGTACACTTCGTGGTCAATTTTCGCGCCAGCCCAAGTGACCAATGGCCCACGATCTGCACCTGAAAGACCCCCTCCTCGAGCAGCGGCTGTTTCGCAACCGCATGCTGGTGGCGCTCGTCGGGGTAGTGGTGCTGCTGGGCGTGCTGGTAGCGCGCTTCTATAACCTGCAGGTGGTCAATTACGACGACTACCGCACCCAGTCCGACGAAAACCGCATCCAGGTGCGCCCCGTGTCTCCCACCCGCGGCCTGATCTATGACCGTAATGGCGCCCTGCTGGCGGATAACCGGCCCAGTTATACCCTTGCTGTGGTGCGCGAACGGGTCCGCGATATGGACGGTACCCTCGAGCTGATTGGCCGTCTGGTGCAACTGGATGATGCCGATGTGGATAAATTCCGCCAGCGGCTGCAGCGTCGCCGCCCCTTCGAGCCGGTGCCCCTGCGCTACCGACTGACGGAGGAGGAGATCGCGCGTATCAGTGTCAACGAATTCCGCCTCCCTGGTGTCTCGGTCGAAGCCGAGCTCGTGCGCTACTACCCGATGACCGATCTCTTCGCCCACAGCGTCGGCTATGTGGGCCGGATCAGTGAGCGGGAGCTGACGGACTTCTCCGAAGAGGATGTACGGCGCTACCGCGGTACCCAGAGTATCGGCAAGGTGGGTCTGGAGAAGTCCTACGAGGATGTGCTGCTGGGCGAGGTCGGTTTCGAGAACGTCGAGACCAATGCCCGTGGTCGCGTCCTGAGGGTGCTCGAACGGCACGATCCAGAGCCCGGTTCCGAGCTCACCCTGCATATGGATGCCCGCCTGCAGCAGGTGGCGACCGAGGCGCTTGGCGAGAATCGCGGCTCTGTGGTGGCTATCGACGTGAAGACGGGTGGCGTGCTGGCCTTTGTCAGCAAACCCTCTTTTGACCCGAACCTGTTCGTAACCGGTATCAGCTTCAAGGACTACAAGGCGCTGCGGGACTCCATTGACGTGCCGTTGTTCAACCGGGCCATCCAGGGACAGTACCCTCCCGGCTCGACCCTCAAACCGCTGATGGGGCTCGGAGGCCTGGCGGCCGGCGTGATCGATCGCCAGACCAAGGTCAAGGATCCCGGTTGGTACAAGCTCCCCAACGACACCCGCCTGTACCGTGACTGGAAGCGCTGGGGGCACGGCAAGAAGGTCGACCTGATTCAGGCGTTGACCGAGAGCTGTGATGTCTATTTCTACGATATGGCCCACCGGTGGAACATCGACGGCATGCACGATATCGCCACCCGCTTCGGACTTGGTGCCAAGACCGGTATCGACCTGCCGGTAGAACGTCCCGGTCTTTTCCCCTCGCGGGCCTGGAAGCGTGGCGCCCGGGGCATGCCCTGGTTCCCGGGGGACAATCTCAATGCAGTCCTCGGGCAGGGCTTCGTACTGGCCACGCCACTGCAGCTGGCAGTCATGACGGCCACCATCGCCAACCGTGGTACCCACTACAAGCCGCAGGTGGTGATGGCGGTCGACGGCGTGGAGCAGCCGCCGGAAGTGCTGCATCACGTCGAGGCCAGACCGGAGCACTGGGATCTGATCTTCGAGGGCATGGAGTCCGTGGTCTACAGCACGCACGGCACTGGCAAGAAGGCCGGAGCCGATCTGGATTTCCGTGTCGCCGGCAAAACCGGTACCGCCCAGGTGGTGGGTATTGCCCAGGGTGAGCAATACGATTCCGAAGCGCTGAAGGAGCGCCATCGGGATCACGCCCTGTTTGTGGCTTTTGCTCCGGTGGATGATCCGCAGATCGCAGTAGCGGTGCTGGTAGAGAACGGCGAAACCGGTGGTGGCGTTGCTGCGCCCGTGGCCCGGGAGGTGTTCTTTGACTGGCTGTCCCGTCCCTATGAGGATACCGCCAGTGTATTGCCCGGACCGGTTCAGCTAGAAAAAGGGGGTATCCGTGGCTAGTCGCGATTACATGCACCGGTTGCCGGATTCGCACAGCAGCCTCAGCCGTCCGGTCAGCTTTTCCCGCCGCTGGCACATCGATGTGCCGTTGCTGGTGCTCCTGATCTTACTCTGTGGCGTTGGCTTGACCGTGCTGTACAGCGCCTCCGGTGGCGAGACGCATTACGTGCGTCGCCAGGCGGTGTTTCTCTGTATCGCTTTTGTCGGCATGCTCGTGGCCGCAAACGTGCCGCTGGATATGTACCGGCGATGGTCGCCCTGGTTATATGTGGCCGGCTGCGGAATGCTGGTAGCGGTATTGTTCGTGGGGGTGGGTGCCAAAGGCGCTCAGCGGTGGCTGGAGATTGGTGGTTTCCGTTTCCAGCCCTCCGAGGCCCTCAAGCTCGCGGTGCCCATGTCAGTGGCGGCCTTTCTCCATCGTCGCACGCTGCCGCCTTCCTTTATTACCGTGCTCGGCGCGCTGGCGATCGTTGCAATACCCGCGGCACTGATCGTGCGCCAGCCGGACCTGGGTACCTCAATCCTGATCGCGGCCTCGGGTATCTTTGCGCTCTATCTTGCGGGGCTCAGCTGGAAGATGATCGGTGGCGCAGCCGTGGCGCTGGTGGCGTCCGCCTGGCCGATCTGGCAGTGGGGCCTGCGTGATTATCAGAAGCAGCGCATCATGACCCTGTTCGACCCCGATGCCGACCGGCTGGGCGCTGGCTGGAATATCTTCCAGTCCAAGGCTGCCATTGGCTCAGGAGGGGTTTACGGAAAAGGCTATATGCAGGGCACCCAGTCCCAGCTGGACTTTTTGCCTGAAAGCCACACCGACTTCATCATCGCCGTACTCTCTGAAGAGTGGGGTATGCGCGGTGCATTGCTGCTGCTTTTGCTGTATGTGCTGATCATTGCACGGGGCATCTATATTAGTTTCATGGCCCAACATGTCTTCGGAAGACTGCTGGCGGGGAGTATTACGCTGACTTTCTTTGTCTATGTGTTTGTGAATATCGGAATGGTCACCGGGCTCCTGCCGGTGGTGGGGGTGCCCCTGCCACTTGTGAGCCATGGTGGGACCTCTGCCATTACTCTGATGGCAGGTTTCGGTATCCTCATGGCCATTGGCACAGAGCAGCGCCGTGTAACGTTCTAGATTTCGTCTGTGAGATCCGCGTGGCGCACAAAACTTCGATGTACTTGGATGTAGAGACGCTATATGAGAACAGGAGTGGTAGTTTTGAAGTGGACCACGGGACTTTTGGTGGGGCTGGGCATGATCCTCTCCGCCTGTGCGCAGGAACCAGGCCACGGAGATAACCCGAATGCCCAGGCATTCGTCGATTACATGGTCGAAAAGCACAACTTCGATCGTGATGAGATGGTGGCCCTGATGCGCGAGGCCAAACGTAAGGACTCCATCCTCAAGGCTATCCAGCGCCCCGCTGAGAAAGCCAAACCCTGGTACGAGTACCGCAAACTGTTTGTTACCCCGCAGGGTATCGCCGGTGGTGTCGACTTCTGGGACAAGAACAAAAAGGCGCTCACCGAAGCTGAACAGAAATATGGTGTGCCGGCGGAATTGATCGTCGCCATCATCGGGGTGGAGACACGCTATGGCGGCAATATGGGGGGGTACCGGGTACTGGATGCCCTGGCGACGCTGGCGTTTAACTATCCCCGCCGCTCAGAATTTTTCACCAAGGAACTGGAAAACTTCCTCCTTCTGACCCGCGATCAGGGTTTCAAGCCCACCGACCTGAAAGGTTCCTATGCCGGTGCCATGGGCTTTGGCCAGTTTATGCCGTCCAGCTACCGCGCTTATGCGGTGGATTTCAATGCCGACGGCAAAGTGGACATCTGGGAGGATACCGAGGACGCCATTGGCAGCGTGGCCAATTATCTGGCCCGGCACGGCTGGCTGCCGCTGGATCCAGTGGTGGTGCTGGCCACTCCGCGCCCGAATGCTGACATGACCATCGTCAACGACTCACTCAAACCCCAGTGGACTGTAGGCCAGCTGGAGGAGAAGGGTTTCTCCACCACGGCCCAGGTCGCCCCGGACATGAGCGCCAATGTTTTTTCCCTGCAGACGGAACAGGGCAAGCAATTCTGGATCGGCCTCAAGAATTTTTCTGTAATAACAAGTTACAATCGCAGCCGCCTGTACGCGATGGCGGTGTATGACCTCGCGCAGGAAATCGTCAAGGCTCGTGGAGGGCGCTCCTGAGCACTGCGTCTGACGGGCGAAAATAAAATTCAGGATCTGCACTCCGGGGAACCAACCGGGGTGCCATCCATCAAAAATCCGAATTTAACAGCAATTACCAAATAAGAACGGTCTGGGTGCGCGGCCGATTGACGCCATCCGTCGGGGGATTTCATGCTGAAAAATAACAAGCGACTGGCTGCCGCTGCGGCTGCCCTGTTGCTGGCCGCCTGTAGTGGCCAGCCCAGCAAGCCCATCAGGGATGAAGTGAAGGACAGTGGGCCACCGGTACCTGTGGATATGCTGGCTACACCTGATCCCACACCCGTGCGAGAGCCCATCGGCCAGGCGGGTAACAAGTCACCGTATATCGTAAATGGCGTCAGGTATCGCGTGATGAACGGGGTGAAGGGCTACAAGGAGCAGGGCCATGCCTCCTGGTACGGCACCAAGTTCCACGGCCGGCGCACTGCCAATGGCGAGGTCTACAATATGTACGCCATGTCCGCGGCTCACAAGACGCTGCCCCTGCCTAGCTACGCCAAAGTCACCAATCTGGATAACGGTCGCAGCGTGATCGTGCGGGTCAATGACCGCGGCCCCTTTGTGCCGGGACGGATTATTGATCTGAGCTACACCGCCGCGCAGAAGCTGGGCTATATCGATAAGGGGGTAGCGCGCGTTGAGGTGGTTGCCCTGGATCCGGATAGCCTGCCGCCGGCAACCGAAACCCTGGTCGCCGAGAAGGATGTTTCTGCCAGAGAGGCCCTGGCGCAGGATGCCAGTTTCAAGCTACCCACGAATACTTATCTGCAGGTAGGTGCTTTCAGCGACCCCTCCCAGGCTGACCGCGTGCGCGGGCAGGTCGCCTCAGTGGTCGACTATCCTGTATCGGTCAGTCCGGTGTTCAACGGAGCAAAAACACTGTACCGCGTGAGAATAGGGCCGCTGGCGCAGCAGCGCTCCCTGGTGGCGGCTCGGGAAACGGTGGAGCAGAACCGTCTCGGCACCCCGCTGGTCGTATACGACTGAGGGGTGCGCCGGTTGGCAAAGCCGGCCCGTAAAACTTTGCCTACAGGAATCGACGAACACGAGGAATAAAGAGACAACCACCCATGATCAAACGCTTTCTTGCCTGCCTGTTGCTGCTGTCCAGCGCTGCCGCCACTGCCCAAACCGAGCAGTCCCTCATTCCGGCGCCACCGCAGTTGGCTGCCACCGCCTACCTGCTGCTGGACGCCCACACTGGCCAGATTCTGGTGGAGGAGAATGCCGACAAGCAGGTTCCCCCGGCCAGTCTCACCAAGATGATGACCGCTTATATCGTCTCCGAGGAGATCGAGAAGGGCACCATCAAGGAGACGGACCAGGTACTCATCTCCGAAAAGGCCTGGCGCAAGGGCGGTTCGAAGATGTTTGTAAAGGTGGGCGAAAAGGTACCGGTGATTGACCTGCTGCGCGGCGTCATTATCCAGTCCGGTAACGATGCCAGCATTGCCCTGGCAGAGTTTGTCTCTGGCAGTGAGGATGTATTCGCCGAAGTCATGAATCAGCAGGCAGAGCTGCTGGGCATGCATGACACCACCTTTAAAAACGCCACTGGCTGGCCCGCGGAAGGACATATGACAACCGCCCGCGACCTCGCCACGCTGGGGCGCGCGGTGGTTATGGACCACCCGGAGCACTACAACCTCTACTCCGAGAAGTATTTCAGCTTCGCCGGTATCAACCAGCCCAACCGCAACCGTCTGCTGTGGCGGGACAACGCGGTGGACGGTATCAAAACCGGCCATACCGAAGAGGCCGGCTACTGCCTCGTGGCCTCGGCACAAAAGCGCGGTATGCGCCTGATCTCTGTCGTGCTGGGCACCGACAGTGATGAAAAGCGCGCAGCCGAGAGCCAGAAGCTGCTGGCCTACGGTTTCCGCTACTACCAGACCCACAAGGTCTACGGCTCCGACGACGTCCTGCAGACCGAGCGTGTCTGGGGCGGCAAGCAGCCTGAAGTCGGTATCGCGGTTCAGGAAGACGTGTTTGTCACCATCCCCCGGGGCGGAGAAGACAACATCAAGGCCGACCTGATCATTGATGGGGAGCTGGAGGCTCCGCTGAAGAAGGGGCAGCCAGTGGGCAAGGTGGTTGTGACCCTGGATGGCAAGACTGTCGCTGAAGTGAAGGCGGTCACTGCCGAAGAGGTTGAAGAGGCGGGCTTCTTCAAGCGCCTGTGGGATGCCATCAAGCGCTTTGTCATGGGCTTCTTCAGCTAAAGATTGCATGAGACGGCCCCGCCACGGTAGACACGGGCGGGGCCATACACTCCTCCCTCACAGCCTGGTCTACTGGCCAGCGCGCCGGTACAGGGGGCTGCTTTCCCCAGTGGTCACTGTGCACTATTCACTCACCAAGGTATAATCCCCGCCCGGTCGCGCCGTCCCCTCTGGTCACTGTCATTTGCGCGGCCCTGGAGAGTGGTATGAGCCAAGACCCGAATCAAGCCCCCCCGAAAATCGAATTTCCCTGTGAAGACTACCCGGTCAAGGTGGTTCGCGACGCCGATCACACCGCACATGAGTTCGTGCTGGAAGTGATGCGACGCCATGCGCCCGACCTCGACGAAGAGCGCATCACCGTGCGGGATAGCCGCAACGGCAATTTCACCTCGGTGACTTTCTTTATCGTCGCCACCGGCGAAGAGCAGCTCAAGGCGCTGTTCGAAGAGCTGAAGGCCCATCCATCGATCCATATGGTGCTCTGAGTGGCAATCATCCGAGACCTCGGGCGACGTGACTACGAGACTGTCTGGCGGGCCATGTCCGGTTACACCGACACTCGTGACAGTGACAGCCCTGATGAAATCTGGTGCGTGGAACACGAACCGGTGTTTACCCAGGGCCAGGCCGGCAAGGCTGAGCACCTGCTCAATACTGGAGATATCCCGGTCGTACAGGTAGACCGCGGTGGCCAGGTGACCTATCACGGCCCGGGGCAGCTGGTGGTCTACCCGCTGCTGGACCTGCGGCGGGCCAAAATCGGTGTCCGCGACCTGGTCACGGCACTGGAGAACGCAACCGTAGCGATGCTGGCCGGATACGGAGTCGCCGCTGCGCCGCGAGCCGATGCTCCGGGGGTTTATCTGACCGAGGGTCCGCGGGCGGGCAACAAGATCGCCTCCATCGGCCTGAGAGTGCGCCGGGGCTGTAGCTTCCACGGTATTGCAATCAATATCGATATGGATCTGGCGCCCTTCCTGCGCATCAACCCCTGTGGCTATGCAGGGATGCAGATGGTGCAGATGGCGGAACTGATTGCGCCGGTGCCCTCCTGGAGTGAGGTCGCCGAGGTCTTCGTCATCGAGCTGGTGAAAGCCCTCTCACTGGATGCTGCCGAGTGGCATCCCGTCGAAGAATCAATTTTTGCGCGTGCGCGCGCCGAGCAGGAACAGGAAACAACCAATGGCTGAGAATTCCACACCGGACCGTCCCGATCTGGTACCGGTAAAGCGCACCCGCCGCCTGCAGCAGGGCGAAAAGCTCCGCGACGGTGACAAGGTTGAGCGTATCCCGGTCAAGGTGATCGCCAGCGATCAGGTCCTGCGCAAGCCGGACTGGATCCGGGTCAAGGTGCCGGCCTCCAAAGAGGTGGACCGTATCAAGAGCATCCTCCGTTCGCAGAAGCTCGCCACCGTGTGCGAAGAAGCCAGCTGCCCCAACCTGGGTGAATGTTTCAGCGGCGGAACTGCCACCTTCATGATCATGGGCGAGATCTGCACCCGTCGCTGCCCCTTCTGCGATGTGGGCCACGGCAAGCCGAACCCGCTGGATCCGCAGGAACCGCAGCACCTGGCCGAAGCCATCGCCGCCATGGGCCTGCGCTATGTAGTGATCACCTCTGTGGACCGTGACGACCTGCGCGACGGCGGTGCCCAGCATTTTGCCGACTGTATCCGTATCGCCCGCGAGCACTCACCCAACCTGCAGGTAGAGATTCTGACTCCGGATTTCCGCGGGCGTATGGACGTAGCGCTGGATATCCTCGAAGCCGAGGCTCCGGACGTGTTCAACCACAACCTGGAAACGGTGCCGCGCCTGTACCGGGAGTCCCGCCCGGGTGCCAACTACAAGTGGTCCCTGAAACTTCTGCAGGAATACAAGAAACGCCGCCCGGACGTGCTGACCAAGTCCGGCCTGATGGTCGGACTTGGTGAAGAGAAAGAAGAGATCTTCGCCGTGCTGGATGACATGCGAGAGCACGACATCGACATGCTCACCATTGGCCAGTACCTGCAGCCGAGTAAAGAGCACCTGCCGGTACAGCGCTACGTGCACCCGGATGAGTTCGAGGAGTATCGCCTCTACGCCGAGCAGATCGGCTTCAAGCACGCTGCCTGTGGCCCGCTGGTGCGCTCCTCCTACCACGCCGACAAGCAGGCGCATGGGGAGAAAGTCAGCTAAGCATGGTTTGGTGGTATTAAGGGAACCAGTAAGAGCCAGGGAATCTAGACGCAAAGGCCTGCAGTGATGCAGGCCTTTTTGTTTTGGGGTAAAGCCAGCCCGGAGTGGCTTTGTTGCGGCAAGTCGGTCAGCGAGTCCCGGTTGCCGCACTTTTAATCCGTCATGTCCTGTTTGCCCTGAGTCTCAATTGCAGTGGTCGGCCAACCCGGCAATATGCCATAACAGTGCGAAGGGTCGCCGAGGTGCACCGTGGTGGTGCGGCGAGAGTTGGCAGGTAGATGTAGTGAAACCCGGCGGTGGTAGGGGTCACCCCAGCATCAGCTGAATGGCCAGCAGAGCTTCGTAGCTACGAGAGAACCATAAACACGACACAATAATCTTAAAGACTCGGGGAAGTGTTGATGAAGAACAGAACATTCCGCAAGGACCGGTTGGCGGTCACGATCTCCCTGGCGATGGGTGCTGCCATGCTGCCCGCAGCCGGCCTGCAGGCGCAGGAAGACAGCGCTGCGCTGGAAGAGATCACCGTTACTGGTATTCGTGGCAGTTTGACCAAGTCCATGGACGTCAAGCGCGACGCAGATGGTATTGTTGATGCCATTTCTGCAGAAGATATCGGTAAGTTTCCGGATACCAACCTTGCCGAGTCGATGCAGCGTATTACCGGTGTGTCCATCGACCGTGTGAACGGTGAGGGCAGCCGCGTGACCGTTCGCGGTATCAACCCGGACTACAACCTGGTGACTCTGAATGGCCGTCAGATTGCGCGTACTACAGGTGGTCGTTCCTTCGACTTCCAAAACATCGCGTCGGAGATGGTTCAGGGTGTTGAAGTTGCCAAGAGCAGTAGTGCGCTGGTGCCAAGTGGTGGTATCGGTTCCACTATCAACCTGCTCTCTGCCCGTCCTCTGGAGATTGGCGAGCGCCGCCTGCAGTTTGCCACCAAAGGCGTGATGGACGAGTCCTCTGAAGAGGCAAATATCACGCCGGAGTTCTCCGGTTTCTATTCAGATACTTTCGCCGATGGGACCTTTGGTGTAGTTATCGCCGCCAGTACTCAGGAGCGTGAGAGTGGCAGTCAGCAGGGCCTGGTGGGCACCGGTTGGCGCAGCTTCGCCGGTACCGTTGATCAGGACTGGGGTGCCGGAACTGCCGAGTGGGGCGGTGTGCCGCAGGAGAACCAGGTAAACCGCCCGGGCGAGGGTGATATCTATTCTGTGCCGCAAACCACTGTTTACAAGTTCGAAGAGCAGCAGCGTAAGCGTACCAATGGTCAGCTGGTTCTGCAGTGGGCGCCTACTGACGATATCACTGCGACCATGGACTACATGTACTACGCAAACGATATCGCCAAGCAGTTTAATGACATTTCTGCCTGGTATAACTTCGGTCCTTCTGAGAACGTTTGGACCGATGGTCCCATCGCGACACCGATTATCTATTCCGAGACCTACGGTGCCCCGGCTGACCTGTCCATGGCTGCAGGCGAGAGTGCCGAAGCTTATCGTGGTCAGGCTCTGGGTGTGAATCTGGAGTGGGACGTAAATGAAAGACTTTCTCTCGCTTTTGATGCGCATACCTCTGATGCAGAGCGTCGTCCGGACAGCCCTTGGGGCTCCGACGCCCTGTTGTCTACCGCAGCTTTCGTTCGCACCAGTGCAACCACGGACTTCAGTGAGGACCTTCCCGCGCTGTCTGTGGGTGGTGGCAACGACGTGCAGCCTTCCGACATGCTGGTTACCGGTAGCGTGTTCACAAACTCCCGTGACCGTTCCGATATCGATGCCTTCCGCTTCAGCGGTAACTTTGAGCTGAATGAATCCAGCGATATCGACTTCGGTATGAGCATGCAGGCAGTGAGCAACCGCTCGCAGATGGCCGTCGTGCAACGTGATGCTTGGGGTGGTGCAGGTCCCGCCAGCGATCTGGATGATTCCCTCTTCCCGGCTGACTCTATTCAAGACAAGTTCGATGTCGCCACCGGTGACTTCTCTGAGATCGGTGGTGCCGATGTGCAGAATGTCTACTTCGACTGGGACTTCGAGACTGTGCGTGCAATCGCAGAAGAGCTTTACGGTGATGCTATCTGGCCGGGGCTGATTGGTGATTGTGGAACTCAGTTCTGTCCTTCTACCGCCTACGATCAGGCAACTGACCGGACTACCGAAGAAACCACAACAGCTGCTTTTGCTCAGTACAACTTCGAGTCTGCTATCCAGACGGCCAGCGGCGAGATGCCCTACGAGCTGAGCTTCGGCCTGCGGTATGAGACCACTGAAGTGGATTCTGAAGCGGCCTCTCCGACCTATGACAGTGCCATTTGGGGCTCTGCCAACGAGGTGGTTCTGGTTAACTCTGGTACTGGGTTCCTGTCCCAGACCGCCGACTACGACTATTGGCTGCCGAGCTTCAGCTTCAAGATGGATGTGACAGAAGATGTTATCGTTCGTGCGGCTGCCAGCGAAACCATTGGTCGCCCGAGCTACGATGCGATCAAAGGTGGCACCCAGATTGGCTCCCTCGCTCGTGTCGACGGCGGTAGTGGTTCCGCGGGTAACCCGGCACTTCTGCCTCTCGAGTCCACTAACTTCGACCTCTCCGTCGAGTGGTACTATGGCGAATCCAGCTACGCGTCTGCCGGTTACTTCACCAAGCGAATCGCCAACTTCATCTCTAACGGAACAGTTGAGTCCAATGTGTTCGGCATCGCGAACCCTGCTGAGGGCGCGCTGGTGCAGGCTGCTCGTGACGCTGGTCTGACCGATGTGAACGAAATTCGTCAGTACATCGCCGACAACTTTGCTGACGATCCCTTCGTTGAGGTTGGTGCGGATGGCAATGTCGTCATCACCGGTAATCCAGCGACTGACCCGGAGATGACCTTCCTGCTGAGCATCCCGGAAAACGGTGATCGCAAGGAAACCATCGATGGTTGGGAGTTCGCGGTACAGCACATGTTTGGTGAGACCGGCTTCGGTGTGATTGCAAACTACACCATCGTTGAGGCCGGGGTTGAGTATAACCCCTACCTGTTGCAGGATCAGGAAGCGATGATCGGCCTGAGTGACTCTGCGAACCTGGTTGGCTTCTATGAGAAGAATGGTTTCCAGGCGCGTGTTGCTTACAACTGGCGGGATGACTTCCTGAACTCTCGTGGTCAGGGTACTGGTGCCAACCCGGCTTACACCGAGGCCTACGAGCAGATCGATCTGAACATCGGTTACGAGGTTCCGCAGGTTGAAGGTCTGGAAGTTTTCCTCGAAGGCTTGAACATCACTGATGAGTACAGCCGAGTATACGGTCGCTCCAGTCTCCAGACTCTTGGTCTGTACCAGGGTGGTGCTCGCTGGCAGATGGGTGCACGCTACGCTTTCTAAAAGCGTGAACGCATCTTCAAGCAAAGGGAAGTAGCAGGGAAGCCGCTGGAGACAGCGGCTTTTCTGTTCCTGATACCCTGACTTAGAGGTGTGTTTCATGCACCCGGTATCATTTATGCGTAATACAGCAGTTAAAAAAGTGGTGATCGTTGGGGGTGGGAGTGCCGGCTGGCTCACTGCCGGAGTACTTGCAGCCGAATACGCCGCCGGTGGCGATCACCCGTTGCAAATAACCCTTGTGGAATCTCCCGATGTGCCAACAATCGGGGTTGGCGAGGGCACCTGGCCCTCAATGCGAGGAACGCTGAAGCGCATAGGGATCTCCGAGACGGAATTCCTTCTTCGCTGTGACGCCAGTTTCAAACAGGGCACCCGCTTTATAGGTTGGCGGCAGGGTGGTGAGGCTACCGATGGCGATGAGTATTGCCACCCTTTCACCGCTCCAGCCGGGTTTCACCAGCAGAACCCAGAGCCATTCTGGCAGCCGCACCGAGACGAAATGCCGTTTGGTGATGCAGTCTGTCCTCAGGGGCACATCAGTCGTCTCCATCTTGCACCCAAGCAGCTCACGACACCGGAATACGCATTCAACCTCAATTACGGTTACCACCTGGATGCAGGAAAGTTTGCGGAATTGTTGCAAGATCACTGCACTGGATGCCTTGGTGTCGAGCATCTCCGTGAGCGGGTGACCAGGATCGCTAACGACCAGAATGGTTACATTACGGCGTTGCACCTTGATTCCGGTGGCTCAATCGAGGGCGATCTGTTTGTCGACTGTAGCGGTGCCCGAAGCCTGTTGCTGGGTGATCACTACGGTATTGGCATATTTGACCAACAGGGTGTGTTATTCAATGACTCGGCACTTGCGGTGCAGATGCCCTATGCCGAAGAGGATGCGCCCATTGAATCTTGCACCCTGTCCACCGCGCGTGAGAATGGCTGGATATGGGATATTGCTCTCCCGACCCGTAGAGGCGTTGGATATACCTATTCCGGTTCTCATACTAGCGACAGTGAGGCCGAGCTGGTGCTCAGTCAATATCTTCGAATGACCCCGGCGGCCAATCGCGAAAAGGCTCCGGAGCTGCGCAAGATCAGTTTCAGGCCAGGGTATCGTGAGCAGTTTTGGCATAAGAACTGTGTAGCAATTGGTATGGCGGCGGGCTTTATCGAGCCCCTGGAAGCTTCTGCCCTGGTGCTGGTAGAGCAGTCTGCCAAAATGCTGGCTGAGCAGTTGCCTCCCAATCGAGAAGTCATGCAGGCAGTTGCAGTGAGGTTCAATCGCAAACTCTCTCATCACTGGCAGCGCATTATCGAGTTCCTCAAGCTTCACTACGTACTGTCTGAGCGTCGTGACAGCAGTTACTGGAAGGATCACAGGGATCCCAATGGAATACCCGGGCGGCTGGCTGATTCCCTGTCCCTCTGGCGTTGTCGTTCGCCGTGGGTAGAGGACAGTGAGGTAGCTGATGAGCTTTTCCCGGCGGCAAGCTACCAGTATGTGCTTTACGGTATGGGGTTTGTGACTGACCCATTACCGTGGGCCATGCGCCCTGAAAAAGAACAGATTGCGCGCAAACAGTTTCATGACACCATCCAGAGCCGGGAGCGTCTGCAGCGAAGCCTGCCGAGCAACCGGGAATTACTACAGCGAATGCGCCTCGCCGTCCGGTAGCAGTGAGCAGTAGCAAACACGTGAACATAGAGGAATAGAATAATGACAAGAGCGGTACCGCTTAACAGTGTCGAACATAAAGATTTGCGGGTCATTACCGAGCGCTCTGAGAAATACGGTGACAATGTCTGGTATGCCCTGACTTTTCCGTTGGAGTTTCGCTCATTGCAGGCCTACTACCCCGTATTTTTCCAGAAGCATCCTGAGACTGGTCGCTTCTTTGCGCTGGCCCTGCTCGGATTCCGTGAGGGTGAAAACCTCTTCCTCGAAGACGGTAAATGGCAGGCACCTTACGTTCCATTGTCGATTCGCCGCCAGCCCTTCCTGATTGGCAGGCAGGCAGTGGTTGAAGATGGTGTCGAGAAGCAGCAGCGTACGATTCACATAGACATGGACAACCCACGAGTCAACACTGAGCAGGGTGAGCGACTTTTTATGGAGTTCGGGGGTAATAGCCCATACCTTGAGAACGTTGGTGACATGTTGGAGGCCATCCACCAGGGCTTGACTGCAGCTGACGGATTTATTGACGCGTTGGTTGAATATGACCTTCTCGAGCCCTTTACACTGGAGGTTCAGCTCGATAGTGGTGACAAGCATCAGCTGGTTGGCTTCTACACCATTAATGAGGATAAGCTGCGCGAGCTTGATGCCACTGCTCTGGATACACTGCATCGCGCTGGATACCTTGAGCCCATTTACATGGCAATGGCTTCCCAATCGAATGTGCGTCAACTTTTGACCGCCAAGAATCGTCAGGTGGCACAGGCGTGAGCCGGGAAGCCTGCTTAGCCTCCTTTGGTTTGCCGTCCGCGGCTGAACGCAGTAATTGTCGCCCGGGTGCGTTACCGGTCGAATTACTCCGTTCTGAGGAACCAGTTGTTCTTCGGGGCTTTTGCCGCGACTTTCCCGCTGTGCAGGCTTGCGCATCTTCCCCTCGGGATGCGGCCGCTTATCTGAATGAGTTTTACAATGGTTTGCCGGTTAACGCCGCTTATGGCGATCCTGCAATCGACGGTAGGGTTTTTTACAATGAGAGCCTCGACGGCTTCAATTTTCGTAATGGTCGTGTCGATCTGCGCCGCTTGTTGCAGGAAATCCTGGACAGTACTGGCGCTGAAAACCCTCCCACGTTGTACATGGCTTCTACTGATGTGAGCCGCTGGTTTCCGGGGTTCGCTGAGCAGAATTCTGCGGGGCTCGAGAACCTCTCCCCGATTGGCTTTCTGTGGCTGGGCAATCGTACACGGATAGCGGCCCATTACGACTACCCCCACAACCTGGCCTGCAACATCGCCGGTCGTAGACGTTTCACGCTGTTTCCGCCAGAGCAGGTTGCCAATCTGTATCCCGGCCCGCTCGGTTTTGCTCCGGGAGGGCAGGAGATCAGTCTGGTGGATTTCCGGGACCCGGATTTTGACCGTTTCCCGAAATTTCGCGAGGCTTTGGTTCACGCGCAAGTTGCTGAACTGAACCCCGGTGATGCGCTTTTTATTCCTGGTATGTGGTGGCATCACGTAGAAGGGCTGGATCCACTTAACGTGCTCTACAGCCACTGGTGGAGTGAATCGCCAGACTATACTGGTGCCCCAAGTAGTGCACTGTTACACGCGATGCTGAGTCTTCGTGGGTTATCGCCGGCACTCCGCGAAGCCTGGAAGGCTTTGTTCGATCACTATGTGTTTGAGGCTGGAGACGGGCGGCCAGACCATATTCCGGCCAGTGCGCGCGGCCTGTGTCAGGAACCGCCGGATGCAGAGGCAGCAAAAAGATTGCGCGCAGACCTGCTAGAACGGCTGAAAAATTGACTGCTTGCCCAGCTTCGTTATAGGAGCTGGTGGGCTCAAAATAAAAACAGAGGTGTTACGTGGAAAGTGAAAAAATCCGTCGGGTGGTGATTGCAGGAGGCGGTACTGCGGGTTGGATGACCGCAGCGGCATTGGGAAAGCTGATTGGTAAAAACCTGGAAATCACACTTGTTGAGTCCGATGCGATTGGAACCGTAGGCGTTGGTGAGGCCACCATTCCCACATTGCACGTCTTTCACCAGCTTCTGGGGCTGAAAGAGTCTGAAGTGATGGCCGCCACCAACGCCACTTTCAAGTTGGGCATTAATTTTGAAAACTGGCGAGTTCCCGGCGAGGACTACCTTCACTCCTTTGGTTTCCTGGGAAAAGACTGCTGGGCATGTGGGTTCCAGCACTTCTGGCTCAAAGGGTTACAGCGCGGCATCGACTACCAAATTGGCGACTATTGTCGAGAGCATCTGGCTGCCAGGGAGCAGCGGTTTGCGGTGCTGCCGGACCAGGATCGAAACCATGCTTACCATCTCGATGCCACGCTCTACGCCAAGTTCCTGCGCAAGTTTGCCGAGTCTCATGGTGTCAGGCGCGTCGAAGGCAAAATCGGGAATGTAAAGCTAAGCCCCAGCAACGGTTTTATCGAAGCTTTGCAGCTCGACAGCGGCATGACTATTGAAGGCGATCTGTTTATTGATTGCACAGGCTTCCGCAGTCTGCTGATCGAGGGAGCTCTGCATACAGGATACGACGACTGGACGCACTGGCTGCCCTGCGATCGGGCGATGGCGGTGCAGACTGAGTCTACCGGGTCCCCCGTACCCTTTACCCGAGCTATCGCTCATGAGTCTGGCTGGCAGTGGCGTATTCCGCTGCAAACCCGTGTTGGCAACGGACTTGTGTATTGCAGTCGCTATTTGGATGATGAGGGTGCCAGGGAGCTGCTCCTTGAAAATATTGAAGGTGAGCTGCTCAACGAGCCTCGAATTATTCCGTTCCGGACAGGTACTCGTCGCAAACACTGGAACAAGAACTGTGTGGCTGTGGGCCTGTCCAGTGGCTTTATCGAGCCGATGGAGTCCACCAGTATCCACCTGATACAGCGCAATATCGTGAGGCTGATGCAACTGTTTCCCTCCAGCGGGATTGTTCAGCCCGACATTGATGAGTACAACAGCCAGGCGATGGAGGAAATGGAACACATTCGTGACTTCATCATCCTGCACTATCATGTCACGGAACGAACCGATAGCAAGTTCTGGCGCTACTGTCGCTCGATGCAGATTCCAGACTCACTGGCTCACCGGATTCAGATGTTCAAGGAGAGTGGCGTTATCTTCAAGCTGCCACAGGAGCTTTTCGGTGAGAGCTCCTGGATGCAGGTCATGTTTGGGCAGGGGTTGATGCCGCAACGTTACCATCCGATTGTCGACTTGATGGGAGATGAGGAGTTGGCCACATTCTTGGGGAATATTCGCAGGAATGTTCGTCATCAGGTCGAGAATATGCCCGATCACCGCCAGTTTATCGATCATTACTGCAAGTCCAAATTAGCCTGATAGGCAGTGGAGTGGTGGCCGGTGCCACTCCGCCTGCATCTGACCGAAAACCTGTATGTATAGGGGCGATCGGATCGAAAGTCCCGGTTGCCCCCATTTTGAACCTCCTCACCGAAAATGCCCTGATGTGGTGCTTGGGCTGTGTTAAAACTCCAAGCTGAGACCTTGCGGGTTTGGGGATTGGAGTGAGAGATCCCGCCGGCAAGGGCACCGATAATAAAGACGATGTTTTAGGACAAGAAAATGGCGACGATGGGAACCAATATTCCGGCGGGGGCAATTGACGCCACGCCAGGACACCAGGCTAGCCAGCGGTTTGCGCTGGTGGCGCTGACATCTCTGTTCTTCATGTGGGGCTTTATCACCTGCCTGAATGACATCCTGATTCCACACCTGAAAGCGGTGTTTGAGCTGAACTATGCCCAGGCCATGCTGGTGCAGTTCTGCTTCTTCGGGGCCTACTTCCTGGTCTCGATTCCTGCGGGCAAGCTGGTGGGGAAAATCGGCTACCAGCGCGGTATCGTTGTGGGGTTGGCGATTGCGGTGGTGGGCTGCCTGCTCTTTATTCCTGCAGCGCGAATGCAGGTCTATGGCGTATTCCTGTTTGCCCTGTTCGTGCTGGCCGCGGGTATTACCGTCTTGCAGGTGTCTGCTAACCCCTACGTCACGGCGCTGGGATCCGAGAGTACTGCAGCCAGCCGCCTCACCATGACCCAGGCGTTTAACTCGCTGGGTACGACGGTGGCGCCTTTCTTCGGTGCTTTCCTGATCCTGTCGGTGGCGAACGTCGCCGGCGAACAGATGACTGCGGCAGAGCATGCCTCGGCCGTGGAGTTACCCTACCTGATTCTGGCTTCAGCCCTGGCTGCGCTCGCAGTTATCTTTGCCAAGCTGAAGCTGCCGACGATCGATAGCCACCTCGATTCTGCAGCTGATCTCACTGAAGGCCAGAAGGGCCATGCACTGCAGCATTCGCATCTGCTGCTTGGGGCGATAGCGATCTTTGTATACGTCGGTGCGGAAGTATCCATTGGCAGCTTCCTGGTGAATTTCCTCTCCGAAGACAGTATTGCCGGTATTACCGAAAAGCAGGCCGCTTTCTACGTCTCCCTGTACTGGGGCGGGGCGATGGTGGGTCGCTTTATCGGTGCTGTGGTGATGCAGTATGTGCCCGCAGGGAAGGTACTGGCAGCCTGTTCGCTGGGTGCCTGTGCGCTACTGGCTATCACCATTACCGGCACCGGCAGCGTAGCCATGTGGGCGGTGTTGGCTGTGGGCCTCTGCAACTCGGTCATGTTCCCGACAATTTTCAGTCTGGCGCTGGCCCGTCTTGGTGGGCTGACCAGTCAGGGTTCCGGCATTCTCTGCCTGGCAATCGTGGGCGGCGCCCTGGTGCCGGTGCTTCAGGGGCTGCTGGCAGACCAGATAGGCATTCAGCTGGCATTTGCCCTGCCGATCCTCTGTTACTTGTACATTCTCTTCTATGGTGTCCGCGGGCACCAGGTGCGCGAAAGCTGAGGTGACTCATCTCCCTTGCGTAACCCGGCAGCTTGCTGCCGGGTTTTTTTTGCCTGTAAAAAGGTCGGGAGCCAGAGTTTAGGGAAGTGTTGCTCGGGAGCGCGAGGGGTCAGTAGGCCGCCGCACCGCGGCTGGCATCCAGGTAGTCTTTGATCGGCTGGCGGTAGTTACGGCTCACTTTTACTTCAGCGCCGCTTGCCAGGGTCAGCAGGTATTCCCCTTTGGTGAGTACTTTGATCTGCTCGATGTACTCCAGGTTAACCAGGGTGGAACGGTGCACGCGCTTGAAGGTCTCGCCACACAATTGCTGCTGTAGTTCCTTCATGGTGCTGCGCATGATGTGGGTTTCTCCCCCGGCATGGACGCACATATAGTCGCCTGCAGCGTCGATCCACTCGACATCGGCCTGATTGAGCATAATGATACGGCCGCGGTCCTTGATGGCCAGCTTGCCTGGCCCCTCGTTGCTTGGCCGTTCTGCTCGTCCATCCACGGATTCCAGTGAGGCCATCAGTCTCGCTTTTTCTCCGCCCGTATCGTCACCTGAGCCGGCGCTGCGCTGTAGCAGGCGTTCCCGGGCTCGCTGTATCGCGACTTCCAGACGATCGCCTTCGAGGGGCTTCAGTACATAGTCGACGGCGTGGACCTCGAAGGCTTCGAGTGCGTAGTGGTCATAGGCCGTGGCGAAGATCACCAGTGGGATGGTATCCCCCTGAAGGCGGCGGACCACCTCGAAGCCATTCATGCCCGGCATCTGCACGTCCAGGAAGAGAATGTCTGGAGTATGACGGGCCACGGCGCTCAGGGCTTCGCGCCCGTTCCTGCAGGTGGCCACCACTTCAATGCCGGGGGTTTCCTCGAGCATCGACTGCAGCAGGCGCAGGGCCAGAGGTTCATCATCCACCAGAACAGCTCTCAGATGGCTCATGCGATTACCTCCCGGTTGGTATTGTTATCTTCTTTTTTCACCTCGCGCGATTCAAAGGGGATGCGGATGTTAACCAGCATTCCACCGACTTCTTTGCGCGACTGGGTAAGGCTGAATTCGTCAGCGTAGAGGGTGCTCAGGCGCTCTCGAATATTGGCGAGGCCCACGCCGGTAGAGAGGGGTTCTTCGCCACTTGGGGCTGTTTGACTCTCTGAGCTTCCGGAGTCGCAAACCTGAAGGGAGAGTTGCTCTCCTTCGCGTCTGGCCCGGATCCTGATGGTGCCACCGCTCTCGCTGAGCGCGATTGCGTACTTCACTGCGTTCTCAGCCAGGGGCTGCAGGAGCATGCTCGGGACGAGGGCGCGGCGGGTTTCCTCTTCGATGTCCAGTTTGATCTGCAGGCGGTCCGCAAAACGGGTTTTTTCAATATCCAGATACAGCAACACTGCACCGATTTCCTGCTCGAGGCTCACTTTGTTGACGGGGTCTTCCGTCAGTGAGTGGCGGAGAAACTGGCTGAGCCTCACTACCATATCGCGGGCCTCGCCCGCCTGTTCAAAGCGGATCAGGGCATTGATGGAGTTGAGCGTGTTGAACAGAAAGTGGGGATTGAGCTGGTAGCGAAGCATCTTCAGCTGCGCTTCCTTGGCCACGGCTTCTGCGTGCAGTCGCCGGATCTGCTCCCGTTCGTGGAAAGCGGCAACTTCTAGTACTTTTTCATGCTCGTTCTGCAGCAGAAGGAAATATTTTACCCCACAATACAGGGCGCTCCAGAACAGGAATACAAATAAGGAGGCATAGTACCAGCCGCCAAATTCTGCCCACAGCGAGTGCTCACCGGTCAGGCGGATATAGGTCTCCATACGCACCAGTGTCCAGATACCTGCAATTACGCCAACGGCTACCAGATAAATAAAAGTGCGCAGTGCGACCGGTGTTTCCCACGCAACATCAAAGATGGGCTTTAGCAGCAGGGACAGCAGGAAGCCAATGCCGCACTGAAACAGGGTGTTGCCCGGCTCGAACAAAGGCCACTCGACTGATGAGTGCCAGAAGGTCAGGGAGAGAAAGGTGGTCACGAGGATACCCAGCCAACTGACGAGCTGTAATTTCCAGAACCAGCGCTGCGAGTTCAGTACTGCAACCTGTCCGGATTGCTGCTGGGGAGTTGTCGCCATGAAAGGTCGTTGTAGTGTTGCTGCATCATCACTGTGCCCACTGCTTTCGGGTGCAGCGGTGCTGAGCAGATATTAACCGCTGGGGCTATAGCCTGCCAGCGGGAGGGGCGACTGCCTGTCCGCCCCACCGTGAAAATGGTCCGCACTGTCTGGATGTGCTGAGCGGGTCACGCTTTGGTCATCGGGGGCCGTATCGCCGGGCATGATCTGGTGAGGAGTGCTCCGGCCCGGCGTGCGATCGGTCCGCCTTGTCGAATGCCTCCGGGTGAGGGTTCTCGCGCTTCTGGATGGCTGTGGTAGAGTGCAAATACCCGAATAGGATGTTTGGGTAATCGTTATGGTGAAACAACGCGTCTCACAGGACCCTGCGTGGAGCGCGTTTGTCGTGCAAAGCGCAGGTTGTTTCCCCGGCCAGTCAAGTAGGTGAATAGAAGCTAATGGCTCGGCCAGTGGGCCGCGGGCGGTAATGTTGGCCCGGCAGTCAATCAAGTTAGCGGATTTTTGATGAAAGAGTTTGTATCCGGGGCAGCACGGCCAATGGCCTCCGAGTCAGCGTATGCGAGCGCTGACGGAAATGCTGCGCCCAGCGTAAGTCCGCGCGCGAGCTTGATCGTACTCACTTCGCTGTTTTTTATCTGGGGCTTTATCACGAGCCTCAATGACATCCTCGTCCCGCACCTGAAAAATGTGTTTGAACTCAGCTATACGAAGGCGATCTTCGTGCAGTTCAGTTTCTTTGCTGCCTACCTGATTGTTTCCGTTCCGGCAGGCCTACTGCTGAAGAGGGTCGGGTATCAGTTAGGGCTTGTGCTTGGCCTGCTGATTGCCTGTGCCGGATGTCTCGTCTTTATCCCCGCCGCCCGGATGCAGGTTTATGAGATTTTTCTGCTCGGCCTCTTCGTCCTGGCTGCGGGCATTACCATCCTGCAGGTGTCGGCCAATCCTTTTGTGATCGCGCTCGGTCGGAAGGAGAGTGCACCGAGTCGCCTGAATATGACGCAGGCTTTTAACTCTCTCGGGACCACTCTGGCCCCGGTCTTTGGTGGCCTGATCATTTTCTCCGCGGCTTCGGCAGGCCTGGATCTCTCCACGGAATCCGGGATGCAGGCGTTCCGTGCGCAGGAGGCGGCACTGGTAGAGGTGCCTTATTTCTGGCTCGCGGTTGTGCTGTTATTGATGGTGGCGTTCTTCTCCTGGGTCCGCTTGCCGGCGATTCACGCCCCAGAAGCGGAGCGCAGTGCAGAAAGCGAGCGCAGTGGTGCTTTTTCGGTCTTGCGTTATCCCCGTCTGACCCTGGGGGCCATCGGGATTTTTGTCTACGTTGGTGCTGAGGTGGCAATCGGCAGCTTTCTGGTCAACTTCTTCGGCGAGGAGTCGGTCGCGGGAATGGAAGCGGCCGTGGCTGCGCGTTATGTGTCCTACTACTGGGGTGGCGCCATGGTAGGCCGGTTCGTTGGAGCGCTATTGCTGCGGTATGTGCGCGCAGGAGTGATGCTTGCGGTCTGCGGTTTCTTTGCCACTATCTTGATCGCTGTTGCGATGGCCGCCTCCGGTATGCAGGCGGTCTGGGCAATCCTGGCAGTAGGTCTCTTCAATTCGATCATGTTCCCGACAATATTCAGTCTCGCGTTGAGCGGTCTGGGTCGGGATACCAGTCAGGGCTCAGGTGTGCTCTGTATGGCGATCGTTGGTGGTGCGGTCGTGCCGCTTTTGCAGGGAATTTTGGCGGACTACGCCGGTATCCAGCTCTCCTTCCTGGTGCCGCTACTGTGTTACTGCTACATCGTCTACTACGGTGCCTGCTCGCCGCTGATGCGCAGCAAGGCTTGAGCCTGCCATCGGGCAGTGCCGTTTCAACCAGAATAAAGTCCCTCCCGGCGATATCATCTTGAGGCATGGCGGGGATCAATGCACCTTATATCACCCTCTGATTTGCCTGAGGTGTCATAAGAATAATGGTGTGCCGACAAGTTTCCTTGATGCGATGCTCTGAAGGCCCCCGTGGGCTGCAATTTTCCCTGGCATCTCTGTGCCCAGCATCTGCCGCGCGGCCCATTGCTTTCAAAGAGGCCGATTGATTTATGCTGCAGCAAGTGACTACCGATCTCTCTTCTGGGTTATGGCGTCTGGTGGCCGATATCGGTGGTACCAACGCCCGCTTTGGCCTGGCGTCGGTCGCCAATGGCGGTCAGTCCCAGGTTGAAGAAATTCGCTCGCTTTCCTGTGTCCATTTCCCGAGCATTGAAGATGTCATCGATGCCTACCTGGCTTCGTTGCCAGGCACGAGGAAGGCGGCCATCCAGGAAGCCTGTATTGCAATTGCCGGGCCGACAGAAAATGAGATGGTGAATGTCACCAATCTATCCTGGACCTTCTCCAAGGCAGCGATGGGGAAGCGATTCGGTTTTCGCCGTTTTGCGGTGATTAACGATTTTGCCGCACTTGCGCTGAGCTGCGCACAGCTCGATTCTGAGTATCTCGAGCGCATCGATACCACTGGCGAATTCGGTGACAGTGCTGCCGAAGCGCCGCGCGTTGTCATCGGTCCCGGCACCGGACTTGGCGTCTGTGGGCTGCGAAAATCTACCAGTGGCTGGGAAGCCCTGCCGGGGGAGGGTGGACATGCTGCCCTGGCCCCGGTCACCGAGGAAGAATTCAGTCTGCTGCAGTTCCTGAGGAAAGGGCAGCACCATGTCTCCGCCGAGGATCTGCTGAGCGGCCGGGGTCTGGAAAATATTTACCGGGGCTTGGGCGCTGTGCGGGGTGTTCGGTGTAAGACCGAGGGGGCTGCCGGTATCAGCGCAGCGGCACTCGCCGAAGACTGCATGCTGGCCCGCGATAGCGTTCTTACCTTCTGCAACCTGCTCGGTGGTTTCTGCGGCGATGTAGCCCTGGTTCTCGGCGCCAGAGGTGCCGTTTACCTCGGGGGCGGCATTCTCCCTCGCATCAAGCCGCTGTTGCTGGCGAGCAACTTTGAGCAACGGTTACGGGCGAAAGGGCCAATGTCGGGATACTTAGAAAAACTTCCGGTCTTCCTGGTCAGCCACCCCTTCCCCGCACTCAGTGGGGCCGCGGCCTATCTGAGCCTGGACGGATAACGATGAGGAGAGTCTCCATGCAATTCAAAAAACAAGTGACCGTCGGCCTGCTGATGTGCAGCGCACTGCTAGCCGGCTGTGATGGTGGTTTTCAGACCGAAGAAGCTAAGGCTTCCGGTTCGACAGTCGCCACCGGAACCGATTCCGGTTCTGCAATGGGCGATGTTTCTGTCTGGCCCGAACTGAAACCCGCTTTGCAAAGTGATCCCAAGCTCGAGGCGCGCATCAGTGAGCTGATGGCGAAAATGAGTCTCGAGGAAAAGGTCGGGCAGATGATCCAGGCGGAAATCAAGTACGTCACGCCTGAGGATGTCCGCGAATATCACCTCGGTTCCGTATTGAACGGCGGCGGCTCCTATCCGAATAACGACAAGCTGGCGACTCCCCAGGATTGGCTCAAACTCTCCGAGGCTTTTTTCGAGGCCTCCATGGATACCTCCGACGGCGGTGTCGCTATCCCGATTATCTGGGGCAGTGACGCGGTGCATGGGCACAACAACATCGTTGGTGCCACGCTCTACCCGCACAATATCGGCCTGGGCGCGGCGCGTGATCCGCAACTGATTCGTCGCATTGGTGAGGCCACTGCGCGGGAAGTCGCAGTGACCGGTGTCGATTGGACCTTCGCCCCCACCGTTGCGGTTGTCCGGGATGACCGCTGGGGCCGGACTTACGAGAGCTACTCCGAAGATCCGGCTGTCGTACAGGCGTACGCCGAAGCCATGGTGAAAGGCCTGCAGGGCGAAAAGGGCGACGATGACTTCCTGCGTGGTGAAAACCTTGTGGCCACCGCCAAGCACTTCGTCGGTGACGGCGGCACCATGCGTGGCATCGACCGTGGCGACAACCTGGTACCGGAAAAAGAGCTGGCCGAGGTCCATGCGGCAGGTTATTTCGGTGCACTGCCTGCCGGTGTGCAGACAGTGATGGCTTCTTTCAACAGCTGGAACGGTGATCGCCTGCACGGCCACAAGTACCTGCTTACCGACGTGCTCAAAGAGCGCCTCGGCTTTGATGGATTTGTGGTGGGTGACTGGAACGGTCATCAGTTCGTGCCCGGTTGTACCGTAGACAGCTGTGCTGCGGCAATCAATGCCGGCCTGGACATGTTCATGGTGCCCTCCGACTGGAAAGAGCTGTACAAAAACACCCTTGCCCAGGCACAGAGCGGTGAAATTCCGATGGCGCGTATCGATGACGCGGTGCGCCGTATCCTGCGAGTGAAAGTCCGCGCCGGCCTGTTCGAGCATCAGCGCCCATTGGCTGGCAAGGACGGTATTATCGGCAACGACGAGCACCGTGCCCTTGCCCGCGAGGCGGTTCGCAAATCCCTCGTGCTGCTGAAAAATAATGACAATCTGCTACCGCTGAAGCCACAGCAGAACATATTGGTTGCCGGTGATGGCGCTGATAACCTGTCAAAGCAGACCGGGGGATGGACAATCTCCTGGCAGGGTACCGGCAATACCCGCGCGGATTTCCCCGGTGCCACCTCTATCTTTGAGGGTATCGAAGAGGCGGTGAAATCTGCCGGTGGTGAGGCTGTGCTGAGCGAGCAGGGCGATTTCAGCGCAGACAGCTTTACTGATGGCCAGCAGCCAGACGTGGCCATCGTGGTATTTGGTGAAGAGCCCTATGCCGAGTGGCACGGTGACCTCTCCAGCCTGGAATATCAGCAGGCGACCAAGACCGACCTGGCATTGCTGAAGAAGCTCCGTGCCCAGGGTTTTCCGGTCGTGAGTGTGTTCCTGTCCGGCCGCCCGCTGTGGGTGAACAAGGAGATGAACGCGTCGGATGCCTTTGTCGCCGCCTGGTTGCCGGGCTCCGAGGGTGCCGGTGTCGCCGATGTATTGCTCACCGATGCCGAGGGCGAAGTCCGTTACGACTTTACCGGCACACTGCCGTTCAGCTGGCCGCACTACGTGCACCAGACGGTACTGAACCCCTACCACGAGGACTATGAACCGCTGTTCGCACTCGGCTATGGCCTCCAGTCAGGAGCGGAGTCGCTGGTGAGCAACGAACTGACAGAAGATGGCGAGACCTATGTCGATGGCGCCCTGGAAGATGCCTGGATGTTGGTCTCCCGCCCGCGTGCTCCGTGGCAGCTGCAAATCGCAGAACCGGGACAGGCTCCGGTAGCGGTCACCGGCAATCGCGCCAGCAGTGGCGAGGACGCAAATATCACCGTGGCCTCGATCGATATGGAGTCTCAGGAGGATGCGCGCCTGATCCAGTGGAAGGGCCTGCGTAAGGGCAGCGTGCAGCTGGCAGCAACGGCACCGCAGGACCTGAGCCGTTACCTGCAGGAAGGCGCTGCACTCACATTCGATATTCGCGTGGATAATAAGCCGGAGCAGCCGGTCAGCGCGGCAATCGCCTGCGGTGAGGATTGCGTCGCCGAACTGCCCCTGCAAAATACCCTGCAATCACTGAAGCCGGGTGAGTGGTCAACTCTGTCCATTGATCTGCAGTGCTTCGTCGAGAAGGGGGCGGATTTCAGCCAGGTATCCAATGCGCTGGCACTCAGCGCCGAGGGGCAGCTTTCCGTGGCCGTGGCTAACATCAAGTATGTGCCCAAGGCTGCCGGTGAAGCAGAAATTCGCTGCCAGGGCTGAGTCCGGCCTGCGGAGATCAACAATATTGCAATGCCCGGGCAGATGCTCGGGCATTGTGGTTTAAGAGAATAAAAAATAGTGACGGGCTGCTAGCTGCTGGCCTGCATAGCGGAAGAGAGGAAATGCAAATGCGTGAGTCAATTCGCAACCTTGGCGGGGTCAGCGCCCTGACTCTGGCGCTGATACTGACAGGCTGCTCTGGCGACGGTCAGGGTGAAAAAACTGGGGAGCAAACTGCGCAAGAGGCGTCAGGCAGCACTCTTGATCAGCAGGCGGAGCGCAAGGATATCGACAGTAGGGTCCAAGAGCTGGTGAGCAAGATGACTCTCGCTGAAAAAGTCGGGCAGATGACTCAGGCAGAACGTCGCCACGCGACTCCGGAGGACGTAAAGACATTCCACCTCGGCTCCATTCTCAACGGTGGTGGTTCCTTCCCGGGCAATAACACGCGTGAGGACTGGGTGCAGATGATCCGTGGTTATCAGGATGCCGCCACTTCCACCCGTCTGGGTATTCCAATTATCTACGGCACCGACGCGGTACACGGGCACAGCAATGTGGTCGGTGCGACCATCTTCCCTCACAACATCGGCCTGGGGGCGACGCGAAACCCGCAGCTGGCACAAAAAATTGGCAACGCTACCGCTCGCGAAGTGGCTGCGACTGGCGTTTCCTGGACCTTCGCTCCCACCTTGTGTGTGACCCGCGACGAGCGCTGGGGCCGCTCCTACGAATGCTTTAGTGAAGATCCAGAGTTGGTTGCCGAATTCGCTGCGCCGCTGGTGTACGGCCTGCAGGGCGGCCCCATGGATGGCAATACTCTTGAGGACAGCAAGATCGTTGCCACTGCCAAGCACTGGGTTGGTGACGGCGGCACCGCTTACGGTACTGGCGATGAGAACTACGTGATTGACCGTGGTGATACCCAGCTCTCGATGGCGGAACTACAGGAGCTGCATATCGCTCCCTACAAGCCTGCCCTCGATGCCGGCGTGGGGTCCGTGATGATCTCCTACAGCAGCGTCAACGGCACCAAGATGCATGAGCACAAGGAGCTGATCACAGAGGTCCTCAAGGGTGAGATGGGCTTTGACGGCTTCACCATCTCCGATTGGGAGGCGTTGAAAGAAATTCCCGCAGATACCAATCGCGAGCGGGTCGTGCGCGCTGTCAACGCAGGCGTGGATATGGTGATGGAGCCGGAGAAGTGGCAGCAGTTCATCACCGACCTGACCGCGGCCGTAGAGGCGGGCGAGATCCCGATGGAGCGTATCGACGATGCCGTAAGCCGCATCCTTAAGACCAAGCTGGAGGCAGGCCTGTTTGAAAACCCGCTGCCGCCGCTCGCCAACGGTCCCGAGGCTGACAAGTTACTGGGTCATGAGGACCACCGTGCGCTCGCGCGCCAGGCCGTGCGTGAGTCCCAGGTCGTGCTGAAAAATGAAGATGCACTGCTGCCATTGACGAAGGGACAAAAGGTTTTCGTTGCTGGCACCCATGCGAATGATATCGGTCTGCAATCCGGTGGTTGGACCATCGAGTGGCAGGGCAAGGCCGGCGCTATTACTGAGGGCACCACAATTCTGGAGGGGATCAAAGAAGTCGCTGGTGGCCCGGTCACCTTCAGTGCCGAAGGCGAGGGTGTCGAGGGCCATGATGTGGCCATCGTAGTGGTGGGCGAAGAGCCCTATGCCGAGGGCATGGGCGACTACCGGGAAGCGCCGTGCGAGCTGTGTAAGCCGATGACACTCAGCGATGAACAGCTGGCGTTGCTGGATAAGATGGAAGCGAGCGGCGTGCCCACGGTGGTCGTGCTGGTCTCCGGCCGCCCGCTGCTGATCGCCGACCAGTTGCCGCAGTGGGAAGCGCTGGTGGCCGCGTGGCTGCCCGGCTCGGAAGGCAACGGTGTGGCCGACGTACTGTTCGGTGATTACGCCCCCACCGGCAAGCTGCCGGTTACCTGGCCCAGAGATCTCAAGCAAATCCCGATCAACGTAGGTGATGAAGGCTACGATCCGCTGTTTCCCTACGGGTTTGGCCTGACATACCCAAAAGAGGCTTCCGCAGGGGAACAGCAGTGAAACTACCGACGCATGGAGGCCCGGTTGCCGTCGTTCTGGCGGCTTCCCTTGCTGCCTGCAGCGGCGGCGGTGAAGGCGGTGAAAGTTCGGCGAGCGTCGACGGGTATTGTCTCGCTTCCCCGCTCGAGTCCGGTTACTGCCTGGTGTGGAGCGATGAGTTCGATGGAGAGCAACTCGATACCGGCAAATGGGGCTATGAGCGTAATTGCTGGGGCGGCGGTAATGACGAGGCGCAGTGCTACGTGGATGACCCGGACAATGTCTGGGTCGCCGATGGGCACCTGCACCTGAAAGCCATCCAAAAGGATGCCGTGGGGCCATCCGTCATGGATGATCATCCTGATTACGATGCCAGCGATACCAGTGGTAGCGGCAGCTATACCTCCGGACGCCTGCGCAGCGCAGGCAAGGGCGACTGGCAATATGGTCGCTTTGAGATCCGCGCCAAATTGCCCCGCGGTCAGGGCACCTGGCCAGCCATCTGGATGCTGCCCACCGACTGGGAGTACGGCAAGTGGGCCAGCTCCGGCGAGATTGACATCATGGAGGCGGTGAACCTGCATGTGGGCGGTGAGGATCGTGTCCACGGTACCCTCCACTACGGCGGCCCCGCACCGGAAAACGTCTACAGCGGTGAACCTTACCGCCTGCCGGATGGAGCCAATCCCGCTGATGACTTCCACCAGTACGCGCTGGAGTGGGAGCAGGGTGAGATCCGCTGGTATGTGGACGGCGAGCACTACGCCACCCAGACCAGTGAAGGCTGGTACTCCACCGCCGAACCGGATGATCCACATGCGCCCTTTGACCGGCGCTTCCACCTGCTGCTAAACCTGGCAGTGGGTGGCAACTGGGCCGGCAAGGTGAACGATACCGGCATCGACGAAACTGCTTTCCCGCAGCAGATGGAAGTGGACTACGTGCGGGTCTACCAGTGCACGCGTGACCCGGAAACCGGCAAGGGCTGCGCGTCCCGCGGAGACGGTTTTGTCCGCAATCCGGGTTGGCAACCGCCGGAAGCCTGAGGTGTCCAGCACCAATCGCGGTGTGGGGCGGGAAGGGCGTCGCTGACGTCTCAATTGCCCCTCCTGCGCTTTTACAGTAGCTTGGTTCCCACAATAACAACGGGACCTCAGCATGAAGAAGTCGATACTCGCGGCCACCGCAGTGGCGGCCACCATCACCGCATTCCTTTCCTCCGGCGCCTTTGCCAAGACCACCATCATCCACGCCGGCCAGCTATTGGCAGTCCCGGGTGAGAAACCATTGCCCGAGCGCAGCATCTTTATCGAGGACGGCGTCATTACCGATGTACGGGAAGGCTATGTAGAGGAAGGCACGGCCAGCGTTATCGACCTGAAGGACAGTTTCGTGATGCCGGGCCTGATGGATATGCACGTGCACCTGCAGGGTGAACTGGGGCCGGGCAACGACTCCGATGCCCTGAAAATGTCCAAGCCGCTGATGCAGATGCGGTCACTGATGTATGCCATGCGTACCCTGAGAGCAGGATTCACCACCGTGCGCGATGTGGGTTCCAGCCCGCAGGAAATGTATGCCATGCGTGACGCCATCAATAACGGCTGGATCGATGGCCCGCGTATCGTCGCCGCAGGTGGCGTTGGCATCACCGGAGGCCACGCCGACATCAGTGGTGTAAGTCCAGAACTGATGGCCTTCCACGACCAGGAAAACAAGACTGTCTGTGATGGTCCCTACGACTGCCGTCGGGCCACCCGCCACGCCATCAAGTACGGCGCCGACCTGATCAAGATTACCTCCACCGGCGGTGTCCTCACCGACCGCGCTACTGGTACCGGCCAGCAAATGGAAATGGACGAGCTGAAAGAGGTGGTGCAGTCGGCAAAGCGGATGGGCCGCAAGGTCGCGAGCCACGCGCATCAGGAGGCGGGCATTATTGCCGCACTGGAAGCAGGGGTCGACAGCATCGAGCACGGTTCCTACGCCGGTCCATCCTCGCACAAACTGTTCAAGCGCTCCGGCGCCTACCTTGTACCGACTCTACTCGCCGGCGATACCGTGGTGCAGATGGCGAAGAACACCGAGATTCTCAGTGAAGCCCAGAAAGAAAAGGCTATTCGTGTCGGCAGCGATATGAAAGGCAATTTTGCCAAGGCTGTGGATGCCGGCGTGAACATTGCTTTTGGCACCGACAGCGGTGTATCCAAACACGGTGAAAATGCCCGCGAGGCGGTGCTGATGCACGAGGCGGGCATGGACTCCATGGCTATCCTCAAGTCTGCCACAGTCAACGCCGCGGACCTGCTTGGCATGAGCGATACCATCGGTACCCTGGAGGTTGGCAAGCAGGCTGACATCATCGCGACCGATGGCTCACCGCTGGCGGATGTAGAGGAGTTGCTCGACGTGGACTTCGTGATGAAAGGCGGCAAGGTGTTTGTTCAATAATTTTTCCTGTGAGGGAGCGGCCATGAGCGAATGGCTGCTCCTCCTTACCGATATTTCAAAATTTTTCCTTTTCCTTTTCCTTTTCCTTAAGCAACGAGACCGAAGGCTCCACTAGTGCCACGGTAAGAACGCCGGGCTGGCTACTGATTCCCACGGTGCCGACTGTATTGCGCAGAGCCCTCGGGTGGGATCAGTAGGCGGCAATAAAAAACGTGTAGAACGAAAAAGGCGGGCCTTCAGGCCCGCCTTCTATGTCAGAGTTCCCTGCTCTGAATGTTATTGGCACAGTCCGGTGCTGGTCGCCGTATCATGGCTCAGGTTGCCACCACTCAGGTCGGAAACGCAGAACCCGACTGAGACATTGCCTCCGGCAGAAGCGGAACTGACCACCGTCGCAATGCCATTGGCATCCGTCATGGCCGAAGCGCCGCTCTCCGTGATGCTGCCGCTGAAGTTGCCGGTAACCGTGACTCCACTCACGCCGCGCCCCAGGTCATCGAGGATAGTGACAGTGGCGGTTGCGTACTTCTGCCCTTTGCCGGCGGACTGGGTACCGGTCACTACGCTGGAAACATACATCGTGGTGGCCGCAGCGCCGTCATTGACGCTCACCTCGAAGGTGGCCTGGTCGGTTGCTCCTTCGTTGTCGGTCACCGTCAGGGAGACGCTGTAAGTGCCGGAAGCTGCGTAGGTGTGGCTCGCATTTGCGCCGGTACCGTTACTGCCGTCACCAAAGTCCCAGGCATAGCTGCTGATGGAGCCATCACTGTCAGCGCTGGCGCTGCCATCAAAGTCACAGCTGAGGCCGGTGCAGCTGTGGCTGGCGCTGGCCGTCGGTGCCTGATTGCCAGTGCTGCCTTCGAGGCCGTAGATACTGAAGTTGTCCCAATAGTAGGTATCGCCATTGAGGGTGTTGGGATCGAACAGGATCACCAGGCTGTCCACCGCATTATCGGGCGTGCCGCCGTCGATGCGGTCATCGAGTTCAAACTTCAGTCGTTGCCAGCCGCTTTCCTCACCGACGTAAGCCGCATACTTGGAGTGCCGGCCAGTGGGGTAGTTACTGGCGGTTGCACTGGAGCTGTCCTCCAGCTGTACCAGAATTTGCGTTCCGGGTGCCGCAGTGGTGAACACATCCATATAGAACGCTTTGTCCCCGCTGAGAAGCGGCGCAGCATCCGGAACAGCAGCGGTATCGGCGATGATCACGTCATACTGTGCTGAGGCGTTGCGGGTGTACATGGCCGCAGTGCTGGAACCATTGGTGGTATCCGGGGCAGGATTGGCGGCATCCTGTATGAAAGTGCCATCAAACACGGTGTAGGCCAGTTCGCGGTTTCCATCGAAGTCGTCAAGCACCGTTTCCTGTACCAGCTTGGGCCCGACATGGACCGGCAAGGCCAGATCGCGACTGCCGCAGCTGTCAGTGACGCTGACGGTCAGGTCGCCGCCGGTGCTGCCCCACTGTACGGTCACGGTATCGCTGCCTGCTCCCGAGACCAGCGTCGCGTCAGCCGGAACACTCCAGCTGTAGTTGGCGTTACTGCCAATTGCGCCGGCGACAGAATAGGTGGTGGCTTCGCCGTTCTCCACGATCCGGTCACCGACAAGGCTTGGCTGGCCGTGGTCGTAGACGCGCACATAATCCACCTGCATGGTTTGTGGCAGCATCGAGTCGTCCACAACGCCACCGAGGGTGCCGCCGACGGCCACGTTCAGCAGGAAGTGGTACTGGTAGTTTTCAAAGGTCCAGTAGGAGGCATCGGTAATGTCGTCGGGCGTCAGTGTGGCGTACAGCTGGTCGTCCACATACCAGCGCATCTCATTGGGCTCCCATTCCACCGCATAGACATGGAAGTCCGCAGACCAGGGCTCTGGCTGGCTCAGCAAACGGTTGCCGGTGAAGGAGTTGTTCGGGTAGGGCTCGCCATAGTGGATGGTGCCGGAAACATACTCGTCGGCCTGCCCGGTGGATTCCATGATGTCGATCTCACCACTGATGGGCCAGCCCTCGGCAGGGTCAGTGGGCAGCATCCAGAACGCCGGCCACATGCCATTGCCGTCGGGCAGTTTGATCCGCGCCTCGAATCGGCCATTGGTCCACTCACCACCGTTGGGCATATTGGCAGTGCGAAGGCGTGCAGAAGTGTAGGCGCTGCCACGCACACGCTCTTTCCTGGCCGTAATGGTCAGCAAGCCATTGGCGACCGTGGCGTTCTCGGCCTGGTAATACTGGAGCTCACTGTTACCCCAGCCGCAAATGCCATAGCTGCATCCGTCGCCGATCATCGGCTCCCATTTGCTGGTGTCCAGCGCGGTTCCATCAAAATTGTCTTCCCAGACCGGGCTCGGGCTCTGGCACTGCTGGCCGAAGGCGGTCGAGGCCATCAACATCGCTGCGGGGAGGGTGAGTCCCCGATAACTCTTATTCTTATACATGTTGTTTTCCCTCAGATTGAGTTCGCATGCCCGAAGGGCAAGCTGACTCAAATTAACAAGTCCGGCTCTGCCCGGTTTGTGTTCGCTGCATGAATACGGTGGGATGGTTCGGAATCGGGGTGATAGGGATGGGGGAGTGATCGCCGCTCCCTGATGGTGTTGATTTGCGCGCCAGCGGTGATTCCCGGTGCGGGAATGACAATGAAGCCATACGACCAGTGGTTATTTTTTGATAGTCGATTTACCCGTCAGGCGGATGTTTTCTGGTTGATTGTCCTGCGGTGCTCGCTTTTGCATGGAAATGTTCTGGGGCTTGTGGGCCTGGGAGCTGTGCTTGATCTTTGTGTGTAGACAGGGTTTGCTTCTAGCGGTCCGAGCCCCCGTGGCTGCGGCGCTGCAGAGAAATTCTGCCGAGAGATTTGATAAGAACACGAAGAGATTGAGTCATGAGAAAGCTTACCTCCCTCGCTGTAGTGGGCATACTGGCTGCCTGCTCAGGAGAGTCCCCGAGTACCGATGCTGAGGAAACGGCAGCCACGCCTGCTGCCAGCATCAGCTACCCGGATACCCGCAAGGATGCGGTTGTGGATAACTACTTCGGCACGGAAGTGGCCGATCCGTACCGCTGGCTGGAAGACGATCGCAGTGAGGAGACCGGATCCTGGGTGAAGGCCCAGAATGAAGTCACTTTTGGCTATCTGGAGTCCATTCCCTATCGTGACAAGCTCAAGCAGCGTCTGGAATCGCTGTGGAATTATGAAAAGGTGAGCAGCCCGTTCACCGAGGGCGAGTACACTTACTTCTACCGCAATGACGGCCTGCAGGATCAGTCTGTGGTCTGGCGCAAGAAGGGCGACGGTGACGCCGAAGTATTCCTCGATCCGAACAAATTCAGTGAGGATGGTACTACCTCCCTCGCTTCCCTGCGTTTTTCCAAGGACGGTTCCATCGCGGCCTACTCCATCTCAGAAGGTGGTAGCGACTGGCGCAAGATCATTGTCATCGACGCAGAGACAAAGCAGGTTCTGGAAGAACCGCTGGTCGATGTGAAGTTCTCGGGTATTTCCTGGAAGGGCAATGAGGGCTTCTACTACTCCAGTTACGATAAGCCCGAGGGCAGCGAGCTCTCCGCTAAGACTGACCAGCACAAGCTGTACTACCACGAGCTGGGCCAGCCGCAGTCCGAAGACAAGCTGGTATTCGGCGGCTCTGCGGACGAGAAGCGTCGCTATGTGCAGGGTTATGTCACTGAAGACGATCGTTACCTGGTGATTTCCGGAGCCAATTCCACTTCCGGTAACGACCTGTTTATCCGCGATCTTTCCCAGGAAAACGCACCGTTGGTCCCGGTACTCGAGGACTTCGAGTCCGATACCTATGTGATCGACAATGTGGATACCAAGCTTTACCTGGTAACCAACCGCGATGCTCCGAACAAGAAAGTGGTTACAGTTGACGCCGCCAACCCCGCCCCGGAGAACTGGGTGGACTTTATTCCGGAAACGGAAAACGTGCTGACGGCTTCCACCGGTGGAGGTTACTTCTTTGCCGAGTATATGGTGGACGCTCTTTCGAAGATCTATCAGTACGACTATGAAGGTAATCGCGTTCGGGAAATTGCCCTGCCGGGACCGGGCAGTGCCTCTTCCCTCAGCGGCAAGAAGGAAGACGAGGTTCTGTACTACTCGTTCACCAATTACAAGACGCCTTCCACCATCTTCGCCTTCGACGTGAAGGATGCTGAATCCTCTATCTACCGCGAGTCCGGTGCGGATTTCGATACGGATCGTTATGAGTCCAAGCAGGTGTTTTACACCTCCCGCGACGGCACCCGCGTCCCGATGATGATCACCTACAAGAAAGGCCTGGAATTGAATGGTAAGAATCCGACCATTCTCTACGGCTATGGTGGCTTTAATGTCAGCCTGACCCCTTCATTCAGCATCGCCAATGCGGCCTGGCTGGAGCTCGGTGGCGTCTACGCGGTGCCGAACCTGCGTGGGGGTGGTGAATATGGCAAGGAGTGGCACAAAGCCGGCACCAAACTGCAAAAGCAGAATGTGTTCGATGACTTTATCACCGCTGCCGAGTACCTGATTGAGAACAAGTACACCTCCAGTGATTTCCTGGCAATCCGCGGTGGTTCCAATGGCGGCCTGCTGGTAGGCGCGGTGATGACACAGCGGCCTGACCTGTTCAAGGTGGCCCTGCCGGCGGTAGGTGTGATGGATATGCTGCGCTACCACACCTTTACCGCCGGTGCCGGCTGGGCGTACGACTACGGTACCGCCGAAGACAACAAGGAGATGTTTGAATACCTCAAGGGGTACTCGCCGGTGCATAACGTGAAAGCGGATGTGCAGTACCCGGCGACCCTGGTGACGACGGCTGATCACGACGACCGGGTTGTACCGGCCCACTCGTTTAAATTCGCTGCACATCTGCAGGACAAGCAGGCGGGTCCGGCGCCGACCTTGATCCGTATCGAGACCAAGGCCGGTCACGGTGCGGGCACGCCGGTTTCCAAGAGCATCGAGCAGTATGCGGACATCTTCAGCTTCACGCTGTTCAACATGGGCTTTGATTCCCTGCCTGAATAAGCGTTACTGCGACAAGGTGTGATAAAGAGCCCGGCTTTGCCGGGCTTTTTTGTGGCTGCGCTGAATGCACTTCAGTCTGGTGACGCTGTACGCAAAGTTGGTCACAACGGCCAGGCGAGAGTGGGTGGATATCGCGCCAAAAGAGGCTTTGTAACTGGTCTGCATATTCACTCGCAGAGTAATCTGTTCAGAGGCCTGCAGCAGTTCCGCGGCGAATCGATACCCACAACATCAGTCGAGCGCGAGGCAACACGTCATGACTCCAGAGCAGAAATACCAGCTTTTGGCTGGCAAACAGCCGCTGGAAATCCTTTACCGGCGGGAGCGGGAGCAGGGCGGTGAAGTGTACTTGCGCCAGATGTGGAACCGCGAATGGCGGGAGTACACCTGGAGCGAGGTGATGGATCGCGCACGCCGTATCGCCAGTTTCCTGCGCGAGCGGTTCGAGCCTGGCGACCGTATCGCGATTCATGCCAAGAACTGTGCCGACTGGATCATCGTGGATATCGGTATCATGCTCGCGGGCATGGTGAGCGTTCCGCTCTACCCCGGGCAGTCGGCCAGCTCCATGCGTTATGTGATCGAGCACTCAGACAGCAAGATCCTGTTCTGTGGTGCCAGTGATGACAACAGTGCCCTGAGCGAGGTCGCCCGCCAGCTGCCGACAGTAGCCATCCAGCGCTGCGAGATCGAGTGCGACAGCACCATGGATGAACTGCTGGAAAGTCACCGCCCTTATGCTGACAGCCCGCTCTACGGTGAGGACGAGGTCTTCACCATCATGTATACCTCCGGTACCACCGGCCATCCAAAAGGTGTTATGCACACCTGGTCCGCGATCGGTTTTGCTGTGCCCAATATGGTGCGCGGCTTTGGTTACGATGAACGCGATCGCTTCTTCTCCTATCTGCCACTGGCACATGCAGCTGAGCGGATCGTGATTGAGTTCCACAGTCTCTATTCGGGCACACCGGTTCACTTCCCCGAATCACTGGATACCTTTCTCGAAGACCTCAAACGGGCTCGACCGACCATGTTCTTTTCGGTTCCACGCCTGTGGGGCAAGTTCAAGGAGGGTATCGATGCAAAGCTGCCGCCTGCACTGCAGCAGTTCCTGCTGAAAGTCCCCGGTTTACGGACATGGCTACAGCGGAAGGTTCAGCGCGGCCTGGGGTTGGATCAGGCGCGGATGCTGGTTACTGGTGCGTCCCCCATTTCTACGGACCTGCTCCGCTGGTATCACCAGCTGGGGATGATGGTGACCGATGGCTACGGCATGACTGAAAACTTCATTTACGGTTGCATCACCCATATGGGGGACACGCCGGTGCCGGGGACAGTGGGCAAGCCCTTCTGGGATTGCGAGGTAAAGATCTCCGATGAGGGGGAAATCCTTTTCAAGAGTCGCGCCCTGATGAAGGGATATTACCGGGAGCCGGAAAAGACTGCGGAAGTGTTGCAGGATGGTTTTTACCGCACCGGTGACTCCGGCTTTATCGATGACGAGGGTCTGCTGCACGTTACCGGTCGCATTGCGGATACCTTCAAGACCAGCAAGGGCAGGTTTGTACAGCCGCCGAAACTGGAGGGCCTGTTTGGTAGCGAGGCATTGCTGGGGCAGGTTTGTGTACTGGGCCACGGCATGAGTCAGCCCGTGATGCTGGCCACACTGTCTGAATTGGCCCAGGGCATGGATAAGACAGCCGTAAGCGAACAACTGCAGAAATCTCTCGAGCGTGCCAACAGTACGCTCCAGGCACATGAACGTATCAGAGCAATCTACATCACCACCGATGAGTGGACGCCGCAGAATGAACTGCTGACGCCGACCATGAAAATCAAGCGCAAGCTGCTGGAGCTGCGCTACCGGCCGTGGATAGAAAGCAACCCGGACGGGAGTCCCATCGTGTGGGAGTCGCTGGTATCCGATAAGACAACAGCAACTGAGGCGGGGGGAGCATTCAAGCCGACTCAGCCGGATATAGGTGGGAGTGCCTGATGTCAGTGGAAATATTGCGGTGGATATTATTGCAGACGGTCTGAAAACAGATCAGTAATGCGAAGGGCCGGTGAAAATCTCCCCGGCCCTTTGTATTTCCAGCGGGACAGTCAGAAGGAGAGCTAGTGGCAGCTGCAGGTCATGCACTTCACTTCGCCACCTTGCTCACCGACATCAATGCTGTCGGCACAGCACTCGAAGTCTTCATTGTGATTACAGGCAGAGACCTTGCAGGCGCCGACACCCGCGGAGCGGTTGCTACGGGTGTGTTTCTTGTTGCGGAAATAGGTGTCACAGCCGGGGTTATCCCCATCGCCAATGGTAATAGCGCGGGCGTGACAGCTACTGTCGGTGTTGTAAGCACACTGGGAAATGGCGCACTTGGCGACTTCCGGCATATCGGTGGCGATGATCATCTCGGGCCTCACGGATTTTTCTACTTCTTCAAGCCTAGTCCAGTGAGACCGGTTCAGCGTGGCGACACGGCGTCAGATGCCACATTACTGCAAGCTATACATCGCTACCGTTTATGTCGATATCGAACTAAAGCCGCTCTTTAAAACCGGTTTTCCAACCGCATCTCTTAGGTAAGCGAAGGAAGGAAGCGCTCGGGCAGGGAAATCAGGAGGCCCGGACCAGGAAACCTTCAGGGATGAGTTCTCAGGGATGAGGCTCATGGAGGAGGAGAAAATAATAAGGACCAAAAGTCAGCGCCCGTAACGGGCGCTTTTTTTTGCCTGGAGCCTGGGGAATGAATCAATGGGCAGCAGAATAGGTCAGGCAGTTGACCGCGTTGCCGTTTTGCCCGACCTGGATGGCGTCCGCCGTGCACTCGAAATCGTCATTGTGTGCGCAGTCCCCCATCTTGCAGGCGCCAACGCCCGCCGTGCGATCGCTCTCGGTGTGCTTTGAGCTGTCGAAGTAGGTGTCACAATCGGGGTCGGGGCCATCACCGATGGTAATGGCACGTGCGTGACAGGATTCGTCGGCGTTGTAGGCACATTGGCTGATGACACACTTGGCAACTTCCGGCATATCGGTGGCGATGATCATGGGGCTGGTCTCGTTCAACAGGTGGCACTGGGTTCTGGGGGTTAAGGAGAAAGTAGTTCAGCGGGTTGGCTTGTCAACGGCGTCCCAGTGACCGGCAAGGCAACAGGTGTCGACGTTTGCGACCATCCGCTAATAGCCAGGCGCGGGGCGCTTCAGGTATCTTCGGTGGAATAATAAGCAGTGCCGGAGTGAAACAATGATAGGCAAGCCCTTTTTGCTGTTCTTTGCCCTCGTTTACGTGGCGCTGCTGTTTACTGTGGCCTGGTGGGCGGAGCGCCGTGGGGCCTGGAGCCAGCGTTACCGGCCATTGGTTTACGCGCTGGCGCTGGCGGTTTACTGCAGTTCCTGGACCTTCTTTGGCGGCGTGGGACAGGCGGTGGCCAGCACCTGGAGTTACCTGCCCATCTACCTCGGCCCCATTCTGCTGTTCCTTATCGGTGGCAGCCTGCTGCGCAAACTCGTCTCTGTGGGTGAGCGGCAGAAAGTCACCTCCATTGCCGATTTCATCGGCTCCCGCTACGGCAAGAGCCGGGGGTTGTCCGCCCTGGTCACGGTGCTCGCCATTGTCGGCACGCTGCCCTATATCGCCCTGCAATTGCGCGCGGTGACCATGGCCTGGGTTGCGGTGGGGCCGAGCGATAGTGGCACAGCGTTCTGGAACCTGGATACGGCACTGGCAACGGCGCTCTTGATGGGGCTGTTCGCGATCCTGTTCGGCACCCGGCACCTCGAGGGGCGCGAGCGCAACCGCGGTGTTGTCAGTGCCATTGCGCTGGAGTCCCTGGTCAAGCTGTTTGCCTTTGCCGCGGTGGCAGTTCTCGCCTGCTGGCTGCTGTTCAGCGAGGCGCTGGGCAGCGGCGAACCCCTGGCCAGGCGCTGGGATCCGCTCACCCTGGATGCAAACTTCCTCACCCAGACCTTCCTGGCCGCCGTGGCCATCCTCTGCCTGCCGCGCCAGTTCCATATGGCGGTGGTGGAATACCAGGGGCCAAGGGATCTGCAGACCGCCCGCTGGATGTTGCCCCTCTACCTGCTGCTGTTTTCAGTGCTGATCCTGCCGATTGCCATGGCCGGCCAGCCGCTGGCTGCCAGCGGCCAGTTCGCACCAGACAGCCTGGTACTGTCACTGCCGATGGCGGCCGACAGCAGCGCGCTTACCGCGCTGGCCTACCTGGGCGGCTTTTCCGCCGCGACCGGCATGGTGATCGTGGCCGCGGTAACCCTGGCGGTGATGATTTCCAATGAGCTGGTGGCGCCGGTGTGGCTGTACCTGAGCCGCTTCACACGACTTTCGGCGGTCTCTTTCGGTAGCTACCTGCGCCAGATTCGTGGGATTAGCATCCTCCTGCTTATGCTGCTGGGGTGGGGGATGCATCGTGCGCTCACGGGGCTGGAAACCCTGGCGCCGATCGGCCTGTTATCCTTTGCCGCTGCCGCGCAGCTGGCGCCGGCCATGATCGGCGGGCTCTACTGGCGCGAAGCCCACCGCCACGGCGTCTGGGCAGGACTCGCCGCCGGTTATACATTTTGGTTTTTCTGCCTGGTGTTACCGGCGGTCTTTCCGGGGCACGCCCTGATCGAGCAGGGGCCGGGGGGGATCTCCTGGCTGCGTCCACAGGCATTGTTTGGCCTGTCTGGTCTCGATTCGCTGAGTCACGGCGTATTCTGGAGCCTGCTCGCCAACGTATTCCTTTTCGTCGCGGTTTCCCGGTTGAGCCGGCAGGATGGCCGCGACCGCCGCCAGGCCAATGCATTTGTCGATGAGGGGCAGCGCCAGCGGGATGCCGGTGCCGAGCTGACCCCCACCAGCGTACAGGTGGGGCAGCTGCATAGCCTGATGCAACCATTCATCGGCTCGGATCGCCTCGATGAAATCTGGCAGGGGTTTGAATTGCGTTCCGGCCAGCGGCTGCTACCCGACGATCGCGCCCCCCGGTTTGTTGTCTGGGAGGCGGAGGCCATCCTGGCCGGGATCGTCGGTTCCGGTACCGCCCAGCAGGTGGTGGAGTTGCTGCGCCGCAACAAGCCGTTCAAGCTGGAGGATATCGCCCGGCTGGTGGACGGCACTTCGCAGAAGCTGCGCTTCAGTCAGGAGCTGCTGCAAACCACCGTGGAGACCATCAGCCAAGGCATCTCGGTGGTGGATGCGGACCTGCGGCTGGTGGCCTGGAACCAGCAGTACCGGGAACTGTTCGATTACCCGGCACGGCTTTTATACATCGGCTGCCCCATTGAGCGCCTCTACCGCCACAACGCCGAGCGCGGCCTTTACGGCGACCAGAACGGAGACCTCGATGCCCAGGTGCAGCGGCGGCTGGAACTGCTGCGCCATGGCAGCGCCCACCGTTTCGAGCGCCGCTTGCCGAACGGCATCATCGTCGAGGTGCGGGGCACGCCCATGCCCGGTGGTGGATTTGTTACCACCTTCACCGACATCAGCGACTATCGCGCGGCGGTGGATGCCCTCGAAGAAAACCAGCGAACTCTGGAGCAGCGGGTCGAGCAGCGCACAGCGGAGCTACAGTCCCTGCACGCGGCCAAGTCCCGCTTTCTCGCCCACACCAGTCACGATCTGTTACAGCCGATCAATGCGGCGCGACTGTTTATTGCCTCGGCACAGCAGAAGGCCGCGCGGGAACAGTGGCCCGAGACCCTGTCGGATATCGGCCATATCGACAGTGCGCTGGAGTCCGCCGAGCACCTGATCGGCGCGTTGCGGGAGATCAGCCGGCTGGACTCCGGCAAGCTGACTCCCAAGCGCGAGCATTTCCCGCTGAGCGACCTGCTGGATGGCCTGGCTACGGAAATGCAGGCCATCGCTGCTGCGCGTGGCTTGCAGCTCCATCACCCCCGCAGCAGTGCCTGGGTCTACAGTGACCGCCACCTGTTGCGGCGGATTTTGCAGAATTTCCTCAGCAATGCGCTGCAGTACACCCAGCGCGGCCGGGTGTTGATCGGCGTGCGCCGCCGGCCCGAGGGGCTCGAAGTGCAGGTTCTGGATACCGGTCCGGGAATCGCGCCAGAAGCCCAGGCACAGATCTTCGATGAATTCGTGCGCCTGGCATCGGCGGAAAACGCCAGTGAAAAGGGCCTCGGCCTGGGGCTCGCCATCGCGCGGCGCAGCGCCGATCTGCTCGGCCATCCTGTACACCTTCAGTCTGTGCCGGGGCGGGGCACCTGTTTTTCGATTCTGCTGCCGGCAGGGGTGCCAGAGAGTCGGGCCCCGGGGCAGCTGCGTAATGACTTACCTGCAATGAGCGATGAGCTGGATGGCATTGAGGTGCTGTGTATCGACAACGAGCCGGCCATCGTACGCGGCATGCAGAGTCTCCTCGAGGGTTGGGGATGCCGGGTGACGATTGCCCGCTCCCTGCCTGAAGCGCGAGTCACATGGCAGGGTGGCCCGCCACAGTTAGTGATTGCCGACTATCACCTGGATGGTGGGGCAACCGGTGTTGAGGCTGTGGAGGCACTCTGTGCCGACTGGCAGGCAGAAGTGCCGGGGATTCTGATCAGTGCAGATACCTCGGAGGCGGTGCGCGACGGTGCACGCGATACCGGACTTTTCTACCTGCCAAAGCCGGTAAAACCCGCGGCGCTGCGCAACCTGGTCAGAAGGTTGGCGAAAACGGTCAGGCGGGGGCGGGCTGCTTCGGTGGAGGTGTGAACTGCCCCGGCGGTTCCACGTCCAGGCTGCTGATGGCCAGCACCGCCTGGGTGCGTGAGTTGACCCCCAGTTTGCGGAACAGAGCCGTGAGGTGGGCCTTCACCGTCGCCTCGGTGACATTCATCTCGTAGGCAATCTGCTTGTTCAGCAGGCCCTCGGCCAGCATGGTGGCCACGCGAAATTGCTGCGGGGTCAGCGACGCTACCACATCGGCAATGTCGTCCTGTGCAGCGCTTTCCCCAGCACATTGCCGGGCTACTTCTGCCGGTAACCAGAGATCTCCTGCCAGTGCGGCATGCAGGGCCTCGGCAATAGTCTCGACTGGCGCTGACTTGGGCAGGAATCCACAGGCTCCGTAGTCCACTGCCCGGCACATGACCTCGGGTTTCTCGTTGGCCGAGACCACCATCACCGGCAGCTGCGGATACTGGCCACTGAGGAAAATCAGTCCGCTGAAGCCGTGAGCGCCGGGCATGTGCAGGTCGAGCAGTAGCAGATCGCTATCACCGTGTTCGGCCGCGCAGCGTTGAAGGCTGTCCATATCCTTTGCCTCGACGATCCGGGCGTCGGGGAAGGTGGTACGAATGGACTGGCAAAGGGCTCCGCGAAATAGCGGATGGTCGTCGGCCACGATGAACTTGCGGCCGGCGCCGGGACCGGTTGGATTGGCCATGGCTCCCTCATCATCAAGATGCCCCTGTGGGGCTCTATTTTTTTATTGTTGTTAGTGTACGCCGATTGACCGCTATTGGGTAAAAAACCGGCCACCGCCAGGGGCGGGGCCGGTGCAAGGTGCGACTCGGTAGAGTCAGTCGTCGAATCAGGCGCTCTCCGCCAGGGCCTCGTGCCGGGCGATCAGTTCGGCCACCACGCCAGGGTCTGCCAGGGTGGAGATGTCGCCCAGCTGATCCACTTCGTCGGCGGCGATTTTGCGCAGGATACGGCGCATGATCTTGCCGGAGCGGGTCTTCGGCAGTCCCGGCGCCCATTGAATGACATCGGGCGTGGCGATGGGGCCGATTTCGCTGCGCAGCCAGTCCCGCAGGATGCGCTGCATTGCCTCGCTGGGTTGCTGGTCGCTGTTCAGGGTGACGTAGATGTAGATTCCCTGGCCCTTGATGTCGTGGGGGTAGCCCACCACCGCCGCCTCGGCCACGGCCGGATGCGCCACCAGTGCACTCTCCAGCTCGGCGGTCCCCATGCGGTGACCGGAAACATTCAGTACATCGTCCACGCGCCCGGTAATCCAGTAGTAACCGTCCTCATCGCGGCGGGCACCGTCGCCGGTGAAGTACATCCCCTGGAAAGTGCTGAAATAGGTATCGATAAAGCGCTGATGGTCGCCGAATACGGTGCGCATCTGTCCCGGCCAGCTGTCCAGCAGTACCAGGTTGCCTTCGCTGGCGCCCTCCAGAAGATGGCCCTCGTTATCCACCAGTGCCGGGCGAATGCCGAAGAATGGGCGGGTTGCGGAGCCGGGTTTCAGGGCAGTGGCGCCGGGCAGTGGTGTCAGCAGCGCGGCCCCGGTTTCCGTCTGCCACCAGGTATCCACAATGGGGCACTGGCCGCGGCCGAAGTGATCGTGGTACCAGCGCCAGGCCTCGGGGTTGATCGGCTCTCCCACGGTGCCCAGCAAGCGCAGGGAGGAGAGATCCGCACCCGCAGTGGGTTTGTCCCCTTCGGCCATCAGGGCGCGGATGGCGGTGGGTGCGATGTAGAGCACATCGATCTGGTGTTCGTCGATAATACTGGCGACACGCGTCACATCGGGATAGTTGGGCACGCCCTCGTACATCACCGTGGTGGCGCCGTTGGCCAGCGGGCCGTAGATGATGTAGCTGTGACCTGTGACCCAGCCGATGTCCGCGGCACACCAGAAACGCTCCCCGCGGCGGTAATCAAAAACATACTCGTGAGTGAGGCTGGCGTAAGTCAGGTAGCCGCCGCTGGTGTGCAGTACACCCTTGGGTTTGCCGGTGGAGCCGGACGTGTAGAGGATAAACAGCGGGTCCTCCGCCCCCATCTCTTCAGGAGGGCAATCTTCACTCTGCTCAGACACCAGAGTTGCGTAATCCACATCGCGACCCGCGACCATGTTTACCCGGTCATCGGTGTAGTTCACCACCACCGCCTTCTCGACGGTTGTCTCCCGGCAGAGTTCGATGGCCCGGTCCACATTTTCCTTCAGAACCACGGAGCGGCCACCGCGCTTGCCGGCGTTGGCGGTAATCACGATGCGGGAGTGGCCGTCATCCATGCGCCCGGCCAGTGCCTCGGGGGAGAAGCCGGCGAAGACTACCGAGTGCATTGCCCCGATGCGCGCACAGGCCAGCATGGCGACTGCGGCCTGGGGAATCATCGGCAGGTAGATGGTGACTACATCCCCCTTCTTTACCCCCAGGGACTTCAAGCCGTTAGCGAACTGGCACACTTCCCGGTGCAGCTCGCGGTAGCTGATCTCGCGGCTCTGGCCCGGCTCATCACCGACCCACAGGATGGCAGTGGTGTCGGCATGCTCGGCCAGGTGGCGGTCCAGGCAGTTGGCGGATACGTTGAGGGTGCCGTCTTCGTACCAGCGGATATGCAGGTCGTCCTTCTCGAACGACGTATCCTTCACTTTCGTGAACGGCTTGATCCAGTCGAGGCGTTGCCCCTGTTCCCGCCAGAAATCCTCATTGTCCTCGATGGAGCGCCGGTACATCTCCAGATACTGCTCTTCGTTGAGCAGCGACTGCTCGGCATAGTGCTTCGGCACAGGATAAACGGATGCGTCTTTCACGTTGGCGGACCTCGCTGATTCTTCCATGGCCGGTGTCCCGGCATCGATTTTTTTGTGTGGTTCCATCATGCAGCGCGCCCGCGAAAGCGCGTATTAGACATAAGTCGAAACTTGCTGCTATTGGCTGAAATTTCTCTCCTGGATTTAGACATTAGTCGAAATACCCCCTGGGTTTAGACCAATGGTTAATACCCGCTTTTTTGGAAACGCGCTTATATCGCTACTGCACCAATCAACCAGCCAGCGATGAGGGAGAGCGGTATGAGTAAACCAATCGGAAAATTCGTGGCTCGCCTCTCGGCGGGTCTGATCATTTCATCGGCCTGCCTGGGCTTTGCCAGTGCGCAGGACGCCGCAGCCGATGAGCCCACACCGGAAGAGCTGCAGCTGCGCATCGAGGAACTGCAGGCCCAGATCAGCAAACTGGCCGTACAGGCCGAGCGGGCAGAGCAGCGTATGGCCTCGCTGCCAGACCCGGAGCCCGAGCAGGCGCCAGCCGAGGGCACCAAGCTGCAGATCGGCGGCTACGTCAAACTGGACAGTAACCTCAGTGATTACTCTGATGGCGCCTCGGCCACTGCCGGCATCGGCGAAGATTTCCTGGTGCCCTCCACCATTCCGGTCGGCGGTGAGAGCGGCGAGGCCAAGTACCACGCCCACGCCAAGTCGACCCGGCTGTTCGTCAAGACCAGTACCGCGGTTGGTTCTGGTCAGGTGAACACGCATCTCGAGATCGATGCCATGGCCAGTGGCCAGGGCGATGAGCGTATCAGCAACTCCTATGCGCAGCGCCTGCGCCACGCCTACGTCGACTGGCAGATAGATGCCAATCGCAGCCTGCTGGCCGGCCAGAGCTGGTCCACCTTTTTCAATGTGGGCGCGTTGCCAGAGGGGCTGGATTTCGTCGGTCCGGTGGGCACTATCTTCGAGCGCCAGCCACAACTACGCTTCACCCAGAAAGTCGGGTCCGGCAGCCTGCAGCTGGCAGCGGAGAACCCCGCCAGCACACTGTATAACGGCAGCGAGAATCCCTACGACGACAACAGCAGCCCTGACCTGATCCTGCGCTACAACAACAGCATCGGCGGACTGAGCTATTCCGTTGCCTCCATGAGCCGGGAGCTGGCCTACGAGGAAGGGGATCTGCGCGAATCCACGCGCGGTTACGCCATCAGCCTGTCGGGCAAGTTGCAGCTGGGCACAGACGATATCCGCTTTATGTACAGCTACGGCAATGCGCTGGGTCGTTACATGGGGCTCAACGGCTACCGCGCCGGCATTATCGATGTGGATGGCGATATCGACCTGATCGACCAGTCCGGCGGCTTTATCGCCTGGCGCCATCCGTGGAGTCAGGCCTGGCGGACCAACGTGGTGCTGTCCATGACCTCTGCCGATAACCCGGATACGGTCGCCGATACCACCGCCGCGGAATACCGTAGCGCACACCTGAACCTGCTCTATTCGCCGGTACCGAAACTCACCCTGGGCGGTGAGTACATCCTGGCCACCAAGCAGGTGGAAAACGTCAGCGGATTGCTGGCGGATGACGAGGGCGACTTGCAGCGCCTGCAGTTTTCCGTCAAATATGCCTTCTGAGGGAAAAACAATAATCAAGTCATATGGGAGATAAGCGATGAGCTTTGAAAGTGAAAAGCACGCGGACGATTACTGGAAAGAAAATCTCCGCATGATGCTGACCCTGCTCAGTATCTGGTTTGCGGTGTCCTTCGGTGCGGGCATCCTGTTTGTGGAAGAGCTGAATGCCATTCGCATCGGTGGATTCAAACTCGGCTTCTGGTTTGCCCAGCAGGGCTCAATCTATGTGTTCCTGGCGTTGATCGTGGTGTATGTGGTCAAGATGAACAAGCTCGACCGTAAGTACAACGTGCACGAGGATCACGAAGAACCAGATGAATTCGAAGAAGCCCTCGAAGAAGAGTTCACACACTAGGAGCGGGTCATGGATATTCAAACTCTCACATTTATCATCGTGGGGATCACCTTCGCGGTATATATCGGTATTGCCATCTGGTCCCGTGCCGGTTCGACCCACGACTTCTACGTCGCCAGCGGCGGCGTTAACCCGGTGGCCAATGGTATGGCCACGGCGGCGGACTGGATGTCCGCGGCCTCGTTTATCTCTATGGCGGGCCTGATCAGCTTTATGGGCTACGACGGCGCCGTCTACCTGATGGGTTGGACCGGTGGTTATGTGCTGCTGGCCCTGTGTCTGGCACCCTACCTGCGCAAGTTCGGTAAGTTCACGGTGCCGGCCTTTATCGGTGACCGCTATTACTCGAATACCGCACGTACGGTTGCCGTGATCTGTGCCGTGTTTGTGTGCTTCACCTATGTGGCGGGCCAGATGCGCGGTGTGGGTGTAGTGTTCTCCCGCTTCCTTGAGGTGGATATTACCGCGGGAGTGATCATCGGCATGGCGATCGTGTTCTTCTACGCGGTGCTCGGTGGTATGAAGGGCATTACCTACACTCAGGTGGCCCAGTACTGCGTACTGATCTGTGCCTACCTGGTGCCGGCCATTTTCATCTCCATCATGATGACCGGCCATGTGATCCCGCAGATCGGCTTCGGCAGTGAGTTGTCTGATGGTTCCGGTACTTTCCTGCTGGATAAACTGGATGGCCTGTCGACGGAACTGGGCTTCGCGGAATATACCTCGGGGACCAAGAGTACCATCGACGTGTTCTTTATTACCGCAGCACTGATGGTCGGTACTGCTGGCCTGCCGCACGTCATCGTGCGCTTCTTCACTGTACCCAAGGTGCGCGATGCACGGAAGTCCGCTGGCTGGGCGCTGCTGTTTATTGCACTGCTCTACACCACCGCTCCGGCGATCGCCACTTTTGCGCGGGTGAACATGATCGATACGATCAACGGTCCGGATGCCCAGGGCACTGCTTATGAAGAGGCGCCGAGCTGGATCAGCAACTGGGAAAACACCGGCCTGATCTCCTGGGAGGACAAGAACGGCGACGGCAAGATGTTCTACTCCGGCGATGAGCGCAACGAGATGAATATCGACCGCGACATCATGGTGCTGGCCAACCCGGAAATCGCCGACCTGCCGGCCTGGGTAATCGCACTGGTGGCCGCCGGTGGTATCGCTGCAGCACTGTCCACTTCGGCGGGCCTGTTGCTGGTGATCTCGACGTCGATTTCCCACGACCTGCTGAAGCGTAACCTGATGCCGCATATCAGTGACAAGCAGGAGCTGCGCTATGCGCGTATCGCCTCGGCGGTGGCCATCTGTATTGCCGGTTACCTGGGGATCAATCCACCGGGCTTCGTGGCGCAGGTGGTGGCATTCGCCTTCGGGCTTGCGGCATCGTCGTTCTTCCCGGCGATCATTCTGGGTATCTTCAGCAAGCGCATGAACAAGGAAGGGGCGATTGCGGGCATGATTTCCGGTATCACCTTTACCGCGGCCTACATCATCTACTTCAAGTTCATCAATCCTGCGGCCAATACGCCGGAAAACTGGTGGTTCGGTATCTCTCCCGAGGGGATCGGCACGCTGGGTATGCTGCTCAACTTCGGTGTCGCCATGGCGGTGGCACGCATGACCGAAGACGCACCCAAGCATGTGCAGGAAATGGTGGCCAGTATCCGCTTCCCGAAAGGCGCGGGCGAAGCCAGCGCACATTAAATTGCAACATCTCCGGCCCCGTATCCGCGGGGCCTTTTTTCCATTCAGTCAGTAGTGAATGGTTGTCTTCTACTACCATCTTTGCGGGTTGTTCAGGCTCCTTGAAAGAACACCCGCTTTTTTATCGTCGCCTCAGGCCTGATCGGATTCCCACGCCATCAGCAGTAGCTCTTCATCATCGTTGGGTAACTGGATCTTGCGCTCCTGCTGCATGCCCAGCTTTTCCAGAAGTTGTACTGATGGCAGGTTGGCTGGCTGGGCTATGGCCACGACGCGTTTGAGACCGACAACGTCCCGGGCAAACTGCATCACTGCTTCCGCTGCCTCCAGCGCATAACCCTGGCTGCGGAAATCCGGCAGTAAGGCAAAACCGATGTCCACATCGTCCAGACCATCACGCTTGACCAGGCCGCAGAGGCCGATAGGCTTGCCATCCTTCAATTCCACCTTGTACATCCCGAAGTTCTGCCGCTTGTAGGCCGCAATGGGGCCGTCGATGATATAGCGGCGCGCGTCCTCTTCATTGCGGACGCCACGATCGCCCACATTGCGCAGGAAATCCGGGTCGTTGAGAACGGCGAGCATCAGCGGAGCGTCGTCTTCCGTCATTTCACGAAGGACCAGTCGCGGGGTTTCGAGCTTGAACATGTCGGTGTGCCGGATGGAAAAAACAGGGCTCTATCTTAGCAGCGGCGTCCGCGACGGATAAGCGGTTCGAATCGAAATGAAAGCGATCGAAAGAGGTGTATCTGGTGTCGTGCTGACAAATAAAAACGCCCCCTGAAAAGGGGGCGTCTTCGAGTCGGCTGGCAATCAGAACAGGTAATTCACGCTGATGGAGCCAGTCTCGGAAGTGGGACGCGCGGTGAGGTTGGCATTGACCGCGAGGCGGCTCGCCGCCTGCCAGCGCAGGCCCACCATGGCACCGGCACCGTCTTCGAACAGGCCGGCTCCCTCACTGGAATAGCTGGGCATGGCGTTCATGTTACCGCCCATGGACTTCACGCCCACCTCCAGGGAATCGTCGTCGGTACCTGTGGTGTCCTCATACCAGAGTTGTCCGTAGGCACTGACAGTGTCCCAGCTGTGGCTGGCGAAGGCGCCCATGCGCATGGTGGTATAGCGGCGCTCCTGGCTGCCGAAATGCATACCGAACGGATCCTGCTCTGCACCGCTGGCATCGGTATAGGTAAAGCCATCGATGGCGTCCTCGGTGTAACCGTCCACCTCAACGGTCGCGCGAGTGACATTGGCGAAGGGACCCAGGCGGGTGGGGCCGGTGAGAATGTTGGCACCGGCGGTCATGCTCAGGGACAGGTTCTCACCGGACGTCGTGGCATCCAGGCTGCTGTTGAAGCTGCTGCCCAGGCGGAACGCACGGCTGACATTGTCATAGTCCACATCCGTCATGGTCACGCTGGCATCCACAAACAGCACGTCGTAGTGGAAGCGGCCGAACATGCTGTAGTTGGTGGAGGTGGAATCCACTACGGATTGGGCGTTGTCCAGGCTGATATCGGAGCGGCTCAGTGCAAAGCCGACTTCCGCATTGCTGCGCAGGGCGTAGGTGGCTCCAAGAATACCGCCACTGCCATCGCCGCTGAGGTTGGGGGCAAAGCCGCTGCTGTAATCCGTATTGCCGAACACGCCGCCCACGAACACGCCGGTCTGCGCATCGCTGTAGCGGGCGCCGAGCAGGTTTTCGTCGAGGGTATTGGTATGGGTACGTGCTGCCTGCACACCGATATCGGGCAGCTGGCCCGCGACCTGGGAGGCATTGACGATCGCCGTGTAGTAATCGGCGAGCATATTCTGTGCGGCCTGGGTCGGATGCACGGCGTCGTTAAAGATCAGCTGGCTGTCATCGGGGTTTGTGCCATTGATGCCATAAACCGGGTGCTCGATACAGCCGCCACTGCCGTCGTAGCAGAGTTGCGACTGGTTGAATTCACCGGAGAAGCCCAGTGCGGCCGCATTGGCGAGGGAAACCTTGAGTACCCCATTCTGGTCGACCAGCAATACCCCATCGATATCGCCAGCGGCATTCATTAGTGTGCTGTTGAATCCGTCCACCGCAGTACCCGCCTGGGCCAGGGTGGACTCGATGGCGGCATTCAACTGTGCATCCGCTTCCTCTTGTGTGAGCAGGCCTGCCGCCACCGCGTTGGCGAGCTGTGCCGCTTCCGGGCTGTTGAGCACCGCCTGGCTGACGGCCGCAAACATACCCGGGGTGCTGCTGATATCCGGTACGTTGGAGACGAGAATGTAGTTGGCTCCCGCATTCGACAGCGCCTGGGCACCGTCGGCCAGCATATTGGCCGCGGTCTGTACCTCGGCACCGAACTGGGCGCCGTCGATCGTGCCGGACAGTAGCGAAGTGAAACCACCGAGCAAGTCGTTGCCGCCGCCATTGATCCAGTAAAGCGCTTTGCCGTCTGCTCGCCCTGCGGTGGTTTCCAGGTAGCCAAGACCCAGTGGGTGCGGGTTACCGGTAATACCGGAATCGGCGACGATGGCCGAGGGTGCGGCGTCGATCTGTGCCTGCAGGGCATCGGCCTGAGCCGTGTAACCGGCAGCGGTTACGGTATCGCCTGCGGCTTCAAACTGGGCTGCAGCTTCGCGCAGCTGGGCGACAATTTCCGGGCCCTGTAGCAGCAGCCCGAGCAGGTCCAGGTCTGCATAGAGGCCAGTGCTGGTCTCGCGGGTCGGGTCCGGAAGCAGGGCGCTGACAAAGTTGTGGTCGTTGACGTCCAGCGTCATGCCGTTCTGGGCCAGGTAATTGAAATAGCCCTCGGTGCCGAGAATGTTCAGCAGCACGTCCGCAGCGCGGTGGCCGCCCACCGCCCAGCCACCGCCCACGTTGGGCAGTGCCGCCTGCACCTGTGCCTGGGCAGAGGCCAGCAGTTCCGCCTCGCTCAACGCCGGATTCACTTCCGGCAGGCACAGGGCCAGACCGCCACAGGACGGGGTGACCGGACCCAGCCCCAGCTGTTGTGACATGATGCTGATGGCCGCTTGCTTGTCATCGCCGCTGGTGAATATGCCGGCATTGCCCACGTCGGTGAGGCTGTCACCAAAGGCAATGACCTGGGAAAAAGCGGGCTCGCCTGCTGAGGCAAAAGGGCTGGAAATTGAGGCAAGGGCGATAGCCGCAGCCAGGCTGCGTTTGACGTTGGGCATGGTTTTCTCCTGATCGCAGATGACCTGCGCCCAACGCTCGATTACTCGCCTGAATCAGTGAGTCCATTCGCTAAACCTGGGCGCAACTAAATTATTGTTTTTTCTATTCCTGCACCTCTAGGAACCTGGACAATACTAGCGGATTGGATTATCGCAGGAAAAGTAATTCCTCCCGACGTTTGTGTCCGTTGGGTCACACTTTCTGGTGCGCGCGTACAATGCAGCGGCTCACTTGATTGTTGCAGCCCTAGCGCAGCGTATGCAGGTACTGCAGGTGGCGTTCATATTGGGAGACCATGTCGGTAAGTATCTGGTCCTTGGTCCAGCCCATCACGTCGTAGTCCTGCCCGCCCTCGAACAGATGTACATCTGCCCGGAAATACACATCGCTCGAACCGTCGTCACGGCTATCGTCCAGCACTTTGTCGGGGTTATCGGTCTCCGGCTTGAGGGTGGCTTTCGGTTGCAGGCCGTAGATAAAACTGAGCTCTTCGCCGTGGAGTACTTCCAATTCCACGTAATGGTTCTCGCCCTCGGTGACCGTTGCGGTATAGCCGCTCTTTCGCATCTCTTCGGCAAATTCTTCCAGCGAGGGTTTGCCGACGTCATGGATAAACTCGTGCACTTCAGCCAGGGTCGGGAGCTGTAGCGCATTCTTCAGGCGTCGCTGCCAGACGACTGGATTGCGGGCGCTGATTGGCGCTACCGGTGCGTGGCGGGAAACCTGTTTCATCGTGTCCAGCCGCAGTGCTTTGATCAGCCCGTAAATCGCCACCAGCAGAATCGCAGAAAAGGGCAGGGCACTGACGATCACCGCCGTTTGCAAAGAGGCAAGGCCACCGGCCAGCAGCAGCGCAATGGCCACCGCGCCGATCAGGAAACACCAGAAAATCCGCTGCCAGAGCGGCGTATCATCGCGCCCGTGGGAGGAGAGCATATTGACCACCAGCGCACCGGAATCCGCCGAGGTAACGAAAAATACGATCACCATCAGCACGGCCACAAAAGAAAATACGCTGGAGAAGGGGAACTGTTCCAGAAACTGGAACAGTGCTACGGACTGATCCTTGGCCACCACCTCTCCCAACTGGGTAAGGCCCTGGTCGAGAATCATGTGGATGGCAGAGTTGCCGAAGAACGTCATCCACAGCAGCGTGACCGCAGCGGGCACCAGCATGGCACCCATGACAAATTCACGAATCGTGCGTCCGCGGGAAATTCGCGCGATAAACAGCCCTACAAAGGGTGACCAGGACATCCACCAGCCCCAGTAAAGAATCGTCCAGCCGCCGAGCCAGTCGGTAGGCTGGTAGGCGTAAAGGTTGAAGGTCTTGTTGACGATGACTGACAGGTAGTTACCGAAGTTCTGCACAAAGGCCTGCAGCAGGTAAACCGTGCTGCCCAGCAGCAGCACCATGAACAGCAGGATGCCGGCAAGGGTCATGTTGAGCTGTGACAACCGCTTGATGCCCGCATCCAGCCCCAGCACCACGGAAATAGTCGCGAGGATGGTGGTGACGATAATCAAGACCACCTGAACACCGCTACCCACGGGCAATCCGAACAGGTGGTTGAGGCCGGAGTTGATCTGCAACACACCGTAGCCAAGCGTCGTCGCTACACCGCACACCGTACCCACGATGGCAAATATATCCACCGCGTGGCCGATGGGGCCGTGAACGCGCTCGCCGATCATGGGGTAAAGCGCCGAGCGCAGGGTCAGAGGCAGGTTATGGCGGTAACTGAAATAGGCGAGGATCATCGCCACGATGGCGTAAATTGCCCAGGCATGGAATCCCCAGTGAAAGAAGGTGAGCACCATAGCCTGGCGTGCGGCCTCCACCGTGCCCGTGTCGCCGACCGGTGGATTCAGGTAATGCATCACCGGTTCCGCCACACCGAAGAACAGCAGGCCAATACCCATCCCGGCGGAAAACAGCATGGCAAACCAGGAGCCGAAACCATAGTCCGGCTCGACATGCTCGGGCCCGAGTTTGACACTGCCAAGGCTGGAGAGACCGATCACAAGCACGCAGATCAGGATAATGGCCACCACCAGCACGTAGTACCAGCTCCAGTAATCCACCACCCAGGCTTGCATCTGTTCAAAGAAAGTCGTGGCAGTCTGCGGGAACATGACTGCAAAGGCGACCAGCAACAGGAGCACGCCCGTCGCGGTGTAGAACACGGGCGGATCGAAGTGGGCGAGCTGCTGGGGCTTTTTCTCGGTCATAGCGCGATTACCACTTAAAATGCGGAAACTGAGAGAGGAGATTTTTTGCGCCTATCGGACTCAGCATAGACAATAGATGCTGTTATTAGGCTGCTTCATAAGAAATGAGTCTGACATGTTAAAAGTTTCTAGCAAGCTGGCGATTCCGCTGGAAGAGATCGAAATGAACGCCGTGCGCGCGCAGGGTGCCGGCGGCCAGAACGTCAACAAGGTCGCCAGTGCCATCCACTTGCGCTTTGATATTGCCGCTTCCTCCCTACCGGAAGAGGTAAAGACGCGCCTGTTGGCGCTGGGGGATCAGCGGATCTCCAGCGACGGTGTTATCGTGATCAAGGCCCAGCGCTTTCGCACCCAGGAAAAGAACCGGACCGACGCACTGGAACGGCTGCGGGAACTGGTTGCCAGCGCGACGCGCACACGCAAGAAGCGTGTGGCCACCAAACCCACGCGCGCTTCCAAGGAGCGCCGCCTGAAGCAGAAAACCCGCCGCGGGCAGATCAAATCCATGCGTGGGAAAGTGAGCGATCACTGATCCGTGTGACCAAACGGGACCGGTCGAACTGTTAATAAAAGAATCCGCAACATCAGCAACACTAGAAAGAGCGCTGAAGAATTCCATAAAGGAGGATGTCATGAGCAATCGCTACGCTGCCGAGGACCTGCACGCTTTTGTTACACAGCTGTTTCACCGTGCAGGGTTGGCCCAGGATCGCGCCGCCGTGATGGCCAATATCTTCCTGCAGGCGGACCTGCTGGGGTTCACCACCCATGGCCTCAATCGGGTTTCCAGTAACCTGAGCTGGCTGGTCAATGGCGAGACCCGCAAGGATGGTGAGCCGGAAGTGCTCTCGGATCGTGGCAGTTGCTTTAACTGGGATGCCAATTTCCTGCCCGGCCCCTGGGTACTGTCCCAGGCGGTCGGCCAGGCTTTGCAGCGGGTGGAAGAACACGGGGTGGTGACGGCTACCCTGCGTCGCAGCCAGCATATCGCCTGCCTGGCCGCCTACCTGCCGCCCATTATCGAGAAGGGTTGCATCGGTATCCTCACCTGTTCGACTCCGGCAGAGCGTACCGTCTCGCCTCAGGGCAGCCGCGATGCCCTGTTCTCTGCCAACCCCATCGCCTTTGCCGCGCCGGCGGGTGAGTACCCGCTGTTGTTCGATATCAGTATGTCGGTCACCGCTGGTGGCTACGTGTCCCGCGCCAAGCGGGAAAAGCGCATGCTGCCCACCGAGTGCCTCAAGGACAATCAGGGACAGCTCTCCAAAGACCCCGCCGCCTTTGAAGAAGGTGGCAGCATCTTGCCGGTGGGCGGTGCCGACCACGGTTACAAGGGCGCGGCGCTCAGCGCCATGCTGGAAGTGTTATCCATGGGGCTCAGCGGCTACGGCCGCGGCGACGAGCAGTCGAGTCACGATGACGAAGCCAACTCCGTGTTCCTGCAGGTGATCGACCCGCAGGCCTTCGGCAAGTCCGCCGACTTCCTGCGCCAGACCACCGCACTCTGCAACCTGTGGGAATCCTGCCGTCCCGACGAGGGCAGTGACAGCGAAGTGCGTGTCCCGGGTCAGCGCGCCTGGAGCGCCCGCAGCCGACAGCTGGAAGAGGGCGTGGAGCTGTATCCGTCCATCATGGATGACCTCGATCCCTGGGCGGACAAGCTCGACGTTATCGCCCCGCGGCCCATCGACTGAAAAGGAAAACGCTTGATCAGGAAAATCGGACCCACTGAGATAGGGTCAGTGCATCGGGCAACCTGTCACTGCGGTGCCGTAGAACTGGAGCTCAGCCTGCCGGATGGTATTGTCGATCCGCGCCGCTGTGATTGCTCCCTCTGCCGTCGCCGCGGTGCCATTGTCGCTTCGGTACCACTATCCGGAATTCGTATCGTCAAAGGACAGGAGCACCTGCGGTTGTATCAGTTCAATACCAACACGGCCAAACACTATTTTTGCGGCACCTGTGGCGTATACACCCATCACCAGCGTCGCTCCAACCCAAAGCAGTACGGATTCAACCTGGCATGTCTGGACGGGGTTAACCCGTTTGATCTTGGTGAAGTGCCGGTGATGGCCGGGGTAAACCATCCATCGGACCGGGAGGCTGCGGCGCAGTGACCGATACCCAGACCCTGCAAGCGATCGAACAGACCCTCGCCTTTGTTGTTGAAGTCGAAAAACTCAAAACGGTAGTGCGCAATACCCGCCCGGTAGGGCTCGATCGCTACGAGAATTCTGCCGAGCACAGCTGGCATGTGTGCCTCACGGCGCTGATGCTCAAAGACTTTGCCGATGAGGCAATTGATATCGACCGGGTAATCCGCATGTTGCTGATCCACGACCTGGGCGAGATCGATGCGGGCGATACCATCATCTATGCCAGTGAAACGCCCGAACAGAAGGGCGCCGAAGCGGAGGGTGTCAAGCGCATCCTGGCCATGCTGCCCGGCGACCACTTGCAGGAATATTTTGCCCTGTGGGAGGAGTTCGAAGCGGGCGAAACCGCCGATTCCCGTTACGCCCGTGCGGTGGACCGTGTACCGCCGTTACTGCACAACCTGCACGGCGGCGGCCACAGCTGGCGCAAGCACGACGTGCCGAAGGAAAAAGTACTGCAGCTGAACAGCCGCATCGCCAAGGGCAGTCGTGCCCTGTGGGAAGTGCTGGAGGCTCGCCTTCAGGGCGCGGTGGAAGAGGGTATCCTCAAATAGCCTGCAATCGGACAAATAAACCGGCAAACAAAAAGGCGCGCAGTTTTCGCTGCGCGCCTTTTATTTTTCACACAATTCTGCGTTTACTTGTACGGCGTACGCATCTCCACTTCGTGGAAGGCCGCTTCCCTGAGCACCAGCTCGTGCTCCATATCCTCGATTTCATGGCCCAGCTCTGTGTGCCGGGTTTTGAGACGGGCGATATCCGCCAGTAGTTCGATACGTTCTTCCTTGGTCGCTTCATCGCTCACCAGATGCGCGCTCATCTCGGTGATGTCATCGAGGATATGCTCGCGCTCGTTGTGAGCACTCTGGATCGCGTTGGTGACTTCATTCACCGCCCGCTGTGCCTGGTAGAGCTCGCGTCCCGACTCATAGCCCATCAGGAACAACCCTTCCAGGTCCTGCGGGCAGACGCCGCCGTAGTTGCCGCCGGCACGGCCAATGCGGAAGCCGCGTCTTTCTGTACAGTAAAGTTCCAGCCCCTCATTGCGACCGGCCCGGTAGGCATTGGCATTCGGCTGTACACCGTGATCAGCACAGGCCTGGCGGCGTTTGCCCAGCATGGCCACGGGCTGGCCGGCGGCGCCGTCTTCGTAGCCGATGGTGTGCCAGTCGGCGGTGATGCATTCCTCTTCACTCATGGTGGCGCAGCCGCCCAGCAGCAGGGCGGCGAGCACCAGTAAGGTGATTCCCTTGGCAGTATTCACGATATTTCCCTTTCCCCAGTAACCGTGATGATTAGGGCGCCTAAGGTATCGCACTGCAGCTGACTGCAGCCTGAAGCAAACCCCGTAAACGTGATGTGCGTCACAAAAATTCCGGAACCTTGAACGGTCGTACTGCAGGTTGTGACCGGAGTTGCTGAACCGTTTTCAGGCTGGCGCAGAAACTAACGCCGATTGTGGGCCATGGCGCGGCCAACCTCCCGGAAAAGAAATCGGGGCGTCTCATTCCACGACAATAAGCCCGAAATCGCGCCAAGCAGTACTAGGATAGGGGGGCAAAGCAAAAGAACAGACAACCAATAAAGAAAGAGGATACGCGGATGAATGATTTCGTCGCCATGACCGCTCTCGACCTGCTGCAAGGCTACCGGGACAAATCATTTTCCCCCGTAGAAGTCACCGAGGCGCTGCTTAAACAGATCGAGCGATGTAACTCCACCGTCAACGCCTACAACCTGATCGACCGGGAAACCACCCTGGAATTTGCCCGCGCCTCCGAGCAGCGCTATCAGTCGGGTGATACCTACGGCCAGCTCGACGGTGTGCCGGTGGCCATCAAAGACGTGTTCCTCACACCCATGTGGCCCACCCTCAAGGGCTCGAAGACCATCGATCCTAAGTCGACCATCAACAAGTCCGCCCCGGCGGTAGCGGCGCTGGAGCGCAATGGTTACGTGCCACTGGGCAAGACCACCACGCCGGAATTCGGCTGGAAGGGCGTCACCGATAATCCCATCGACGGTGTTACCCGCAACCCCTGGAACCCGGACAAGACCGCTGGCGGTTCCAGTGGTGGCAGTGCCGCGGCAGTACCACTGGGTATGGGTCCGCTGGCGCTGGGCACCGATGCCGGTGGCTCCATCCGTATTCCGGCCGGTTTCTGCGGTCATGTGGGCCTGAAACCCAGCTTCGGCGAAGTGCCGCACTGGCCCGCCAGCCCGTTCGGTACCCTGGCCCATGCCGGCCCCATGACCTGGACCGTGGCCGACTGCGCGTTGATGATGAATGTGCTCTCCGAGGCAGACGATCGCGATACGAATGCCATCCCGCGCCGCAATATCGATTACCTGGCGGCCATTCGCGGTGAGCCCGGTGATTTACTAAAGGGCCTGAAAATCGCCTTCAGTGCCACCCTCGGTTACGTGCAGGTGGACCGGGAAGTGGAAGAGACGGTGCGCAAGGCCGCGCACGTGTTGCAGTCCCTCGGCGCAGAGATTGTGGAAGTGGCGCCGGGCTTCGACGATCCCCTGGCGCCGTTCGGCCACCTGTTTTATGGCGGCGCCGCCAATGCGCTGCGGGACCTCAACAAGCGCCAGCGCGCACAGATGGATCCGCAACTGGTGGCGGTGTCGGAAAAGGCCGCCCAGCTTTCCATGCTCGATTACCTCGGTGCGGTGAATGAGCGCGCCGCGCTGTGCGAGCGCATGGTCGCGTTCCATCGCAAGTACGACCTGCTGCTCACGCCCACATTGCCGATTACCGCGTTCAAGGCCGGGCGCGAAGTGCCGGAAGACTGGCCCAGCACCCGCTGGCCCTCCTGGACGCCATTTACCTATCCGTTCAATCTCACCGGCCAGCCGGCACTGTCTGTACCCTGCGGCTTCTCCAGCGATGGCCTGCCTATCGGCCTGCAGATTGTCGGGCGCAAGTTCGACGATGCCACCGTGCTGCGCGCCGGCCAGGCCTATCAGCTGGCGGCACCGCTGACCGATAAACGTCCGGAACTCTTCTATGAAAATGCGGCTGAGGGGGCGCAGGCGTGAGTCGGCTGGATTTCGATTTCTACGAGTCGGAGGATCCGGTCTGGAATCCGGCGCTACTGACCATCCCTGTGCCCGGCATTCGAAAGATGGTGAATCTGGCCGCCACCATGGACGATGTGATTCACCTGTCCATCGGCCAGCCGGATGCACCGACGCCGCCGCACGTGATTCACGCCACCATCGATGCGCTGGAAGCGGGCCAGACCGGCTACACCATGGATGCAGGGTTGCCGGAACTGCTGGAGGCATTGGCGGAATACAACAGCGAGCGCTATGGCCGGCCGATTTCGCCGGAAAATATCCTTGTCACCACCGGTGCGACCGAGGCTATTTATCTGGCGCTCACCGCCGTGTCCGCCCCCGGGCGCGAATTTATCGTGCCGGATCCCTCGTTCATGCTGTATGCCCCGCTGATCCGTATGAATGGCGGCGAGGTGAAATACATCCCCACGCGGGCGGAGAACAATCACCAGCTGGATCCGCAGGAAGTTATCGATGCGATCGATAACAACACCCATGCCATCATCCTGAACTCCCCCAGCAATCCCACCGGCACCGTCTACCCGCGGGAGACGGTGGAGGCCATCGTGCAGGAGGCCGCCTACCGCGGCATCTATGTATTGAGTGACGAGGTCTACGATCACCTGATTTATGACAACCGGGACTATGCCAGTGTGTTGTCCTGCTGTTCCGATCTCGATCATGTAATGATCATGAGCAGCTTCTCCAAAACATTCAGCATGGCTGGCATGCGCATCGGTTGGTTGATCGCCAGCCAAGGTGCAATCCGCAAGCTTCGGCGCTACCACATGTTTACCACCACGGTTGCCAATACGCCCTGCCAGTGGGCCGGCGTCGCGGCGCTGCGCGGTGATCGCAGCTTCATTGACAAGACCGTCGATATCTATCGCCAGCGCCGCGACCGGCTCGTGGAGCTGGTGAACCAGACCCCCTACCTGGAAGGGTATACCCCCGAGGGCGCTTTCTATCTTTTCCCTGCCTTGCCCGAGGGTGTCAACGGCAATAACGTCGCCCTGCGTATGCTGCGGGAAACCGGCGTCTGTACCATTGCCGGCGATACGTTTGGTGAGTCCTGTAGGAATGCCATCCGCATTAGTTACGCGACGTCGATCGAAAATATCGAGCGGGCATTTGAGCGGATTATTCCGTGGATGGAGAAACAGGATTTTGGCTGAGTGAAAGGAGCAGAGGAGGGAGGTTAGACCACTACCAAGCAACGGTAGTGGTCAGGCTCGTGCAATATTCAGGCGGGTTGTGCGACCCCCTGAACCAGCCACGCCTCCGCCTCGTCCTCCTCATCCAGATCAAAAGCTTTGATATCCAGCCCCGGGAAAAGCTTGCCTTCCAGCTCGGCAGCGGTCTGTAGCCAGTCCGTATCGGTGAGCAGTGCCACACGATCGTAATGGCCCATGGTGCGTAGCAATTCAGGGATGCGCGAAAGCTTGATCATCATGGCGCCAAAGCTTGGCAGGTGAAAATCCCGAATCCGGTACAACATCCTGCCTTCTTCGATATCCTGCGACCGGGCAACAAAGTCGTCGAGGGCCTTTTCCATCTCGGTACCATTCAGGTCACCGGAAAAATCGATATCGAGGCGGTTCTTGCCATTCTTTTTGATACTCAACATGTCACTCTCCGCTTTGTCAGATTACGAAGCACAATTTCGCTTGGCCGTTATACGTCCGTGTTGAATCGCTAGTAAGTAGATTAACGAAAAGCCCTGCCATGGGATTGATCTCGATCAAGCCCGTCAGCGGTAAAAATTACCAACAGGTTTCGCTCTCCCATCGGTCCAGCTAGATACAAAATAAAAAGGGGCGCGATGCGCCCCTTGTGATTGCCTGCCAGTCAGTCGACTGGATTAGTTGCTGCTCCAGTAAGCATCCAGCTGCACACCACTGGCGCCGCGCTTGCGGGCTTCGACACCAATATGCCAGGTGCCTGCGGCCGGGTTGCTGATAGTGCAGGATTCGTTGTTACCGCCACCGCCATCCTTGCAGTCATAGGTGGCACTGTCGGGGGCTGCACCAAAGCGCACATACAGCTCGACGTTGCCACTGCCACCTGAAGTACTCACATCGAGGCTGTTGGCGCCGGCCGGTACTTCGATGGTGAAGTACTGCCATTCGTCACGGCCGAAACTCAGGTTGGTTTCGGTAAATCCATCGCTGGTCGGACCGCCGCTACCGTCGGTGACGGTCACAGACTGGGTATCGCTGTCGGTCGCGCCGTCATCGTCAGTGACGGTCAGTGTCACCGAGTAGGTTCCGGCCGAGGCGTAGGAGTAAGTGGGGTTCTGGTCGCTAGAGCTGCCGCCGTCGCCGAAGTCCCAGTCGTAGCTCACGATACTGCCGTCGCTGTCAGAGCTGGCATCGGTAAAGGTCACGAACAGGTCGCTGGCGCTGAAGCTGAAGCCGGCGGTCGGAGCCTGGTTCGTCGGTGTACCGCCTCCGCCAACTGCGTCAATAGCCGCACTGGCATCGATGATACCGGCTCCACAACCGCCACTACAGGCGCCCGGAAGCGGTCGAGCCGTGGACTTGAGGACGCTCTCGACTTGGGCCGGGGTGAGTCCGCTGTCCGTCGCGTACATCAGTGCTGCGGCCCCGGAAACGTGCGGTGCGGACATGGAGGTGCCCTGGTAGTAGACGTACGCCTCATTGCCGGGGCTGGTGGTGCCGTCATTCAACGTGGAGGCCACGCCATGGGTACCGTCGAACTGCACGTCGCCACCGGGTGCGCTCACATCCACGATGGAACCGTAGTTGGAGTAATAAGCGCGGGCTCCAAAGCGTTCGGTCGCCGCAACCGAGATGACATTGTTACAGCTGGCGGGTCGGAAGCCCGAAGCATCCGCATCGCTGTTACCGGCACTCACCACCACGGTCGCACCATTCGCAACGGCGGTATCGATCGCGGCCTGGTAAGTGGAGTCACAGGCACCACTACCGCCCAGGCTCATGTTGATCACCTGCGCGGGATTGGAATTGACCGGTACCCCGGCCACACTGCCGCCGGAGGCCCAGACAATACCGTCGGCAATATCCGACAGGTAACCGCCGCACTTACCCAGCACGCGCACTGGAACCACCTTGGCATCGAAAGCCACACCCGACACGCCCTTGTTATTGTCGGTCACCGCCGCGATGGTGCCGGCCACGTGGGTGCCGTGCCAGCTGCTGTCCCGGGCAGGGCTTAAGAAACTGCACTCATTGAAGCTCACCGCATCGCCCGGGTCGCTGGCGTCCGCGTCGCGACCGTCGCCGTCATTAGACACAAAGGTATCGTCGATGAAGTCATACCCCGGCAGCATGTTGGCATCCAGGTCGGAGTGGTAAACGTAGCCGGTGTCCAGCACTGCCACGGTCGCACCGGTGCCGGTCTGCTTGTCCCAGGCGGCTTCCAGGTTGATGCCGCCGGTGGCCTCGAAGTAGTGCCACTGCACGTTGTAGTAGGTGTCGTTGGGTACGAATTGCGGCTGCATCAGTGCGTCTTCTTGCACCGATACCACATTCGGGTCGGCTTCCAGGGCAGCCATGAATTTATTCAGTTGTGCCGCCGGCATGCGCTGGTTCAGACGGTATACCTGCCGGTCGCGCAGCGCCATACCGCGCACGTGTGCCAGGCTCACGCCACCACGTGCACCATAAGCCTTGGCCTTGGCGGGCCAGTCGCGCTGTTGTGTATCACTGTACTGAACGATGATGCGTTGCGGCACATTGGAAAGGTCGGTAACTCCGGTGGAGCTTACGGCCTGGCTGCTGACAGCGGCAGCGCCGAAGGCGACGGCGAGCACTGATGCAGCAATACGGGACCCCTTCAGAATGGATTTCATTCTTATTCTTCTCCTTGGGTTTGCTTTGGAGTGGGTAAATAGCAGGGGCACCAATCCCGCTGTTGGCGAGAGGCATCCATGCCTCCGGTATTGTCCGGGCACCCGTCGGCCGAAGAAGCTGGCTGAGTTCTGCCCGATGAAAAACACCGGTACTGAAACCATTTTCGATTGTGGGCGCTGGATCAAGCATTTAAGGCCAGAAACGAGACATCACTAGCAATACTTGGTAGATTCAACCGACACTGATTTTCTGGCGTGGCGCTTTCTTCATTTCAAGTGACTGGAGAGATTCGGGAGATGATTTTCGCGCCATCGACTCTATGCCTGAGACCTAAAAGTATCGGGAAGCTGCCCCTTTAGCGGGCCTTGCAGTGAACCGTTGGTTGGCTGTGGATGGAGGGGTAAATAAGAAATGAAAATTACTGCTACCGATATCCCTGACGTAAAAATCATTGAGCCCAGGGTGTTTGGTGACGAGCGGGGCTTCTTCTTTGAATCCTTCCGGCAGGACCAGTTCAACCGCGAATGTGCGGAGCGCACATTCGTGCAGGACAACCACAGCAAGTCCGGCAAGGGGATTCTGCGGGGGCTGCACTACCAGACCGAACAGACCCAGGGCAAGCTGGTGCGTGTCACCCAGGGAGAGGTCTTTGATGTAGCCGTTGACCTGCGTAAGAGCTCGCCGACATTTGGCCTGTGGGTCGGTGTCCTGCTCTCGGCCGAGAACAAGCGGCAGTTATGGGTCCCGGAAGGGTTTGCCCATGGCTTTTATGTCACCAGTGATACGGCGGAATTCGTCTATAAATGTACGGACTACTATGCCCCCCAGTATGAGCAGTCCATACGTTGGGATGACCCGGAACTTGCTATCGACTGGCCTCTGGCAGAAGGGGAGGCCCCGAAGCTCTCCGCCAAGGATGCTCAGGGGAAATTGTTCAAGGATGCCGAGTTTTTCGCCTGAGAGCTGCAAAAGCCAATAGCCGAAAGGCAGCCAGGAACTCTGGGAAATCCAACACGGCTTGCCTTAGATGGTCGAACAGGATTTAGCCCGTCCAAATTGCGCTGACAGGAAAATATGAAACTATTAATTGTCGGGAAAAATGGCCAGCTCGCTCAGGAGCTGGTCAAAAGAAAGCCAGAAGGGATTGAGCTCATCGCCCTGGGCCGCAAAGAAATGGATATTACCGATGCCAGCACCACGATGGAGGTGGTGGGGCAGTACAGCCCTGACCTGGTCATCAACGCTGCCGCGTACACCGCAGTGGACCGTGCAGAGGAAGAGCGCGCTCTGGCTTTCGATGTGAATGCACGCGGTGCGGAACAACTGGCCTGGGCCTGCCGGGAGTTTCGGGCACGACTGATCCATGTATCTACCGACTTTGTCTTTGATGGCCGGCAGTCACGCCCCTACGGTGAAGAAGACGGTGTGCGCCCCCTCAACGTGTACGGGCTGAGCAAGGCGGCCGGTGAAGCAGTTGTGCGGTCAATTCTGCCGGAGGCCATCATCATCCGCACGGCCTGGGTATACAGCGCACATGGCAGCAACTTCCTGAACACCATGCTCCGCCTGATGAACGAGCGTGACCAGTTGGGCGTAGTCAGCGACCAGGTCGGCACCCCGACCAGTACCCGCACCCTCGCCGACACCATCTACCATCTGGCCGGGCAACCCAATTGCCAGGGTATCTACCACTGTACCGATGAGGGCGTGGCCAGTTGGTATGATTTTGCCGTCGCAATCCTGGAGGAGGGGCGCAGTGCAGGCTTGCTGCCACAAGAGCGTGCCGTTGCCATCAAACCCATCAGCACGGCCGAGTACCCGACCCCGGCCAAGCGGCCTGCCTACAGCGTGCTGGACAAACGGCGCCTGACGGAAGAACTTGGTGTAGAACTGGCACACTGGCGACAGGCCCTACGGGAGGTATTGCAGGAGAAAGTTTCAGGGGAGAATGCCTCACAGTAAATGCGCTTACCCAGGCTAGTGGGAAGGCGGTCATCGGCCAGCTAAAGGGCTTTAACCGAGTGCCGGGAAAGGGCGGGTATCTGGCCGGATCAGCAAACGCAGAGTTGTAAAAATCAAAGGAAGAGCGGTACCCAGAAAATAACAAAGGGTAATCAAAGGATGAGTAACCTACTTGTGACCGGCGGAGCCGGCTTCATTGGTGCCAACTTCGTGCACTACTGGCTGCAAACCTATCCCGATGACAAAGTCATCGTGCTCGACGCCCTAACCTACGCCGGCAACCGGGCCAACCTGGAGCCGGTGGCGGGCAACCCTAACTTCCTTTTCTGCCATGGCGATATCTGCGATACAAGCCTGGTCGAAACTCTGCTCAGGCTGCATCAGGTGGACACGCTGGTGCACTTCGCTGCAGAGAGTCATGTGGACCGCTCGATCAGTGGCCCAGACGCCTTCATCGAAACCAACATCATCGGCACTCACAGCCTGCTCAAGGCGGCAAAGAAAGTCTGGCTCGATGAAGGTCTGCAGCCGTCGCACCGCTTCCACCATGTTTCCACCGATGAGGTCTACGGCACCCTCGGCCCCGATGACCCCGCGTTCAGCGAGACCACCCCTTACGCGCCCAATAGCCCCTATTCCGCCAGCAAGGCAGCATCGGACCACCTGGTGAGAGCCTACCACCACACCTATGGCCTGAATGTCACCACCAGCAACTGTTCCAACAACTATGGGCCATATCATTTCCCGGAGAAGCTGATCCCCCTGGTGATCACCAACATCCTGCTGGACAAGCCATTGCCCGTCTACGGTGATGGCCAGCAGATTCGCGACTGGCTTTACGTGGAGGACCATGCACGCGGTATCGAGTTGGTGATCAAGAAGGGTAGGTTGGGGGAGTCGTACAATATTGGTGGCAACAATGAGTGGGCCAATATCAATATCGTCCGCCTGATCTGCAACCTGATGAACCAGGCCTTTGCCGATGACCCTGCCCTCAGCAAGCGCTATCCGGAGGCCTATAACGCCATTGCTGGTCAGGCGGAAGCACTGATTCAGTATGTGGAAGACCGCAAGGGCCACGACCGGCGTTATGCCATTGCACCGGAGAAGTCCAACGAAGAACTCGGTTACCGGCCGCTGGAGAGCTTCAATTCGGGCATCATGAAGACCATCGACTGGTACCTGTCCAACGACGCCTGGTGGCGGGCGATCCTGGACGGCAGCTATCGGCGGCAGTCCGATCTGGATGGGATTCCTGCCTGGCAGGCCGATATGACAGCGGTCATCGAAAGTACCTGACGCCCAGGTCAGGGCATGTGCGTCGCTAAACGGCAACTATCCAGCACGCCTGTGGGCGTGCATTTATCTTTTCAATCATTAAACTGTGTGCCCAGCTAGGTCGACCACGCTTGTGCGAATTTTGAGCAATTTGCCGCGTGCCGGCCCAATCCGAAGAAGTAGCAAGTAAAAAGAAGGTAAAGGCATGCTCCTGCCCGTTATTATGGCCGGTGGTTCCGGCTCACGTCTGTGGCCATTGTCCCGCCAGCTCTTCCCGAAACAGTTCCTGCCCCTCACTGGCGAGCAGACCATGTTGCAGGAAACCTGCGCGCGCCTGGACGGTCTGGACCATCAGCCGCCGCTGATCATCTGCGGCGACGATCACCGCTTTACCGTGGCAGAGCAGCTGCGCGAAGCGAAGGAAGGACACAGCGGCATCGTGCTGGAACCGGCCGGCCGTAACACCGCGCCGGCAGTCGCTCTTGCCGCACTGCGCGCAACCACCGGTGGCGAGAGTGATCCGCTGTTACTGGTGCTGGCCGCCGACCACGTGATCCGCGATGTGGCTGCTTTCCAGGATGCCGTGAACAAGGCCATTCCCCATGCCGAGCAGGGCAAGCTGGTGACTTTCGGCATCGTGCCCACCGGGCCCGAGACTGGCTACGGCTATATCCGACGCAACGCCGACAGCGGTGATACCGCCTTCGCCGTGGAAGAGTTTGTCGAGAAGCCGGACCTGGCCACTGCGGAACAGTACGTGGCTAGCGGTGACTTCTACTGGAACAGCGGCATGTTCCTGTTCCGCGCCAGCCGTTACCTGGAGGAACTGAAAGCCCACCGCCCGGATATGCTCGCCGCCTGCGAGCAGTCGATGACCGGCGCGGCCATCGATATCGACTTCGTGCGCCCGTCACAGGAGAGCTTCCTCGCCTGCCCGGACGACTCCATCGACTACGCCGTGATGGAAAAAACCCGCGATGCGGTCGTGGTCCCCATGGACTGCGGCTGGAGCGATGTGGGTTCCTGGTCGGCGCTGTGGGAAGTGTCCGACAAGGACGACAACGGCAACACCGCCCGTGGCGACGTGATCCTGCAGGACTCCAAGGGTTGCTACGTGCAGAGCGACAGCAAGCTGATCGCTACCGTCGGCCTGGAAGATGTGGTCGTGGTGGAGAGCGATGATGCCATCCTCGTCGCCGCCAAGGACCGCGTGCAGGACATCAAGAAGGTGGTGAACCAGCTGAAGGCCGAGAATCGCTCAGAAGCACAGGTCCACCGCAAGGTTTACCGTCCCTGGGGCTTCTACGATTCCGTCGATGCCGGCGACCGTTTCCAGGTGAAGCGCATCGTGGTCAAGCCGGGTGCCAAGCTCAGCCTGCAGATGCACCACCACCGCGCCGAGCACTGGATTGTGGTGTCTGGCACCGCCATGGTGACCAATGGTGATAAAGAGATTCTGGTGACCGAAAACCAGTCCACTTACATCCCGCTGGGGGTGACCCACCGGCTGGAAAACCCGGGTTCCATCCCGCTGGAACTGATCGAAGTGCAGTCCGGTTCCTACCTGGGTGAGGACGATATCGTCCGTTTCGAGGATCAGTACGCGCGGGTGTAATCACTCTGTTTCCCTGCCGCGAGATGCCGGCGCAGGTCGGCATCTCGCCAAGTGGAAAGTGCTAACTAATCTCGAAAATAAAAAAGGGCCCCTGCGGGCCCTTTTTTGTTGATACTGCCTGAACGTCAGTTCTTGGACGGGCAGCGCTCGTCACAACCACCGGCACCGGCGATGGGCGGCGGGGCGGACGGGATTGGCGGAACAGCGCCGCGGCCAGGGGCAAGTGCGGAACGGCCAGCGGCAGTTGCCGGGGAAACGGTGGCCGGGTCGGCACCACCGGCAATGGCGGCACCCACTGCATCAGTTTCCTCAACGCCAGCTGCTACAGCAGCATCGACAATTTCCTGTGCCTGATCCGGATTCGCGGCCACGGCGTCGGCAATGATTTTTTCAGCATCCTGCGGGTTGGCTGCAATCGCCTGCTTGACCTGCTCCGCGATCGGCAGCTGCTCGGTGGTAGCTTCCTCTACTGCGGGCTCTACGGTTGCTGCAGCGCTTTCCTCGGTACTTTCGGTTGCTTCCACCGCGTCTTGCACCGTGCCTTCTTCCGGGGCCACAGCCTCGTTCATGGCGAGTACCTGCGCTGGCTCTATCGCCTCATCGGCCACGCGGCCCTGCTCTGCTTCCTTATTGAAGGCTGCGGCGACCTGCTGCTCAATGGAAGTTGCCTCTGTACTCTCCTGCTCGGCCGGCTTGGGCTCTTCCGGCATTACCAGCAGAGAACCTTCTGTCGCTTCTTCGCCAGTGCTTTCGGTAGAGGCGACTGATTCTTGCTGCTCTGCGGCCTGTTCAGTCTCAGTTACTTCTGCCACAGACTCTTCTGTCGCTTCGGCTGATGCTTCTTCAGCTTGTACTTCTTCGTCAGCGGCTGCCTCGCTCTCCGGCTCTGCGGCAATCTCAGTTTCTTCCCTGGTCACAGTTTCTTCTGTGACTTCTTCACCAGCGATTTCTTGCTCGCTGGTCTCTTCACTGAAGTAGTTGTACGCAGTGACGGCAACTGTTGCCACCAGTACGACCACTCCGAGTGGCCCCCAAAAAAACCTCTTGGTCATTTCAACCCCTTTTGATTTTTCTTAGAAAATTTCCCCATAAGGAAATGGATTCTACTAGTCGCGGAATAAATGGGAAGAGTTCACAGGAGCTTTGTGAGCGTATCCATTAAATAATTTGCGTAGCGAGCAGATTTTGTTTTGTGGTGACAGTATTCTGCCAATTGCGAGGGCTACAGCGGTTAGAAAGGGGCTGAACGTGTTCGATATTGGTGCGGGCAGTTAACGAATGGGCAGGCTTGCCACCAAAACTCCAACAAGCGCAGCGGCTATTTCCGTTTATTTGGGCAAGGCGTCCTTTTTCTGTGCCGTAAGTGCCCGGTTTTCAGCCTGCATAAACCGCGCCTGCCAGGCCAGTGCCAGGCACAGCAGGAAATAAATCGCCGTGGCTGGTGCCTGCAGGTGGAAGTCCGTCAGCAGCATGATCAACTCGGCAATAATTGCCATCACCGCCGCAAAGGCCATGCCCTGCATCAGGCTGTCGCGCCGCTCACGCAGCGCACTGAAGGCGTGCATCAGGCTCCACAATACGGCAATACCCAGCAGTACCATGGCCGGCAGGCCGAACTCGATGGCAAATTGCAGGTAGTCATTGTGGGCCAGATCGTAAAAGGTCTGGATCTCGGGACCCTTCACGCTGGGGAAGGCGGAATAGAAACTGCCGCCGCCGGTGCCGGCCAGGGGGTGCTGTTCAATCAGCGCCAGCCCATAGCGGTTTACCTCGTCCCGTGTTTCCTGGGTGAAACTGGTGTTTTCCAGCCGGTTCTTCAGCTTTTCCACCCCGAACCAGCTGCCCACAATAAACAGGTCGATAACCAGCAGGCTCGCAAGTAGCACGGTCAGGCTGCGGCTCTTTTTGCGGATCAACAGTAGGCCTAGGACACCAGTGATAGAAAGGCTGGCAAAGAACGCGGTGTTGGCCATGCGCGAGTGGGACATCACCAGTCCGATCACCATCATCGCCAGGCACAGGCGCACCACCGCCTTGCCATTCATCAGTGTGGCCAGGGTGCCGCGTAGGAATTCGCGCAGTGAGCCGGCTTTCTTGCGCGACAGGCTCGCAATCAGCAGACCGATGCCAAAGCACAGGCACAGCACCAGGAAGTTGCCGAAGTGGTTCTTGTAGCGGAAACCACCGGTGGCAATGGTGCTGTTGGGGAAGCCCAGTATCCAGGTGGTCTCAGAACCGGATAGCGCCAGTAGCACCCCGTAAAACGCCTGGAAAGTGCCGGTGAGTACAATCACCAACGCCGTCAGCTTCAGACGCTGCGGCGTGTTCACCAGTGCAACAGCCAGAAACAGCAGGCACCAGTAACTCAAGCCTTTTAACAAGCCGATGTGGGTCTGGTTGGGATCCAGTGATAGCGTGCCCAGTGCCGCCTGCGGATCGGCAGTCAGGAAGTGCGCGGCCCGTTCAGGAGAGATTGCCTCCATCAAGCCCATAGGCAGCGGCAACACCTGTAAACCCACCCAAACCTGGAACAGGGCAAACAATCCCAGCAGTGGGGCAAACGGCTTTAAATCCTGCAAGCGCGGTGAGTAGGCATTCACCAGCAGCCAGCCACCGAGCAGGGCAAAGGCCCACACTTCCAGCAGCGCCCATGCCCAGGGCCGGTGCGAGCCCAGCGGCACTGGCAGCCAGAACAGCAACACCAGCAAGGCGTAAAACAGGCCGCGCTCAAGGCGCTGGATGCGGGGGCTGGCTTCGGTCATAGGGTGGGATCAATACGTGAACAGCTGTTTGTTGTAATCGTGAAAACAATCAAGGGTTTGGGCGCAAAAGCGGAGCCTAGTGTTTTGCTGTGTTGTCGTCATGCCAGCGCAGGTTGGCATCCTGGCCCTACTGATTTTACTCAGGTCCGCTCGGTGCCCAGGCAGCTACTACAGAAAGATTACGGAAACCCAAAACGAGAAAAGGCCCTCGCGGGCCTTTCCTTGGTGCAGCGTAATGTCAGTTCTTTGACGGGCACTTGTCATCGCAGCCACCCGCACCGGCAATCGGGGGCGGTGAGCTGGGCATGCCCGGTGCAGCGCCAGTGCGGCCCGGAGCCAGGGAGGAGCGGCCAGCGGCCGTCGCGGCAGAAACTTTACTCGGGTCGGCGCCACCGGCAATAGCGGCAGCCACCGCATCACGGGGCTTTACGCCCTTGGCGATCGCGGCGTCGACAATTTCCTGCGCCTTATCGGGGCGGTTAGCCACGGCAGCGGCAATAATCGCATCGGCTTCTTCCGGCGCGATGGCCAGCGCCTCGGTCACGGCGGCTTCCACCGCAGTACCTTCGGCCACTGCATTGGCGATCACCTGGTTCATGGTGTAACCGGCCTTGATATATTCGGCTACGTCCGCTGTGGCGATACCGCTGAGCAGGCTCGCGCCCAGTGCAACCCCCAAAACCGCCTTCTTCATGATGGCTCCTTTTATCAGTGTTTTTTTCCCGAAAGATGCGCCCAATTGTACCGGGCCCGCCGTAAATGGGAAGAGTTCACGCCATAAGGGCCAACGGTTTCTCATCCTCGCTTGTGGATAAACTCGTTAAAAAATCCATTTTGTCCTGTAATGACAGCAGGCCTCTGCCCAGGCATTCCGGAATGCCTTTATGCAGTGGGTTCAGGTTGCAGCCTGTTTTGCGCTTTGTGCTCCTGCAAACGGCCGTTTCTGGAGGCTTGCATACTACCAGTCGCTTTAGCGGGTGTTGCTGGCTTCCCTGCGGGCCGCTGCACTTGAATCTCCAGCACCGGTGGGTTCGGTTTACCGATACACTCCCCGTAAACACACCACTGGAACGGGCCCAGCAGCCGCATTTGTGCAAAAGCCCACTTGAGACGTTCCAGGGCCGCCCGCCGGGTGATCGATCCTGAAAGCGGCATCACCATCACGCGCAGCCCCCGGCCCTCGGCACGGGGTGGCACGGGGTCGCCAGCGCTGGACTCGGGCTGGATGGCCCCAATCGCCGCGCACAGCCAGCCGGCCAGCCCGCAGGCGGCGGTGCGGTAGCTGTGCGGCATATAAATGGCGTACTCCTGCCCCCCCAGGTGATAGAGCTGCACCCCGGGGGACCAGCTTTCCAGGTGCGCGCGCAGCAGTTCCGGCAGGGCGCTGCCGGCTAGAGAGTTAGAGTTTTGATTCCAGCTTGGGCCGCTACCGCCATCGGTATCCACCAGCAGCCAGTACTCTTCACCGCTCCGTGCGCCCCAGCGTTCCCGCTTGCACAGCTGCTCTTCAAATTCCCTCCGGTTGCCCATTGGTGGCAGCGCGGTTGTTGCGGCGGGTTTTGTTTGGGGTTGCTGGTTGCTGCGTCTCCACGCCGTGAGCAGCGCCAGGGCCATGCTAGCCACAAAAAGCCCTGCGTAACCCTTGGCCAACCGCCATAACTGTTGCTGGGCGGGTGCGGTGTGGATCTGTGCCTCCACAAAGGCAAGGGCTTGCCAGCCCTGATCGATGGTCGCAGCCGCGGCCGGTGGCTTGAGGTCTATCCACTCAGTGAACCAGGCGGGCACCGGTGTTTGCAGTGTGGGGCTGTGCCGTTCCGTCAGGATGGTATTGTCCAATGCGCGGACAGAGATCGCCCGGTAGTGCCCGCCCTGCACCAGGGCAGTGATGGTGGTCTCCAGGCTCAGGGTATCGTCCTCTATTACATAGGGACGCAGGGCCAGTGCCAGGGTGTTGGCGCTATCCCGCGCAGTGCCCTGCAACTCCGTCTGCAGGTAGTCGCGCGTAGTCGCCATCGAGAGCCACAGGCCTCCGCCCAGAGCCAGGACCAGAACCAGCGCCAATGGCAGGGAGTGTAGGGTGCGAAGGCCAGGTGGGGTGTTCGGTCGGTCCATGACAACCCTCCTTCTTTATATACGATGCTGTCTTTTATTGTTGAAATATCAGTTTTCGAGTCGGCGGGGTGGCTAATAAATGTCCAGCCCCTCAGACCGTAGCCGCCGGCGTAGGTCCTCCCACATGAGTGAACCACTGTAATCCCGCACTTGCTGGGGCTGGGCGGACAAGGGTTGCAGCCAAATTCCGGCGGAATTGAAACTATAGACCGGTTCCAGATCTTTGCGCTGGTCAGCGGGCGCTACCGTGTTGGTCAGGTTATCCAGTACCAGCGGCACCACGCCGGGGGCGGGCGTATACAGCAGCACCATGTGGGCCTGGTTACGCTCCAGGGCATTTACATACATCAGGCGCAGTTGCGCGGGCGGTATCTCTACTGCCTGTAAAGTGAACAGCTTGGCAATGACAAAGTCTTCACAGTCCCCTCCCTGGGAGGCGACAAACTCTACCGGCGTAGCCCAGTAATCCTCCACCCCCCAGTGGGCAGTGTCTTCCACAAATGGCACCCTGTTCAGGTAGCGGTTGACCCGCTTCAGGCGCTGTTGCGCACTGCCGCCGGTCTGCACGCGTATAAACCGATCCCAATGCTGTAAATGCCTACCTGCGCCTGAGCCGAAGCGGGCCTCCATTTGGCCCACCAGCCCCGGCGGTATCAACGGCGTATTCGCAGGCATCGCCTCAGCGGCAAATAACAACCCCAGGGTGAACGTGGCCAACAACAGGCTCCGTGTGCCCAGCAAAACCACGGACCGAAAACTGCGTGGTAAAGATTGGTTTCGAACTTGCATTCACATCCCTGAAAGCCACAAGAGCGTAATAAAGCCTTAAGGGGCTGGGTTAAGTAGCGGCACGCAGCCCAGCACAGGCCAACAGGAAGAAGTGTGGCAGCCCCAAAACGGGCCGCACGAAAAGCGCCGGTATTCACGTAGTAGCACACGCCGTTATTTGGTGCTTGTGGAGTGAGTGCAGAAAGAGCAAGTCGCCACAAACGGTAAAGTCGTCAAGTGATAAATAGGCGAGAGATAGATGTAGCAAAGAGCAGCCACTCGCAGTTTGACGTCAAATATCCAAAAAGATGAATAAACCATCAGTGGAAAGCCGTCATTAAGTGGTACGAATACATCAGTTTGCCGCTAGGACATGATTGCTGACACGGGATGACAACGCTCCCCAGAAAAAAACGTTGAAGCGGACTCACCGCGCATTGAAGTGCCAACGGGGTCTGGTAAAGTGTGACTCCTGTCACGCCGCAAGTGCGAGCCAACCAGGGTTGGCCAAAAAATAGACACTGGCGTGACCGCTTAACTGACCAAACCGGCTGATTGGGGTTGACCAGCTTCAATACAGGAACCGGCAAGCTGCCTTCAGGAAGGTTGCAGCCAGGAAAGTCACAGCGGCAATTGAATAAACACGGGGTCAAGGGGCCACTGCCAACGGGTGGTGGGAGCTGGGGGAGTCCATTCAAATGGTATCGCGCGCTGCCCATGGGGATGGGCGCCGCGTACCGCCTTGCTGAACCACCGCGCAGCCGCGCGGTGGTTCAGTGCCGTCCCTCCTAATCCAATTCCGGTAATGTCGGCTCCGCTTGCCCGGGGCTGGCCTGATGGCGTATTGGCAAGTCACCACTGGCGGCTGCAGCCATTCCCATTGGGTGGCAAAACAAGAATACAAAGGGTGCACAAAAAGGAAGGCAATCATGAACAAAGTAAAAAAAGCGGTAATCCCCGTTGCAGGCCTGGGCACCCGTATGCTGCCCGCCACCAAGGCCATCCCCAAAGAGATGCTGCCGATCGTGGACAAGCCGCTGATCCAGTATGTGGTGAACGAAGCGGTAGCCGCTGGCATCAAGGAAATCGTCCTAGTTACCCACGCCAGCAAGAACGCCATCGAAAACCACTTCGACACCTCCTTCGAACTGGAAGCCCAGCTGGAAAACCGGCTCAAGCGGCAGCTCCTGGAAGAGGTGCGGTCCATCGTGCCGAAAGACGTAACGGTGATTTCCGTGCGTCAGGCAGAGGCCAAGGGCCTGGGCCACGCCATCAGCTGTGCTCGCCCGGTTGTAGGGGATAACCCCTTCGCTGTTCTGCTGCCAGATGTCCTAATCGACCAATACGCCGCAGACCTGAGCACCAGTAATTTGGCCGATATGGTCCGCAACTTTGAGGTAACAAAGGCCAGCCAGATCATGGTTGAAGCCGTGGAGTGGGATCAGGTCAGCAAATACGGTGTGGTGGATTGCCTGGGTGCAGACCTGCAGGCAGGCGGTAATGCCAAGATTGACGGCATGGTAGAAAAGCCCGAAGTAGACGCAGCTCCCTCAAATATGGCAGTGGTAGGGCGTTACGTGCTTCCAGCAGAAATCTGGGGTCTGCTAGAAACTACTCGGCCCGGAACCGGTGGCGAAATCCAGCTCACTGATGCTATCGACGAACTCCTCAAGCAGCAGGTCGTTGAAGCGTACCGCATCGTCGGCCACAGCCACGACTGTGGCAATAAGCTCGGCTATATGAAAGCCCAGTTTGAATACGGCTTGCACCACAAGGAAATAGGCCGCAGCCTGAAAGCTTTCCTGCATACAGAGAAAACAAAGGCCAGCGAAGAGAGTTAAGTAGATAGCAGGCTTCTGACGCCGTACCCAAAGTGCATATTGCGGCATGGTAAATGCACATTGAACCGATGGGGCTTGTAGTAAGACCAATGACAGTCGTTGCTCGAAGTTTATCCATTTAAAAGAATACAGTTCACGCCTAGTGCATGAGCAATCTATTTTTTTGTGATTTTGATGAATGTAATAAAGACAAAGCTACCGGGCGTGGTGATCATCGAGCCAAAAGTGTTCGGCGATCACCGAGGCTTCTTCTTGGAAAGTTTCCAGAAGGATCGGTATCGGGATGAGGCTGGTATCGATCTTGAATTCGTTCAAGACAACCATTCCCGCTCATCCTACGGCGTCCTGAGAGGCCTACATTTTCAGAAGACAAGGCCTCAAGGCAAGCTGGTCCGTGTGGTTTCCGGTGAGGTTCTGGATGTGGCTCTGGATATCAATCCAGATTCTTCCACTTTTGGCCAGTATGAGGCCGTCGTACTCTCAGCAGACAATCATCGTCAGTTCTGGGTTCCGCCCGGCTATGCCCATGGATTTGTGGTCCTCTCTGAGTTTGCTGATTTCGAATACAAGTGCACGGAGTATTACGACCCTTCTGATGAAGGCGGAATCATTTGGAATGACCCGGACGTGGGGATTGATTGGGAAGTCGACTCCCCCAAGCTCTCAGACAAGGATCTGAAGCTGCCAACAATTGCTGAATACGCAGCGCAGCTTAAAGGGTAGCTTCAGAGATGAGAGTTTTATTATTTGGAGCCAACGGCCAGGTTGGTAGGGCGTGTCAGGAACTGATGGCCGGCCCGGAGTTTGAGCTACTTCCCATAACTCGTAGAGAAGCAGATCTTTCCAACCCCGCAGAGGCTTACGAAGCCGTAGTGTCCCGTGAACCGCAATTAGTGATCAATGCCAGCGCTTATACCGCGGTCGACAAGGCTGAGTCTGAACCGGAGTTGGCCCAGAGTGTCAACGGCGACAGCGTTGCAGCAATGGGTAAAGCTTGTGCCAAAGTTGATATCCCCTTGATTCATATTTCAACCGATTATGTGTTCGACGGCCAGGGTTCCAAACCGTATAAGGAAGAAGATCCCGTCAACCCAATGGGGGTTTACGGGGCGACAAAGCTAGCTGGTGAGCAAGCTTTAGAGGCCGGCAGTAACAAGGTTGTCATTCTCCGCTCCAGCTGGGTGTTTGGCGAGTATGGCTCAAATTTTGTGAAGACCATGCTGCGCCTGGGTGCTTCACGACCGGAGCTTGGCGTGGTGTCTGATCAGGTGGGTAAGCCCACGTATGCCACTGATATTGCCAGCGTAATCCTCAGCCTGACCCGCATATATCGTGATACCGGTGATCTTCCCTGGGGTATTTACCATTGTAGCAATCAGGGTACATGCTCCTGGTACGATTTCGCCTGTGAAATATTCAATCAAGCGGAATCACAGGGTTTTCTGGAATCTTCACCAGCTGTGAAGCCAATCACGACGGGTCAATACCCAACACCCGCTGCTCGCCCCGCTTACTCAGTATTGGATTGCAGTAAGCTGGAGCGGCTATTGGGAGCGCCTCTGTCTCATTGGCAGGTTGGATTAGAGCGAATGTTGTCACACTTAGCTGCGAGTGCCTGGCTAGGAGAAAGCAAATGAAAATCATGGTCACCGGTGGAGCTGGCTTTATCGGCAGTGCAGTCGTTCGATACTTGATTGGTGAAACTGATCACGAAGTATTGAATATTGATGCGCTCACCTATGCAGGAAACCTCGAGTCCATCCCCTGTAGCGACGATCCGCGCTACCAGTTCAAACAAATCGATATTTGTGATGCTGTAACACTGGATGCAGCATTCGCCGAATTTCAGCCAGACGCTGTGATGCACTTGGCTGCAGAGAGCCACGTGGACCGCTCCATCGACGGTCCCGCAGAGTTTATGCAGACAAATATAATGGGCACCTACAATATGTTGGAAGTGGCTCGTCGCTACTGGTCATCGTTGGGTCCTGACGCTAAGGCCGTCTTCCGCTTTCATCACATCTCTACGGATGAGGTATACGGGGATCTTGGCCCGCAAGGCCTGTTTACAGAAACGACGCCTTACGAACCCAGTTCGCCATATTCGGCCAGTAAAGCGTCCAGCGATCACTTGGTTCGCGCCTGGTTGCGGACATTCGGTCTACCAACCATCGTAACCAACTGCTCGAATAATTATGGGCCTTACCACTTCCCGGAAAAATTGATCCCATTAATGATTCTCAATGCCCTCGCGGGCAAGGCATTGCCTGTTTATGGTGACGGAAGTCAGATTCGTGACTGGCTCTATGTTGAAGATCATGCGAGAGCCCTGGTCAAAGTAGTAACTGAAGGGCAGGTAGGTGCGACCTACAACATTGGTGGCCACAATGAGCGAAAAAATATAGACGTTGTAAAAACTATTTGCTCGATCCTCGAAGAGCTGGCGCCGGAAAACCCCAACTCAAAAAAAACAGGCAATGAGGGTGGCTTTGAGTCACTGATTACCTATGTGGCGGACCGTCCCGGTCATGATGTCCGCTACGCAATCGATGCCAGCAAAATAGAGCGAGAGCTCGGTTGGGTGCCTGCAGAAACGTTTGAAAGCGGGATCCGAAAGACTGTTCAGTGGTATCTGAACAATGAGAGCTGGTGGCAGCGAGTGCTGGACGGTAGTTATCAAGGTCAGCGCTTGGGGCTGGCAAGCTGATTTGACTCGCAGGCAATACAAAGAATAAAGGTTTTAACATGAAAGGTATTATTCTGGCAGGCGGTTCGGGTACCCGCCTCTATCCATTGACAAAGAGCATCTGCAAGCAGCTGCTTCCCGTCTACGATAAGCCGATGATTTACTATCCACTTTCTACTCTGATGCTGGCGGGTATCAAAGACATTTTGATCATTTCTACCCCTGAAGATACACCTCGGTTTTCTCAAATGTTGGGTGATGGCACCCAGTGGGGGATCAACCTGCAATATGCTGTGCAACCATCACCCGACGGACTGACACAAGCTTTTATCATCGGGGAAGAGTTTATCGCTGGAGATAGTTGTGCACTTATATTGGGCGATAATCTCTTTTTCGGTCATGGAATGTCGCAGGCGCTTCAGCGTGCTGCACAGAAAGATAGTGGAGCAACCGTATTCGCTTACCCCGTCAGCGATCCAGAACGTTTTGGTGTGGTTGAGTTCGGTACAGATGGCCAGGCTATCAGTATTGAAGAAAAACCGCAGAATCCAAAGTCCCGCTACGCTGTAACGGGGCTCTATTTTTATGACAGTAGTGTAGTCCAGCGTGCTAGAGACGTTCGACCCTCTGCGAGGGGGGAGTTGGAAATTACTGATCTGAACTTGATGTACCTGGAACAGAATGAGTTGAGCGTGGAGTTAATGGGCAGGGGCTCTGCCTGGTTGGATACAGGTACACATGATTCGTTGATGGAGGCTGGAAATTTTGTTCAAACGATTGAACATCGTCAGGGACTCAAGATTGCTTGTCCGGAAGAAATTGCTTGGCGGCAAGGGTGGATTGACGACTTAAGAATGAAAGAGTTGGCAGAACCCCTGCTAAAGGGCGGATACGGAGAATATCTACTTTCTATTATGAATTTTTGATCTGTTTTTGGGGTTGGGGTTTTAGCAAATAGCTCGGACTTCTGAATAAATTAAGGAAATACTTGAACAAGGGGAGTTATCGCTGGCTATATTTAAGCGAACTGCCTTTTAATTAGCATCGAGATGTTAAGGTTGAATATGCCAAAAAAAAGAACTGACCTAGTCGACAGCGGAAGTAAAACAGTAAGGATCTTAGGCACTCGGGGCGTTCCTGCAAGCCATGGGGGGTTTGAGACTTTCGCAGAGAAGCTTGCTTTATATTTGGTTGATCGAGGCTGGCAGGTCGTTGTTTATTGTCAGGAGGAAGGGGCAGGGAAATTTAGGGAGGACGATTGGAACGGCATTGCTAGGGTGATTATTCCGGAGCCAAATGAGGGAGCCTTGGGAACAATTCGTTTCGACTGGAAGGCGATTTCGCACGCAGCGCAGCATAAGGAGGATTTAATGCTGGTGCTCGGATATAATACAGCATTTTTTTGCCTCATTTTCCGACTCAAAGGCATTGCTAATATTATTAACATGGATGGCATCGAGTGGAAAAGAGCTAAGTGGGGGGCAATTGCAAAGACTTGGTTCTGGCTAAATGAAAGGTTTGGCTGTTGGTTTGGAAATCACTTAATAGCCGATCATCCCGAAATAAAAAGGCATCTGGCAACTCGAGTTAGCGAAAATAAAATAACTATGATCCCATATGGTGCCGACCAGGTCCTAGAAGCCGACCCCACCCTTTTGGGTGAGTTTGGCTTGGAGCCCTATGGATATGCAATTGTCGTCGCTCGCCCTGAGCCAGAGAACTCGATTTTACAAATTGTAAAAGGATTTTCGGAAAAAAAGCGGGGTAGAAAGCTAATCTTGATTGGAAATTACGATATTTCAAATACCTATCATAAGAAGGTTATGGCCTCAGCTAGTGAGGAGGTGATTTTCCCTGGTGCTATTTACGATAAAGTTAAGATCAATGCTCTGCGTCGCTTCTCTTTTTTGTATATTCATGGTCATACGGTAGGAGGCACAAATCCGTCATTAGTTGAAGCCCTTGGCGCAGGTCTGCCTGTATTGGCACATGAAAATAAATTTAACCGGTGGGTGGCCGGCGAAGGCAATGCATACTTTGAGGATGAAAATTCTTTTAGCATTGTTTTAGAGGACCTTTTATCTAGGCCCTTGGCACTCAGGGAGATGAGCCTAAATTCTCGGGCACTTTTTGATAAAAAATTTAGGTGGAACATGATTCTGGAGCAGTATGAGCAGTTGATGCAATTTTGGCTTTCTGGGCAAAGTGTTGATGAGGGTGAAATTGTTCAAGCTTGAACCACACTTGACTGAAGTCCTCAAGGGTTCTGCTACTACATTTGTACTAAAGATGTTTGGTATGGGGCTCGGTTATGTTGTTATCAGTTTGATCGCAATGCGAGGTGGAGCAGAAGGAGTAGGTGCCTACAGTTTGATACAGTCGCTTCTTCAATTCCTTAGCTTGTTAGCGATGATGGGTATGAATAACGCCATTCTGAAGTATTCTGCATCATCTGTTAGTAATGAGGGGCTCTCTAAGTTGAGAGGATACTATAGTTTTTCTCTGAGTAGGGCGGTAACCCTTTCACTTCTAGTGGCCGTTATTTTGTGTCTCCTTTCGGGCCCTCTGTCGCACTGGTTAGATGGTGGTGAAAAATATCAATTTTATTTGTACCTTGTTGCGGTAGCTCTTCCATTAAGTGTTTTGCTTCTCATTTCTGTAGAGGTCCTTCGAGGATTATCAGAAATAAAGCTTTCGGAATGGTTTAGAAGTATAAATATAAATTTGCTGAATGTTTGTGTTTTTCTGGGAGCAGGTTTAGTTCTCTATCCAGATCCGGTCCTGAGTTACATTTTGGCTGTTCTGGCCTCGTCGCTGCTTTGTTTATACGTTTTGTACACTCGCTTGAAAGGGGTTACTGCCGGGTTGCTTTGCAAAGAAGAGAGGCGGGATTACTTGGCAGTATCTTACCCCATGTATGTTACAGCACTGTGCACATATCTCCTTCCGCATTCAGCCATATTTATTATTCAGTATTTTCTCAAAGGAAGCGATGTTGGTGTGTATAGTCTTTGCTTAAAGCTTTCTTTGTTAGTTGGAATGGTTCTACTTGTTTTTAACACTATGCTGGCGCCAAAGCTCGCTAGAATGCATGTTTGCGGACAACCCATGAATGACTTGATTGGAAAGTCCTCTTTAACGATGACTCTCCTCTCGGCTTTTATTGGGCTGTTTTTTATCGTTTTTGCAGAACAAGTGCTTGCACTATGGGGTGAGGATTTTATACGTGGGAGTCTTTTGCTAAGAGTATTGGTTCTAGCGCAAGTTATAAATTCAACATTCGGTATAGCTGGCACTTTGCTGAACATGACGGGGCATCAAAGCGTCGTTCGCTGGGCTTCCATTCTAACACTGATTGTCAATGTGGCGCTTTTATGGGTTTTTGTGCCAATTTATGGTATTGAAGCTGCGGGGATAGGAGTTTTGACTAACGCACTCCTTATGAACTCAGTGCTGGCTTCATATGTATATTTTCGACTTGATATCAAAATATGGCCAAGTGTGAGATTGTTGAATGTCTAAGCCAAATTTTTTTATTGTTGGTGCACCCAAGGCTGGAACTACATCAATCGTAAGTTATTTAGGTGAAAGTCCAGAAGTTTATATAAGCCCTATTAAAGAACCACATTTTTTTAGTTCTGACATCCGATGCTCAAACTTCACCCAAGCCGATTGTAAGTCAGCTTGTATCGATATTGATCGTTATCTGAAGAAAGTCCCTCTGCAGCATCTTCATATTGCGTTTGTTAAAGATATCGCTAACTACTTGGAATTGTTTCGGGAAGCGCAGGCTGAGTTAGCAATTGGAGAGGCAAGTACTGGATATATGTATTCAGAATTTGCGGCACAAAATATAGCTAAGTTTAGCCAAAGTGCAAAAATTATCATGTTGCTGAGGGATCCGGTTGATAGGGCGTACTCACACTGGAAGATGAACGTGGCGGCTGGTAAGGAGCCCAAGAATAAGCCTTTTTCCCAAGCGTTGGAAGACGATTTCAATAAGAAAACTAAAGGCTATTGCCGTTCACATTTATATGTGGAGAGTGGGTTATATGCTGCTCAGGTGAAAAGGTATTTTGAGTTCTTCCCAAGGGAGCAAATACTTATCATTAAATATGAGAATCTAGTGCGTGCACCTGAGATTGTGATGACCAATTTATTTAACTTTTTAGGAGTTAAGCCGGTAGAAGTTGATCTCCATCGACGAGAAAATGTTTCACGTATCATACGGTTTCCTAAGTTTTTGGCGTTCGCTAAGAAAATGGGCGTTAAGTATGTTTTCCCAAACAAAGTAATATCACTTTTGAAGCGACTTCTAGATGATAGCAGAAAGTATTTTCTAAGTACTTCTGTCAAGTCAGAGCTAAATAAGAAGTTCTTCCTGAAAGATATTGAAACCCTCGAGTCTGTTTGCGGCATCAAATTTGATGAGTGGAAAGGCTGATTATGAAGGCTTTGATTAGAAACTATGTGAATAGCTTGATTTGGATGTGGTTAGCTATTCTTTCGAGATTACCTGTCCGCTGGATCAGGACGGGACTTCTTAAGTTATCAGGCATGCAAATAGATGGGGCAATAGTTTATGGTGGATTTCATGTTCGGAAACCTTCCAAGATAAAGATTGGCAATGGAAGCGTAATTGGCCACGGAGTTACCTTGGATGGGAGAAATGGTATTACCATAGGCGAGAATGTGAACTTTAGTTCCGAGGTCATGGTCTGGACTATGCAACATGACTACGATTCGCAAGACTTTCGGATTGCCGGAGGAGAAGTCGTAATCGGTGATTACGCATGGATATCTGCTAGAGCGACTATTTTGCCTAATGTGAAAATTGGTGAAGGTGCCGTTGTTGCCGCGGGTGCTCTGGTAACGAAAGATGTTGCCCCCTTTAGCGTAGTTGGAGGGGTGCCGGCAAAAAAAATTGCCGTTAGGCGCAAGGATCTGAATTATTCCCCCGCTGAGGGGGGGGGGCTTCCTTTTGTTTAATCTGCCTGGCAGAGATGCCCTATAGCCATGTATTAGCTTAAAATTTGGGTAGTTTTGTGTTCTTTTTAGCGATATTATTTTTTTTGCTATGTGCCCTTAGTGTAATTATATATGTTCACATTGGCTTAAAGCGCTCTGACCTTGCCTTTATATTGACTCTCTATGTCGTTCTGCTTTGGCCAACCTATCTAAATGTGAAGATTGGTTCACTGCCGAATATCGGTTTGGACAGGATATTTGTTCTTCTGTTTCTCTTCACGATGCTGGCAAAAAAGTTTTCGGGATGGAAGGGCTATTTGAAGTCTGCTGACTTTCCCTTGGCTTTATATGCGCTCTTTGGTTTCTGGATGATATTGGTGGGGTTATTATCACCATTCTCAAAAGTGGCTGCTACCTATGCTGTTGTGAATTGGTTTTTTTTCGGCCCCTTTTTAGCGGTCTCAGTCATAAGTATTTTTAATGGGGCTAATGGGGCTCATCGGCTTCTTTTGCATCTATATATTATTTCCTTAATAGTAAATATTTTGGGTTTATTAGAGGTTTTTTCTGGAGAGCCACTGTTTGCTGAGTTGTCCGCTCTATTGGGTGTCAACCGAGAGGGGTTGGTAGAGGGCTTTTACCGAGATGGCCGCGCTAGGGTGATATCAGTATTTTCAAGCCCGCTGGTTTACGCGCAGTTTCTATTGGTCACTCTTTGCTTGAGCTTGATGAGGTACGTAGAAAGTTCTGGTCCCTTTAAGTTGTTGGCGGCACTTAATATTTTATTGTCGTATATTCTTTTGTTGAAAACTGGATCGCGTGCCGGACTTGCTATTTCGCTCTTACTCCCAATTATTTTCTTATATATTAAGCTTTGGCGTATAAATTTTGCGCTACCGTTATTGAAGTTTGGCCTTTTTTGCCTGATGAGCCTCCTGTCACTTTCCGTCTACTGGTTGTATGTGACTTATATCTCGGACGCAAGAAATTTAGAAACATTGATGGCATATGGTTATGTGAGCACTAGCGAGGCGAGTTCATTAGCTAGAGTTTTGCAGTGGGATCTTGGCCTTGAGGCCTTCAAAGAACGGCCTTTTTTGGGCTACGGGGAGGGGCAGGCAGGGGAAGCAATTATTTCAACTATAGTCTTAGATAATTATTATTTAACCCGTTTATTATCTGGGGGTGTTCTAGGCTTGATTCTTTTTTTGATGCCTATTCTAATACTTGTGCGATATGGCTTTGTAGCTCTAACTAATGGTGAAAAGCGCGCGATATATCCTTTATCTGCTGTTGCTTGCCTCCTAATATTTTACTTTATTTTGTCGATCAATCGACTTGATACTTTGCTTTTCGTTTTGTTCGGCGTTTTAGTCCTGTACTGGAATTCGGTCAAAGTGAAAAGCATTAAGGGCGGTGGTGCATGATTCGCGTGTCGGCAATAATATTGAATTTTAATGGTGCTACTGACACGATCGAATGCTTGGAGAGTCTTTCCAAAGTTAATGCGGAGGGGATTTTTTTACAGAAGATAGTTATCGACAATCACTCAACCGATGATTCTGTTGGCCAGCTGCGGCGCTACATGTCCAGAAAAAATTATAATTACAAGTGTTATGACACTTCTGATGTAATTGGTGATGAACTGTCGAGTTTAGATGTGGTTCTAATTGGATCTGGTCGCAATGGTGGATTTGGCTTTGGTAATAATGTAGGGATTAAAATTGCGTTTAGTAGCGGCGCAGATTATGTCCTCTTGATTAATAACGATACTGTTGTGGAGCCAGATTTTTTATCTCCGCTATTCAAAGTGTGCGAGTCAGAAAGCTCGGTTGGTATTGTTTGTGGGCAGATAAATTATTTTGATGAACCGGACCGAGTGTGGTTTAACGGTGGTGATTTTAATTTGGCCACTATGAGTGTGTCCCATAGAGATTTTGGATTACATATCTCCGATAGGTCCGCTTGGCATCGTGATTCTACTTTTATATCTGGTTGCCTCTGGCTTTTGCCAAGAAAGACGATCCAAGCTGTTGGCTTGCTTAATGAGTCGTACTTTATGTATTTCGAGGATGTCGAATATTGTCATAGGGTAACTGAGGCAGGTTTGCGACTAGTCGTTGAGCCCGAGTCTGTAATCTATCATAAGGTAGGTAGTAGTGGGGGGGGGCATATGTCGGACTTTTCTATTTATTGGACTGCAAGAAACAAGGCTGCTTTTTGGAAGAGTAACTTAGGGCGTGTTGGGTTTCTGGCCTTTCTAAACATTGGTCTTTTATGGCCATTTAAATGTTTTTTAAAGTTTGGCTATTCGGCTTGGGTAAATGCAAATAAAGGGTTTTGGAGTGGTTTGTTGAGATGATTTTCGTTGTTGGTAATTCCCGTAGCGGGACTACGATGATGAGTCGAATCCTGGGGCGGGGGAGTCGTGTTTGCAATTTACAGGAAGTCCACTTTTTCGAGTGGATGGTTTCTGCCGATAGAATTCGGGAGGAGATTTCATATGATGATGCAGTGCGTTTGTTCTGCTGCCTGATAGCTAAGCAGGAGCAAAATTTCTATCGAATTTCTGATCCTGATCAGTACGTTAATCGGTCAAGAGCAGTGTTGGACCCTATACCCCGCAGAGATTTGACTCCAATTTCAGTCTATAAGTTATTTCTTGGTTGGTGGGCAGAGAAAGTTGGGGTGGATATTTGTTGTGAGCAGACCCCAAAAAACGTGTTTTACATTGAGGAAATATTAGAGCATTTTCCTGATTCGAAGATTATTAATATGGTTCGTGACCCTAGGGCTGTGGCTTTTTCACAGCGAAATAAGTGGAAGCGACGATTCTATGGAGAGGATGGGGAGACTGTCTTCGAGACGATAAGAGCCTGGTCTTTGTATCACCCCATTTTGACTGGCCGAATGTGGTCTATGGCGGTCGATGCAGGTTTTCGTGAGGACAGTGAGCGGGTAAAGACCATTAGATTTGAAGATTTGGTTGCTGATCCCCATAGAATAGTGCGTGAAGTCTGTGATTTTTGTGAAATCGAATTTGATCCAGTTATGCTGAACGTGCCAGTCGTAGGATCTTCGCTGGGAAAGGACGAGCCCAGTTCAAGGGGGATATCGTCCAGCAATATTGCCTCTTGGGAATCGGATGGCGGTTTGTCGAGTTCAGAAATATTTTGGATTCAAAAAGTTGCGGGGCGTAACCTTGCGCGAGCAGGCTACGAGCTGTCTAAAAAGGGTCGCTGTTCTTTCCGTGTTGGCAGTGATTTGCTTACGTTTCCGTTCAAATGTCTTTTTGCACTAGTGCTTAATACGGGTCGAATGGCGAATCTGCTGAGCACGATAAGACGGCGATTCGGGGGTGCTCGTGCCTAGGGTTGCAATTATTGAGCCTGTCGGCGGTCACGGTGGGATGAACTATTATGATCTCGGGCTTCTGAAGGGGGTTATTGATGCCGGCACCGACGCACTCTTGTATACGTCAGAGGAGACTAATGTCAGTCCGGAGATGTCCTGTTTTGTGCGAAGGTATTTTAGGGGTGTCTGGGGCCCCAAAAACAAACTTTTTCGAGCAAGCCGCTTTGTTTTCGGCATGGTTAAATCATTACTGCACGCGCGGTTTTCAAGATGTAATATTGTCCACTACCATTTTTTCCATTATGGAATTATGGAGCTCTTTATGGTTCTTGTTGCGCGGTTGCTTCTCTTTAAAGTGGTCGTCACCGCGCATGATGTTGAGAGTTTCAAGGGCGGTCAAAAAGATTGGCTTGCAGAGATAATTTTAAAGGTGGCAAGTGTTGTTATTGTCCATAACCAGATCAGTAAAAAATCTCTTGTAGAGAAGTTGAGTTTGACTGAGTCTTACATTTATGTGATTCCGCATGGAAACTATTTCGATTTTATCGAACGGAGACCAACAAAGACTGCCGCTAGAGAAGCACTGGGAATTCCTAAAGATAAGATGGTTGTGCTATTTTTTGGGCAGATAAAGAGGGTGAAGGGCCTGGAAGTTCTCCTGAACGCATGGGGTGAAGTTGTCGCTAATGAACCAACTGCTCATTTGGTAATCGCTGGTAAGGTCTGGAAGGATGATTTTTCTGTATATCAGGATCTGATTGATGATTCCCTGCTCTCGGATAGCGTTTCAACTTTTGTGCGTTATATACGTGATGAAGAAGTAGCGGACTTTTATTGTTCGGCGGACCTGGTTGTACTTCCCTATCACCAGATCTTTCAAAGCGGTGTTTTGCTAATGGCGATGAGCTATGGAGTCCCGGTGCTGGTTTCTGATATAGCTGGGATGATGGAGGTTATTGGCAACGACGAGTTTGGATTGAGTTTTGAGAAAGGTTGTCCGAAGGATCTCGCAGTAAAGACCCGCAACCTATTGAAAAGTCCCGATTCCCTAGATCGCTATGCTGATTTGGGCATAAAGAGAATGAATGAAAGCTATAGCTGGGGAAATATCGGAAGGCTGACCGCGGAGCTTTTTCGTTCCCTTTGAATGTATAGGAAGTCTCCGGTGGCGAGAGTTTCGCGTGGGCGCCAATTGTGAAGTCCAATTAAGGGGTGTCACTTATCCGGTGCTGAAGATTTGGATCTCCGCGTTGGAGGCCCTAAAGCTGTTCTCTTTAGTTCAAGCATCTGAGGACTAATAAACGTTGTAATGGTCCAGAGTTCTAGAGACATGATTCTATATTTACTGCCATTGGGCCATGTTATTAGTCATGCTTTTGATGCTTATTCATGGGAATGTAGATTTGCTTTTCCAAGAATGGTACTTGAGGTGTTGGGGGCATCTTTTTTATTAGTTGACTTCAGATTCATGATGCTCGCTAGCGTTTGATACTTATGGGGTAAGGTGCTCAACTGAACGATAACTGGCGGTTATATTTGATAGAAGCTGGATCCAGCAATCGATGATGATCCGGCTTCGCTATAGTTCGTGCTCTATCCTGCGGCCTTGGTGATGCTTCTGCATTCTTCAGTCAAAACGTAGATGTAATGCAAAGTAATCGATTTAGCCCAAAAGGGCTATTTTTTGAGGTTAATTAAAGTGAATAAAATTATTGCTCGCGGCTTATTCGTAGTTTTGTTGGCCGCGGCGCTCTTTGCCGGGCTGAAGTCCACGCCGGTACCACAGGTGGTTTCACACTTTGACCTAATCCTTCACTTCGGTGCTTTTGCTGCGCTCGCAGGGCTTTGGATGATTGGCTTTACGCGGCCGCCAGTTGGTATTTTTGTACTAATTACAATTGGGCTGGGTATTGAAGTGTGGCAGGGCTGGATGCTGCCGGGCCGGACGGCCGATGGCTGGGACATATTGGCCAACTCGCTTGGGGTTTTTTGTGGTTGGTTCTCCATATTGCTTTTAAGCAGGTTTGTATTGTCGCGAGCGGATAAAAAGGCGGGGCTTGTCGAAATTTCGATCAAAAATTCAAAATAAAATCGTGATTTGTATCTCGTTTTTGTGTTGATTGGTGTCACATCTGTGGCATCATTTGAGACCTAAAACAAGAAGCCCGAAAGGGCTGGCCAGGGGTCATGAAGAGCGTACCGCACCTGGGGAACAGGGCAGATTTTGGTCTGCCTTGTGGCGCGGTCGACCCACCTCTTTGCAGGGGATGACCAGGGATACTGGCAGGGAAGAATTTTTCTGGGGGATTTTCGTGGGGCAAGGTTGGATTCGCAGCCACCAGAGTAGCTTGGCTGCTGTATACCGTTTACTGGACGGCGCGCTGATTCTGGGCGCGCTGTTTACCTGCATTACTGCCTTTGGTCACAGCATTACTACCGAGTGGGTGCTGCTGGGGCTGATTGCGGCCGTCGGCTTTGCCGTGATGGCGGAGTCTGTGGATCTCTACCGTTCCTGGCGAGCGGACACTTACCTGCAGATGGTGGCCTACACGGCCTTTGCCTGGTGTGCACTGGGCGCGGTGCTGCTGGTGCTGGGTTATTTCAGCAAGACCAGTGTGGGCTATTCGCGCTTGATCGTGGGCACCTGGGCCGGTTCCACGCTGGTGTTGCTGTGTGCCTGGCGCTTTGGCTTGCGCCAGTTGCTGTTTGTGTTGCGTTCACGTGGCTTCAATACTCGCAGCGCCGCTGTGATCGGCGTGACGGAAGCCGGCCTGCGGCTGGCCCGCAACCTGAATAATGAGCCGCAGCTGGGTATCCGCGTGCAGGGCTTTTATAGCGTGCCGGATTGTGCCGGTTGTGATCAGTCCATGCTGGAACTGGAGCCGGTCAAACTGCTGGGCAGTGTGGAAGATGCCGTGGCGGCAGCCCGCGCCGGCGAGCTGGACCTGGTTTATATCGCCCTGCCCATGCGCGAGGAGCAGCGCATTGCCGATATTCTGCAGGCGCTGGCAGACACCACGGTCACGGTGCACCTGCTGACAGACCTGTTCGTGAGCAACCTGTTGCACGCGCGCTGGCGCCAAGTGGGGGATTCAAGCCTGCTGAGCGTGTACGACACGCCCATCGAGGGCTTGAACAGCTGGCTGAAACGGCTTGAGGACCTGCTGCTGTCGTCCGTCATTCTGCTGTTGATTTCACCATTGATGCTGCTGATCGCTGCGGCGATCAAACTGACTTCACCAGGGCCGGTGATTTTCAAGCAGCACCGCTATGGGCTGGATGGCCGCGCCATCAAGGTGTGGAAGTTCCGCTCCATGACCACCCAGGACAATGGTGACAAGGTGGTGCAGGCGCAAAAGGGCGATGCGCGCATTACGCCGGTGGGCGCTTTTTTACGACGCACCTCGCTTGATGAACTGCCGCAGTTTATCAACGTGTTGCAGGGGCGCATGTCCATCGTCGGCCCGCGCCCGCACGCGGTGGCCCACAACGAGGAATACCGCCAGCTGGTGAGCGGTTACATGCTGCGGCACAAGGTAAAGCCGGGCATTACCGGCTGGGCCCAGGTAAACGGCTGGCGCGGTGAGACGGACACGCTCGAGAAAATGAGCAAGCGGGTGGAGCACGATTTGCATTACATCCGCCACTGGTCACTGTGGCTGGATATCCGCATCGTGCTGATGACGGTATTCAAGGGCTTCACCGGCAAGAATGCCTACTGAGTTGGGCAGGGCTCAACGGTAGCCAGCCGGTGTGGCAGGACAATTGGGGTGCATAGGCACCGTTCGGTTTGGCCGGGCGGTGCATGACTTGTTTTTAGGGATATGGGAAAACGATGATGAAAAAAACAACTCTTTCTCTGGCGATCGGCCTCGCGACCCTCGTAGGCACGGGTGTTGCCTCCGCGCGGTCTGAGGCCGATGCCGGTGCGGTGGACTTGGGCAATGGCATCCTGTTTACACCGGTGCTGGACATGGGCCTGGTCTACGATGACAACGTCGTGCATACCGATACCAATCCCACCGACAGCTGGGTCACTGAGTTGCGCCCCAGTTTCCTGCTCTCTGCAGAGAATGACTTTTCTGAGTATGGCCTGCGTTACACCGTTTCCCACGGTGATTACCAGGACAGCAGCGAAGATAACTACACCGACCACATGCTGCAGGCCAATGCAGACTGGGAACTGAACGCCCGCCATCGCCTGGGCCTGGCTGCCAGCTACGAGGACCTGCACGAGATGCGCGGTACTGGCTACTCCCAGGGCTTTGGTGCGTTGCTGGACGAGCCGGACCGCTACTCGGAGAGCGATGTTTCCGGTGTCTACCGCTACGGCGCCGAGACTGCCCGCGGCAATATCGAGCTGGAAGCAGGCACCCGCGCGCGGGATTACGATCCCACCCAGTTCATCGACGGCGTGGAGCAGAATAACCCGCTGGCAGATGTGCGCGATTACGGCACCGACTACGGGGCCGCGCGCTTCTTCTATAACACCGGCGGCAAGACACGCCTGCTGGTGGAGGCGAAAGGTAGCCTGGTGGGGTATGACAATGCCGTGGCCGGTATCCCCAGCCGTGACAGCACCCAGAGCAGTGTGCTGTTTGGCCTGAGCTGGGAAGGCACAGCCAAGACCACCGGTACCCTGAAGGTGGGTGCGCGCTCCAAGCAGTTTGATGATGCCGCCCGTGAGGATTTCTCCGCGCCGGCGTGGGAGGCAGGTGTCATTTGGCAACCGCTCACTTACAGCACGTTTGAGTTCAGCACTGCGCGCCGCTTCGAGGAAGCCCGTGGTGACGGTGACTTCGCCGATGTCGAGGTACTGTCTGCCTCCTGGAACCACACCTGGCTCGAGCGCCTGTCCACTGACGTGATGTTCTATCACCAGAACATGGATTACGAAGGTACTGAGCGTACCGAAGACCGCCTCGGCGGCACATTCAATTTGAATTACGAGATGCGCCGCTGGTTGATCCTTACTGCCGGTTATGCCACCGGTAGCCAGGACAGCACTCTGCAGGGCTATGACTACGACCGCGCTGTAATGACGTTTGGCGCTCGCGTCACACTGTAAGAGTTGAAGCCGGGTATCGGACGCAAGCAATTAAGAGGTAACTACGGGTAACCATGATGGGACACACACGCTCACCTGGGCAGCGCGCATGGCGCGCAGCCCTGTCCATTTTCTCCGCACTGTGGCTGGTACTGGCCGCCGCTTCGGCTGTGGCCATTACCGACAGCACCCTGGTCGATAACTATCGCCTGGGTTCCGGGGACAAGATCCTCATCAATGTGTACGGCGAGGATGACCTGACGGTGGAGACCCAGCTGAGCGACAGCGGCCTGGTGAATTACCCGTTCCTGGGCGAGCTGAAAGTCAACGGCATGACCGTGGCGCAGCTGGAGGCAACCATCCACGGGGGCCTGAAGGACGGTTACCTGGTGAACCCCAATGTGCATGTGTCCATCATGGAATACCGCCCCTTTTATATTCACGGCGAAGTGGAGCGCCCCGGTGGTTACCCGTACCAGCCGGGCCTGACCGTGAGCAAGGCGGCGGCACTGGCCCAGGGCTTTACCGAGCGGGCGTCCGAATCCAAGATTTTTGTGGTGCGGGGCGATGATTCGAGCAAGACCCCGAAAAAAATCACCCTGAACACCGAGCTGCGTCCCGGCGATGTAGTGACCGTGGAACAGCGGTTCTTCTGAGGTAACCAATGAACGCGCAAGACAACAACACCCAGCAGGAGCGCTTACTTCAGGAGGAAGTGATTGACCTGCGCCAGTACTGGCGCATCCTGGACCGGTTCAAGTGGCGCATCGGTGCGCTGGCGGTGGCAGTAGCCATGCTGGCGGCGATGGTGGTGTTCTCCATGACACCGCGCTACCAGGCCACAGCGACCCTGATGATCGAGGCGGAGCAGCCCAAGGCGCTCTCCATCGAGGAGGTGTACGGGCTGGACTCCAGCCGCAAGGAATATTTCCTCACCCAGTTCGAAATCCTCAAGTCCCGCCGTATTGCCGAGCAGGTGGTGGAGCGGCTGAACCTGACCGAGCACCCGCTGTTTGACCCGGAGCAGCAGGAGCCTTCTTTTAAAGAGAAAGTGAAAGGCTGGCTGCCGTTCCTGGCTTCCAATGAAATCCTCAGCGAAGAGGAGTTGCGCGAACTGAAGCTGGAGAGCGTGACCAAGGCGGTGAGCGAAAACCTCACCATCTCGCCGGTGCGCAACACCCAGCTGGTGAAGATCAGCTTTGAATCCGAATCCCCCGAGCTGGCCGCGCAGGTGGCCAATACCGTGGCAGAAGTGTTTATCGACAGCCACCTGGAAGCCAAGCTGGATATGACCAAGCAGGCCACCTCCTGGCTGAATGTCCGCCTCGAGGACCTGCGCGTGAAGCTGGAGGACTCCGAAGCACGTCTGCAGGCTTTCCAGGAATCCCAGGGCTTGGTGGATGTAGCTGGCGTGCAGGGCCTGGCGGCGCAGGAACTCAACGAGATCACCACCCAGCTGATTGATGCGCGTAAAGAGCTGAAGCAGGCCGAGAGCATTCATGCGTTGGTGCAGAGCCGCGGTACGGATGTCACTGCGCTGTCCAGCCTGCCGGAAGTGCTGAACCACACGGTGATAGCCAATATCAAGCAGGCGGAAATTGATGCATCGCGTAAGGTCTCCGAGCTGGCACGCCGTTACGGGCCCAAGCACCCGAAAATGATCGCCGCCCGCGATGAGCTGGAATCGGTGCAGGACAAGCTGCGCAGCGAAGTGCGCCAGCTGGTGAGCGGTATCCAGAACGATTACGAAACCGCGCAGGCGAATGTCCGCGCGCTGGAGCGTGAGCTGAACGCGGCCAAGGGCGACTACCAGCAGATCTCCCGCAAGGAGACGCGCTACAACGAGCTGAAACGCGAGGTGGAAGTCAACCGCCAGCTGTACAACGCCTTCCTGACCCGCTTCAAGGAAACCAGTGAAACCTCCGGCTTCGAGGCCGCCAATGCGCGCCTGATGGACCCGGCCATTGCACCCCGCGAGTCGGCCAAGCCGAAGAAGAAGCTGATTGTGGCGCTGGCGTTTGTGGTCAGTGCCATGCTCGGTGTGATGCTGGCCTTCCTGATCGAGGCGCTGAACGACGGCATCCGCAACCCGGATGATGTGGAAAACAAGCTGGCCCAGCGGATGATCGGCATGCTGCCCTGGGTGAAGCATGAAAAGGACGAGCGCCTGAGCCTTTCGACCTTCTTCGATAGCGCCAACCACCAGTTTTCTGAGGCGGTACGCACCCTGCGGACCAGCCTGGTGCTCTCGCACCTGGAAACGCCGGCCACGGTGATTTCCGTCACTTCTTCGGTTCCCGGTGAGGGCAAAACCACTGTGGCGGAGAACCTGGCCTTTGCCCTGGCACAGATGGAAAAAGTACTGCTGATCGACGCGGACATGCGCCGTCCGTCTGTGGGCAAGGATTTTGGTCTGCCGGTTTATCACCCGGGCCTGTCGAACCTGATTGCCGGCAGCAATACGCTGGCCGAGTGTATCCACCACGACGAGAAGAGCGGACTGGACGTGATGCCTGCTGGTGCGGTACCGCCCAACCCGCAGGAGATGCTGTCTTCGCCACGCTTTACCAAGGCGCTGCAGGTACTGATGGACAAGTACGACCGCGTGATTCTCGATACCGCGCCCGCGCAGGTAGTGAGTGATGCGCTGGTGGTTTCCCGCGTGGCAGACTCCATGCTGTACGTGGTGAAGGCGGACAGTACTCGCCAGAAGATGATCACCAACGGTATCGGCCGCCTGTTGCAGGTGGGTGCGAAGCTGGATGGCGTGGTGCTGAACCAGCTGGACACTTCCAACAAGGCCAGTTATTACGGTGACTACTACGGCTATGAAGGCGAGTACAGCAGTTACAGCGCTGCGGTAAAACCCCAGCAGCCCTCCAGACAGGCTGCCAAAGCCGCTGAGAAAGACCTGGAAGTGGCATGATCGACCTGCACTGCCATCTTTTACCGGGCATCGATGACGGTGCCCGCGACCTGGACCAGGCGCTGCAACTGGCGCGCATGGCGGTCGAGGATGGCATTACCCACTGTGTGGCCACGCCCCACATCCACCCGGGGCGCTGGAACAACACCCGGGCCAGCATTGCTGACGTTTTTCATGCGTTCAGGGATTCCCTCGCACAGGAGGGCATTCCGCTGCAGCTGGGTATGGCGGCGGAGATCCGCTTCTCCGATGAAATTCTTACCATGGTTGCCAGTAAGCAGGTGCCTTTCCTGGGCAAGTGGGAGGGCGAGCCGGTATTGTTGCTGGAGTTGCCCCACAGCCATATTCCCGCCGGTGCCGAGCAACTGATCCGCTGGCTGCAGAAGCAGGGCGTCCGCCCGATGATCGCCCACCCGGAACGCAACAAGGATATCCTGCGCGATTTCAGTAAGGTGCTGCCGCTGGTACGGCAGGGTTGCCTGTTACAGGTGACCGCCGGTGCCGTGGCCGGCGATTTTGGTGAAGGGCCGCAGCTGCGTGCGCAGGAACTCCTGAGTGAGGACATGGTGACGATCCTTGCCACCGATGCGCACCACGAGGAGCGTCGCCCGCCCGTACTGGCCCGCGGCCGCATGGCTGCAGAAGCGGTGGTGGGCGAGTCCCGCTCCTGGGATCTTGTGCGCAATAATCCGGGCCGCATTGCCGCCAGCCATTTCTCCCTCGAGAGTGTTGAATCCGGCAATGGCGACTGAATCCCGTCGCCGCCGTCGCACCCCCTGGTACCGCAAGTGGTATCGGCACGTAAGCCGTCCCCGCCTTGCGCTTACCGGCTTGCTGCTCTGTGTGCTGGTTAGCCTCGCCTGGCAGGCTGGTTCCTGGGGCCTCGCGCACCTGCAGGTGGTCGCGGTGGAAAATACACTCAAGCGTTGGGGGCAAAATGGCAAGGTGTCTTCAGAAAAGGATCTGGATAATGCCTTTGTTGCGATCGACCGCGCCATTGCCCTCCATCACGACAATCCCTATCAGCTTTCACTCAAGGCGCGGTTGTTGGAGTGGCGTGCTTACGCCATGAGAGAGGATGAGGGCAGGGTGGCTGACTACCGCGCAGCGCTGGCGTTATATAAAGAAGCGGCTGCACTGCGCCCTATGTGGCCCGAGACCTGGGCCGAGATGATTAATGTTAAGCTCAACTTGGGAGAGCTGGACGGGGAGCTGCAGACTTGGATGTTGCGGGCCGATGAGATGGGGCCTTACACACCTGCGGTGCACACAGCCATAGTCCGGGGGGGCTATGCGCTGAAGCAGCAGTATCCGTTTGAGGAGCGCCCATTGCTGGACCGCCACCTGCTGCGAGGCCTGGCGGACCACCGCAGTCGCCCGGAAGTGGCGCGGTTGGTGGAGCAGTACGCCCAGGAGGTGTCGGCCTGCCGGACGATTGCCCAGGCAGCGGAGCCGAGACCGCGGCTACAAATTTGCGAGACCTGATTGCCTGAATGATGTATCTCCAGGCTAGCAATTCCATACTAATAATAATGAGGTTGCGGTGGAGAGAGTGGCGAATGGTGTAAGCGTGGAGAGTCGAGCCCAATGGGTCGACTACGCCAAAGCGATCGGCATCATCCTGGTGGTTTATGGACATGTGGCGAGGGGGCTCTTCGACGCAGGCATCCCTGTATCCCCTGAGTTATTCCTGCTGGTGGAAAGCATTGTTTACAGCTTTCACATGCCACTGTTCTTTTTCCTTTCCGGCCTTTTCTTTGAAGCATCGTTCCGCAGGCGTGGTCCCGGTGGGTTGGTGCTCAGCAAGCTGGATACAATCGTATACCCCTATATTCTCTGGTCGCTGTTGCAGGGCTCGATAGAAGTCTTCCTATCGAAATATACGAATGGGTCGGTTGGGGCCGGGGATGTCTTCTCTTTTCTGTGGGAACCCAGAGCGCAGTTCTGGTTTCTCTATGCCCTGTTTATTCTCTTTTGCGTAGCCACCCTGATATTTTCTTTGCTCAGGCTGCGGGGAAGCCTGATTGTCTTTTCCGTACTTGCGGCCTTGCTTTATATCTATCAACCCCTCGCGGGGGTTCAGCCCCTCGGCTTCCTCGTTGATAACCTGGTTTACTTTTTACTGGGTGCGCTGGTTTATCGGTACGGTGGCGAGACGGAGTTGGGGCGTTACCGCTGGGCAGTGGTTTTGGGCGCTGGCTTTTTGCTGGCCCAGTATTGGTTCCACGCTACGCTGGGGCTCACTTGGACAGATAAAGGGGCTCCCTCTCTGCTCTTGGGGGGGATCTCAATCCTGTTTGTGGTATCCCTGTCGGTAGCACTGGCACGTAGCCCGAGCAAAATATGGCTGCTGGTGGGCTCATCCTCAATGGCAATCTACCTGATGCATGTGCTTGCGGGAGCCGGAGTCCGGGTCGTTTTGCAAAAGCTGGCCGGTGTGGATGCCTTCTTGGTCCACCTGGGGCTGGGAATGGCGGTGGGGCTGATCGGGCCGATCCTGGCGCTGGAAATCATCAAGCGCCTGAATATTCGCTATCTGTTCAGTGCGCCAATTTCCTCTTACCTGATGTCCATAACGACGCGTATTGGCGGCAAGGGTGAGGGGCGGGCAGCAGATAGTTAGATTGAAGCTGAGCTGGCGCAGGAGCATCCGTTCGCCCCAGACGATTTACGCCATCTCTTACTGACGCCACACCCGTGGATCCCGGTCCGCACCGGTACGAGTGACCGCTCGTTGTGGCAAGCGGTTAGCGGTTACCGTACTCGTCATGCCGGCCGTGAGGGCGGATGGTCGCTCGTAATGTCCACAGGGCTACCGGCAACACCCCGTCGTGCCGGCGCAGGCCTGTATCCACCTAATTCTCTGCGCCCGCACGAAAACCTGCACATGAGCAGTGGATGTGCGACTCTTCCCAACCCACTAAATCGTCCTAACCATAGAACTACAACTGCATTGGGTGGCTGTACGGAATTTGGCATAATTAGCTACAGACGTTGTGTATAAAAAATAATCACCGGGGCGGGCGCACCGACCATCTTCACTATGACCATAACCCAGATTTTTGTTGCCGGGCTCTTTGCGCTGGTCATTGCCGCCCTGGTTTTCAGTCGTGTGCGTCCCTCGTTGGTATTCGCCTCGGCGGCCGGTGCGTGTTTCCTGACGGGCCTGGTACCGGCGGAGTCGGTGTTACAAAAGGCGGTAAACCCCGGTCTGGTGACGCTGGTGATTCTGATTCTGGTATCGGTGGGCCTGGAAAAGGCCCGCTGGCTGCGCTCGGTTTCTGACGGCCTGATCAACGGCTCGCTCAAAACCAGCCTGTTAAAACTGACCACTGCGACGGCGATCAGCTCTGCTTTCCTCAATAATACTGCCGTGGTAGCGGCATTGGCTTCCAGCATCAGGTCGCAGCGCCGCTATCCGGCCGCCAAGCTGCTGATGCCACTCTCCTATGCCGCCATTCTCGGTGGCACCATGACGCTGATTGGTACCTCCACGAACCTGATCGTAAACAGCTTTGTGCTGGACCGTGATATGCCCGGTCTCGATTTCTTTGCTTTCTTCCCGATAGGCGTGGCCGCTGCGCTGGTGGGCCTGGTGGTACTGTTTGTGAGCAACCGCTTACTTCCGTCCAGGGCGATATCGGATGAGCCGCTTACCGAGTACTTGCTGGAAGCGGAGGTGGTGGTGGACTCACCATTGGATGGCAAGACCGTGGAAGAGAACCAGCTGCGCCGGCTGGAAACCCTGTACCTGATCGAGATCGTGCGCGGGGGGCAAGTTATCAGTCCGGTGTCGCCGACCGAGGTGCTGAAGTCCGGCGACAAGCTGATCTTCAGCGGCGATGTCCGTGATCTGGGCCGGTTGCAGGATATTGAGGGGTTGCGTCTGTTCGCGCTGGAGGACAACACACTCAACATGGAGTTCACCGAAGTGGTGATTACCCCCACCTCCAGCCTGATTGGGCAGAGCCTGAAAAGTGCCAAGTTCCGCACCCGCTTTGATGCGGCTGTGGTTGCCATGCGCCGCGGCGGTGACCGCCTGTCGGGCAAACTGGGGGAGGTTGAGCTGCAGGCGGGGGATGCCCTGTTGCTGGCGGAAGGGCCGGACTTCAAGCATCACCTCAACATCAGCAAGAACTTCTACGTGATCAGCGGCAGTGATCTGCAGCGCCAGCTGCCCAGACGGGACAACTGGTTGCTCGGGCTTGGGTTTGCGGCGGTGATCGCCGGTTCTGCGCTCGGTTACTTTTCACTATTGAAAGGGCTGGTGATCCTGCTGGGGGGCATGATCGCCCTCGGTATTGTTTCCACCACTGAGCTACAGCGGCGCTTTCCCTTCCAGATCTGGGTCATCATCGCCAGCGCGCTGGTGCTGGCGGAGGCCTTTACCGGCAGTGGTCTGGCGGATGCGATGGCCAGCGGCTTCCGGCAGCACCTGCAGGGAGCCGGCCCGTACGTGGCCTTGATCGGCATCTTTCTACTGACTCTGGCACTGACGGAACTGATGACCAACAATGCCGCCGCTGCACTGGCCTTCCCCCTGGCCTGGAGTCTGGCGGAGAGCTTTGGCGTCAGCTGGATGCCCTTTGTGATGGCGGTGGCCTACGGTGCCAGTGCCAGTTTCCTCACGCCATTCGGCTACCAGACCAACCTGATGGTGCAAAACCTCGGTGGTTATCACCTGCGCGATTTTGTTCGCGCTGGCCTGCCATTGACCATTGCCTATTCTGTTACCGTTGTGTTGCTCCTGCCGGTGGTCTTTCCTCTCTAAAAGCCTCCTTGCTCCGTTCATTATTCTGTTTTGTTTATTCCCCCTCAAAGGTTCCTATAAGCAGGGCAGAGGGGGCTTCACTTGATGTGCAAGTGGAAGTCACCGGCTAATGCATCTCGGAATCCACGCTCCTGTCTTTTGATGGACCCTTGCCGTCGGCAGATAAGGAAGGTCCCGACACTGCCGCACCAAAAACATCATAAAACGATGTGCTACCGCCAAGATGGCAAATGAGGCATCGGTACCAACCTGATCTTTACTGTTTCTCATGCAGGCCAAGCAGTCGGAAGCTATATAGATTCTTGTGCCTCGCTATACATCACTGGCAGCCGGGGCAACAGACTGAAAATAATCGGTACACGCCGAAATACGCACTTGGGGTGGTGGTATTTGATGAAAGTGTTACTCGTCTTTGGAACACGTCCGGAAGCCATCAAAATGGCGCCGCTGGTCCGGAGTATGCAGGAGGATGAACGCTTTGATGTGCGAGTGTGCGTCACAGGCCAGCATCGAGAAATGCTGGATCAAGTGCTGGCCCTTTTTGAAATAGCGCCTGACTATGATCTGAACATCATGCAGAAGGGTCAGGACCTCTACCAGGTCACGGCCCGAGTATTGCTGGGAATGCGGGAAGTGCTGGATGATTTCCTTCCCGACAAGGTGTTTGTTCATGGAGATACCACAACTACCCTGGCGGCGTCCCTTGCTGCTTATTATCGCCAGATCCCTGTGGCCCATGTAGAGGCGGGCCTGAGGACAGGCAATCTCTACAGCCCTTGGCCCGAGGAAGCGAACCGCAAGCTGACAGGAGCCATCGCCCAGCATCACTTCGCGCCGACAGAACTGTCACGCGACAATCTAATCAACGAATCCGTATCTAAAGACACCATCCTCGTCACCGGAAATACGGTAGTCGATGCCCTGCTTGATGTTGTTGAGCGGATTGAGCAATCGGAAACCCAGAGGAGGAAGCTCGCGGACCAGTTCCCCTTTCTGGATAACAGTAAGCGGCTAGTCCTCGTCACGGGCCATCGACGTGAGAGTTTCGGTGAGGGGTTTGAGAACATCTGTATCGCCATTCGCCAGATTGCAGAGCGCGGGGATGTACAGGTGGTTTACCCGGTTCACCTGAACCCACGTGTGCGGGAGCCGGTGAACCGTCTTCTGGCGGGCCTCGACAATGTCTATCTTGTTGAGCCTCTGACCTACCTGCCATTTGTTTACCTGATGAATGAGAGCTATCTCATCCTGACCGACTCGGGCGGCATACAAGAGGAGGCTCCATCTCTTGGCAAGCCGGTCGTGGTGATGCGCGAGACCACAGAGCGGGTGGAAGCTGTGGCCGCCGGTACGGTCAAGCTGGTTGGAACTGATGTAGAGAAAATTGTAGACGCAGTGCAATCGCTATTGGATGACGATAATGAGTACCGCACTATGAGCCGGGCCCACAACCCCTATGGTGACGGATTCGCTTGCGAAAAAATAGTGGAGGGAATACTCGCGGATGTCCACGAATACACAGTTTGAGCGAATCGCTGTTATTGGCCTGGGATACATTGGCCTGCCAACGGCCGCAGTATTCGCCTCCAGGGGAGTGGAGGTTGTGGGGGTCGATATCAACCAGCGGGCGGTGGATACGATCAATGCGGGCTGCGTACACATTGTCGAGCCCGATCTCGATAATGTTGTTAGGGCAGCTGTCACTAGCGGAAAGTTACGAGCGACCCAGTTTGCGGAACCCGCTGATGCTTTCCTGATTGCGGTGCCTACTCCCTTCCGCACCAGCAAGCATGGTAATTCACGTGAGCCGGACCTGACCTACATCCATGCCGCTGCAGAGGCGATTGGACCATTGCTGAAAAAAGGAGACCTGGTTGTATTGGAGTCCACTTCGCCAGTGGGGACCACCGAACAGTTGTCCGAATGGCTCCAACAGGCTCGGCCCGACCTGACTTTTCCGCACTTGCGGGGAGACGCGGCCGACATCCGTGTGGCGCACTGTCCCGAGCGGGTTTTACCAGGCAAGGTGTTGAAGGAGCTGGTCTCGAACGACCGTATTATCGGGGGGCTTAGCTCCGCCTGCAGCCATGCGGCATTGGCACTCTACAAGGTGTTTGTTGAGGGAGAATGTATTATCACGAATGCCCGGACTGCGGAAATGAGCAAACTCACAGAGAATGCCTTCCGTGATGTCAACATTGCCTTCGCGAACGAGCTCTCGATGATCTGTGATCAGCTTAAGATCAATGTCTGGGACTTGATTCAGCTGGCCAATCGTCACCCCCGGGTGAATATCCTTAATCCCGGGCCGGGAGTTGGGGGCCACTGCATTGCGGTTGATCCCTGGTTTATTGTCAGCAGCTGCCCGGATCAGGCCCGCTTGCTAAGCCTTGCGCGTAATGTCAACGATAGCAAGCCGGATTATGTAGTGAAAAAAGTCCTCAAAGTGGCAGAGCAGTTTAAGGAACCGATCATTGCTTGCCTGGGCTTATCCTTCAAAGCTGACATCGACGACCTACGGGAGAGCCCCGCGATGCGAATCGTGGGAGAACTGGCATCACGATGTGTCGGAGATGTGGTCGCCGTAGAGCCAAATATCAAGGAATTACCATCCGCACTAGCTGACAAGGGCGTGCGGCTGGTCGACCTGTCTGCTGCCCTGGAAAACGCCAACATAGTGGTAGTACTGGTTGACCATCGCGAATTTAGAAATCTGGATCCATCACTCTTTTCCGCCAAAGCAGCAATCGATACCCGAGGTGTCTTCGCTTAGAAATAAATTCGGGAAGTAGTACAAGGGTAACTTGAGGACGTACGACCGTATGAAAACGCTATTGACATTGGATTACGAGCTTTTCTTTGGTCAAAAAACGGGTACGCCAAAAGCATGCCTGATAGATGCAACAGAGCGCTTATTAGAAGAACTCAATAAATTTGATGCACGTGCAGTCTTTTTTGTTGATGCTGCCTATCTGGTACGGCTGCGGTATTTTGCACAGACAAAAGAAAAAGCATCAGAGGATTACTCTGCAGTCATTCGTCAGATTCGTAATCTTGAAACGCAAGGTCATCAGATACAGCTACACATCCATCCCCATTGGTATGATACGACTTATGACGGGGATAACTGGAAAATAGATACCCGGCGTTACCGTCTTGGGGACTGGAGCCGCGAAGAAGTAGGGAAAATCATCACTGACTGTACTGGAGAACTGAATAGGCACCTCAGAAATAAGGTATTCGCATTCCGCGCTGGTGGTTGGTGTGTACAGCCCTGGCAGCACATTAGCCGCTTCATGAAAGCCAATGGCATCACAATGGATTGTACTGTATATAATGGCGGGCAATGCCTGAACGGCCCGCACTTATTTGATTTCTCCAGTGCGCCCAGCATGGGCATATGGAAGTTCGAATCGGAACCCTGCCGGTTAATTAGAGATGGATCATTTACGGAATTGCCAATATCGTCAGTTCGCGTATCACCATTGTTCTTCTGGCGTTTTGCTTTGAACCGATTATTTGGCGACCTTTCAGTACATCGAACTTTTGGTGATGGCGGAGCGATGAAGAGTAAGCGTTCTGAGCTTATACGTAAAATGGTACGTGCTTCCAATATTCCTGTTTCTATAGACGGATTCAAGTCATCCCTGCTGAGTGAGAATTATCGACGAGCATTGGAAAACGGGAAAACGCACTTTGTGGCTATGGGGCATCCGAAGGCACTATCCGAATTCTCTTTGGGCAACTTGCGTAGCTGGCTCACTGATGTTTATTCGCGTGGTGAAAAACTGGAATTGCTGGATAGCCCTGTATTGACAGTACAGCGCGAGAAGGAAGTGATAGCCTGACAATTTTGGCTACAGGTAGGCTTCTTTCCGTGCAATGTCAGAACCAATAGAACCCAGAGACGCTTCTTTAGAAACCGGATATCTAATGGGGATGGGTCTCTTAGTCATTGACGGTCATTGGGGGGCAAGTTAGAAAGTCACGTTATTTCTAATAATAAGTTGCCGCTTAGTTTGGCGTTACTTAGTGCGTAAAGTCAATCAATGGTATTTGCAGATAAATACAATTGCTTCTTGATTCCATTTTCATCATCTCATGAAAATTAGTACCTAGCATAAGCTCATGAAGGTGAGCGCTGGAGACCCATTAGCATCTTTTTGCGCAGTGATGCTATTGCAGGTGACGCGTCATCGTACTTAGCCCACAGTAGCAAACTAAAAGTCCGCCAGCGATGGCGCATGCTTCATTTCCAATTGTGACTTGAATGAGTCTCACAGTCCAAAGTGGGCAGATTGGCAGAGAAATCCACCAAGGGTAGATTGCCGTGCCATTCTTCGAAATATTTTTGCTTGCCTTCGCATCAACCTTTGATACAGTGAATCCTGCGCTATGTAGCGGTTAGCGCCTGAACCCTGACTGACGTTTACATGGATGTAAATCAATAGTACGGCAGGGTGCCTCTCAAGGATAAGTTAGAGCCCGAGTGGAACCTGACGTCGAGAGAATAATGAGGCAAGGATGATGCTTCCTCCCTTGTGTGGTGCAAGGCTACATTCTTTTCCTGGGCACCCCGGTGGCTGGCGCCAGCACACCATCTCTTCACCTGTCATTTCTGACAATAGGCCGATCAATCGTTATCGGGGATCGCTGACTCCAGTCATGGGCGTATCCTGTCAAAAATTGCTTGTTAGCTACCAACTTCAACACTCGCTTTATCTGCCCGCGGAAGATAAGACTCTTCTCAGCCAGGTAATGTCGCGTATTGAGCAAAAAAATACAGGCAAAGAGCAGCAATGAAAAATAGATTATTCCGGTTAATACATATTCATCTTCGGCACTTTCTCCTTGGGTTGAGAATAAAAGTCCTGAACAGAGTGTTTGGTATGAATATCGATCCAACGGCAAAAATTTCATTGAAAGCTAACCTGGATTTCACTAATCCAGCGGGTGTCTACATCGGCGCGGGTTCATACCTTGCATTTGGCTCTACGATATTGACGCACGACATGAGCCGGGACCTCAACAAACCGGTCAAAATTGGCAAAAACTGCTTTATCGGTGCGAATGCAATTTTGCTCCCAGGGGTGGAGTTGGGAGACCAGGTAATTGTGGGCGCGGGATCGGTAGTAACAAAGTCATTCCCGTCAAATGTCATTGTAACGGGAAATCCTGCAAAAATTGTCAAGCAGGAAATAAGAACAAGTAGGCTAGGAATTCTAGAATCCGCATAATATGAATACCATCAGTACCACCTCGTCGTACAAGCTTGCGTTAATCTATTTCGCATTAATGCTGATCCCTATGGAACTATCAGGGTTTGTAGGTGATCTCCGGCTAGAGCCCTATCGGGTTTTCCTGATATTAGTTTTCTTATTCAACATTAGGGGTATGTATCACCTCTATAAGAATGACACGATAGCGAAATGGCTAGGGTTCTACTGCTTCCTGTGCTTGATCAGTTATCTAGTGAATCATGGTAGTGCTGGATTCCAGTCTGCCGCAATCCTCTTTCTAGAGGTATGGGTCGGATACTTCATCGGTTCACGCATTGCCGGAGACCATGAAGCTTTTAAGAAAGTATTGAGAATCCTGATTCTTGCCTACTTGATTTTGGTGCCATTTGCAATCATGGAGGCACAAACGGGCTATCGACTACTGCACATGTGGGCGGCGAAGGCAGTAGGCGGTACTGCAACTGAGACTCTGGGTCCAGATTATCTAAGATATGGTATCCACCGGGCGGGTACCGTGTTCTCCCATCCTATTCTCTACTCCGTTTGTGCGGTGATGTTTCTACCAATTATTTATGTTTATTACTCAAAGCTGAAAGCAACACTGCTCTCATCAGGCATATTTGTGGCCATGGTGACGTCAGTAACATCTGCCGGTGTAGTTATGGCAATTATTACCCTCGGCTTGTATTTCGCTCGTAAGCTTTCACTCCGTATACCCTCGATATTCACCAATATATCAATCGCCTTTATATCGCTATTTGTTTTCGTATCACTATTTTCAGATCGGGGGCCAGTTCTGTTTTTCGCTCAGGTTTTCTCGTTCAACCCACAGACCGCCTACATGCGTTACCTGCAATGGATGTACGCTTCCGATGACATTGCAGCAAATCCCTGGTGGGGCATTGGCTTTGCTGACTGGAGCCGCCCACACTGGATGCCAGATAGTGTGGATAGTTACTGGTTGATTACAACTTTGCAGAATGGGTATCCAGCTCTGATTGCGTTGGGGATAGCATTTATATTAAGTATGAAATCATACTGGCAGCACTGGAGATATACCGGAATTACAATTTACTTTGCCTACTTCTGCTCGATCATCTCGTTGGTCTTTGCGGCTTACACTGTCGACTTGTTCGACCGCGCTCCGTTGATCGTATTTTTCGCCATGGGAATGTTCAACTCGTTCCTGATTAAATCGCTTCCGGAAAAAGTGAGGGAGGCTCAGAGAGCATCACCCTCTGCACTGGCGGCTGCGTAAGATGCTCAATCCAGAATTCTTGCATCTGGTTGACTACTTCAAGTGGGAAATCATATTCCTTGTAGTAGCATCTTTGTCAATTTTGCTCAGGAAGTGGCGACTGGCATTTGTGGGAATTGCATGTATTGGCGCTGTTTTTGTTGGGAAAACCTTCGGTGTGAATACCACGAAGCCGGACATTGATGATGTAAGTATTGTTTCTTTTTCTGTCCGTTCTGGTAATAACCAAGCGATAAGCGACATTGGGCGCGTGTTGGAGCTGGCCCCAGACGTCATCTTGTTTCAAGAGGTCATCCTGAATAGGGCATTAGAGAATGTGATTTCTGAGGCTGGCTACAGCATCTGCTCTTTTCACAGTAAGGCTTCGCTGATTGCAGCAAAAAGACAAATCACCAACTGTGAATTACACGGTAATGTGATCGAAGTTGAAGTTGAAGGCTACTCCAATACGAAATTCTTCAATATACATGCACCTAAGTTCTTCGTTGATCTTGAAACCTATAACGATTTCTTTGAAGCAGTGATTGAAATCGCAAATACAGAAGATCCGAACGTAGTGATAGGTGGTGACTTTAATTCGCTGGTTACAGGCACCTGGAGGAAGAAGTTAAAGAAGATCGGTTTTGTTGCAAGCATCGATGAGCTAGCAGCAGGTTTCAAGACTACTTTTCCAGCATCAGGCAGGAGGTTGGGTGTGCTTCCACCACTGCTTGCAATTGACGATATATATGTAAAGGGATTGACAGTAGTGCAGTCGAAGGTCATATACAATAATAGCGGCAGCGATCACTTTCCAATAGTTGCCTATATAGAAAATCCTGAAGGGGCAGAAAGTGAAAATATTGCGAAATAATAGCATTGCCGCTGTTATGTCTAAATTCGCATCTGCAGGATTTTCATTTGTATTTGTCTGGTCTGTAGCATTTGTCCTTGATACAAGGACTGCAGGTATATTCCTGTATTCCTATATGCTTGTCACAGTACTCGTGCAGCTGGCTCGCGCTGGGACCGAGAACTCTATGCTGCGAATTATTCAGTCAACTGATGATCGTGTAGAAACCATATCCAAGCTAGTTGTATTTCTCGTATATGTTGCAGGCATGACAATTATATTCGGGGGGATGTTATTTGCTTTGGTAGGGCTCGGTATTATTCAGATCTATCAAGATACGCAGGCATCTCAATCACTCTGGCTATTATTGGTGCTCGCGTTGTTGTTTGGTGTCAGCCAGGTATTTGGAAGCTATTTCCAGATCCAACGGAATGTGTACTCACAGTACTGGTCATTAGCGATATTTGTCTCGTTTGCAGGTTGTCTTGCAAGTGCCCTGGTCTATTTTGGCCAGTCCGAGGTAGACGTTGTTCAGTACACATTAACCTTCCTCTTGATCTCGATGCTGTGCTTCGGAATCACGCTTCTTCTACTTTGGCATTCACTTGGGAAAAAATGTAGTAAGGAAAAGCGGCATGAGGAATTGGTGAATGCAAAGGGCATTCAAGTCATAAAGTCGACAATGCCATTTGCCCTGCTGACTTTTATACATATAACCACGCAATGGGGTGGGCAGCTTTTATCAGGTGGCTGGTTAAAGGAAGAAGAGCTGGCGATGTTGTCGGTGGCCACTCGGCTCGCCATGTTAACTAATTTTGTTTTTCTGGCCTTGGCAGCTTTGCTTGCTCCATCCTATTCGAAACTTTATGAAGAGAATAAAATAAATCAGTTTGAGGCTATTTCCCTCAGGTCAGTAGGTCTCTCCACCTTGTTTTCACTGACATTGATTTTAATCTTCATTGTTTTCGGTAAAGCTATTTTAGCTTTCTTCGGAGCGGAATATCAGGCTGCCTATTGGGCGCTGGTTATCCTTTCGGCTGGCTGGCTTGTGTGCGTAATAGTGGGACCGACGAGTGAAATACTGTTAATGACTGATAGAACCCGCGAAGTACGAAAAAGTTTGATCGTGTCCTCAATCATTACCGTAATTCTCTCTCTTATTTTGATCCCCTTGTTCCGTGTTGAGGGTGCGGCCATCGCCGGAGCCCTGGGGTTGACAGCCCTCTCATTACAAAATTATGCAAAAGTAAAAAAAGCGTATGGAATAAATTTTCTCTCTCCCAAATCCCAGGCTGCTCAGCTTGGGTCAATATGGCAGATGTTCTTTGTTCAAGGATGGCGGTTGAATAAAAGGAATGTGTAATGAGTTCAAATTCTAGAATTCCAGAAATACATGTCGTATTTGTATCATACAATTGTGCGGAAGCAATATATAAAGTAATAACACAGATAAAAAACAGTTCATATCCCAATAATAAAATAAAAATTATCGTTGTTGATAACAATTCAGTAGACGATCTTGGGTTTTATATATCTAAAGTCGAAGATTTTGAAATTAAAGTTATTCGCAATAAGTGGAATATTGGCTTTGGGAGCGCTTGTAACAAAGCATTGCCTCATCTACCAGAAGATGGCTATGTTCTATTCCTTAATCCCGATATTACTCTAAACAGAAACAGCATTGGTAACCTGGTTGAGTATGCACTTAGCCATCCGTTCGCTGAGATCTGGGGCGGCAAAACAATCGATAATAATGGATGTTATGACGGTCAGTCTGCTTGGCGGGAACCGAGCCTGGCTGGATTATGGTGCTGGGGCTTACTCGGTGACATTTTATTAAAGCGGCTGAAATTATCTTTGCCAGATGCATATTCAGAGAAAGAGCTGAAAACTAATAGCCGTGTTGACGTTGTCTCTGGTTGCTTCTTTATGATTCGGGCTGCTTTGTTTAAGGAGCTTGGTGGCTTCGACGAGCGTTACTTTATGTACTCCGAAGAAGTGGATCTATGCCGACGAGCAAGGAAAATTGGTGCCAAACCAAGAATTGCGTTAAAGGCGACACTTCGTCATGAAGGAAGTATGACGATTGAAAGCACAAAGAAAATTGAATTCTATTTCGATTCAAAGATGAAATACATCAAACAGTACTGGCCAAAGTATAAGTACTATTGTGGCGCCGCAGCAATCTTAACCGGTGCTTCAATACGGTTCATGGCGCTCTATATGGCAAGTGTTGTTGGGCTTGCGAAGAAGCGCGCTGCGTATGGCTGGTTTAGGCTTGCGCGTCAGCAAATGCAGACAGTGGGAATGGTTAAATAGATGGAAAAGGAAGCAATGTGTCCAGCAATCATTATTCCCGCGCATAACGAGTCCAGGGTAATCGGTCGTCTGCTAAAAGCGCTTAGTCCTGCCGCTATTAACGGTGAGTTCGAGGTTGTTGTTTCTTGCAATGGCTGCACCGACGGGACAGATGAGATGGTGCGAAACAATTATCCAGAAATGCGCTGTCTCAATGTAAAACAGGCCTCTAAAGTAGCAGCCCTAAATGCAGCTGAGGAAAGTGGACTCGGTTTTCCGAGAATATATATTGATGCTGATATTGAAATAGACCTCGATTCGGTAAGATCGCTGATCGATGCTGTGGCGTGTTCTAAGCGTCCCTTACTCGCAGTGCCAACAGCGATTCTGAAACGAGATGAAGCAAGCTGGATCGTGAGGAAATATTACTCAGCATGGATGAAGACCATTTTTTATCGTGAACAGGGCTTCGGTGGTGGTGTTTTCGCTCTAAACAAGCCGGCAAGAGTGAAATTCGGATCCTTCCCGGATCTGATAGCCGACGATACCTATGTCAGACGAACCGTTGGACTGAAGAATATCAAAGTTGTCAAAAATTCAAAGGCATATGCTCGTGTTCCAAGGACTGTTGCCAGCCTGCTCAAAGTGCTGTCCAGAGTCAAGCTTGGCAACAGACAGCTGAATCAAACCATCGGCTTATGCGCAAATCGGCATAGCAAAGCTAATGCTTATGAAAATCTGGGGTTTTTGGAGCTCGTAATATACCTGTTAATTAATAGTGTTGCTCAGCTATTGGCATGGAAGCCAATCGATAAAATGGATTCGTACAGGTGGCAAAGAGATGAAACATCAAGAGCATGATGTATTGATAAGAGGTTCAAAGAGAAAGGTACTGGCTGCATCATCAACTGGCGGACATTGGGTTGAGCTACTTCGTCTTCAGCCGTCGTGGCAGGAGCATAATGCGGCTTATCTAACATGTGACCCGGCGCTGCAGAAACAGGTCAGTCCCTCGCCATTCTTTGTCGTGACAGATGCAAATATGAAGAGCAAAATTGCTCTTATTAAATTGTGCATTCAAGTGTTTCGGGTGATTTATGCGTATCGCCCTGATGTGGTCATATCTACAGGTGCTGCACCAGGATTCTTTGCTGTCTTTTGGGGCAAAATATTTGGCGCCAAAACAGTCTGGATCGATAGTGTTGCAAACATTGATCAGTTATCTTTGTCAGGTAGAAAGGCCAAGTTTTTTTCAGATGTCTGGCTTAGTCAGTGGCCGGATCTTGCTGGTGATGAAGGTCCTCAATTTCGGGGGCGTGTATTTTGATACTCGTGACAGTCGGAACTCAGTTACCTTTTGAACGTCTGGTAAAAGCTGTAGATGACTGGGCAATTACCAACCAATACTTTGATATTGTCTTTCAGGTCGGAAAGTCGTCCTATCAACCCAGGGTAGGCAAGAAGTATGACTTTCTTGCAGTCGATGAAATGGATGACCTCGTAGCTAAGGCAAAGATTATTGTTAGTCACGCGGGTACTGGAACGATATTTAATTGCCTGTCTATAGGTAAGCCGATGGTAATGTTGCCCAGGCGCTTCAAGTATGACGAACATCGCAATGATCACCAGTGGCAGACCTTCTTGGCGTTTAAGGAGATGCCCGGAATCTATGCTGCGGAAGAAGAAGATGAAGTCGCGAGGCGTATCGAGGACGCACTACTGGAGAAGTCGTATGAGAGCAAGATAGGCGCATATGCTGATGAGGAGCTACTGGATTTTTTACGAGCTGAGATCAATTTTGTGTGAGCGAGAAAATTTTCTCAGCAGTGCGCACATTAAGAAATGCTTAATAGACTGATATTATCTTGTAGCCTGGCTTTTGTGTTCCTTATTGAACGGTCAAATATTTGTGGCTTTAGTGTCGTGGAGTTGATGGTGGCTTATTTGGGTTCGATAAGTGGAGTTACTAGAGCGAATTTTTTGTGGTTTGGCGACAAAAATAAATGCTAGCTCTTATCCGTTTCGGATTTTGGCTGCTTTTTATCATCCTAATCATTGCCGGTACGCTAAGTAGTCCTGTCAGACAGATATTTAAACACTGGGATCAGGTGTTACATGTCGGCATATTCCTGGCGCTAGCGGTGTTGTGGATTACCGGATACGGAAGGCATGTTGCTTGTATCGCAACGCTATTTTTGGTTGGGCTGTTAATCGAAGCTTTTCAGGGGATAGTCCTTCCAATGCGAACTGCAGATCCCCTGGATGTGGTTGCGAACCTGCTTGGAATTATCGCCGGAACTATGATCGGTAGTTTCATTCGGTCGAATTACATGTCACGCCAATCGCGAGGCAGGAAAGCCGCCAGGTTATGATGATTTATGCGAAAATTTTTTACTTGTTCCTCACAAATGTGTCTTGAAAAGCTTCTTCGAGCGGAGTAGCTTGAAGAGGTGAGGCAGAGCCGACTCTGCCCGGTTTGGCAAAGGGATATATGCCAAACATCGATGTACCCCTTTATAAGATGTACTTGATGGCCGCGATGATTTGATCCGTGGCTGAATGGTTCAGAATAAGGATTTGGGGTGTTATGAAACAAGGATGGTTGATAAGGCATCGTCGTGGAGTGGGTGTTCTATACCGGCTTTTCGACGGCTTGATAATCTCAGTTGGTCTTATTTTCTGGGTCCAATATTTCCAGTACGAAATATCCAGTGAATGGCTGCTTTTGGCTTCAGTCTCGACTATCGGCTTTGCTCTCATGGCCGAATCCCTCGAAGTCTATCGGTCCTGGCGCGCAGATTCTTTCCTTAAGATGGTTAGTTACACCATTGCTTCTTGGTGTGTACTTCTTGGTGTGGCACTCTCAGTAATATATGTAACAAAAACGTCAGACCTTTTTTCTCGACTTGTGATTGGCTGTTGGGCCGTCAGCACAGGTGTTCTTTTTATCGCCTGGCGGTTTAGTCACAGGCTATTGCTGATGTTTTTGAGAACCCGAGGCTACAATTCGAGAAAAGCCGTGATTATTGGCCTCAATGAGTCCGGCTTGCGCCTTGCCGGTAATATCGAAGCAGAAGTACATCTAGGGATTAAGCTGTCGGGTTTCTACCGTAGTGAGTACGACCAGGTCGATGAAAAGATGCTGGACGGATTTGGTCCACGTTACAGCGTACTCGGGGATGTGGCACAGGCTCTGGCCGATGCACGCGACGGAAAAGTGGATCTTTGTTATATCGCCCTCCCATTGCGCGCGGAAAAACATATTGCCCAGCTGCTGATCGAATTTGCCGACACACCGGCGACAGTGCATGTGGTGACGGATCTGTTTGTCAGCAACTTGATTCATGGACGTCTCTACCATGTAGGCGATTCCAACATTCTCAGCGTTTACGACACCCCAATAGAAGGTATTACCGGTTGGATTAAACGTGTCGAGGACTTGGTCCTGAGTGCTGTAATCCTCACCGTTATTTCTCCCCTGATGTTGGTCATTGGTCTGGCTATCAAGGTAACGTCGCCAGGACCCGCAATATTCAAGCAGACTCGCTATGGCCTTGATGGGCGACCTATAGATGTATGGAAGTTCCGGACGATGTCGACACAAGACAACGGCGAGATTGTAGTGCAGGCCTGTAAAAATGATCGCCGGGTGACGCCAATTGGAAGATTCCTTCGAAAAACATCCCTCGACGAATTGCCGCAGTTTATCAATGTCCTGCAGGGCAGTATGAGTGTCGTAGGTCCCCGGCCCCATGCCGTTGCTCATAATGAGCAATACAGGAAGTGTGTTTCTGGCTATATGCTTCGCCATAAAGTAAAGCCTGGAATTACGGGGTGGGCTCAGATCAATGGGTGGCGCGGAGAAACAGATACGATCGAAAAGATGGAAAAAAGGGTCGAGTATGATCTGCAGTACATCAGACACTGGTCTCTGTTGCTAGACGTGAAGATTCTTTTTGCCACGATCATGATTGGGTTTATCAACAAAAATGCCTATTGATCCCAGCATGTGTGATGGCAGGCGAATAATAAATAGATGAAATCAGTAAGTAATAATTGTGAGAGCGGGGTGGTTCGATGAAGAAGAAGATAATCGCAGGCGCAGTAACAATGACACTATCTGTTGTTGCCAGTGCTCAAAATTCTGAATCAATGGAGCCTGCCGGGTTGGAGATCTATGACGGTCTCATGCTTGTCCCGGCGTTGGGAATTGAATTTCTCCATGATGATAATGTTGCCCGTTCCCAGGATGCTGAGATTGAAAGCTGGGTCACCTTGATCAACCCAAACCTTCTCCTGCTCGCTGAAAGTGGTAAGAAGGAGTATGGCCTCCGATACAGCGCAGAGATTGCGAGCTACTTTGATAGTGAAGAGGATGATTATGTTGATCATACTCTGGAAGCTTTCGGAAAATTTGACATCAATATCAGGAACTATTTTGAAGTTTCAGGTAGTTATGAAGATGCCCATGAGGCAAGAGGAACTGGTTTTTCCAGGGGGTTTGGAGAGTTTCTTGAGGAGCCAGATCGTTACCAAAGAGCAAGTCTTGATGGCCGTTACCGCTACGGAGCACAGGGTGCTAAAGGAAATATAGAACTGCTTGCAGGTACACAGAATACTGAATTTGAGACGGCCCTTTTCTTTGATGGTCGTGACTACGATACGCACTATGGCACAGGTCGGTTTATATACAACCGGAGTGGAAAAACCCAGCTCTCGCTTGAGCTAACAAGAAGATCGATTAGTTATGGCGAGCTTCCTGGTGAGTTTGCCAATCTAGACAGTGTTGAAAATGAAGTGCTGGTAGGTGCTTCTTGGGAGGCAACTGCAAAAACTACCGGTAGCATCCAGGTGGGCGCCCAAGAGAAGAAATTTGACGATGTTTCGCGTTCTAACTTTTCTTCACCAACCTGGGAAGTTGGAGTTCTCTGGGAACCAAAGAGCCATATGGCCTTTGACTTTTCGGCCAGACGTGACATCGAGGAGTCCCGCGGTCTGGATGACTTCACAGATGTGCGAACTCTTTCTTTAAGCTGGATAAATCGCTGGTCAGAAAAGCTATCTTCGACCGCAACCATATACAGTCAGGATGTGGATTATGGTGGCCTCGAGCGGACCGAAGATGAAGTTGGCAGCGATATTAACCTTAATTTTCAGATGAAGCGTTGGCTCGGTTTTAGTCTGGGCTACTCTAGCCAGACTGTAGAAAGTAACGCGGACGGCTTTGGTTTCGAAAGAAATATATTTTTCATTGGAGCCAGTGCTTCTCTGTGATTAATAAACAAGCAGTAGAATTTTAAACAGGGTATATAAGATGACCACGGCCCCGGAAAGTTACGGAAGCAAACTCAAGCTCGCCATATCAGCGTTCATTCTCGCTATTACAGCCTTTATTGCGCCTCTGGCCCTCGCGGACTCAACAGCCGATTATGGACTTGGCGCCGGTGACAAAATTTTGATCAATGTGTACGGCGAGGAAGACCTCACTGTTGAGACTGAAATTAGTGAAAGTGGCAAGGTCAACTATCCATTTCTGGGTGAGCTGTACATCCAGGGACTTACAGTCGCTGAGCTAGAAGAACGGATCACCAGCGGTTTGCGTGGCAGATATTTGGTAAAGCCAAATGTCCATGTATCGATCCTTGGGTACAGACCTTTCTATATTTATGGAGAGGTCGAAGTACCTGGCGGTTATCCATACCAGCCAGGTCTTACAGTTGGAAAAGCAGCCGCTCTGGCGAAAGGATTTACGGAGCGGGCATCCAAGAAAAAGATTTACGTAGTACGGGCCAATGACAGCAGCCAGAAGCCGCTGAAAGTTGATCTCAATGACAAGCTTCAACCTGGTGACGTTGTCACTGTTGAAGAAAGCTTCTTCTGAGGGTGATATGAACGACCTAATTAGGAATTTTCCACAAGACACCGCCGCTCAGCCTGAGGCTTTTGATATCCGGCAGTACATAGGCGTCGTCAACCGCTTCAAGTGGTACATACTCGGCTTGACAGCGGTAGCAACCCTGGGCGCGATACTTGTCACATCAGCTTTGCCTAAGGTCTATGAAGCGACTGCAACCTTGATGGTAGAAGCTGAGCAGCCTAAAGCATTGAAGATTGAAGACGTGTATGGGCAAGACCCGACACGCCAAGACTATATGTCTACGCAGTTTGAGATGCTCAGATCGAGAAGTATCGCGAGGGAGGTCGTCACTCGGCTGGATTTAGTTAATGATCCGAAGTTTGCCGCTGACAGAAACTCAGTATCACTGAAGGCAGCTATCAAAGGTGTTTTCAGTTCAGGGCCCTCCTACGGAAATGTCACCAGGGAAGAGATGGAGGCCATAGAGCTTGAGAAGGTGGTTGATAAGGTTGCGGACAATCTGACAATCGAACCTGTCATCAATACACAGTTCGCAAAAGTCAAGTTCGAGTCCAGGTCTCCGGAAATTGCTGCTCGAGTTGTCAACACCGTGGCTGAAGTCTTTATTGACAAGCACCGTGAGTCCAAAAATGCTATGACCCGGGAGGCATCCGTATGGTTACAGCAGCGTTTGGAGGATCTTCGCGGGAAGCTTGAGGAATCTGAGGAGCGCCTTCAGAGTTATCAGGCTGCGCAAGGTCTGGTGGACGTTCAGGGTGTGCAGAGTCTTGCCTCTCAAGGATTGAATGAAATTACTACCGACCTCATCCAGGCAAGAAAAGAGCTCAAACAAGCGGAAAGCCTGAGAGATCTGGTTACCAACCGTGAATACGATATCAATGCGCTGGCCAGCCTGCCTGAGGTTCTCAATCACGGAGTGATTCAAGACGTAAAGAGAGCGGAGGTAGCTGCTGCTGCTAGGGTGTCTGAGCTTTCACAGCGCTATGGCCCAATGCATCCCAATATGATCGCCGCGAGGCAGCAACTCGGTTCTGTTCAGCAGAAGCTTCGCACTGAGATACGTCAATTGATCAGTGGTATTGAAAACGATTTTGAGGCTGCCCAAGCTAATGTCGCTGCCCTTGAGCGTGAACTTGATACCGCGAAGCAGGACTTCCGTGAGCTTGACCGTAAAGATACCCGTCACAATGAGCTAAAGCGGGAGGTCGAGGCGAATAGGCAATTATATAACGCTTTTCTAACCCGGTATAAAGAGACCAGTGAAACGACTGGGTATGAAGGCGCTAATGCCAGGCTGATTGATGAGGCTTTACCACCCCAGGCTCCCTCTAAACCGCGAAGACTCCTACTGATAGCGGCAGCATTCATGGGAAGTTTGATCGGCGGCTTGGGGCTGGCATTTGTTTATGAAGCATTCAACGATAGTGTGCAAACTGCCGTCACTGTCCAGAATAAGCTCGGCCAGCAATTGCTGGGAATGTTTCCTAAGGTGAGCACGAAAAGCGGAAATAGATTCCGACTTTCAACCTTTATCAGGGCTGCGCATACTCCTTTTGCTGAAGCCGTACGCACACTTCGGACTAACTTCGTTCTTAAACATGTCGATAATCCAGCCAAGGTCGTCGTGGTGACATCCTCCGTGGCAGGCGAAGGCAAGACGACCGTCGCTGAAAATATGGCTCTGGCCCTTGCCCAAATGGAGAAGGTGGTCCTGGTCGATGCAGATTTACGACGTCCATCCGTTGGTAAGGATTTCGGGTTGGCTGTGTACATGCCAGGGCTTTCCAATTTAATCAACGGTAGTAATTCGTTGGCGGAGTGCACCTATTTTGATGAGCGGCGCGGTCTCGACATCCTGCCGTCAGGGGTTGTTCCCCATAATCCGCAAGAGCTACTGGGTAAGCCGCAGCTTGCGGAGGTCATCAAGTCATTGGCCGAGAAGTATGACCGTGTGATCATTGATACTCCCCCGATTCAGGTAGTGAGCGATGCTCTTATGGTTTCCAGACTTGCTGATTCCACCGTATATGTAGTTAAAGCGAATGGTGAATCTCAGGCATTCGTGAAAACTGGACTCGACAGGTTGATTGCGACCGGTGCAAAAGTTGATGGCGTTGTATTGAATCAGGTGGAAAGCCCTGCAATGTCAGGTTACTTCGGTGATTATCAAGGATATGAAGGCGGTTATGGTGCAGGTGCCGTTTATGGCGCAGGTGGTATGCCACCCGGTATGAGAAGTCGCAAGGAGCCTGACCTGGAACTGGAAGGCTAATTCCGTGCTGGCAGAGGTAGCTTATTGACCAAATTGGAAGTCGACCGAAATATGAGAAAAGGAATTATTCTTGCTGGGGGATCTGGGACCCGGTTATACCCGCTCACCCAGGGGGTCAGCAAGCAGCTTATGGCTGTCTATGATAAGCCGATGGTTTACTATCCCTTATCAACACTTATGCTGTCCGGTATCAGGGAAGTCCTTATTATTACCACTGAAAGGGATTGTGCCCAGTTCAAGAGCCTTTTAGGCGATGGTGCTCAATGGGGCATGGCATTCAGCTATGCGATTCAGTCAAGACCAGAGGGCATTGCGCAAGCACTGATCATTGGTGCTGATTTCATTGGGAACAATAGCTGTGCTTTGGTGCTAGGCGACAACATTTTTTATGGGCACAATCTCACTAGCACACTCCGTGCGGCTAATGACCGCACTACGGGTGCTTCTGTGTTTGCTTATGAAGTTTCTGATCCCGAGTCTTACGGTGTCGTTGCCTTCGATAGTAACCAGCGCGCACTAAGCCTCGAGGAAAAGCCAAAAATTCCCCAGTCAAACTTTGCTGTAACGGGGCTATATTTTTTCGATAATCAGGTGTGTGATATTGCAAGAGATATCAAGCCAAGTAAGAGAGGTGAACTTGAAATTACCGATGTAAATCGTTGGTACCTGGAGCAGAACCTTCTCAATGTAGAGATTTTGGGGCGCGGAAGTGCTTGGCTCGATACCGGTACTCACGACCGCCTTCTCGAAGCAGCCCAATTTGTCCAAACAATTGAGCGCAGACAGGGTCTTAAAATTGCCTGTCCTGAGGAGGTCGCATTTCGTATGGGCTATATCAGTAAACGTCAGCTCGAGAATTTGGCTGAACCGTTGCTCAAGAGTGGCTATGGACGGTATTTGCAGAAAGTGATATCGAGCACCGATATGCCTAAGTTACCTAATGAGCGTGTTCTTCAGCCTGCTATCTAGCTGGAATGTTCGTTTTCAGCCTTTATCTAGTCTGTTAAAGATGCCGATGGCGCAAATGCTAGCAATGCATCGGCTTTTTCTTTCCGTCATCGATTGTTTGGGGTGCCAGAGGATCGAAAGGGCAGTGCTGTTAAAGCATTAGGCAGCCAATATTCTGCGCCATTCCTTACAGAAATCCTTCAATCCCCGAATTCTCCACACTGTCGTCTAAAGCCGCTTTACTGCCAGCGATATCAAGCGATAACCGGCTGCGAGTCATCTTTGTTTAATTAAACGACAAAAGTCGTTTTAGTAGCTGTAACTTACGCCAAGCCACGTCTGGTTATAAATTAGGCACCTCTGACAACCCCGGATTGTACGATTTGTGTGCGGTTTCAGCATGTGCAAGCTATATACGTTCACGTGCCCTGCATCACTTAGCCAACTGTATGATTTTGTTTGGCTGAGATGAAACAACAAGACTCGCCTGTGGTGGTGGTATCGATGAAGGTGTTATCAGTGCCTGACGCAACACATGTAGCCTCAGCGCCTGCAAGTTTGGTTAATTTGATCCAAGCAAAAAATTGGACGGAGATTTTTAGCTGTTTTCTGCCAGTATTCTTTAAACGCTTCATGGCGAGAGGTTCACACCGGCGTTCCTGTCGGTGGATAATATTTCAGGCTCCTTTCTCACCCTTCCTTCACACCTCTCAAAACGGTCGCAGACCAGCTATCGACTATCAGTTTTCGAAGTCAAGTTGTTGTCGGACTGAGCTTAGCGGTGACTCTCCGAAGATTGATGTTGGCAATTCATTTCATCTGCGTCCTGTTAGCTTTTGCTTTAGCGGAAGGATTGGGGAATATGCTTCAACGGCAATCTCTTCAGCGCTATATGACATGTCTTCATGTTACGCAGAAAGTCAGTTGCTAGTAGCTGCTCCATTATCAATGAGTTCAGCTGAGAGGAGTTCGTAATCCAATGAAGATATTCTTGACGCTAAATTATGAGCTTTTTATTGGCTGCAGATCCGGTTCGGTAAGTTCGTGTCTGATCAATTCGACTAATGTCATTCTGAATATATTGCGGAAGTTTAATGCGCAGGCAGTAATATTCGTTGACGCCAGCTACTTGGTCAGATTGAAGGGTTATGTGGACAGATTTCCTAATGCCGCACGAGACTACAATGCAGTTACAAGCCATGTAAAGGAACTGGAGGCTGCAGGGCATCAGATACAGTTGATCGTCCATCCGCATTGGTGGCATTCAGTTTTTGATGGAGAGAGTTGGACTTTCAATTCACAACCGCTTTCACCTGCCAGCCTTAGCAGGGAGACAACCGTCAAGATGATAAAAGAATCCATTGCGGAACTTAATAGTCATCTTCACAGGAAGGTCTTCGCTTTTCGGGTAGGAGGGCTGTGTCCTGATGGATGGGAGGCTGCGCCAGAAATATTACGCTCATACGGTGTGATGATTGACTGTGGAAACAAAAGGCATTCACGTTCACCGAGATTCCCCCATTTCGGTGGCTCTCTATATAGAGAGGAGAATCATAGTCGGGAACACTCAGTCAATGAACAGCGGCATTTTGATATGGCTGGTGGCTTTTTAGAGCGACGGGTATCAACTATGAACGTCGGGCCATCATTCTTTTGGAAGGCTTATCTCGCACGAATGCTAGCGCCAAAATCGCTCCATATGGTTTACGGGGACGGAGTCGATGGCAGGAGGCAGACATCGTCGCTTATTCAGAAGTTAACAAAGAAGTCTCAGGTCCTGGCTTCCATTGACGGATTGAATTCTTCGCTATTGATAAAGAGTTACCGAGATGCTCTATCGTGGGGTCACAGGAATTATACGGTTGTAGGCCACCCAAAGTTGCTCACGGATTACTCAATAGCAAACTTAAAATCATGGCTTGACGAAGTGTACAGGCATGGTGACTCGCTTGGGGTTATTGAGGAGCCAGTCTGGATGAAGGTCAGGGATTCCATGGAGTTTGCGTAGTTTTGTGCTTTAGGGGCAAATCGCAGTGGTGATGAATGCCCTTAAAGTTATAGGTAATGATGTAATACGGATGTAAAAATTTGAAGCGTATTGAACTATTTAGGGTCCCGATGGATATCATTTCCATGAAAGAAACTGTTGAGATGATATCTGGAAGGCTAGAAAATCGTTGTTTCACTCAGCACGTGGCAGTAAATGTTGCCAAGGTAATTAACTCGCGTAGTGATGAAAAGCTTGAACGCTCGGTGAGCCAGTGTGACCTTATCAATATTGATGGTATGGGTGTAGTCTGGGGCGCGAGGTTACTTGGTTATGCAGTGCCAGAGCGTGTTGCGGGTGTAGATCTTTTTCACGAATTACTCGCGATGAGTGCTGAAAAAGAATTCCCAGTGTACTTCTTAGGAGCAACGAGTGACGTTGTAGAACGTGCAGCAGCCTTGTCTGTGGAGGCACATCCAGGGCTAAAAGTTGCCGGATTCCATCATGGTTATTTCTGGAATGATGAGGAAGCCGTTGTCGAAAAGATCCGGCAGTCTGGAGCCAGGCTATTATTTGTTGCGATTACATCACCGCTGAAAGAGAACTTTATTAATCGCTGGCGACAACGATTGGGCGTGGATTTTGTAATGGGCGTTGGCGGAACCTTTGATGTCGTAGCAGGTAAGGTCAGGCGTGCGCCGGACTGGATGCAAAATCTGGGGCTCGAATGGCTCTATCGCGTTATTCAGGAGCCAAGGAGGATGTGGAGGCGGTATCTGGTTACAAATTCTGCTTTTGCCTGGCTGCTCATACAGGAGCGGTTTCGCTGTGCGTTTAGCAGCGAAGAGTTCGGCTTTGGGGATTGATGGATGATTTTTGTGAGCCCCGACTTCTTCCATCGCTTTTGGGACGTTTCTCATGTGGGCACTTGATATAGTGCTAGCGACGTGGGTGCCATCCTGCGTCACCTAGCAATCTATCCAGTATCTCTATGCCTCTGACCGCCAACGTGTGCAGCACCAAGATCCGAAGAAAGAGCTTGTTGCAGCGTTGAAGCACGATGCTGGTAATTTTCGTTATTCTGGAATTGACTGGGACACCAGCAGCTCGACGCTTCAATGTTTGCTTGTTCCCGCAACAGCATCAAAGCCCTTTGGCGCATAGAGCATACAGTCGTGGACAGTTGTCGCTGGCGCCTGAATCTCATTCCTTTTTTTTCGACACCTCTCCCCACCTGACTTCTGTCAAGACCCAAGCACCGATCTGAGTCGAGGTCTATATACAGGGTTGCACACGAGTACCAGCTGCGCGGTGAGCGCGTGGCAAGAATCACTGGTGGTGAATGTATGCGAATTTTAGTGACGGGCGGTGCCGGATTTATTGGCAGCGCCGTGGTGCGCTTTCTGCTCAGGGAAACCGGCAACAGCGTGCTGAATGTGGATGCGCTGACCTATGCCGGCAACCTGGCATCAATCCCTTTGGTCTCTAGCGGCGGTGCAATCAATCAACAGCGCTATCAGTTTGCCCGGGTGGATATACGCAACCGGCAAGTGCTGGAACATTGCTTTGCGGAGTTCCAGCCCGATGCGGTGATGCATCTGGCGGCAGAAACCCATGTGGATCGCTCGATCGATGGGCCTGCGGAGTTTGTCAGCGCCAATGTGTCTGGCACATGCACGTTGCTCGAGGTAGCGCGCAGCTATTGGAATGGTCTCGATCTGGAGGCGCGCAAGAAGTTTCGCTTTCACCATGTGTCCACCGATGAGGTATTCGGTGATCTTGGCTCGGAGGGCTATTTCAGCGAAACGACTCGCTACGACCCGAGTTCTCCCTATTCGGCCAGCAAGGCCGCCAGTGACCACTTGGTGCGAGCCTGGCATCGCACATTCGGGTTACCTGTGGTCTTGAGTAACTGCTCGAATAATTACGGCCCCTACCAGTTCCCGGAAAAATTGATCCCGCTCACCATTACCAATGCGCTGGCCGGTGAGCCGCTGCGAGTCTATGGCGACGGTAGCCAGGTGCGCGATTGGCTTTACGTGGAGGATCATGCCCGCGCATTGTACCGGGTGCTGACGCGCGGCGAGGTTGGGGAGACCTACAACATCGGCGGCCACTGTGAGCGCCGCAACCTGGATGTGGTCACGCGAATTTGTGACATTCTTGAGCAGGTCACCCCACACAAACCCTTTGGCATCAACCGCTTCCGCGATCTGGTCTGTTTCGTGGCCGATCGCCCTGGCCACGACCGCCGCTATGCGATCGACGCCGGAAAGATTGCCCGTGAGTTGCACTGGACCCCTGCCGAGACCTTTGAGACCGGCCTGTACAAGACCGTGCTCTGGTATCTCGATAATGAGAGCTGGTGGCGCCGGACAGGCACCCCTGCCTATGCGGGAGAGCGTCTCGGGCTCACTCCAGTGAGTGAGGAGGTGCGCGGATGAAAGGGATTATTCTCGCCGGTGGCAGCGGCACACGGCTGCATCCCATTACCTGGGGGGTGTGCAAGCAACTGCTGCCAGTCTACGACAAGCCGATGATTTACTACCCGCTGACCACACTGATGCTGGCGGGAATTCGCGATGTACTGGTGATCTCCACACCAGCGGATACGCCGCGCTTTGCCCAGATGCTCGGCGACGGCAGCCGCTGGGGCATCAATCTACAGTATGCAGTGCAGCCATCACCGGACGGACTGGCGCAGGCCTTCCTGATCGGTGAGCAATTTATCGATGGCGATGCCTGTGCCCTGGTTCTTGGCGACAACCTCTTTTTCGGCCAGGGGCTGACGGCAACGCTGGAGCGTGCCTCGCAGCAGGAGCACGGTGCCACCGTGTTCGCCTATCCGGTCAAGGATCCGCAGCGCTTTGGTGTGGTGTCCTTTGATGATTCTGGCCGTGCCATCGAGATCGAGGAGAAGCCGCAGTATCCCGCCTCCCGCTATGCCGTTACCGGCCTGTATTTTTACGACGAAAAAGTCGTCGACCTGGCGAAAGAGGTCAAACCGTCCCACCGCGGCGAGCTGGAGATTACGGACCTTAATCGCTTCTACCTGGATAACGGCGAGCTGAATGTAGAGATCCTCGGCCGCGGTGCCGCCTGGTTGGATACCGGCACCCATGATTCCCTGCTCGAAGCGAGTCAGTTTGTGCAGGCCATCGAGCATCGTCAGAGTCTGAAGGTGGCCTGCCCGGAAGAAGTGGCCTGGCGCCGGGGCTGGATTGACCGGGACCAGTTGCAAGAGTTGGCGATGCCGCTAATGAAAAGTGGCTATGGCAAGTACTTGGTTGATCTCCTGGAATACTGAATAGGGAAGGACTGCATGGAGATTATTGATACTGCGCTGACTGGCGTAAAAATCGTGGAACCCCAGGTCTTCGGTGATGAGCGCGGCTTTTTTGTCGAGACCTGGCAATTGGCCCGTTACATGCGGTTATTGGGGCTAAGTGCCGGTTTGGAATTTGTGCAGGACAACCATTCGCGTTCCGCCAAAGGCGTATTGCGCGGCCTGCATTTCCAGGAGCGTTGTCCGCAGGGGAAGCTTGTGCGTGTCGTACGCGGGGAGATCTACGATGTGGTGGCCGATATCGACCCGCGGTCGGTGACCTATGGCCAGTGGGTTGGCGTGCATCTCAGCGAGGACAATCACCGCCAGCTGTGGATTCCGCCGGGTTATGCACACGGATTTCAGGTGCTCTCGGTGTCTGCGGACGTCGAATATAAATGTACCGACTATTATGTACCGACAGATCAGTGCGGGGTGGCGTGGGATGACCCGCAGTTGGCGATCACGTGGCCCATTGCAGAGCCGGTTCTTTCCGAGCAGGACGCTGCCTGGCCGACGCTTAAAAAACTTAAGAATCAAAATTGGGAGCGTGTAACGCCGTGAAAATCCTTCTCTTTGGTGCCAATGGCCAGGTCGGCCGCGCGTGCCGGGATGCCTTGCAGCAGCCCGGATGGGAGTTGATTGCCCTGGCCCGCAAGCAGGCTGACTTCGCCTGTCCTGAACAGGTCACCGCTACCGTACAGCGTTCACGTCCGGATCTGGTGGTCAATGCGGCTGCGTATACCGACGTGGAGGCAGCAGAGAAGACCCCGGATATGGCTTCCATGGTCAACGGGGAGTGCGTTGGCTCCATGGCCGCGATCTGTGCGGCGCTGGAGATACCGGTAATCCACCTGTCCACCGATTTTGTTTTTAATGGCCAGGGTTCGCGCGCCTACCGGGAAGAAGATCCGGTGAGTCCGATCAACACTTACGGGGCAAGCAAGCTGAAAGGCGAGCGCTTGCTGCGCGCGGTGCATCCTCGCTATATCTGCCTGCGCACCAGCTGGGTGTTCAGTGCCCACCCCGGGAATTTCCTCACCACCATGCTCCGGCTTGCCGCTCAGCGCACCACGGTCAGCGTGGTCGGCGATCAGGTAGGCTGCCCCACCTATGCGGGCGACATCGCTACCACCATTGCCGAACTGGCGCGACGCTACGAAGAGTTTGGCGATCTGCCCTGGGGCCTTTACCACTGCAGTTCACCGGAGCCCTGCAGCCGCTATGAGTTTGCGCGCCATATTTTCTCCGAGGCGGAGGCGGCGGGTCTGCTGGATCCTGCGCCCTGGGTCAAGAAAATCAGTAGCTACCAGTTTCCGACTCTGGCGGCGCGGCCGCCCTACTCGGCGCTGGATAGCAGCAAACTGGCAGAAATTCTGGGTCACCCGCTGCCTCACTGGAACCGGGGTATCCGCAAGGCCTGCCAGGTGCTGGCGACTCGGGAGGAGCCGTCGGCGACCCCCTCGCTACTGAACTGAGTGGTCGAGCCCGGGTGTGAGTGGGGTGTTATATGGATGGTCTCAGGCGTGTCTCTGGTGGCTGGTTAAAAAATAAGCTGCCAGGGGAGGGCGAACCTGTTAGACTGCGCGGCCTTTTGACCCCCCGCCGCACCTGGCCCCAGCCGATTGTTCGTGGGCCCCACTGCAGCCTCAAGTGAAATCCGAAATGACCGATACTCCCGAGCCTATTGGCTTTGACCAGCTCAACCTGCCCACGCAAATCCTCAGTGCTATCCAGAAGCTGGGTTACGAAACCCCCTCACCGATCCAGGCGCAGACCATTCCCTCCCTGTTGGACGGCCGCGATGTACTGGGCCAGGCCCAGACCGGTACTGGCAAGACGGCAGCCTTTGCACTGCCGCTGCTGGCACAGCTGGACCTGAGCAACAAGCGGCCCCAGGCGCTGGTGCTGGCGCCGACCCGTGAACTGGCGATCCAGGTAGCGGAAGCCTGCCAGTCCTATGCCCAGAACCTGAAAGGTTTCCATGTGGCGCCGATCTATGGTGGTGCGGATTATCGCGGTCAGCTGAAGCAGCTTCAGCGCGGCGTGCAGCTGGTGGTGGGCACTCCGGGGCGTGTCATGGACCATATGCGCCGCGGCAGCCTCGATCTGTCCAACCTGAAGACGTTGGTACTTGATGAGGCCGACGAGATGCTGCGCATGGGCTTTATCGACGATGTGCAGTGGGTACTGGAGCAGCTGCCGGAAGAGCGCCAGATTGCGCTTTTCTCTGCCACCATGCCGCGGGAGATCGCCCGTATTGCCCGCGATCACCTGCAGGACCCGGTTGAGGTCAAGATCAAGGTCAAGACCGAGACTGCCGAAACCATCCGCCAGCGCTACTGGCCGGTGGGTGGTCTGCACAAGCTGGACGCGTTGACCCGGATCCTGGAAGCGGAGCCGGTGGATGCGACCATCATTTTTGTGCGCACCAAGAACAGCACCGTGGAGCTGGCAGACAAGCTGGCCGCGCGCGGCTTTGCCAGTGCTGCCCTGAATGGCGATATGGCGCAGAACCTGCGCGAGCAGGTGATCGACAAGCTGAAGAGCGGCAAGCTGGATATCGTAGTGGCCACTGACGTGGCGGCGCGAGGCCTGGATGTGAAGCGCATCAGCCACGTGATCAATTACGACATCCCCTACGACACCGAAGCCTATATTCACCGCATTGGCCGTACCGGCCGCGCCGGACGGGAAGGGGATGCCATCCTGTTTGTCGCTCCGCGTGAGCGCCGTATGCTGCGCATTATCGAGAAGGCCACCAAGAAGCCTATCGAGCAGCTGGAGCTGCCGAGTGCCAAGGCGGTGAACTCCGCACGCATGCAGCGATTCCGCGAACGGATTACCAGCACCCTGGAGGGCTCCATTGATCTGGCGCCCTACCGCCAGCTGGTGGATGAATACCTGTCCATGAATGAGACGGACCCCCTGCAGGTGGCTGCAGCCCTGGCCGCCATGGCCCAGGGCGACCAGCCGCTGTTCGTCAAGGAGCAGGAGCCGAAGAAACGCCGCGAGCGCGATGAGGATTTCGAGCCGCGCGGGCGCAAGCAGGGCGGTCACGGAAAAGACAAGAAGGTGGGACCGCCGGACGAGGGCATGGAGCGCTACCGTATTGAGGTCGGTCGCGAGCACGGCGTACGTCCCGGCAATATCGTCGGTGCCATTGCCAATGAGGTGGAACTGGAAAGTTCCTACATTGGCCGTATCGAAATCTACCCGGAATTCACCACGGTAGATCTGCCCGAGGGCATGCCGAAGGAAATCTTCCAGCACCTGAAAGGTGTGCGTGTTTCCGGCCGCAACCTGAATATTTCCCGCTATGAAGAAGGCAAGGACGGGCCGCCCCCGAGAGGCGGAAAGCGCAAGCCGCCCCGTTCGGGTTCCGGCAAGGGCGGACCGGGCAAGCCTGGTGCGGGTAAGCCAAGGCACCGCAAAGTGAAGCGCGGCGAGTAAACAAAAAAGCGGGTGATTTCTCACCCGCTTTTTTTATGGCCGTTTAATGGCCTCTGACAATCCTCTGCGAGACAGTCTGCTGGTTAGTCATCCTTTCGGGATGGCAGCATCCGTCGCAGGGTCGCGTCTTTATCCACAAAGTGGTGCCAGAGCGACGCTCCCACGTGCAGGCAGATCAGCACCAGAAGAATATTCCATACCAGCTCTTTGTGCAGGAATGCCAGTTGCTTGGCGGTGTCTATGTTTTTCTCCACAAAGCTCGGGATATCGAACAGCCAGAAGATCTTGGTTTCAGAGCCGGCAAATTGCTTCATGCTCAGGCCGAGAATCGGCATCGCCAGCAGTAGAAAGTAAAAAGTCGCATGGGTGATGCGGCCAAGAATACGCTCCCAGGGTCTGCCCAGCATTTCCGGTCGTGGATGGGTACTGCGCCAGTACAGTCGCAGAGCGACCAGCAGCAGGATCGAGAAACCGATGGAGAAGTGCAGCGTCTTCCACCATTCACGCATGGGGTCACCCTTCTGGTAGAACTCGTGCAGCTCCACCGAGCCCCAGACGCAGAGTACCAAGATGGCAATCAGCCAGTGCAGGCCTTTACTGACCGGGTTCCATTGCGAGCTTGTTGGCGTAATCATAAATTCTCTCGCTTGAGCAATCTGTCACCAGAGAATATCTGATATCTGTGAAGAACTGAACCCGATTGGCATAGCTCAACTACCCATCGGTGCATTTGATTTTTACTGTTTTATAGCTTTTGTCCCCTTGAAGTATGTGTGCTGAGTGGTTGCTAAAAACTTCTCTATGGTAAGTGCATATCCAGGGGAGGGATACTGCAGGCGGGTAGAGCTCGATATCATATTTGCCAGAAGATTGTCTCTTTATTGAAAAGCTTCCATAAACAGTGATGGTCCCTGGTAGTACATGGATACTTGCGAAGTTTCCGTCTGCATTTTTTGTTGGTATCCAAAGGGTTTTGCAGGATCTCCTGATCAGTGGCTTGCAGGATTTGTCTCCGAAGTCTATGTGGCTGACTGTGTAGTTTCCGGGCTTTATTTTTGTTAGAACTTGATCCGCTGGCAGGTGAATCAAGTTTCTTTGGTTATCTCTTTTTATCGCAATCCACTTCGGCTGCCCTTTGCTTGAAGGTATTGCCGAGGCGGTGATGGATAAATAAGATTCCTTTTCGGTGGCGTTGACAGGAGGTAAATAAATAAAGATGCAAAAAGCAAAAATGTAAAGGCTAAGGATTACGTTTTTTTTCTCTACACTACTATGTAATTGATCCTCCTCATTTGCATCGGTATGCCCTCTCCAGAGGGGGTTTTTCGAAGTCCTCATAGTGGCGTAGCCTTTTCCCTGGGTGGAAAAGTGGCCACTCTGTTTAGTTGGCCACTTTTAAAACATTAAATCCGCTAAAAGAATCACCCGCCTGATTTAATTTGTTGCGACATCCACCGCGCCATTCAGCCGGAAAGGCACGGATTCGATAAACGGCTTGATGCCTACAGCCTGGTAGAGCTCATCGGGGCGATACAGGTTTTGTCCCTCGATCACCAGTACCGAGCGGCGCAGGGCGCTGATGTCTTCCAGTGGGTTGCCGTCGAGTAACACCAGGTGGGCTTTCTTGCCCACGTTCACGGTGCCGCTTTCACCGAGCGCGCCTACTACTTTGGCCGGCTCGATGGTCGCGGTGCGCAGGACATCGGCATTGGGGATGCCGGCCTCGGCATAGAGCTCCAGTTCCCGCAGCAGGGTGAAGCCGGGCAGGCCGTCGGTGCCGGCGACCATGGGTACGTTGTGCTCATGAAGTTTGCGCAGCATGTTGAGCAATGCGACGGAGCTGTTGTTGTAGTGCTCGCGGTGCTCTGGCTCGATGTTCAGCCAACTGCCGACCAGATTGCGGCGGGCATCGACCGGCAGGTGGTCGGCCACGGCCTGGTATTCCTTGTCCAGCTGGCCGGCCTCGCCCTGTAGCAGAGAGCGGAATACAGTCACCGTGGCATCCACCACCGTGCCCTTTTCCGCCAGCTTATCCAGGAACGCGGCGACTTCCGCACTGTCCAGGTCTATCTCATGAGCGTGCTCTCCCACCTCGGTAAAGCGCAACTTCTTGCGGGTATCGATGGACCCCATGAAGTTGAGGAACAGCATATTGATATGCTGGATTTCGTCGAAGCCGGCATCCACCGCCTCCTCGGCAGTCATGAACGCCGGGATATGGCCGCTCAGGCGCATACTACGCTTGTGGACATGCTCGGCAAGGGGCGCGATCCACTCGGGTTCCATGGAACTGTAGGTTTTGATCTGCATATAGCCGCGCTCGGCATACCAGTCTGCAGCGGCTTTGGCTTCCTCCAGACTATTTACCGTTTTACCCAGCCGCATCGCATTTTCACTATCGCGATCGATAAACCCGGCCCGATAGATCGGGCCGCCGATCACCTTACCTGAATCGAACAGTTCTTCCGTACGCATGATTTTTTCATGCGCATTGCCAATGTCACGCACGCTGATGACGCCGGCGGCCATGTTGAGCAGACCGTGCTCAGGGCTCATATGGCCGTGCATGTCCCACAATCCCGGCATCAGGGTCATGCCGCGGGCATTGATACGGGTAACACCGGGAAAGCGAATCGGCTGCAAGCTGATGCGGGTGATCGTTCCGTCTTCGATCAACAGGTGGCGATCACGAAGCAGCTCACCTTGTTCAACGTCGACGATGTTGACGTTGTTGATCAGTATCGGGGTTTCAGACTGGTGGGTATGTTTGCCAGCCAGTGATTGCAGGTAGTCGGTGCTGGCCTGCATCTCCCGTTCTTTCAATGGTTGCAGGTGGGACTTGTCCCAGCCCTTGCGCAAAATCGCGAACCAGGCGATATGATGTGAGGCGAACAGGTCTCCCTCTTCATCGTACCAGGCGAGAAAGGGGGTGAAGTCGAGCCCGCTGACGCCATACAGGTAGATGGTTTTTTCCATGTCTCCCTGTGTAACGGTGCGCTTGTCCAGCTGCTCCAGCTGTGCCTGACCCTGGGGTAGCAGCTTGAGCGTATGCCCGGGACTCGCCAGCAGCGCCTTGGCCAGCTGGGCTTTCATTGCGATGGTGGGGTTCTTGGGGACAAAAAACTGGGATGCGGAGGACTTGGCGCTACCCCGTTCATCGCTGCCTTTCCATTCAGCCAGCCCATCGGTAAGGGTGAAGGTCTCCTCCACTGGTGCCCCGCCGGGACTTACCCCTTTTATATGGATAAATGTGGGAATACCCTTGGGGCCAAGTTCAAATTCCTCGGTCATCTTGATGCGCCGGTTGTTCCAGCCCAACTCTAATATTCCGGAAACGCGATTGTCCTCGCGAGTGATCACCTCGTGCCCGGCGACGCCTTCTGGATCGTAGAAAACGTACTCGATGGTTTCAGCAGATAGTTTGGATGCCCAAAGAAGCAGGACGGAAGTGAGTACCACAGCGAAATTCAGGAACTTCATGGTGGTTACCTTTTATGTATCGGTTTTTAGCCGAGCAATCCTGAGGACTTTTTGAGGGAGCGACAATGGCATCTGGTGACACCTGGACAGTTTGGCACCATTTGCAACGCAAACAATGGTTTGGCCGCCAGTGATTCTTGATTCGGGACCCTGAGCAGGGGTTCGGTGATTGAGGTTCGAGTTATGGAGAATGCCGGGGAGGCAAATGCGTAACCGACTTCTCGCCTGCGGGGCGAGAAGTCGGTGCAATTGTGAGGGTTACTGCGCGTAGCAGTCGCGGGTCATGTTTTCGATGCGGTCCTTGTGTACGATCACATTGTCCTCGATCCGCACACCACCGAAGGGGCGCAAGGCGTCCACCTTATCCCAGTTAACTTCGCTAGCCAGGTCGCTATTTTTCAGGTCGGCCAGCAAGCTGTCGATGAAGTACAGACCGGGTTCGATGGTGAAGACCTGATTCTCCTCGACGGTACGTGAGGTGCGCAGGAACGGGTATTGCTCTGGCGGCGGGGTGATACCACCTTCCGGTGCAGTCTGGTGACCGCCCACATCGTGGACCTGCAGGCCGAGGAAGTGACCGAGGCCGTGAGGCATGAAGGGGCGGGTCAGCCCGCTTTCCACGGCGCTCTCTGCGGACGATTTGATCACGCCGAAGCGATTCAGCAATTCGCCCACTTTGTGGTGGCACTCGAGGTGCAGGTCCGGGTAGGGAGTGCCGGGCTTGAGGCCGGCCACCAGCTCCTGCTCTTTTTCATCCATGGCCGCCACCAGTTCGGCGTACTCGCCATCCCGGTACGCATAGCTGCGGGTGATGTCCGCACAGTAACCATTGCAGTCAGCACCGGCGTCGATCAGGAAACTGCGACGCTCCGCTTCCGGCAGCCGGGCGGTATTGAGGTGGGTGTAGTGCAGGATGGCAGCATGCTCGTTCAGACCAACGATATTGCCGTAGGGCATCTGGTTTTCGCCCTGGCCGGCGGCATTCAGGTAGGCCAGGTTGATCTCGAACTCGCTGGCACCCTCGCGGAAGGCGGCTTCGGCAGCGCGGTGGGCTTTTACCGCAATGCGGTTCGCTTCACGCAGGCAGGCCATCTCATAGGGAGTCTTGTAGGCGCGTGCCCAGTGCAGCCGGGCCAGCAGTTCCTCCGGATTGGGGGTGCCTACAGACCAGTCTTCGAGGCCGTTGGTCTCGCCGAGAAAGGCGGCATTGTCAGCGCTGAGGAACTGCTTGGCATCGGCGGGCTTGCTCAGCAGTTCGATATCGTACTCGTCACTCCAGAAAGTCTGCGGGGCCGGCGGCACGTAGTGCCAGAAGTCCACCGGGCGGTAAAACAGCAGTTTGGGCTTCTGCCCGCGGCGGTAGATGACCCAGCTGTGGGGGTTGTCGGTGACCGGCACCAGCGCCTTGAACTGTGGATTGACCCGGAAAGGGTAGTAGTTGTCGTCGAGGAACTGGACACTGGGTTTGCCGCTAAACACGTTGAGCGTCTCGAAACCGCACTGCTCGAGAATATCGTCGTAGCGGCTTTTGAGTGTGGCGAGATGTTCAGAGTAGAGGTTCTTGTCCATGGATTTCCTTAATCGGTTGCCCTCACGCAGCGAGGCGGTGTGATTCAGTCAATCCGGGTAGTGTATAGTCTGGTAATCCACAACTCCCAGTCATTTGGCCTGAATTTTTGCCATGGAAAAGAAGATACTGCTAACGGACTGCCCGGATGCAAAAGGGCTGATCGCGAAGATCACCAACATCTGTTACAAGCACCAGCTGAACATCATCAAGAACGATGAATTCGTGGATCGCAGGCAGGGGCGCTTTTTCATGCGCACGGCGCTGGAAGGCAACTTCAATGACCAGACGCTGCTGGAAGACCTCGATATGGCGCTGCCCAAGGGCGCCGAGCGCCGATTGGTACCGAGCGGGAAAAAGCGTCTGGTGCTGCTGGTGACGCGTGAGCCCCACTGCCTCGGCGATATCCTGATGAAATGTTTTGCCGGGGCCCTGGATGTGGAGATTGCCGCGGTGATCGGAAATCACCCGGATCTTGGTCCGCTGGTGAAAAAGTTCGATATCCCCTTTTACCACTTGCCCGCGGAGGGGCTGGAACGCGAGCAGCATGAGGAGCAGGTGATGGCCCTCGTGGACCAGTTCGCCCCGGATTACCTGGTGCTCGCCAAGTACATGCGAGTGCTAACGCCTGCGTTTGTGGCGCACTACCGCGGACGGATCATCAATATCCACCACTCATTTTTGCCCGCGTTCATCGGTGCCCGGCCCTACCAGCAGGCCTATGAGCGCGGAGTCAAAATCATCGGTGCCACGGCACACTTCGTGACTGACGATCTGGATGAGGGGCCAATCATCGAGCAGGATGTGATTCCTGTGGATCACGCTTACTCCGCAGAAGGCATGGCCGCCGCCGGTCGGGATGTGGAAAAATCGGTGTTGAGCCGCGCCCTGCAACTGGTACTGCAGGAGCGCGTGTTTATCCACGGAAACAAGACGGTGGTCTTCAAGTAGATTGGTAGCAGTAGGAAGTGACAATGATAAAAACGAATAGCAATTCCCGGGCAATGCGAACTCTGGCTGCTCTCGTCCTTGGTGGCCTTTTACTGGCCGGGTGCGCCAGTGAGCCCGCGTTGCCAATCCCCGGCCTGAGTGAGACTTTCCATACCGAGATTGCCGCCAACGGTGCCAAGCGCTTCACCTATACCCTGGAGATGCGACGCCCGGATGTGCCGCGCCCGGTGACCCGGGAGGACGTCAACCGCAGCCGCATACAGCGGGAAACTATGCTGCGGACCGGCCAGCGTCCCCGTGGTCCTCTGGTGGACGAAATGGCCTTCAACCGATCCCTCAACCAGAAACTGACGGAGACCGGCTTCTGTCGCGACGGTTTCTTCGAGCTGGAGCGCACCCTGTTTGCCGGCGGCGGTGAGGTGCGTGGCGAATGCCGTGATGGCGCCCAGCGCTGACCGGTGGTGTGTCGGTGCGTGACTCCATGGAATACAAGGGAAACATTGCCAGCTGGGACGATGACCGTGGTTATGGCTTTATTCAGCCAGACGGCAGTGGTTCGCGCGTGTTTCTCCATGTCAGCGCTTTTGATCGCCGGTTTTGCCGCCCAGAGCAGGGAATGGCGGTCAGATTTAGTCTGGGACGGGATGATCGCGGCCGGCCGAGAGCAAAGAGTGCCCGCCCTGCGAACGGCAAGCGCAGCTTGAATCGGCCGGGGCGACAGAGACGCAGAGCACTGCTGTTGGTTGGCGTTTTCTTTGCCGGACTGATTGGACTTTCGGTTGGGGGCTGGCTGCCCTGGTCAATGACTGGTCTTTACCTCACGCTCAGTCTGTTAACCCTGCTGCTCTACATCAAGGATAAACGGGCGGCGGTGCGCGGACGTTGGCGAACGCCTGAGCAGACGCTCCACCTGCTATCGCTCCTGGGGGGATGGCCCGGGGCGGCCCTGGGCCAGAGCTACCTGCGGCACAAGTCCAGTAAGGGTTCTTTCCGCGTAGTTTACTGGCTGACGGTCTGCCTTAACCTGGTGCTGCTCGGCTATGGCCTGACCGCTGAAGGGCAGTATTGGCTCCATCAAGTGGATAGTCTCCTGATGACTATTCCCGATTCCATTGCCGGCAAGCTGTAACAAGCCGGCGCGCAGTTAACAGAATCTTCATCGCCACTGCCAGTGCGTGAGTCCATTGCCGCGCCCCCGACCCTGTCTGTTCATCTCTTCCTGCACCCTCCCCGGATACATTTGCCGAAAATCAGTGTGATCTGCATCACGCAGGCGGGCGTAGCTATCAACCACGGCATGGCATAAGGCCGCGTATATCCGTGCCGATGGCCTTGGTGAACAAATGATAAAAAGGTGGCGAGAGTGATGTTGGACCAGTACAACCCACTTCTGGTGGGACTTTCCTATGTAATTTCAGTACTTGGCTCCTATGCCTCGCTACAGTTGGTGACGGCCATTCCCGAGGCCGTTACCGGGGTAGACCGACGCCGGGCGATTCTGTTTGCCGGGCTTGTCATGGGGGGCGCGGCAATCTGGTCCATGCACTTTGTCGGAATGCTGGCGCTGGAGACCGATATGCCGATGGCCTATGACATCCTCGGCACATTGGGTTCGGTGTTGATTGCGGTGGCCGCCTGCACGCTGGGCCTGGCCATTGTGGGTACAGGGCAATTCAATTTCGATAAGCTGCTACCCGCCTCTGTATTCATGGGCATTGGTGTCGCAGGCATGCACTACGGTGGCATGGCGGCCATGTTGATGCCGGCCGAAATCAAATATGACCTGAATATCATCATCATCTCGGTGTTGATTGCGGTGGTGGCTGCTTGCGCAGCGTTGTGGATGGCATTCCAGATGCGTGGACGCTGGCAGAAGTTTGGCAGTGCGCTGATCATGGGGGTGGCGGTATGCGGGATGCATTACACCGGTATGGAAGCCGCCGGCTACAAGATGACCGGTGAAATGCCCGAGGCGGGTTTTGCCGGTGCACTGGCGGGGGAATACCTGGGCATGGCTTCGGTGGTCATTGCCGTCGGTGTCCTGATCCTGAACGTCTGGGTTGCGCGTTGGTATCAACAGAGACCGGTCGTTCCAACTTGATGTACAGCGGGGGGCTTTGCCGGGGTATAGTGCCGGCGATGTCCTCCCTTAATCCATCCGGCCAATTCCTACCTCTCTACACGCATCGGTCGTCTCGGCACGCCATAAGTATCTCTCTTGCGGCGCGAATGCCATCTTTCCATGCCGGCAACAGTCGTCTCTTCCTCCCTCAATGCGCGTCCCGCATCTAACTTGGCGTAGCGGTCTTCGTTTGCTCAAAAAACAACCGTTACACTCAAGGGAGGCTATGGAGGGTCGCGTCTTGAGAGGTTTTCTACGCGGGAGCTTGGTTGTCATTAGCCTGCTTGCGCTCATCGCGTGTGGTGGTGGAGGCGGCAGTGGCAGCACAAGGAGTGCTGCGGCAACGACCACTGCCGCTACATTGTCCACTGCGGTACCGTCGATCCAGACCGGTAGGCTGGTGGAAGTCATCGTTGCCGGCCTGTCCTATCGCACGGAAAGCCGGTCCGGTGTGACCAGTGACAATGGCGAGTTCTCTTACGTGGCGGGAGAGACGATTCAGTTTTTCCTGGGGGATACCCCGATCGGCTTTGCCGTACGCGCACAGGAAAGACTGCGAATCCTGGATCTGTTCCCCAATGTCCGTCTCTACCGCAACTTCAATCAGTTGCGGCGGCTGTTCAGTGGGGCATCCTTTGATCGCGAGCGGATCGATTTCAACCGCTTCCACAATACCCTGTTTCTGCTTGAAGCGTTTGATCGCGACTCAGATCTGGGCAATGGCGTTGTTATCGACTCGGGTGTCCGCGACCTGCTGGAGAATACTCTATTAGACCTCGAAGTCGATGCCCTCGCATTCGCCCGTCACTATGTGCCGCTGATTTACTTCCGCAACCGCGCCGACGAACTCGATCTCGTCGATTCGGGCGCTGTTGTGAATACGGGCATGGTATTGGATACCTACTATGAGGCCGTCGGGCTGGTGAGCGGTTTCTACGTGCCGGTTTTCAAGAGTCGTGACTTCTTCTTCGATGAGCTTCTCGATGAATTGGAACGTTACGACTACGACGATGATGGCAACATTACCGAACTGGTCACTGAGTCCGATCGCGAGGTTCTCAGGCAAGTTTCCCGTTTCGCCAGTTACGATGGGTTTGGCAACATTCTCACCTGGAGCTTTGAGCCCGATGCTTTTCTTGTGGATGACGAGTTTGCGGAATTCGAGTATGACGATGCCGGAAACCTGATCAGCCTGCGAGAGGACCTCGATGGTAACGGTACATTCGATCGGGTGAGGAGCTGGGTGTACGATTTCGACGACCTGTTTTTCTCCGTTACTTATTCTGAGGATGATGACGGCGATAGTGTCGTCGACGAAGAGTTCACGATTTCATACCAGCTGGATGAGCGGGGCCGGCTTCAGGAAGTGCGTCGTGATGAAGAGCTGTTGGCGGAATACACTTTTCAGGAAAACGGACGTACTGCTTCCGAAACGGTTTTCTCATTGCGCACGGGTGAACCATTCCGCGTGATCGAGTTTGATGAGCTGGGCAGGGTGTCTTCGCTGCGTCGACAGATTGGCGAAGAAGGGGAGGGACAGTGGGAATTCTTCTACGGCTCACTGGATAACCTGGTCCGTGCGCGATTTACCCGCTCCGGTGCCGCCTTTGTCGATTATCGGATTCTGGTGGAGTGGGAATACAACATAAAGGGTAATCTCACTCTCTATACGGTCGACCTGAGGGAGGACGGCGATACCGACTTCTCCCGGGAGTACGTCTATGACGATAATGATTTGCTGGTGCGCGAAGTCTGGTTCGAATTTACCGGCGACCTCCGCACCGCTGTCTTTGAAATTGCCTATACCTACGATACGGATGGCCTGCTGATACGGAAATTACAGACCACGCTGCTTGCCTCTGCACCCCTTCTCCCTAGCACCGATGTAGTAGCGTTTATCTACAGCTATGACGATCGCAATAACCTGATCTCGGTGGTGCGCGATGACGGCAACAACGGATCACTGGATTTCGAGAAGGCCTTTGAGGTGCGCAGGGAGAACTGGCGGGCGGCGCTGCTCTGGATTGAGAAGCCCTCGGTGTATTCCACCTCCCCTTATGAAGAACTTCCCAGCCGGCAGATATTGCGTCGCCGCCTGGTGGCGGAGCTCGAGACTGAAGAGGTTGTCGAGAGCAGTCTGGAGCGCGTGCGGCGGACGGACGAGGAGTTCCGCGGGCTGGTCGGCCTCGAGGTCAGGAGCTTCAACTGTGAAACGCCGTTCGCACTCGAGTTTTTTGATAACGGCGAGGTGATTCTGCGGGATCGCTCGGATATCAGTGAAGATGCCATCGTCCTCACCTGGTTCCTGCTCACCCGCGGGGTTGTGGTGATCGAGGATGGTGGGCTGGAGTTCAGTTTCCGCCTCCGGCGTTATCCGGAGATCCCCCGGGTCTTTCCACCAGCCTCGGGACCCGATCGGACGATTGTCGCGCTTGAGCCGCTGGATTTTTATCCACTGCCGTATGCGTGCAACTACCGGGCGAGATCTGAAGAGGTCAATTTTCGGCCGGTCTGGGGCGTGGAGGCTGATATCAACCGCTGGTGATCTCTCAGTGGCTCCCGGCTCCAAAGCGGAAAAATAACGCGCATTGCGCAAGTGGTGGGCTTTCCGCAAAACACCTCTCGAATGGCGCATAAGTCGACATTATTTTTAACAATGAAACGGGCTCTTCTCTTAATTTTTTGTGATCTTCATCCGCCCATTGATCCCATTTGAGGATTTCAATAGGCTGCTTATCACAACCTCAGCCAGCTTGGGGTAACGTTCCTTTCGCATTTAACCGTCACAAATAGATTGGTTGCGAGCGGGGGCAATGGCTGGAACCAGAGGGAATAACAAGATAACAACGAGGATGAGAGCCCATGAATACCTTCTCACTCAAGCCACTTTCTCTGGCTGTTGCGGCCGTATTGACGCTGCCTGTGTCGGCCCTGGCACAGGAATCCAGCACCCCGCAGGCCAGCGATGACCGCCGGATGGAAGAGGTGATTACCACCGGTACCCGCGTCGAGGGCCTGTCACCCACCGAGACGCTGTCCCCCGTCGACGTGCTGGGCGGCGAAAACCTGTCCGATCAGGCCAGTTTTGACCTGACCGAGTCCCTGGCCAAAATTGCGCCTTCTTTCAACACCCAGCGCTTCCCGATCGCCGACGGTACGGCTTTCATTCGTCCGGTGACCCTGCGCAACCTGTCTCCGGACCAGACCCTGGTGCTGGTCAATGGCACCCGCCGTCATCGCTCCGCGCTGGTAAACCTGCAGATTGCGCCGCTGGGCACCGTCAATCAGGGCGCCCAGGCGGTGGACTTTGCCGCGCTGCCCTCGGCCGCCATCGAGCGGGTTGAAGTACTGCGTGACGGCGCCTCCGCCCAGTATGGCTCTGACGCCATTGCCGGCGTGGTCAACGTGATCTTGAAAGATGACGCTGAGGGCGTGAGTGTCTCCGCCCAGACCGGTGAATACTTCGAGGGCGACGGCACCCGCACCAGCCTGGCGGCCAATGCCGGCTTTGCGCTGGGTGACCAGGGCTTCGTGAATACCACCATCGAGCACTCTACGGCCGAGAAGACCTGGCGCGGCGCCGCCCGTCCGGATGCAGAATTCGTTGGCAGCGTGGTGGGTGTGGAGAATGTGCCGCTGGACGGTCTCGGCCAGCGCTGGGGTGACCCGGACGTGGAAGCTCTGAAACTGTTCGTTAACACCGGCTATGAGCTGGACAACGGCGTCGAGCTTTACGGCAATGTCGGCTACTCAGAGAACGAGACCATTTCCGACTTTTTCTACCGCGGCCCGGTACTGGATCCGCAGTACGAGTTCGGCGCCCGCGCGACCTTGCAGGCCGATGGCGATGGCGACTTCATGCCGGATGCGGCGCCGCAGTCCCTGATCGACTCCATTACCGCCCAGGGCCTGAACCCGGCGGATTACCTGGTAGCTGATGCTACTAGTGCCAGTGGTTTCGTGCTGCGCAACCCGATCTACACCCAGTTCCCCGGCGGCTACAACCCGCAATTCGGTGCGGATATCAGTGACTTCTCCGCCGTCTTTGGCGCTCGCGGTGAACTGGCTTCCGGCATGAGCTGGGATCTTCGTGCGCGCTCTGCCGAAAACGAAGTGTCATACGTACTGAAAGACTCCATCAACCCGAGCCTGGGTGCCCTGTCCCCGACTACCTTCAACCCGGGCACCCTGACCCAGGAGGAGACCAGTGTAAATGCGGACTTCGTACAGCCGGTTGAGCTTGCAGGCCTGGCATCGCCATTGAACGTCGCCTTTGGTGCGGAATGGCGTGATGAGACCTACAAGATCGGTGCCGGTGACGAGGCTTCCATTGCTGTAGGTCCGACCGCAGCTGTGTTCGGGGTAGGTTCCGATGGCTTCCAGGGCTTCCCCACCGATGCCGCCGGCAGCTTCAGCAGTGAGAGCATGGCTGCCTATGTGGACCTGGAAACGGACGTTACAGACAAGCTGACGGTCGGTGCCGCCCTGCGCTTCGAGGACTACGATGCGTTCGGCTCCACCTCCGACTGGAAGCTCTCTGGCCGTTACGACTTCAACGAGCGCTTTGCCCTGCGTGCGACGGCCAATACCGGTTTCCGCGCCCCGACTCCGGGCCAGGTGAACACGCTGAATGTGACCACCACCGCGGATGCCAGCGGTAACCTGATCCCGAACGGTACCTACCCGGTGGACAACCCCGTTGCCCTGGCGCTGGGTGCCAAGCCGCTGACACCGGAAGAGTCGACCAGCTTCACCCTGGGTGCGGTCATTAATCCCCTGGATAACACCAGCGTGACCCTGGACTACTACAGCATCAACATCGATGATCGCCTGGCGCTGCGCAACAACACCATCGGCGCCGGTGAAGTGGCACTGCTGGAAGGCGCTGGTGTGGCGAATGCCTCCCTGCTGCAAGGCAGCAATGCGAACTTCTTCGTCAATGCTTACGATTCCGAAGTCAGCGGTATCGACATTGCTGTGACCAGCGATTTTGAATTAGCCGGCAACCTGCTGGTGGTGGACCTGCGCCACAATCACAACCAGCAGAAAGTGAGCAATGTAGCGCCGAGCACCATCAACGACTCGCGGGTGTACGATCTGGAGAACCAGGTGCCGAGCGACCGCACGACGCTGACCTTCAGCTATGACACCGGCAACCTGTTCAACAGTTACCTGCGCCTGAACCGCTACAGCGGCTGGGAGTCCACCTTCGGCCTGTTTGGCCCGGGGGATGCTTCCGATGCCACCAGCTATGGCAGTGAGATCCTCGTAGATATCGAGGCGACGTTTACCCTTGCCGAAAACTACAAAGTTTCCGTCGGTGGCGAGAACATCTTCGATACCCTGCCGGACGATGAGGCTGATCCCACCCTGCAGTTCCTGGGTGTACGCCAGTCCCTGACTTCTCCATTCGGGTTCAATGGTGGCTTCTGGTACCTGCGTGCCAGTGCCGAGTTCTGATAATAACTCCACTGTTCGCAAAAAAGCCGGCACTTGTTGCCGGCTTTTTTGTGCCGCAATGCCTTGTCATTGCCGCCGGATGGAAAATGGGCGATCCTAACTGATCACGGCAGTTCCTTCACCGGTACAAAAATCTAACAGGGGTGGTGGCAATGCAGAGTGTTACTTCGGGCGCGTATCCAGCGTCTGCTGTCGAGTCGCGGGAGGCTGGCCGGGCGCTTGCCGTAAAAGCCGGTCGCCTGGTATCGGTGGATTTTGCCCGTGGGATGGTGATGGTGCTGATGGCACTCGACCACGTGCGGGATTTTACTTCCTCGGCCCGCTTCTCTCCCGAAGATCTCAACGATACTTCCCCGGCTTATTTCTTCACCCGCTGGATTACCCACTTCTGTGCACCGTTGTTCGTATTACTCGCCGGGATGAGTGCCGGGTTCATGCGCGCGAGCCGCTCGCCTGCGGAGTTGAGCCTGTTTCTGTTCACTCGCGGTCTCTGGCTCATTTTCATAGAGCAGACGGTGATGGCCTTTGGTTGGAGCTTTATTCAACCGCAGGGATATGCGCTGGTGTTGACCACGCTGTCGATGATCGGCTTTTGCATGATCTCCATGGCCGCGTTCATTCATCTTCCCCGGTTGCCACTGTTACTGTTGGCGCTGGCCATGATCTTCGGCCACAACCTGTTGGATGGCCGGTTGCCAATGCCCACAGAAGGTTTTCCACCACTCTGGTACGCAATGCATGAGGATATTTTTACCCGCATCGCCGGAGTTCCTCTGATCGTTGTCTATCCGCTACTGCCCTGGCTCGCCGTCATGCCCCTCGGATATCTGCTGGCGGATTTATACAAAGCGCCTGGAGACAGGCGTCGCCGTATGCTTGTTGGTCTCGGTGTCGCGGCTCTCGTGTTATTTTTTGTATTGCGAGGATGGAACATCTACGGCGACCCGGTGCCTTGGGAAGCACAATCCGGTTTCGGCATGACTCTGGTTGCGTTCTTCAATGTAGAAAAGTATCCGCCTTCACTTCTTTACTTGCTGATGACGCTTGGTGCGGGATTGCTTTTGCTCGCCTGGTCGGAACGGTTACGCGGACCGCTGGTGGAAGTGGTGAACACTTTCGGCCGTGTTCCTTTCGCCTATTACATACTGCATATCTACATTGCGCATATGCTGGCTCTGCTGATTGCCCAGTGGCAGGGGTTTGGCTGGCAGGCGGCGGCTGGTGGCTGGTGGACATTGCCGGAGGGTTTCGGGTTGCCCCTGTGGACGGTTTACCTTCTCTGGCTTTCTGTTGTCGCCGTGTTGTATCCGTTCTGCCGCTGGCTGGCCGGAGTGAAGGCGCGGCGAAAAGACTGGTGGCTGAGTTATCTGTAAGAAATTTTTTCGAAAATAAAAAAATGGCGAGCTCAAGGCTCGCCATTTTTCGTTTCAGGACTGGACTCAGTCCATATAGCTCTCTACCGGCGGGCAGGAGCAGATCAGGTTGCGGTCGCCGAACACATTGTCGATGCGGTTCGAAGCAGGCCAAACTTTGTGTGCCTTCAGCCAGGCCGCCGGGCGAGCCGCCACGTCGCGAGAGTAGTTGTGCGGCCACTGGTCGGCCATCACGTCCTCGAGGGTGTGCGGGGCGTTGTGCAGCGGGTTGTCGTCTGCGCTGTAGACACCGTTGGCCACATCTTCCACTTCCTTGCGGATGATGGCCATCGCCTCGACGAAGCGATCCAGCTCTTCCTTGGATTCACTCTCGGTGGGCTCGATCATCAGGGTGCCCGCCACAGGGAAGGACATGGTGGGCGCGTGGAAGCCGAAGTCCATCAGGCGCTTGGCGATGTCTTCCTCGCTGATGCCGCTGGTCTCCTTGAGCGGACGCAGGTCTACCAGGCACTCGTGGGCGATGAAGCCGTTGGTGCCGGTGTAGAGCAGCGAGTAGTGCTCGGACAGACGCTTGGCCATGTAGTTGGCATTCAGGATCGCCATCTCGGTGGCCTGCTTCATACCGGTTTTGCCCATCATGCGGATGTACATCCAGCTGATCGGCAGAATGCTGGCAGAGCCCCAGGGCGCCGCGGAGATGGTGCCGTTGGCCGGATCGGTCTCCGGCACCTCTGTTACCGGATGGCCGGCCAGGTAGGGCTTCAGGTGCTCGCCAACGGCGATCGGGCCCATGCCCGGGCCGCCGCCACCGTGGGGGATACAGAAGGTCTTGTGCAGGTTCAGGTGGGATACGTCGCCGCCGAACTTGCCCGGCGCGGCCACGCCGATCAGGGCGTTCATGTTGGCGCCGTCGATGTACACCTGGCCACCGGCCTGGTGGATCAGGTCGCAGATATCGCGGATGCCTTCCTCGAATACCCCGTGGGTGGACGGGTAGGTAACCATCAGCGCGGCGATGCGGTCGCCGTGCTCTTCCACCTTGGCTTTCAGGTCGGCCATGTCCACGTTGCCCTTGTCGTCACAGGCAACAACGACCACCTTCATGCTCACCATCATGGCGGAAGCCGGGTTGGTACCGTGGGCGGAGGCGGGGATCAGGCAGATGTCGCGCTGGCCCTCGCCCTTGGCCTCGAGGTATTTCTTGATGGCAACCAGGCCGGCGTACTCACCCTGAGAGCCGGCATTGGGCTGCAGGCTCACGGCATCGTAACCGGTACAGGCGGCCAGCATCTGCTGCAGTTGCTTGAACATCTCCGCGTAGCCTTCGGCCTGGTTGGCGGGCGCGAAGGGGTGCAGCTTGCCGAACTCCGGCCAGGTCACCGGGATCATTTCCGCGGTGGCGTTCAGCTTCATGGTGCAGGAACCCAGCGGAATCATGGAGTGGTTCAGGGCGATGTCCTTGGACTCCAGGGTCTTCAGATAACGCAGCATCTCCGTTTCGGAGTGGTAGGTGTTGAAGACCGGATGGGTCAGGAATTCGCTGCTGCGAACCAGGGACGCCGGCACACCCTGCGGGCCCTTGGCGGCAATTTCGCTGTCCATTGCGCGCAGGTCGAGGCCGTGGTCACCGTCGGTGAAGGCCTTGAGGATGTCGGAAACGTCGTCGAGGCTCGCGGTCTCGTGCAGGCTGATGCCCAGTTTGTCCTCACCCACCTTACGCAGGTTGATTTCTGCATCCAGGGCGCGCTGGTAGATGGCGTCGCGCTGATCGCCGGCGACCACAGTGAGCGTGTCAAACCAGGTGTCGTGAGTCAGGTCGAAGCCCTGCTTCTTCAGGCCGGCTGCCAGGATATCGGCCAGGCGCTGGATACGGGCGCCGATGGTTTTGAGGCCCTGCGGACCGTGGTAAACGGCATAGAAGGCGCTCATCACTGCCAGCAAAACCTGGGAAGTGCAGATGTTGGAGTTGGCCTTCTCGCGACGGATGTGCTGCTCACGGGTCTGCATGGCCATGCGCAGGGCACGATTGCCTTTGCTGTCCACGGAGACACCGATAATGCGGCCGGGTGCGGCGCGCTTGTACGCCTCGCGGAACGCAAAGAAGCCGGCGTGCGGACCGCCGTAGCCCATGGGAATGCCAAAGCGCTGGTTGCAGCCGACAACGACATCGGCGCCCATCTCGCCCGGCGCCTTGAGGCTGACCAGGCTCATCAGATCGGCGGCGACGGTGACCAGGCCGTTGGCCTCGTGCACTTTTGCAATCAGGTCGGTGAGGTCGCGAACCACACCGGTTGAGCCCGGGTACTGGAACAGGGCGCCAAACAACTCGGCAGGAATGTCTTTTTCCACATCACCAACGACGACCTCGAAGCCGAAGTGTTCGGCGCGGGTTTTCACTACGGCAATGGTCTGAGGGTGGCAGTCTGCGTCGACGAAGAAGACGTTGGACTTGTTGCGCTTGGCCTGGCGCTTACACATGGCCATGGCTTCGGCAGCTGCGGTGCCCTCGTCCAGCATGGAGGCGTTGGCCAGCTCCATGCCGGTCAGGTCCATGATCATCTGCTGGAAGTTCAGCAGGCCTTCCAGGCGGCCCTGGGCGATCTCCGGTTGGTAAGGAGTGTAGGCGGTGTACCAGCCCGGGTTTTCCAGCACATTGCGCAGGATGACATTGGGCGTGACGGTGTCGTGGTAACCCATGCCGATAAAGGTGCGGTAGATCTTGTTGCGCTTGGCCAGGCCGCGCAGCTCTGCGAGCGCCTCTTCTTCATTGATGGCATCTTCCAGATCCAGCGCGTCGGTCTTGCGGATGGATGCGGGTACGGTCTTCTCGATCAGTTCGTCGAGACTGGCTACGCCGAGGGCCTCCAGCATCTCTTTCACCTGGGCCTCATCCGGGCCGATATGGCGGTGAATAAATGCGTCGTGTTGCTCCAACTGCTGAAGAGATGGCTGGGTCATAAACGTCGTTCCTGTATCGCAGGGAATAGTCGCTGGAATTGTGCTCGGCGCCGGCGTGTGGCACCGGGTAAAAATAGCAGAGCGCCCCGGGGATCCCGCCGTCCGACTTGCCCGAAGCGGGGGCAGTGGGCGGATTCAGGAGGGCCTTGCAGCCGGATCCGGGAGCCGGGCCCGGCGCGTCATCGCACTGAATGCCATAAGGCTGGCGACCGTGGCGCCGGGTCGAGCCGCGCGCATCTTAGCAACCGCAAGCCCGCCGGGCAATCTGGGCGTAATTGGCGGTAAAACTGCTGGGATCGGGCAACTTCTGTGATAATCATCCTCAAAATGAGGAGATATCCAGATTTTATGTCACAGGTTGGCGGCGCTAGCCACATGGCACGGCTTTTCACCCGACATGGGGTGCGAAAACTGCGCGTGGTTCCCCTGTGGACTATGGTGAAAGGTACCCGCGGCGTTTGAAGTTGGCTGTCTCCGCGGGAGGCCAGAGAAGGATAATTGGCAGTGCTGATGCGAATAGCCAGCAGGGATTGCGGGACTCTCCACCATGGCGCAAAGACTCTATATCGCCAGTGACCAGCTAATGGTCTTTCATCTCCAAAATGTTCTGGAACAGGCAGGTATTTCTGCCTTGATGCAGAAGGCGGCGGTTGATGTGCCTCAGGAAGAGGGCGCCCCTCTGGCCTGGTACTCCGAACTCTGGGTGTTGCAGGATGGGCAATTGGCTGCAGCGCACCGTTTACTGGAACAGTTTCTTGCCAGTGAAGTCCCCGACGAACCGGTGGGGCTGACATCACTGCACAAACGTCCCCCCTGTCCACCTTCGGCCTTCAGTGCCGAAATCGCCTGACGCACCTCTTCAATCTCATTGCCCGTGCTCGCAATCGCGGGTACAGGGATCGAAGAAAGAAAGCCCTGCTCCCGAAAGGCCAACTCCTGAAGGCAGGTTCTTACAGAAAAGGCGCGATGGCGCGCCCCAGTTGCTGCTCCAGCGACTCTCTCCCCTGAATACCCAAACCGGTGAGCCGTGTCTTATCCAACTGGCAGTCCCGCGGACGCGGCTGGTCGAACTTGGGGGCTGGATCCGGGCTCAGGTGATTGGCGTCGAGTCCGGCAATGGCGGCGAGCTTGAGCGCCAGCTGGTAACGGGTGCAGGCTGTGTCCCCGCTCCAGTGGTAGATCCCCGAGAAGTTCTCCCCGTCGATCGCTCTGGCCAGGCACTGTGCAATTACCTCTGCCACTTCTTCCACGCAAGTAGGAAAGCGGGTAGCCCAGTGGTCCAGGGCCTGGGGTGTCGCATCTCTGAGCGTTTCCAGCAGGGCGGTTACGCCCGATTCTCCAGGGTATTGCACCGGGCCGAAGAGTAGCGGCAGCCTCAGCACCCAGTGGTTGCCGCCATTCAAAACCACGTGCTCGCCGGCCAGTTTGCTGCGGCCATAGAAGTTCAGAGGATTGGGGGTGGCATCTGTCCGATACGGTGGGGCACTGCCATCGAAAACGTAGTCGGTAGAGATGTAGGCCAGTTGAGCGCCGGCCTCCTCGCACAGCTTTGTCAGTGACCCGGTGGCATCGACATTGAGCTGCCAACTGGTCTCGGGGGCGGCGGCGCAGCGGTCCGGCCAGCGCTCCGCGGCACAGTGAATCACTGCGGTGGGCTTTAGGGTGTGGAGGGTTTGCCGCACCGCGTTTTCGTCAGTGAGGTCCATTGGCAACAAGCCGTTGCCAGCGCGGGAGTATGCTGTGCCGGTGACGTGAAACTGTTTATCGGAGCGAAGGCGGGCAAGGACGCTGCGACCGAGGAGGCCGGAGGCGCCGGTGACGAGAACATTCATGGGCGGGACTCCGGCATCGGGACTGGTGGCCTCAGTTGGGGGCAACCGGCGCAGCCGCGGAGGCTGCGCCGGCAGTAAAGACGATATGCCCTTACATTTTCTCCATTACTTCAATGCCGAGCAGATCCAGGCCCGTGGCCAGGGTGCGGGCCACCAGGTCACACAGGCGCAGACGGCTCTGTTTGTCTTCCTCGCTCACGCCCTCCTTCAGTACCGGGCAGGCCTCGTAGAAGGCCATGTACGCACTGGCGAGGTCGTAGAGGTAGGAGCACAGGATATGCGGATAAGTATCGCGCGCCACCTGCTGCAGTACCTCGCCAAACTGGCACAGCTTGATGGCGAGGGCGCGTTCTTCCGGGGTCTTCAGCGTAATGGCACCGGTCAGCTCGGCCGGTTCCACCCCCGCACGGCGGAAGATGCTGCGCACGCGCGTGTAGGCATACTGCAGGTAGGGGGCGGTGTTGCCTTCGAAGCTGAGCATCGCGTCCCAGTTGAAGACGTAGTCGTTGGTGCGGGTTCTGCTGAGGTCGGCGTACTTCACCGCGCCGATACCCACTTTGTGGCCGATCTCGGCGCAGGCTTCTGCACCCAGCTCAGGATTCTTTTCCGCGACCAGCTTCTGGGCGCGCTCGATGGCTTCGTCCAGCAGGGCTGCCAGTTTGACGGTGCCGCCGGTGCGGGTTTTGAACGGCTTGCCGTCCTCGCCCATCATGGTGCCGAAGGCACAGTGCTCGAGGGATACGGAATCCGGCAGGAAGCCCGCCTTGCGCGCGGCAGTGAAAGCCTGCTGCAGGTGCAGGGACTGGCGTGCATCCACCACAATCAGGATGCGGTCCGCATGTAACTTGTTGGCGCGGTAGCGGATACCCGCGAGGTCGGTGGTGGAGTAGAGGTAACCACCGCCCTTTTTCTGGATGATCATCGGGCTGGGGTTGCCTTCCTTATCGGCCATTTCCTCAAGGAAAACCACCACAGCACCCTGATCGCGCACGGCGATGCCCTTGTCCAGCAGTTCTTCCACCAGCACGGGCAGGTCGTCGTTGTAGCGACTTTCGCCATAGACATCGCTGCGCTTCAGGGTGACGTTGAGCTTGTCGTAGATCTCCTCACTGTGGCTGATGGAGATGTCGATGAACTGCTGCCATAGCTTCAGGCACTCGGGATCGCCGCTTTGCAGCTTCACTACGTATTCGCGGGCGCGGTCGTCGAAGCCTTCCTCTTCATCGAAACGGATCTTGGCCTCGCGGTAGAACACTTCCAGGTCGGCCAGGGCCACCTCTGCGTCGTTGTTTTCCAGCTTGTCGGACAGGTGCGCCAGCAGCATACCGAACTGGGTGCCCCAGTCGCCCATATGGTTCTGGCGGATCACCTTGTGGCCCTGGAACTCCAACAGGCGCGCCAGGGCGTCGCCGATGATGGTGGAGCGCAGGTGGCCGACGTGCATCTCCTTGGCCAGGTTGGGGCTGGAGTAGTCGATCACCACGGTTTGCGGCTCGCCCTCAGGGGCGATATTCAGGCGGGAGTCTCGCTCGGCAGTCTCGAGCCGATCTGCCAGCCACTGCTCGCTCAGGTGCAGGTTGATGAAGCCGGGGCCGGCGATCTCTGCCTTCTCGATCATGTCGCCCTTGTCCAGCTGCTCGACAATCTTGGCCGCCAGCTCCCGCGGGTTGGTACCCATGCGCTTGGCTGCGGCCATGGCACCGTTGGCCTGATAATCGCCGAAGCCTGCTTTCTTGGATGGAGCGATTACGGGGCCGCACTGTTCGGGGATTCCGGCGGCGGTCATGGCGGCCTGGACTTTGTCAGAGAGGAGCTGGCGAATATTCATAGGGGGCTGCTGCATTAACTCGTGGAAACGCGGAATTTTAATGGGCCGCGGGGGCTTTGCAACCGGCGCAGTGCCGGCGTCATCGGGGTACAGGGGGCTCAATGGTATGATGCTGGCAAATATAAGGGGGACCTGTGAGCGCAACCACACTCTACTGGCACGATTACGAGACCTGGGGTACCGACCCAGGTGCGGACAAGCCATCCCAGTTCGCCGGCATCCGCACCGACGAGGACCTGAACGTCGTCGGTGAGCCGCTGATGCTCTACTGCAAGCCTGCGGACGACTGCCTGCCACAGCCGATGGCGAGCCTGGTAACCGGTATCAGCCCGCAGCAGGCGCTGGCCGAGGGGGTGCCTGAACTGCAGTTTATCCGCCGTATCCTCGACGAGCTGGGCGCGCCCGGTACCTGCGGTGTGGGCTACAACAGCCTGCGTTTCGATGATGAAGTCACCCGCCACACCCTCTACCGCAACCTGCTCGATCCCTATGAGCGTGAGTGGCGCTCGGGTAACAGCCGCTGGGACATTATCGACATGGTCCGCCTGACCTACGCCCTGCGCCCAGAGGGTATCCAGTGGCCAGAGCGGGAAGGGGGCGTTCCCTCTTTCCGGCTGGAAGAGCTGACCGCGGCCAACGGCATCGCCCACGAAGGGGCGCACGATGCGCTCTCTGATGTGCGTGCCACCATCGACATGGCCCGCCTGATCCGTCTGCGCCAACCACGGCTCTACGACTATGTGTTCCGCCTGCGCAGCAAGCGCGAAGCGGCGGCGATGATCGACCTGCAGGCCCGGAGGCCGCTGCTGCATGTTTCCGGTAAGGTGCCGGCCAGTCAGGGGCACCTCACTTATATACTGCCGCTGGCCGCACACCCGGTGAACCGCAATGCCATCATCGCCGCCAACCTCGCCATGGATCCGGAGCCGATCCTGAGACTCGATGCCGACGCCCTGCGTGACAGGCTGTACACCTCTCGAGACAAGCTGGGGGAGGGTGAGTTACCTGCGGGGCTCAAGCTGATTCACCTGAACCGATGCCCGGTGTTGGCGCCGCCCAATATGCTCGACGACAAACGCGCAGCCGAACTGGGTATCGACAAGGCCGCCTGCGAACAACACTGGCAGGCACTACGGGATGTGGATCTGCGTGAGAAGCTGCAGCAGGTCTTTGTGGATGGGGATTTCCCGGAGCGCGATGTGGAGGCGAGCCTCTACAGTGGTTTCCTGGCGGATCCGGACCGGGATCTCTGTCGGGACCTGCACCGGGCCCTGGAAAGCCGGGGCCCGGAAGCGCTGGCAGCGCCGGTGCCATTTACGGATAAGCGCCTGCCGGAGCTGCTGTTTCGCCTGCGGGCCCGCAATTTCCCGGGCACGCTTTCCGCCGAAGAGCAGCAGCGCTGGCAGGAGTGGCGTTATCGGCGGCTGACGGACCCGGCGGCCGGCGCCAGCATTACACTGGAGCCCTATTTCGAGCAGATCGCCGAGTTGCGGGAGCAGTATCCGGAGAAGATGCAGCTGCTGGATCAGTTGGAAGCCTGGGGAGATGGGTTGCTGGTCTGAACATCGACGGGCAGAAGGGTACGGTGGTCGGTGCCCGCCATTGCCACTTTCGCCGACTTCTTTGGCCCAAGGCATAGGTCAGGTTGCGGGGCGCCGGACACCGCGCTCTTATATTCATGGCCAGTCCTCTTTTTGCAGCACTGTAGTAGGAAATGGCCTGAATGCTAAGGGCCGGGTGCCGGGAACGGCTTTGCGAGACTGTCTGCGAGAGGGATCTCGCAGACAAGCCTACAGGGACGTATTCACGGCGTGTCTCGCACAGCGGTCCCCGGCGGCAGGCCCGCCCCGAGCTATCTTTTAACCGCCCCCACCTGTCCCGCTCGCCCGTGGTCACCTTAAACTGCAACAATATCGGGATGGGCCGGGGGCCGTTTTCCAGTAGAATGCGCCCCGGTAAAGCAAGCGCCGGATGGCGCAGTCAGTGGAGTAGCGATGGACTTTATCGGAGCCAATATCCTTTCTGTCGGCCAGTTCGAGCGGGCCGATATCGACCGCATCTTCGCGGTGGCCGACACCATGGGGCCTTACGCGCGCCGGGAGAAGGTCACCCGTGTTCTTGAGGGTGCCATTCTCGGCAACATGTTCCTGGAGCCGAGTACCCGTACGCGCCTGAGTTTCGGCGCCGCTTTCAACTTGTTGGGCGGCACTGTGCGGGAGACTGTCGGTATCACTGCCAGTGCCATGGCCAAGGGCGAGTCCCTGTACGATACCGCCCGCGTATTGTCCGGTTACAGCGACGTGATCTGCATGCGTCACCCGCAGGCCGGCTCGGTGGCCGAGTTCGCTGCGGCAAGCCGGGTGCCGGTGGTTAATGGCGGTGATGGTGCCAATGAGCACCCGACCCAGGCGCTGCTGGATCTCTACACCATCCGCAAGGAGCTGTCTGGTAACGGGCGTGCGCTCGATGACTTCCGCATCGCCATGATTGGTGACCTCAAGCACGGCCGCACCGTCCACTCCCTGTGCAAGCTCTTGTGCCTGTTCAAGAAGGTCCACCTTGTCTTCGTGTCGCCGCCTGAATTGGCCATGCCCCAGGAGCTGGTAGAGCAGCTGCGGGCAGTTGGTCACACGGTGGAGGTCACAGATCAGCTCGAAAACAGCATCTCCAAAGTGGACATCGTCTATTCCACTCGCATTCAGGAAGAGCGCTTCGCGTCCCAGGAAGAGGCCAATCTGTACCGCGGCCGCTTCCGGTTGAATCGGGAGATCTTTACCCGTTACGCGCAGCCCAACACGGTCATCATGCATCCACTGCCCCGGGACTCGCGCGCCGAGGCCAACGAGCTGGATACCGATCTCAATGAACATCCCAGCCTGGCAATTTTCCGCCAGACCGATAATGGCCTGCTGGTGCGTATGGCCCTGTTCGCCATGCTGCTGGGGGTGGAAGACCAGGTGGACGAGTACTCCTACCCGGTCCGCTGGCAGAGCCGCCGCAACCCGGCCTGATCCGACAGCCCCTGTTCCGCAATAACTGTGGGGCGGGGGCTTTGCACGGTTGATTCTCTCTTAATCACAAGCCCCCGCTTACTTTCCTCCCTCCCTTCTCAGCTTCCTATCCGGCGTAAGTTGGCAACGGTTGGCCATTGTTTCTTACTGTCTGGTGTGCGATCTGCCCACTCAAGGTTATTGCGTTTGCCCGGGTGCAGGGTTAGCGTGCTACCAACAATAAAAGGAAGGCCGATCGTGCGTATTACTGTTTTCTCTTTCCTGCTCTTTTTCGCAGTTTCCTCGGTATCTTTGGCGGCGCCTCGCCAGGCGGCTGTTGCCATGCCTGATCGCTTTAGCGCCGAAGTCGCGAGTGAGGTGCTTGCCAGTGGCGGTAATGCGGTGGATGCAGCCATCGCGGCCCAGTTTGTGCTCGCCGTTACGCTGCCGGAAGCGGGCAATATTGGCGGTGGCGGTTTCATGCTGGTGCACAAGGACGGCGAGCAGTATTTCCTCGACTATCGCGAGATGGCGCCTGCGGCGGCCAGGCGGGATATGTACCTCGATGAAGAGGGCAACGTAATCCCTGACCTCTCCCTCTACGGCGTACTGGCGTCGGGCGTGCCGGGCACGGTTGCCGGCATGTGGCAGGCGCATCAGCGTCACGGCACGAAACCCTGGGCAGAGCTGCTGGCACCTGCAGTGAAACTTGCCGCACAGGGGTTTGCGGTGTCAGCGCCACTGGCACACTATGCAGCGGACTTCGCGCAGGAGGTTGAGGGGAAGCATCCCTCAGTCAACTTTGCCCGTTATTTCGGAGCTATGCAGGCCGGGGAGATATTCCGACAGCCGGAGCTGGCGGCGACGCTGCGTCGTATTCGCGATTTAGGGCCGGATGGCTTTTATCGCGGAGAGACTGCCAAGATCATCGCCTCCTTTATGCGGGAAAACCGCGGGCTGATTACCGAGGCTGATCTCGCCGCGTACGAGGCAAAATGGCGCGATCCCATCGTTGCTGATTGGCGCGATATGCAGGTGGTGTCGGCGGCTCCCCCCAGTTCCGGCGGCATTGCCGTCGTGCAGTGGCTGAAAATGTATGACCGTGCGCTGGCCGCCAATGACCAGCCCGCCCACAACAGCGCTGACTACCTGCATTTGCTGGCGGAGGTGGGCAAGCGTGTATTTGCCGATCGGGCCGAGTACCTGGGTGATCCGGATTTTTACCCGGTGCCGATAAGTGAGCTTTTGGCGGATGAGTACATTGCCAAACGCGCTGGTGAACTGAACCTCGCGGCCATTTCACCGACACCGGCAATCCAGCCGGGTTTGCCGGAGAGTGAGGAAACCACGCATTTTTCCATCGTCGATCAATGGGGCAATGCAGTCTCCAATACCACCACCATCAATCTCGGTTTTGGCAGTGGTGTCGTGGTCGAGGGGGCAGGTTTCCTGCTCAATGACGAGATGGATGATTTCAGTGCCAAGCCGGGGGTGGCCAACGTGTTCGGTGCACTGGGTGGCGAGGCCAACGAAGTGCAGCCGTTCAAGCGTATGCTCTCTTCAATGAGCCCCACCATTGTGTTGCGTGACGGCACGGTAAAAATGGTCACCGGCTCCCCGGGCGGCACCACCATCATCAGCAGCGTGTACCAGTCCATTCTCAATGCGGTGGAATTCGGTATGGATGCGCAACAGGTCGTGGACACGCCACGCTTTCATCACCAGCTGTGGCCGCGGGATGTGATTCGCCACCACGGGGGCCTCGATGCATCGACGCGGGAGAAGCTGCAGGAGATGGGCTACAAGCTGGACCGGCGCGGCTTCGGTGATCTGCAGGTGATCGTGGAGCGGGACGGCCAGCTCGATGCGGCTTCCCAATCCAGCGGGCGCGGCACGGCACGGGTCCTCACAATGGAATGTCTCCTTGAAAGTTGCATGTGACAGCGAGCGTCGCTGAACCGTGTTGCTGAGCGGGGCAAGGTTCCGCCCCGCGGGCTTCGCTGTCGCCAGAGGCTATTTCTGATAACCTGCAACGACCGACATTCTCGCAGCCAGGATTGGTGCCATGCTGAAGTGGATTTCAGAAAGAATGTACCTGCCCAGACGTGGCGTGTTTGCGTTGCTTTTGCTGGGCATTCTCGCTTCGCTGGCGATTGCCCAGCAGGAGCGCACTCCCCACGTCGCAAAGTTTTCCATTGATGGCGCCATTGGTCCTGCCACCACGGACTACCTGGAACGGGCGATGGAAGAGGCCCAGGAGCAGGGCGCTCGTCTGTTCGTGATCCAGATGGACACCCCGGGGGGATTGGACGCCGCCACCCGCGACATCATCCAGAATATTCTCGCCTCAGACATCCCCGTCGCCACCCTGGTCTACCCGGCTGGCAGCCGAGCGGCCAGTGCGGGCACCTATATCCTCTATGCCAGCCACGTGGCGGCGATGGCCCCCTCGACCACCCTCGGTGCTGCCACTCCGGTGCAGATGGGCGGTGCTCCCGGACAGCCGCAACCAGGCCAGCAGCCCGGGCAGGAACCAGGTGCGGGCAGTGGCGCTGCAGAGCGTTCGAATCAGGAAGGCGACGGAGACAAGTCCGAAGGTGACACGAAAACAGACAACGCCGGGAAATCGGAAGAAAGCCCAGCGCCCAAACCCGGTAGTGCGATGGAGCGCAAGGTCATCAATGACTCGGTTGCCTATATCCGTGGTCTCGCCAACCGCTATGGTCGCAATGCCGACTGGGCGGAGAAAGCGGTGCGGGAAGCCGCCACGCTGACAGCGCGGGAGGCCCTCGAAGAAAACGTGATCGATATCGTTGCCAAGAACCCCGAGGATCTCATCGCGCAACTGGCCGGGCGCAAAGTCCAGCTGGAATCCGGTGAGGTCACTGTACAGGAGGATATTGCCGAGCTGCCGCTGCGCGAGTACGAGCCGGACTGGCGCAATGAGCTGCTGGCGCTGATCACCAATCCCCAGGTGGCCTATATTCTCTTGCTGGTCGGTATCTATGGACTCATCTTCGAAGGCTATAACCCGGGTGCCCTAGTGCCGGGTATCGTCGGCGTCATCTGCCTGTTGCTGGCTTTCTACGCTTTGCAGGTACTACCGATCAACTATGCCGGTCTGGCGCTGATTATCGTGGGAGCATTGCTGATCGTTGCCGAGGTCTTTATGCCCAGCTTCGGTGCCCTGGGCATCGGCGGGGTGATCGCGCTGGTGATCGGTTCGGTAATGCTGATCGACAGCGATGTACCCGGTATGCAGGTCTCCCGCAAACTGATCGGTGCCGTGGCCGGTGTCAGCGGTCTCGCCATGCTGGGGCTACTGATGGCGGTGGGGCGCAGCCTGCGCCAGCCCAGGGTGGCCAGTGACCTGGCAATGGTTGGACGCACTGCCACGGTGAAGTCGGTGGAGAAAGACGAGGTCCTGGTGATGATCGGTGGGGAGATCTGGAGCGCCCACTGTGACGTGGATCTGGTGCCTGGGCAGCACGTGAAGGTCGTAGCAGAGCAGGGTCTTTGGCTGCAGGTAGAGCCCGAGTAATCGCCCTGGTAAGGCGATATGGAATAACAGCAACAAGGGAGTGAAGTCATGGTGAGTTATTTTCTGGGGTTGTTGATCGCAGCCATCGCGCTGCTGCTGATGTATGCGATCCGCATCCTGCGTGAATACGAGCGCGCGGTGGTGTTTTTTCTCGGCCGCTTTCAGGCGGTGAAGGGACCGGGCCTGATCATCATCATCCCGATTATCCAGACCATGGAACGGGTGGACCTGCGTACCGTGGTGATGGATGTGCCGACCCAGGATGTCATCAGCCGGGACAACGTGTCGGTGAAGGTGAATGCGGTAGTCTACTACCGGGTGATTGATCCCCAATCAGCCATCATCAACGTGGAGAATTACCACGAGGCAGTGAGCCAGCTGTCCCAGACCACCCTGCGCTCGGTACTCGGTAAACATGAGCTGGACGAAATGCTGTCGGAGCGCGATAAGCTCAATGTGGATATTCAGAAAATCCTCGATGAGCAGACTGACGCCTGGGGTGTGAAAGTGACCAACGTCGAGATCAAGCACATCGACCTGGACGAGAGTATGATCCGCGCCATCGCCCGACAGGCAGAAGCCGAGCGCTCCCGTCGCGCCAAGGTGATTCACGCGGAAGGTGAGGCTCAGGCGGCAATGAAGCTGACTGAGGCTGCGGACGAGCTGTCGAAGAACTCCAATGCGATCACCCTGCGCTATATGCAGACGCTGATCGATATCGCCGGTGAGCAGAATTCCACAATTGTCTTCCCGCTACCTCTAGACTTGATCGAGCCGATGATCAAAAAAGTGGCCGGGGAGAAATCCTGAGCCGAGCTCGAGGAGGTAACCGATGGAGCTGGACCTGGCGCAGTTCAACCGCGCATTTTTACTGTTACTGGTCCTGCTCAACCCGTTTATCCTCAGTGTCTACCTGCTCGACCTGATTCGCGGCCTGGAACTGAAGGTCTTTTCGGGCTTGTTGCTCCGAGCCTTCCTGATCAGTCTCTCTGTATTTCTCCTGTTTGCCTGGTTCGGCGAGAAGATCTTCGATGACGTGCTGCAGGTGCGTTTTCTCGCTTTCCTGATTTTCGGTGGTATCACCTTCCTGATCATTGGTATTCGCCTGACGCTGGGGGTGGGGGCACCCATACAGTCCATCAACCTGCATTCCCAGGAGGTGGCTGGGGCGATCGCCATGCCGTTTATTGTCGGGCCGGGCACCATCAGTGCCAGTGTTCTCGCGGGCAGTAGGCTTGGCGCTGCCGGAGGCTCCCTGGCGATTACCATGGCGATGGCGATTGCGCTGATCTCTCTGATTCTGCTGAAAGTGCTCTACGACTGGGTGCAGACCCGGCATGAGCGCTATGTGCGTAAATATGTGGAGGTGGCGGGCAGGATTACTGCGCTGTTCACCGGCTCCTTTGCCATCGATATGATTCTGAAGGGGATCGAGCGCTGGCTGGCGCTCATTAAGGAGACTGGGCTGCCCATGACGTGAGCAGCCCACAGGTATTGCTGGAGAACGATGGCCCCATCGTCCGAGGGATGATTGCTAGAACAGGCGGGCCAGCAGCTCGCGGCTTGATCCGTCCCATTCTGCGGGTGCCTCTTTGCCAATGGCATCATGCACCGCATTGCCCAGCAACTTGCCAAGCTCCACGCCCCATTGGTCGAAGGGGTTGATGCCCAGCAGGCAGCCCATGGTGAACACCTTGTGCTCGTAGAGTGCCAGTAGCGCACCCAGGTGATACGGATCCAGCTTTTCCACGATCAGGGTGTTGCTCGGGCGGTTGCCGGGGATGGCCTTGTGGGGCGCCAGAGCATGGGCCTCGCGGTGGGTATAGCCCTGCTGTTCCAGTTCCTCCCGTGCTTCCTGTTGGCTCTTGCCCTGCAACAGTGCCTGACTCTGGCTGATACAGCAGGCCAGCAGCCAGCGGTGCTGCTCCACCAGCTCCGAGGTGGGCTGCTTGATGGCAATGAAGTCGGCCGGGATCATGTCCGTCCCCTGGTGCAGCAGCTGGTGGAAAGAGTGCTGGCCGTTGCTGCCTTCGGTACCCCAGATCACGCTGCCAGTCGGATAGGGTAATTGGTGCCCATCGCGGTCGACGCCCTTGCCGAGGCTCTCCATATCCAGCTGCTGCAACCATGCCGGGAATTTTGCCAGCCTCTGTGCATAGGGCAGGACAACCTGGCTGCCGGTCTGCCAGCACTGGCGATACCAGAAGTGGATCAGAGCCATCAGTACCGGCAGGCTTTCAGAGAAGGGCGCCTCTGCGAAGTGGCTGTCCATGGCGTTGGCACCGGCCAGCAGCTGCTCGTAAGCATCGAAGCCACAGCCCAGGGCGATGGGCAGGCCGATTGCAGACCACAGGGAGTAGCGACCGCCAACCCAGCTCCACATGGGAAAAATATTTTCTGCCGCGATACCAAAATCCTGCGCCGCAACAATGTTGCTGCTGACGGCAACGAAGTGCTGGGCGAGCTGATCCTCACGACAGCCGGCATCCAGCATCCACTGGCGTGCTGACAGCGCATTCTGGCGCGTCTCCAGGGTGGAGAAAGACTTGGAAGCAACAATAAACAGTGTGTTTTCCGGCGGCAGTGTGGCGAGGGTATCACTCAGGTCGGCGCCATCGATATTGGCGACAAAGTGCACGGAAAGATCCGGGCGGTCCCAGGGGCGCAGGGCCTCCATCACCATTCGCGGGCCCAGGTCCGACCCGCCGATACCGATGTTCACCACATGCCGAATGGGCTCGCCGGTGTAGCCGGTCCACTGCTTGCTGTGCACCTGTTCGACAAAACGGCGCATCTGAGCGCGGCAGTCGGCCACCGCCTGCTCGTGTTCAGTGGCGGGTTTGCCCTGAAAACGCAGGGCCGTGTGGAGCGCGGGGCGGTGTTCGGTATTGTTGACGGTTGCGCCGGATAACAGGTCTTCAATCTGCTTTCGGAGATCGACTTCCTCGGTCAGGCCCAGCAGCAACTCCAGGGTTTCCTCCCGCAAGTGATTCTTGCTGAAGTCCAGATAGATCCCGGCTGCATCAGCGCTGAAACGCGTTGCCCTGTCAGGGGAGGTGGAGAACAGGTCGCGAAGGGACCACTTGTGCTTTTCCTGATGGGATTGCAACCGGGCGATGGCTGCGGTGCGGTCAACCGTCGGAGTTTCGGAGGTCATGATAATTCTTGATTATTGCTGCTTGAATGATGGTCGCGGCTTTTAGCCGCCACTAGGGTGCTCAATGCTAGCGGGATTTTGGGGGGGGAGCCAGCGGGCGAGAGTTTCTGGTAGGGTAAAATAGCAAATGCCGCTTTGGAAAGCGGCATTGCTAGTTTGAACAGGTCTCGTAAAGACCTTTCAGGAAAACTGCGAGAGTAACCTGAAAAGTTTCCTTACTTGACCACTTTCATGCAGCGAACGTCGTCGGATGCCATCCAGCAATCCGCGTCAGCCGGGCACGCCATTGAAAGCGGAATCTGCTCAGAGCCCGGAGGACAGGATGCCGGCGGTGTTGGCGCTGCACAGCATCCTGCCAGAACCAGTGCACTGATAATTCCGAGTAAGTACTTGGCTGGAGTGAAATTCATCCCCTAACTCCTTTCCGTTGATGTTAGCTATCAGCATAGCCAATAAAACGTCACCTGTTTGGTCAGCTTTGTAAAAATATTTTCTACAAAGATACCGCCCTTTGGAGTGTAATAGGCACGCGGTTTAAATAGCCGCCAAGGGGTAACTCTGGGTTATTCCAGCGCCAGTTTGTCGCTTAAAAACACCTAAATTTAAGGGGTTTCCTGCCAGAACTGACCGGGCTCCATTGCGGGGCGCTGAAAATTTAATTTTTTGGCTTCGCGCAAAAAATGCGCAGAAAAAAATCAGAGAGTTTTTGCGTCAGGCAGGTGCGGCACCAAACTTTTTAGTTTCGATTGCACCGCTGCAAAGATAGTTGCTTGGCGGGTTTGTGGCAGCCTGAAAATCAGGGTGAAAGGCACGAGGACCGGAGAATTCAGTGCCGCGGTTCAGTGAACCGGGCCGCTGCCATGCAGAAACTTGCCAAATGCGGTGGCAACACTTTCCGGGCGCTCGGGGTCCCGCACTGCATCGAGGATCGCGCTGCGCACCGCCGGCAGGTACATCAGGTCACTGAGCAGCAGGTTGAAGGTGTTCTGGCTCTGGGTGCAGGAAAGGGCCTTGAGCCAGAGGGCGGTAAGTTCGCTACTTTCGAGATCATCGGCACACCGGCTGCCGATGGCCGCCAGGGTTTCACCGTCGCTCGCCGCCTTGGAGGTGAGCAGGTCTTGCAGGAAGTCCTGTCGCAATCCCCTGGCGACCGAATGGGACAGACCTCGCACTGCAGCAGCAATCTCCGCCCGGTTGCCATCCTCATTCGCCATGACCTGACGCCCGCGATCGGCGATGACGCCGGCAATACGGTGATCGATGACCTCGCTCTCCAGGCACTGGCACAGGGTAATAAATACCGGTCCGGCGAGCTCCGGGATGCGGCGCTCGAGCAGATCCCGGTGCTCCTCCCAGCGGGCCGCGAGATCAGCAATTCCCTGAAGCGCTAGCTGGTCCCAGGCGACTCGCTCCGGGGCCTCGAAATACGCGAGTGTTTTTGCAAAGTGCTCACTGGTCGGACGCTTGAGCAGGAGGGATGAGCGGGCATGAAACGAGGCCTGCCGCTCGGGCGCCGGCTCAAATAGCAGGCCGCTGGCCTGCAGTGCCGCATCGAGAGCTTCGGCCGGAGCCTGTTTCTCCTGTGCTTCACCACTGGTCTTCAGGGCCAGGTTCAGGCGACGCAGGAAGCCGTCGCGCACTGGCAGCTGAAGTTTGCCCTGCTCGTCCAGCGGCAGGCGTAAAAACCACACCACTGGCTCGCCACCTTCGCGGGGCCAGAGCAGGAGCCCGGTCCAGGCGTGGCGAAGGTAGGGAAAAGGCCAGGGTGCCACGCCGGCCTCGAATGCTTCGGCGTCGGCTCGCGAGACGAGTCGTACCCGCCGGCCAAGGTCGAACCAGCGCAGCCTGAAGTCCGCTTCTTCTATCAGTGCACTCAGGGTTCCCGCGTTGCTCATGCGCGTTTGAGCTCTCCTTCGGCGTCAGTGATGTCTTCCTTTGCCAGTGGCATCTGCTTGAAGTGGAACCAGCCATAGGCGATCGCCAGCAGCGGGCACAACAGGTTGAAGATGGCAAAGGGAGCGTAGGTGAAAGTGGCGATACCCAGTGTGGCGCTCATATAGGCACCACAGGTGTTCCAGGGGATCAGCACCGAGGTGATGGTGCCCGAGTCCTCCAGGGTTCGGGACAGGTTGAGTCCGTGCAAGCCCTTCTCGGTATAGGCCTCGCGGAACATGCGGCCGGGGATGATGATCGCCATGTACTGGTCGCCCGCTGCCGCGTTCATACCGAAGCATGTGAGTACAGTGGAGCTGATCAGGCCGCCGACGGTCTTCACTCTCGACAGGGCCCAGTCGACGATGCGCTCCAGGAATCCGGCGCGCTCCATAGCGCCGCCAAACGCCATGGCGGAGACGATCAACCAGACGGTATTGAGCATGCTGCTCATACCGCCCTTGGAAAGCAGTGCCGCCACATTCTCATTGGTGGAGGTGGATTTATAGCCGTCGAAGAGGCTGTACCAGGCGCCCTTGAGGCCCGCCAGCGCGCCTTCACCGCCGCCGAGGCGTCGGGCGGTTTCCGATTCGAACACCAGGGCAATGGCGCAGCCCACCAGGGCGCCGATGATCAGGGTCGGATAGGCCGGTATCTTGCGCCAGGCCATGAACAGTAGCAGCGCCAGGGGTAGCAGGCTGACCAGTGAAATATTGAACTCCGCTGTCAGGGCATCCAGCAGCGCCTGGATATCCGAGGCGGATGCATTGCCGGTGTCCGAAGCCAGACCGATCACGGCGAATACCACCAGGGCGATGACAAAGGCCGGCATGGTGGTCCACAGCATATGGCGGATATGCAGGAACAGATCGTTGGAGGTCACGGCCGCGGCCACATTGGTGGTGTCTGACAGCGGCGACATCTTGTCACCAAAATAGGCGCCAGAGATGACCGCACCGGCAGTGACTGCCGGAGACAGGCCCAGGGCGGCGGCGATACCCATCAGGGCAACACCCAGTGTGCCGGCTGTGGTCCAGCTGGAACCGATACTGAGACCGACGATGGCGCAGATGATGCAGCTGGCTGCATAGAACCACTGCGGCGACAGAATCTGTACCCCGTAATAGATCATCGACGGTACCGTACCGGCCAGGATCCAGCTGCCGATCAGTGCCCCGACTGCCAGCAGGATCAGGATGGCGCCGAAGACCAGGCCGATGCCGTGCAGCATGCCGCCTTCCATGTCCTCCCAGGTGCGGCCGTTTTTCATGCCCATCAGCGCGGCGACGCCGGCACAGAGCAGCAGGGCGATCTGGTTGGGGCCGTAGGAGGAGTCGGCTCCAAAGAAGTAGACCGACAGGGACAAAAGGGCGATCAGTATGCCCAGTGGAATCAGGGAGTCACGCAGGCTGGGCTTGCGGGGCTCGTAGGGGGTGTCTGGCTGGCTCAAGCTTTACTCCTGCTCTGTTGCGGTGCCCGGCGTGGCGGGCTCGTTATCGTTGTTCTCGGCGTCTGAGCGCAAACAAGCGGGTTATTCTCCCGGCTGCGCCGCCGCCTGTCCACACCGGGCGGTCGAGTCGGGCACTGGCAGTTCCCTTGCGGTTCCGGTATGTTCTGCGCCGGCGCGGCCCTGGCCGCCGATCGCGTGCCGTCCGGATGCCGGGCGGCTAGGATCAGGTAAGAAGAAGCCCAGAGTGCTGATTCACGGCACCGCAGTAGGCAGGTAAGTGATTCCATGAGAGCAAGTGAGTTGGATCCCGCCCAGTTCGAGGATATGCGCCCGTACCGTGACGACGAGGTACGCGAGGCCCTCGACCGTATGATCGCGGACCCCGAGATGTCCCACGCGGCCGCCCATTTCCTGGTGCCGAAGCTGGCCAAGTTGGAGGGGCCGATCGCCTGGCTGGTAAGGCAGTTCCTGCGCTTTGAGTTCCGCAAGGCCCACGACGTGCGCGGCGTGCAGGAGGTGGTGGCCAAGTATATGGACATGGTGGTCAACCGCACCAGCGATGGGCTGACCATCTCCGGCCTGGACACCCTGCCCAAGGATCGCGCCTGCCTGTTCGTCAGTAATCACCGCGATATCGCCATGGATCCGGCGCTCTCCATTCTGTCCATGTATAAGGAAGGGCACGAGACATCCCGAATTGCCATCGGCGACAACCTGCTCAGCAAGCAGTTTGCCACTGATATCATGAAGCTGAACAAGTGCTTCACCGTCAAGCGCAAGTCCAGTAACCGGCGCGAGAAGCTGGCGGCAGCTACCCAGCTGTCTAACTACATCTACCACTCGGTAGTGAACGACAACGAGCATGTGTGGATTGCCCAGCGCTCCGGACGTGCCAAGGACGGGCTGGACCGGACCAACCCGGCCCTGTGTGCCATGTTCGCCATGACCAAGGACAAGGAAACCTCGTTTGCTGAGTTCTGGCGCAAGCTGCACATCGTGCCACTGTCGATTTCCTATGAGTGGGACCCCTGCGACATGCAGAAAGCGCGGCAGATCTACTTCGAGGCAAACCCCGAGGGCTACAACAAGAGCAAGCATGAGGACCTGAAGTCCATTGCCAAGGGCGTGGTGGGTCAGAAAGGCCATGTACACGCTGCCTTCGGTACGCCCATCGAGGGCGATTACCATGATGTGTCCACTCTTGCAGAAGAGATTGATCGCCAGATTATCGGCAACTACGTCCTGCATCCCACCAACCTGATCGCCTACGAAATGCTCTACGGTGAGGCGCCAGACCTGCCGGTCTCATGGCCACCGCGGGAGTGGCGGCCGGACGAGCACCGGGAGATCCGGCAGAAGTTCGAGGAGCGCATGGATCGTATGGATGAGCGCTGGCGCAGGCAGGCCATTCAGTCCTACGCCAACCCGGTGGTTTCCAAGCTCGCCTACGAATAATCCCCACCGCGTGCCGTTCGAGCGCGCGGTGGGACCGTTGAATCGGTTACCATTGCGCGTCTTCCGTCTCAACCAGCGTGCCGGCGTTCCCAGTGCTAACCGATCAACAAAAGAAATCCATTCAAACTGCCTACAGTCAGTTCCTGGCCGGCCGTTCTCTCAAGGCGCGCTACGGCCAAAAGCTGATGGTGGCCGCGATCGCGCGCACGATCGGCAGCATTGCCCAGGATGGTGCCGGTGAGCGGGATCACGGCAAAACTGACGGCGAGCATATCTGTGTGGTGGAGGCCGGAACCGGTACGGGCAAGACCGTTGCCTACCTGCTCGCTGCCATCCCCCTGGCCCAGGCCCACGACAAGACGCTGGTGGTGTCCACCGCCACCGTGGCCCTGCAAGAACAGATCATCCACAAGGACCTTCCCGAGGTGGCTCGCCACAGTGGCCTGAAGTTCGATTTCAGCCTGGCCAAGGGGCGCGGTCGCTACCTCTGCCTGAGCAAGCTGGACCAGCTGTTGACCGAGTTCAGCGGTAACGGCATCGGCACCAGCATGGGGCTGTACGAGGATGAGCTGCCGCAGATCGGCGAGGACAGCGCGAATCTCTACCGCGATATGGCCGACAAGCTGGCCACCGGTAAGTGGGACGGCGACCGCGATAACTGGTCCGATACCATCGAGGTCGAAGACTGGGGCCGGGTTACCACCGACCACCGCCAGTGCAGCGGCCGCCGCTGTCCCCATGTGACCAATTGCAGTTTCTTCCGCGCCAGGGAGAGCCTTGGCAAAACCCGGGTGATCGTCGCCAACCACGACCTGCTGCTGGCAGATCTGGCGCTCGGCGGCGGCGCCATTCTGCCGCCACCGGAAGAGTGCATTTACGTGCTCGACGAGGCCCATCACCTGCCGGATAAGGCCCTCAACCACTTTTCCCATCACAGCCGGGTGGGCGCCTCCACTGGCTGGCTCGATCAGGCCAACAAGAACCTGGGCCAGATGCTGGGCGAAATCGGCGATGGCGCCGAGATCGATCGCTGCGGCGAGCAGCTGCCGGCGCTGCTCACTTCCGCCAAGCAGGGGCTGGAGCAGATGTGGCCGCTGATTGAGGAGCTGTGTGAATTCGAGGATGAGCGCGGCAATACGGTTCGCCACCGCTTCGAGGGCGGTGTGGTGCCCGAGTCCCTGATGCAGCTGGCCGAGAAGCTGCGGGAAGATTTCGACGAGCTGGAAGCGCTACTGGGCAAGATGCTGCAGGCCGCCCAGCGGCTGCTGGACGACCCGCATTCGCCCGTACCGGCGGTGGATCTTGAGCGCTGGTATCCGCAGTTGGGTAGCTGGTATGGCCGCGCTGAGGCAAACCTGCAGCTCTGGGCCAACTATGCCCGCCCTGACGCCGAGGGCGCCCTGCCACAGGCCCGCTGGGTGACACTGGTGGACTGGGGTGGCTCCATGGACTTCGAGGTGTGCAGTTCCCCGATCCTCGCCGGCAAGACCCTCGAGTACAGCCTGTGGCGGCGTTGCTTTGGCGCTGTGCTGACCTCGGCCACACTGACCGCGCTGGGCCGCTTCGATCGCCTCAAGATGCGGGCCGGTACACCGGACAACGCTTGCTATGAAGTGGTGCCGAGTCCGTTTGATTTTTCCCGGGCCAAGTTGCAGGTGCCCGCCAGTGCGGTGGACGCGGGCGACGCGGATGCTCATACCAATGCGCTGGTCGACTCCCTGCCGGGGCTGTTGGAGGGGGAGGGCGGCGCTCTGGTGCTCTTCTCTTCGCGCCGGCAGATGGAAACTGTCTACGAATCCCTGCCCGGTACCTGGCACAATCGCATCCTGATGCAGGGGCAGCAGTCGCGCCAGCGGCTGCTGGAGTTGCACCGTGAGGCGGTCGACGGTGGCACCGGCAGCGTGCTGTTCGGCCTTGCCAGCTTTGCAGAGGGCGTGGACCTGCCGGGCAATTACTGTCGTCATGTGGTGATTGCCAAGCTGCCCTTCGCGGTGCCTGACGACCCGATTGAAGCGGCACTGGCGGAGTGGATTGAGGCGCGTGGCGGCAATCCGTTTATGCAGATCACCGTGCCGGATGCCGCGCTCAAGCTGGTGCAGGCCTGCGGACGCCTACTGCGGGCGGAGGGAGACGAGGGCATGATTACCCTGCTGGACCGTCGGATTGTGACCCGTCGCTACGGTCGCGCCATCCTGGATTCGCTGCCGCCGTTCACGCGCCATATCGTATAAGTGTTAAGAAGGCCTGCAATCTGGCGGGCGCCCCGACACGGAGTAGCTGATGCAATCGATTTACCTGGAAGTCGCTGACCAACTGTTGCAGCTTGAAATGGAGCTGCGCCGACAGAACCTCTGGCAGGCTGAGCCGCCGGCGCCGGAAGCCCTGGCCAGTACCGAACCTTTCTGTGTCGACACCCTTTCCCTGCCGCAGTGGTTGCAGTTTGTCTTCCTGCCGCGGATGAGCCAGCTGATTGAACTGGAGCAGCCTCTGCCGCGGCAATGTGGGATTGCGCCCATCGCCGAGGAATTCTTCCGCAATACTGGGGGCGGCGAGCCCCTGATCACCCTGCTGGCAGACATCGATACCCTTCTGCAGCAGGGCTGAAGCGGCCCGGAGGCCATGGCCTCCGGTCTATACTCCCCTCTCGATTTCCCGTTCTGGAACATGTCAGTCCTGACATGTGACGATGCCCGGACAGTCGGTCGCTGTTCAGGTACAGTATGGATGCGGTAATATCCGCCCTTTGCGCGAGACGGAGGCGGGAACTCTCCGGCGTCAGAGAAGCACGGATAGCCAGATTGCGATGATCGCAAATGGACGGCCGTCAGGCCCAAGGTAGTTAATAAGAATGCGGACTTCTCCCTTAATTTTGCTGCTGCTCGCCCCGCTCATGGCCGGTTGCGAGTCGCTGCACTTCCCCTGGCAGAAATCGACTCCGGCAGTTATCGAGTCGGGGCCCCCTGCCGAAGCTGCCGCTGCCCGGGAGGCGGCCCAGCAGTGTCCACCGGTGCAAGAGGTGGTCTGTGCCGAGCCCGAGGTCAAAGTCGTCGAGCGCGTGATTGAACGAACTTATGAAAAAGTCGTCGAAGTGCCCGTCGCCAAGGACAAGCTGGTACTGGGCAGCGTGGAAACTGTGGCCATCGAGCCGGGCGGGTTGCTGCTCGAATCCCTAATCGACACCGGTGCCCCCACCTCATCCCTGAGTGTGACCGAGCTGAAACCGTTTGAGCGGGACGGCAAGGAATGGGTGCGCTTCAAAGTCGGTGCTGGTGACGAGGATGACGGCGTGTCCGTCGAGCTGCCGGTCAAGCGCTATGTGCGTGTGGCCCGGCCCGGCTTTGAGACCCAGCGGCGCCCAGTGGTGAACATGAGCCTGACTGTGGGTGACGTCACTCACATGGTGGAGGTGAACCTGACTGATCGCACCAGCCTCGACTACCGTCTGCTGGTGGGACGGAATTTCCTCAAGGATGCCGCCGTGGTCGACGTGAGCCGGCGCAAGGTACAGGGACAGCCACGGCCACCGCAGCCAAAATAACTACAGAAATTGATAACCGCGGGTGACGAGTGCAATCGTCCCCGCTTGCATATGGGGACTGGCGAATGTCGCCACGCGCTCAGGTATATATCCTTGCCGTGATACTCACCCTGATGGGTGCCGGCCTGACCATCTATAAAAACCGCGAACTGGGTTTCCCCCTGTTGCCGGGTGAATACCGCACCGTCTGGACCATTGAGGCCAAGGTGCGCTTCACGGCAGACGGCGGACCAGTCAAGGCGTCCCTCACGCTTCCCCGCGCACAGCGCAATATGGAAGTCCTCGGCGAGACCTTCAGCTCCTCGGGCTTTGGGTTCAATATTGTCAGCGACGATGATGAGTACCGCGCGGTATGGTCGCGCCGGTCGGCCTCTGGTAATCAGTCCCTGTTCTACCAGCTGGATGTTCACCAGACCCCGGGCGCACCACTGGAGCAGCCCCTCGACCTGAGCACCGAGGTGGAACAGCCTTTCCTGGGTGCCCGTGAGCAGGAGGCGGTGCGCCAGGCGATATACAGCCTGGTGGAAGGTGCGCGCGATCGCTCGGCAGACACCAGGACCTTTACCACGCAGCTTCTTACCGCGCTGAATGATCCCCGCAACCAGGACCGCAACCTGATCTTCGGTTACTTCAAGGACCGCACCCTGGTCGACGTGGCGCTGACAGTGCTGGCCGCAGCCGAGATCCCGGCCCACCGTATTCGCGGCCTCTACCTTGAGGACGACCGCCGGCGACTCGATCCGGAGGATCTGCTGGAGGTTTACGACGGGCGCCGCTGGGTGGTGTTTGAGCCCAATACCGGCAACCCCGGTGTACCCAGGAATTTCTTTATCTGGCAGCGGGGCGGCAAGAGCCTGCTGGACGTTGAGGGCGGGCGTAATTCCCGCGTGACCTTCTCTGTCATCTCCAATGATGTCCCGGCGCGGGACGTAGCCATGCTCAGCACCAGCAACGAGAAAGAGGCGCTGGTGGATTTCTCCATTTACAGCCTGCCCATTGAGCAGCAGAGCATTTTCAAGCTGATCCTGCTGGTGCCGGTGGGGGCACTGGTGGTGGTCTTGCTACGGGTTTTCGTGGGGCTGCGCACCTCGGGCACCTTTATGCCGGTGCTGCTGGCCATCGCCTTTATCGAGACGCGACTGTTTACCGGCCTGTCCATCTTTGTCCTGATTCTGGTGCTGGGCCTGTGGGTGCGTTTTTACCTCAGCAGGCTCAACCTGTTACTTGTGGCGAGGATCGCCGCTGTGGTGGTCACGGTGGTGATATTGATGGGGGCGATCAGTGTTGTCAGCTACAAGCTCGGTATCGAGCAGGCGCTGACGGTAACCTTCTTCCCGATGATTATTCTCGCCTGGACCATCGAGCGCATGTCGATTGTCTGGGAGGAGGACGGGCCCTATGAGGTCGTGGTCCAGGCCGGCGGCAGCCTGCTGGTGGCCGTGCTGGCCTGGTGGGTGATGACAAACCGTTTCGTTGAGCACTGGACGTTCAACTTCCCAGAGCTGCTGCTGGTGCTATTGGGCATTATCCTGATTGTGGGTAACTACACAGGCTATCGCCTCGGTGAGCTGATGCGGTTCCGCCAGCTGGTGCGCTAGATCCATGGGCAGGTTCAACTTCAACCAGTTCCTGGCCAAGTTACGGGGTGGCTTTGTTTCCCCGTTTGCCCTGCGCCGCCTCGGCGTGCTCGGGATGAACGCACGGAACGTGCACTACATTGCCCGTTACAACGACCGGGACCTGTATCCCATTGTCGATGACAAGCTCAATACCAAGAGGGCCGCAAGGCGCCACGGTATCCGCGTGCCAGAGTTGATTGCTGCGTTCGATAGCCAGCCGAGCCGGCGACGGGTGCTCGAGGTGATCGAGCCACTGTGGCAGTTCGTGATCAAGCCGGCTCGGGGTTCCGGGGGCAAGGGCATCCTGGTGGTGGTCGGTCGCGAGGGAGAGAATTACCTCAAGCCCTCTGGCGCGATGGTGACGAAAGAAGATGTCCTGCGCCATGTGAGCAACATCCACAGTGGCCTTTACAGTCTCGGCGGCAAGCCGGACCGGGTAATGGTCGAGGCGCTGGTGGATTTCGATCCGGTGTTCGACAAGTACTCTTTCGAGGGCGTGCCGGATATCCGTGTGATCGTGTTCCGCGGCTTCCCGGTGATGGCCATGTTGCGCTGTTCCACTCATTCGTCAGACGGTAAGGCCAACCTGCACCAAGGTGCGGTGGGCGTGGGCATCGACCTGGCGACAGGCAAGAGCTGCCATGCAGTACAGCGTGGATTGCGGATTAGCCGCCACCCGGACACGGAGATGCCCTTCGGTGAGCTTGTCGTGCCCGGCTGGCGTGATCTCCTGCGCCTCGCCTCCAGCTGTTACGAAATGACCGGCCTCGGCTACCTGGGTTGCGATATCGTGCTGGACCGCAAGCGTGGTCCGCTGCTGCTGGAGGCCAATGCGCGTCCGGGGCTGGCAATTCAGGTAGCGAATGGTGTGGGCCTGCGCACCCGTCTCAAGCATATTGAAGCCATGGATCTCGAGCAGTTGGAGAAGTCGGTGGAGGAGCGAGTGAACTACTCCATGCAGGAGTTTGCTGCGGTCCGCACTCTGGAGCAGAAGAGCGCCTGACAACGTCCCGTCGGCCGTTTCTTGAGGCACAAAAAAGGCGAGCCATTGGCTCGCCTTTTTCGTTTTACCCGGATCTGCCCGATCAGGCAGCAGTAGCCGGGGAAAGATGGAACTGCTCCATCATGATGGACAGGCGCTTGCGCTGCATCTTGAGGCTGTACTCCAGCTCCTTCACCCGCGTACGGATGGCGGCGCTTTCCCACTTGGCCAGCAGGCGCTCGCGGGCATTTTCATAGCGGCGGGATTGAAGCTCTTTCCACTCGCCGAGGGCGGCAGAAAATTCCTGCGCTTCTTTTTCCAGCAGTTCGCGCCAGCTGTCCTTGTGGCTGGACTGCTGAAGCTTCTGCTCCGCCCGCTTGAACTGCATGTCCAGCATGGCACGTTGAATGCGCATGGCGGGGACGGTCTTCAGGTTGCGGGCCAGGCCCACCCAGCTGGCAGTTTTGATCAGCCATTTGGTCGGATCCCACTGGTACCAGCGGATACCGTTGCGGTAATCGGTCTGAAAAATGTGATGGTAGTTGTGGTAACCCTCGCCGAAGGTGAAGAACGCCAGCAGGTCATTGTCACGGGCTGTGTTCTCATCGGTGTAGGGGCGGCGGCCCCAGATGTGGGCGAGAGAGTTGATAAAGAAGGTGGTGTGGTGGTTGACCACAATCCGCAGGACGCCCGCCAGCAGCAGCATACCGATGATGTCCCCGGCCCAGATGCCGAGCAGCAGCGGCAGGCCAAGATTCATCGCCAGGGTGACCGGGATGTAGTGGTTGTGCTGGAACATCACGATCTTATCCCGCTGCAGGTCCTTGGCATTGTCAAAGTCTACTTTGCCACTGGGGTAATCGCGCAGCATCCAACCGATATGTGAGAACCAGAAACCGCGATTGGCGGAATAGGGGTCGTGATCGTTGTCGTCCACGTGGCGGTGGTGGCGGCGGTGTCCGGAGGACCAGATCAGGATGGAGTTCTGCAGCGCTGCGGCACCGAAAAGGGCAAACAGCCAGCGCAGGGACCAGTGTGCTTCATACGTCCGGTGGGACCAGAGTCGATGGTAGCCGGCGGTGATGGAAAGGCCACACAGCGCGCCGTAAACGGCAAAAGCTGCCCAGGCCTGCCACTGGTATCCGTGCATGATTCCATAGAGGGGAACCAGGATCAGTGCTGCCAGGGCGGTGGCGGAGAACAGAATGGTAGTGACCCAGATTCTCGGGGCCTCGGAAACTGTATTCATCTTACAACCTTGTTTGTGCGCAACAGCGGTCAGGCGGCTCCCTCGTGAGCCCGGCCGGAACTCTCTCCGGCAACCCAGCGCGTAACTTCCACTGCTGGCCTGATCCTAACCGATCGGCACCAGTATGGCACCCCGTTCCGGCGCCAACAGTACTGATGTTGGGTTACTGGTCACAAGTGCGAGCTTTTGGTGCGCAGGGGAGGAGTTTTGTGCCGACATGGTTCACGAAGCTCCCCTGAGTGCCGCCGGAAATGATCGAGCGATGAGCTTGTCATCGCCTCCTGAGAGCTAAGCCGTGCTCGCAGGCCCCGTCAGACGGGCGTTTGCGGTTGTTTTGCAAACTTGGCATGAGCGTTGCAATTACTCTGACGTGGGTCGAAAGACCCGCGCTCCGGGAAACCCTCACGGGGTTATGGCGAACCGCCGGCGCAAGCTGGCAACAAGTTTATAACGCTGCGTGACTTCCCGTTTTCTCTCATCATCGCTGATTCAGGCCCCGCATTGCGGGGCCTTTTTTTTACTGCGTCCGCGACGGCGTGCACTGCCTGTGGTGACTGTGGAATCTCCGCTGGGTGTCGCAGGACTCTTTCCCCGGCGCCGCTTTAGTGCTTCACTTAAGGTGACAGCCAATTGCCGGCTCAACAATGACTATAAGTGGCACTCGTGTCTGAGCTCACTCCCGATCAAGTTACCGACGCCCCCTTGCAGCTGGCCACTCCGGACGAGTTGGACCAGCTGGACGCTGAGCAGTTACGCAGCCAGGTCCAGTACCTGCAGCGGCTGTTGCTGGACGTGGATTCCGGTTACTTCGAATGGCACCCTCAGTCTGGGCATTGCCGTGCGGAAGGGGCTGTCTGGTCTCCCTTTGATGCCGATGCGGTTCGTGCGCTGGCTGGCCTTTTCACCGGAGACGCACTGGCGCTGGTGCATTCCGATGACCGGGATCGCCTGCGGGTTCTGCGGCAGAGGCTGGATGGGCCCGGTGGGTTGGCGGATGCCACATTCCGCGCATATGACAGCAGTGGCCGCATGCGTTGGCTGCGAATCTGGGCCCGCTCTTTCGAGACGCAGGGGCGCGACGGAGAACAGCTGCATTTTGTCCTCGGCGGTTGTGCCGACTATACAGAATCCCTTGCCGGCCGAGATGCCTCGAGTCTGCCTGCTGAACGTGCCTTGCAGGCACTGGCCGGCGTCGGCGACGGCCTGTGGGAGTGGGATCTGCGGGCGGACGAGGTGCTGTTCGACGACGCCTGCTGGGCGCTGATCGGTTTCGAGACCAGCCCCCTGGATGGCGACAGTCGTAGCTCCCTGGCGCAATGGAAGCGGCGCATGCTGCCGGAGGATTACGACCGGGTCTCCCAGGCCATGCAGGACGCCGTGCGCGAACGAATCCCCCTCGATGTCGAGTACCGTCTCTGGCATCGCGATGGCGGTATTGTCTGGCTTCGCTGTCGCGGTCGGCTCCAGTGCAATCGCAAGGATGAACCGCTGCGGTTATTGGGAACCCTGCAGGACGTGACCGGCAGTCGCGAGACCTTTTCCCGGGTGGAGAGGGAGCTGGAGAGCTTGCGCGGTGAAAATGAGCACCGAGCCGGCCTGTTGTTCAGCCTTAGTCACGAACTCCGCACGCCGCTCAACGCCATTCTCGGCTACAGCCAGATGGTTGAGCTGGATCACACCCTCAATACCGATCAACGGCAGCGGCTGGGGGAGATCCGTCGCGCGGGCCAGCATTTGCTTCACCTCGTCGGGGATGTTCAGGAGTTGGCCAGAATCGATACCAATCGGGTGGCGCCGGCAATGGAAGCGGTGCAGCCGGCCAGCCTGGTCAGCGACTGCAAGCGGCTGCTTGAGCCGTTGGCCGAGACGCGCAAGGTCTCGCTCATATTCGAGCCGTTGGGCTGGGAATCCGCCTATATCCGCGTTGATCCGGTCCGTTTCAAGCAGGTCGTGCTCAACCTGGCCGGTAACGCCGTGAAGTACAACCAGGAGGGCGGCCGGGTTGTGATCAACTTCGCCCCCCAGTCCGAGGGCTGGCTGCGTCTTTCTATTCTCGATACCGGCAAGGGTATACCCGAGGAGCGGCGAGCAGAGGTATTTGAGCCGTTCAACCGTCTCGGGGCCGAGAAGAGCCAGATCGAGGGCACAGGAGTGGGTTTGGCAATTGCCAAGCGCCTGACGGAGGCCATGGGTGGGCGTATTGACTTCGACAGCCACGAGGACCAGGGGTCGGTATTCTGGATCGAGTTCCCCATGATCGATGCGCCCGGTGATGTGCTGAGGCTGCGCCCGGAGCCGGGCAGCGAAACGGTGTTCCCGGAATGTAATTTGCTGGTGGTGGAAAACAGGCCCGCCCTGCTGGCGCGGTTACGGGGGATGTTGGCGGGTGCGCCGCAGGTGAAGCTGCTGGTCGCTGCAGATGCCGTCGAGGCAATTTTCATTGCCCGCAGTCAGGCGGTCGATGCCGTACTTTTTGATAACTCTTTACCGGGAATGTCGGCGGCTGACCTGTCTGGAATTTTCTCCCGGGATCCGCGTACTGAGGGTGTGCGGCTTATCGAGATTGGTGGTGGGGGCAGCGATCCGGTGGACGCGGCATTGCCAGCGGAATACGGCCCGGGCGAGCTGGCCCGGGCCATGGAGGTGGCCGGCGCGGCCACCTAGAGCGGGCTGCGCCGATTTGGAGCAGCAAAAAACTGGTGTCAGCGAATGTTGCCGAGGTTCTTGCCCACGATCTGCAGCAGCGGCTTGAACACCTTGGGAGTGCCGCAGACCAGGTTGCCGGAATCCAGGTATCCCTCGCCGCCGCGGAAGTCACTGATCAGTCCGCCTGCCTCCCGCACCAGCAAGGTGCCGGCGGCGATATCCCACTCGTTCAGGTACATTTCCCAGAAACCGTCAAAGCGGCCGGCAGCCACGTAGGCCAAGTCCAGAGCCGCGGCGCCCGGACGGCGAATACCGGCGGTCTGGCCAGCAATTTCCTTCAGGGCGGCCAGGTAGGGGTCGATGTTTTCCAGTGCCGGGCCGTTGAAAGGAATTCCGGTACCGATCAGGGCGCCGCGCATGCCCTGGCGTGGGGACACACGAATGCGACGGCCGTTCAGGGCTGCGCCACGTCCGCGGCTGGCGGTAAATTCTTCGCGCTTGATCGGGTCCAGCACCACGGCGTGCTCGATGCGGCCGCGGTAGCGACAGGCGATGGAAATACAGAACTGCGGCACGCCATGGATAAAGTTGGTAGTCCCGTCGAGAGGGTCGATGATCCACTCGTAATCGGGTTCGGCGCCCTCGAGAATGCCGCTCTCTTCAGCGCGAATGCTGTGCTTGGGGTAGGCTTTGCGCAGGTGGTAGATGATTTCCTGCTCGCTGGCGCGATCCACCTCAGTGACGAAATCGTTACGACCCTTTTCCTCGAGCTTGGCGAGGTCGCTGCGCTCCCAGGCTCGCTCGATCAGTTCTCCGGCCTTGCGCGCCGCGCGCAGGGCAATATTCAGCATGGGTTCCATAGCTAAGTCCGCACTGTGTGGTGTCAAAGGTTAAAAAGCGGGAGGCGCATCGACCTCCGGGCACCGGGCTCGCCGGGCGACGCGGATTGTAGGGATTCCTGTGCAATTTTGCTACACTCGCGCGCCGTTTCAGAAGTGTAGGGTGTTTGTGCGGCGCACATCCACCGGACAACCCGGAATTCACCAGATGGCCCAGTCCCCAATGTCCGCTCTCGACAATATTCGCATCGTGCTGGTCAACAGCGCTCACCCCGGCAATATCGGTGGCGCCGCTCGCGCCCTGAAGAATATGGGTCTGAGTCAGTTATACCTGGTCGCACCGCGGGAATTCCCCGCCGCCAATGCCATCTGGCGTGCGGCTGGTGCTGCCGACCTGCTGGAGACTGCCGTTGTGGTGGACACTCTGGAGGAGGCCGTCGCGGACTGTGCACTGGTGGTGGCCACCAGTGCCCGTGAACGCCGGATTCCCTGGCCGCTGCTGACACCGCGGGAATGCGGGCAGCGAGCCGTGGCCGAGGCGCCTTCCCACCCGGTGGCCCTGGTGTTCGGGCGTGAGGATCGCGGTCTCACCAATGAAGAGCTGCAGGCGTGCAACTTCCACGTCCATATTCCCGCGAACCCGGAATACAGTTCCCTGAATCTGGCCACTGCCGTGCAGGTGCTGGCTTACGAGGTGCGCATGGCCGCCCTGGAGGCGGAGCAGGGGGCGCCGGTCAGTTATGCCGACTGGGACCGTCCGCCGGCCAAGGCCAGCGATATGGAGCTTTACTTCGAGCACCTGCAGCAGGCGCTGGGCGAGCTCGGCTTCATCGATCCGGACAATCCCCGTCAGACCATGACCCGACTGCGTCGACTGTTCAGTCGCGTGCGCCCCGACGATATGGAGCTGGGTATTCTGCGGGGCATGCTGACCGCGATTCAGAACTACATTCACCGGACTGGTGGAAAAGGTCGCCCGGATTCCTGATGCTGCGCCCAATACCCGAGCGCAGCGCCCGGTTATATACTTGACTGTGTTGGTGGGTTATTCCATACTCGCGCCCGTTCTTAGGGGCTGTCCATCAGTCGGGAGCTGAAATGCGTTTAACAACCAAGGGCCGCTACGCGGTCACAGCAATGCTGGATCTAGCACTGCATGCCGGGCAGGGCCCGATCAGTCTGGCGGATATTTCCAAGCGCCAGGGCATTTCCCTTTCCTATCTGGAGCAGCTCTTTTCCCGGCTGCGGCAGTCCGGCCTGGTCTCCAGTGTGCGTGGACCGGGCGGTGGATACCGACTGGCGCGGGACGGTGCAGAGATTTTTGTGGCCCAGATCGTCGATGCGGTCAATGAATCCGTTGATGCCACCAGTTGTGGCGGTAACAGCGATTGCGCCGGTGGTGAGCAGTGCCTCACCCATTACCTGTGGTGCGATTTGAGTGCCCAGATTCACAGCTTCCTCAGTGGTATCAGCCTGGCGGACCTAGTGGCTCGAGCCGAAGTGCAGGAAGTGGCCCGCCGCCAGGATATGCGCGAGGCGGTGAAAGAAGAGACAGTGGCGGTGCTGGGCGGTCTGTAAACCGGCATCGACAGAAACAGAGCACGAATGAGCAACAGTTTAGTGCGCGGAGAGATTTGAATATGAAGCTTCCCATTTACCTGGACTATTCTGCTACCTGCCCGGTCGACCCGCGCGTGGCCAAGAAAATGGCGGAGCAGCTGACGATGGAGGGTAACTTCGGTAACCCCGCCTCCCGCTCTCATTTGTTCGGCTGGAAAGCTGAAGAAGCGGTGGAAGATGCACGTCGTCATGTGGCTGAGCTGGTAAATGCCGACCCGCGTGAGATTGTCTGGACCAGCGGTGCCACCGAGTCCGACAACCTGGCCATTAAGGGTGCAGCCCACTTCTATCAGGGTAAGGGCAAGCACATCATCACCTCCAAGATCGAACACAAGGCGGTGCTGGATACCTGCCGTCAGCTGGAGCGTGAAGGCTTCGAAGTGACCTACCTGAATCCGCGCCAGGACGGCATCGTCTACCCGGAACAGGTGGAAGAAGCGATGCGCGATGACACCATCGTCGTCAGCCTGATGCATGTAAACAACGAGATCGGCGTAATTAACGATATCGCCGCGATCGGGGAACTCTGTCGCGCACGCAAAGTAATTTTCCATGTGGATGCCGCCCAGAGCGCTGGCCGGTTGCCGATCGACCTGGCGGAGATGAAGGTGGACCTCATGTCCTTCTCCGCCCACAAGATGTATGGCCCCAAGGGCATTGGTGCGCTGTATGTACGCCGCAAGCCGCGGGTGCGTCTGGAAGCACAGATGCACGGCGGTGGTCACGAGCGTGGTATGCGCTCTGGTACCCTGGCGACGCATCAGATCGTCGGCATGGGTGAGGCCGCCCGTCTCGTGAAGGAAGAGATGGCGGCGGAAAGCAAGCGTATCCTCGCCCTGCGCGATCGCTTCTGGGACAAGATCAAGGATATGGAAGAGGTGCACGTGAACGGCTCTTGGGAGCAACGCGTGGCTGGCATCCTCAACGTGAGCTTTGCTTTCGTGGAGGGCGAGAGCCTGATCATGTCGCTGAAGAACCTGGCGATCTCTTCCGGTTCTGCCTGTACCTCCGCGAGCCTTGAGCCGAGCTATGTATTGCGCGCCCTGGGCGTAAATGACGAGCTGGCGCACAGCTCACTGCGCTTCAGCTTCGGTCGCTTTACTACCGAGCAGGACGTAGATACCGCCGCTGCGGAAGTCCGCAGTGCTGTAGAAAAACTGCGCGAGCTGTCTCCGCTTTGGGATATGTACAAAGACGGTATTGACCTGAACAGCATCGAGTGGGCCGCCCACTAAGCGCACCAGCAAGAGTTAGGAGAAAAGTCATGGCCTATAGCGACAAAGTTATCGATCACTACGAACACCCCCGTAACGTCGGCCGTATGGACGACGAGGCGGACAATGTGGGTACCGGTATGGTCGGTGCTCCCGCCTGTGGTGACGTGATGCGCCTGCAGATCCAGGTCAACGAAGACGGCGTGATCGAGGATGCGAAATTCAAAACCTACGGTTGTGGTTCCGCAATCGCTTCCAGCTCACTGCTGACCGAGTGGGTGAAGGGCAAGACCATCGACGAGGCGGAACAGATCAAGAACACCGCAATCGCCGAGGAACTGGCCCTGCCGCCGGTGAAAATCCACTGTTCAGTGCTGGCCGAGGACGCCATCAAGGCAGCGGTGCGCAATATCCGCGAAAAGCGCGGGCAGGCGGTGAAGGAAGAAGCAGCCGAGTAAGCAGTAAGGCAGAACGATGGCAATTACCATGACGGCCGCGGCACAGGAACATGTGGCGCGCCAGCTGACCAAGCGCGGAAAAGGTATCGGTATCCGGGTGGGTGTGCGCACCGCCGGATGCTCCGGCATGGCCTATGTGCTTGAATTCGTCGACGAAGCGAACGCTGAAGACGAAGTGTTTGAGCAGGGGGGCGTCAAGCTGGTGGTGGACCCGAAAAGCCTTGTGTACCTCGACGGAACAGAACTGGATTTCGTCAAAGAGGGCCTTAACGAGGGTTTCGCGTTCAACAACCCCAATGTAAAAAACGAGTGCGGTTGCGGCGAAAGCTTCCACGTTTGAGGCAGCCGCTGTGCGAACGGGGCCGGCTGCTTCCCTGCAGGCCGGCCTTTTTCTTTGGGTGAAACAAAGGCGCTCCGTGAAATGAATCTCATGGGTGCGAGGCAGATTGATCCAGGGTTGGTCGAGAGGGCAGGTATGTCAGAACAGCAGACCTATTTCGATATTTTCGGTCTCAAGCCCGCATTCGAGGTGGATCGCGCGGCCCTGGCCCAGCGTTATCGCGAGTTGCAGCAAGAGTTTCACCCGGACAAGTACGCCTCCAAGTCCTCCCGCGAGCAGATGCTGGCGATGCAGTATGCAACGCGAATCAATGAGGCCCACACGACCCTGAAGGATCCGGTGCAGCGTGCCGGCTATCTGCTGAAACTGGCCGGCGTCGAAGTGAGTCCTGAGCAGACTACTGCCGATGCCGAGTTTCTGATGCAGCAGATGATGTTGCGCGAACAGCTCGAGGAAGTGCGCGAAGCGGCAGAGCCCGCCGCGGCGCTGGACGATCTCGCCGATGAGGTGAGCGGCCTGTACCGGAGTGAACAACAGACGTTTGCCGGTGCCTTCACGGATGGTCGGCTCGAAGAGGCAAAAAACTCCCTGCTCAAGCTGCAGTTCCTGGCGAAGTTGCAGCGGCAGGTGGAAGAACTGGAAGAAGATCTACTGGACTGACGATGGCATTACTGCAGATTTCCGAACCTGGCCAGACCCCTGAGCCCCACCAGCGCAAGCGTGCGGTGGGTATCGACCTGGGCACCACCAATTCACTGGTGGCGACAGTGCGCAGTGGTTCCGCAGAGGCAATCGCTGCGACCGAGGGCGGTGTGATCCTGCCGTCTGCAGTCCACTACAGCTCAGAGGGCGTGACCGTCGGTGCCGAGGCCCGCGTCCGGGCCGGCAGCGACCCCTACAACACCATGCTCTCGATCAAGCGGTTGATGGGCCGCGGGATTGCCGATGTAAAAAGCTTCGGCGACCAGCTCCCTTACCGCTTTGCGGAAACTGATGGCGGTATGCCGCACATCGAAACTGCTGCCGGCAACGTGAACCCGGTGCAGGTTTCTGCCGAGATCCTCAGGGTGCTGGCGCAGCGTGGCAGTGAGGCACTGGGCGGAGACCTGGATGGCGCCGTGATTACTGTGCCGGCCTATTTCGACGATGCGCAGCGCCAGGCGACCAAGGACGCCGCGCGTCTCGCCGGTCTGCATGTGCTGCGCCTGTTGAACGAGCCCACTGCAGCCGCCGTAGCCTATGGTCTGGATCGTGGCGAAGAGGGCCTCATCGCCGTGTACGATCTGGGCGGCGGTACCTTCGATATTTCCATCCTGCGGCTGTCCAGAGGGGTGTTCGAGGTGTTGTCCACCGGTGGCGATACTGCCCTCGGCGGCGATGACTTTGATCGCGCCATCGCCAGCTGGATCGCCGAGCAGGCCGGACTGGGCACTGACCTCGATGTCACCACCCAGCGAGCGCTGCTCGACGCGGCCTGTAGCGCCAAGGAGCAGCTGGCCCACGAGGAGTCCGTAAGCGTGAGCCACGGTGACTGGCGTGGCACGCTTGATCGCGCGACGATGGCCGCGATCCTCGACCCGCTGATCGACAAGACCCTGCGCGCCTGCAAGCGGGCGTTGCGAGACGCCGACCTGGGTGTCGATGAGGTCGGTGAGGTGGTGCTGGTGGGCGGATCCACCCGCACCCTGCGCGTGCGCGAACGCGTGGAAGAATTCTTTGGCCGCAAGCCCCACGCAGAAATCGACCCGGACCAGGTGGTTGCCATCGGTGCCGCCCTGCAGGCGGACGTGCTGGTGGGCAACAAGTCCGGTGATGACCTGTTGCTGTTGGATGTGATTCCGCTGTCACTGGGTATCGAAACGATGGGTGGCCTCACCGAAAAGCTGATTCCGCGCAATACCACCATTCCCGTGGCCAAGGCGCAGGAGTTCACCACATTCAAAGACGGCCAGACCGCAATGGCCATTCACGTGGTACAGGGTGAGCGGGAGCTGGTGCAGGACTGCCGATCCCTGGCGCGCTTCGAGTTGCGTGGCATTCCGCCGATGGTGGCCGGTGCCGCCCATATCCGGGTGACGTTCCAGGTGGATGCGGACGGCCTGCTGTCGGTGACTGCGATGGAGAAGAGCAGTGGCGTCAGCGCTGATATCACCGTCAAGCCCTCCTATGGCCTGGAGGACGAGGATATTACCCGGATGCTGCGGGACTCCTATAGCCATGCCGAGGAGGACGTGGCCGCTCGGGCCCTGCGCGAGGCGCAGGTGGAGGCGGAGCGCGCACTGGAATCCCTGCTGGCGGCGCTGCAGGAAAACGGCGCCGAGCTGTTGAGCGAGAAAGAGCTGGATGCCATAGAGCGGGCGATGGAGGCCCTGCGTCTCGCCCACAATGGCGGCGATGCGGAGGAGATCCACCAGCGCATCGAGGCGCTCAATGAGATCTCGGAGCCCTTCGCTGCTCGCCGGATGGATGCTTCCATCCGCAGAGCCATGCAGGGGCATACCCTGGACGAATTTGATCAATAACGGGTGGTTCCGCGCCCAACTGGGCAACAGGAATCGCCGCTGGCGCCGCGATGAGCGCCAGCAACTTTGAGACCATAGCGAGTTGGAAGCCCATGCCTAAAATCGTATTTCTACCCCACGCCGAAATCTGCCCCGAGGGCAAGGTGATCGAAGTGGAAAGTGGCGTGAGTGTCTGTGATGCGGCACTGGAACACGGCATCGAGATCGAGCACGCCTGTGAAAAATCCTGTGCCTGTACCACCTGTCACGTGATCGTACGCGAGGGCTTCGATTCACTGGGTGAACCGGACGAGCTGGAAGAGGACCTGCTGGACAAGGCCTGGGGCCTGGAGCCCGAATCGCGCCTGTCCTGTCAGGCCATCGTGGATGATGAGGACCTGGTGGTCGAAATCCCCAAATACACCATCAATCAGGTTTCGGAAAAACACTGACGGAGCAGTCAGCGTCGTCGCCAAGCGGAGAGCAACGGATGAAGTGGACCGACATCAACGACATTGCCATTGAGCTGGTAGATGCCCACCCGGACGTGGATCCCCTGCAGGTCAACTTTGTCGACCTGCGCAACTGGGTGATCGAGTTGCCCGGCTTCGATGACGAGCCGGATCGCTGTGGCGAGAAGATCCTCGAGGCGATTCAGGCCGCCTGGATCGAAGAAGCGGACTGACCGGTAAGTTCTGGCAGTGAAATTCTGCCAAGCGGGGCGCTAGTTGGAGTACAAAACTCGAACAATTCCCCGTATAATCCGCCCGCCGCAGCTGGCGGTGATCGCTTTTCGCACAGTTGCGCCAAGCGAAAGAAACAGGAATTCAGGGAAGAGCAACTGCGGTTGCTCTTTCTGTATGTAAATTGCTAACACTGAAATTGGAGAAAATCATGGCCCTGGAGCGCACTCTTTCCATCATCAAGCCGGACGCGGTAGCCAAGAACGTTATTGGCGAAATCGAAAGCCGTTTCGAAAAAGCCGGCCTGCGTATTGTTGCCATGAAAATGCTGCACCTGTCCCGCGAGAAGGCCGAAGGCTTTTACGCCGAGCACAAAGAGCGTCCGTTCTTTAAGGATCTGGTCGACTTCATGACTTCCGGTCCGGTTGTGGTTCAGGTTCTGGAAGGCGAAGATGCCATCAAGGCCAACCGTGACCTGATGGGTGCCACCAACCCGCAGGAAGCTGAAGCTGGCACCATCCGCGCTGACTTTGCCCAGAGCATCGACGCCAATGCCGTACACGGCTCTGACTCCGCGGCTTCCGCTGAGCGCGAAGTGAGCTACTTCTTTGCAGACGACGAGATCTGCCCGCGCGCCTGATTCGCGCCTCCTCGCGCCGGCCGCCCGGTCGGCGCAGACTCTCCCCGAGGTGATTCCATGACTGCGAGCCAAACCGAAAAAGTGAACCTGCTGGGCCTGTCGTTGGACAAGCTGGCGGCTTTCTTTGACTCACTGGGCGAAAAGCGTTTTCGCGCAGTGCAGGTACTCAAGTGGATTCACCAGAGCGGGGTTGATGACTTCGAGCAGATGACCAATGTCAGCAAGGCATTGCGTCAGAAGCTGGCGGACTTGGCCGAGATCCGTGCGCCCAAAGTGCTGGAGCAGTGGGACTCCGCCGATGGCACCCGCAAGTGGTTGATCGAAGTCGCAGGTGGCAATGCCATCGAGACTGTCTACATCCCCGACGGCGACCGCGGCACGCTTTGTGTCTCCTCCCAGGTGGGCTGCTCCCTCGACTGCAGCTTCTGTGCAACCGGCAAGCAGGGTTTCAACCGTGATCTGACCGCGGCCGAGATCATCGGCCAGGTCTGGATTGCCTGTAAATCCTTTGGCCAGCTGGAGCCCAAGGGGCCGCGCAAAGTCACCAACGTGGTGATGATGGGTATGGGCGAGCCGCTGCTCAACTTCGATAACGTAGTCGACGCGATGAACCTGATGATGGAGGACAATGCCTACGGCATTTCCAAGCGTCGCGTGACCCTGAGCACCTCCGGGGTGGTTCCGGCCCTGGATCGCCTGGCCGATGTGACTGACGTGAGCCTGGCGATCTCTCTGCACGCGCCCAACGATGAACTGCGTAACGAGCTGGTGCCGATCAACAAGAAATACCCGATCGCCATGCTGCTGGACAGCGCCAAGCGCTACATCGAGCGCATGCCCGACACCCACCGCAAGATGACCATTGAGTACACCTTGATGCGGGAGGTCAACGATCGGCCGGAGCACGCCGAGCAGCTGGCTGAACTGTTACGCGATGTGCCAGTCAAGATAAATCTGATACCCTTCAATCCGTTTGAACTGTCCGACTATCAGCGTGTGAGCAACAACGCTTTGCGACGCTTTCAGCAGATTTTGTTGGACAAAGGGTTTACGGTAACCGTGCGCACCACCCGCGGCGACGATATCGCGGCGGCCTGCGGCCAGTTGGCTGGCAGTGTCAACGACCGCACACGCCGTTCCGAGCGTTACCGCAATGCCGAGCGTCCGGTCCGGATAGTCGGCTAGCGTGTTCCCGGCCGGCATGTGATTGCCGGCCGGCCAACGGCGCATCGCCGGGGTGTGCTCCCAGAAAAATAAAAGGTGATGTAGTGTTGGCGAAATCCCTCTCCCTGCCACTGGCAGGCTTACTTCTCAGCGTGCTGCTGACTGGCTGCGTGACCACGGGTTTACCGGAGCGTCAGGAAGTCAATCTGGACCAGGCGGTAAAGACCCACGTGCAGTTGGGTTTGCGCTACCTGCAGACCGGTGAAAACCGGGATCTCGCCCGCTACCACTTCAACAAGGCGCTGGAGCTCGGCAAGCGCAATCCCGATGCCCATCACGGTCTGGCCATGCTGTACCAGGTGGATGGGGAACTGGACGTTGCTGAGGAACATTTCCGCAAGGCGCTGCGTTACGGCGATGACTTTTCCATGGCCCAGACCAATTACGGTGTCTTCCTCTATCGTCAGGGACGGTATGAGGACGCGCTGGAGCAGTTCGAGAAGGCCTCCAGCGACCTCACTTACAATCGCCGCTCCTACGCGCTGACCAATTACGGCCGCGCGGCCGTTCAGCTCGGTAAAACCGAGGAGGCGGAGCGCGCTTTCACCCGTGCCCTGGCACTCAATGAAAACCTGCCGCAGCCGTTGCTGGAGCTGGCAGAGATGAAATACGAAGCCGGTGCCTACGCTCAGGCCAAGCAGTATCTGGACCGTTACAGCGAAAAGCACCGGCAGGTGCCTCAGTCACTCTGGCTGGGTATCCGTATCGAGAAAATCTTTGGTAACCGGGACAAGGAGCGGAGCTACGCCCTGGCCCTGCGAAACCTGTATCCCTATTCAGCGGAAGCGCTGGAATATAAGAAGATGATGGCCAATGACGGATAACGTAGTCGAAAACGCGCAAGCGTCCGCGCAAAGTGCCGCGGTCCGTGACGAACACCTTTCGCCGGGGGCCCAGCTCCGAGAAGCCCGTGAAGCCGCCGGGCTGACGCTCGATGAGCTCTCGGCCCGCCTGCGGATGACCGGCAATAAACTGGAGTTGCTGGAGCGGGATGAATACGACCGCCTTCCCAGTGCCCTCTACGTTCGCGGTTATATCCGCAATGCCTGCAAGGAGCTGGCTGTCGATCCCGAGCCGGTGCTGAAAGCCTTTTCTGGCTACAGCGCTGCCGAAGAGGAGAGTCGGGCGATCATCGAGCATGTGAGCAAGGGGCCCGTCATCGACGAGGGTGGCAAGGGCGGCCACGGTGTTCTGGCGCTGGTGGCCCTGGTGGTTGTTGCCGGGGCTTTCTGGTGGTTCCAGGGGCGCGATTTGGGTGTATCGTCGATTGATGTCGATTCTCTTACTGCAGAGCGCCCGGTCGAGGAGACCGTTGCAGACAGCACTGTGGATGACTCCTTTGCTGGTGAGTTTTCTGAGCCTGCGGCGACAGCAGCCGCGGTGCCTGCGGAGCCCGTTACCGCGGCTGCTCCGGAGACTTTTGAATCTGTCTCTACAGATGAGGAGGGCGGCTCCCTGGAGTCTGTGCCGCAATCTTTTGCTGCCCAGAGTGAGGAGATTGGTCTCGCTTCGGTAGAGCCCAGTGGCGAAACCGCGATCGAGGAGACCGCTGCCGAGACCGCTGTTGCCGAGAAGCCCGAGCCCGTTACTGCGACAGCCGCAAGCGGGGCAGCGCTGGAGACCGCAGTTGAGCCGGTTGCAGCAGTAGAGCCCGCGGCGGCGCCGGTGACCACCGGCTCCGTCGAGACACTGGAGCTCAGCTTCGCCCAGGAGGCCTGGGTAGAGGCCAAGGATGCGTCTGGCAGTGTGCTGCTGGCCAAGCTGCAACCTGAGGGTTCCGTGGTTGTGCTGGAGGGGCAGCCGCCGTTCAGCCTGATGCTGGGCAATGCAGCGGCTACCGAAGTCCGCTTCCGTGGCCAAGTCATTCCCAGTGACCCCATCGGCGGCCGCCGTACCCGTCGCATGACAGTGGGCGAGTAAACCCCTCGCGGACGGTGTCATGCCGGCCGCTTTGTCATCCCCGGAACCCCAAGCTGCCTGTTCACTAGCTAGGATGGGCAGTCACGCGTGCGCTGATGCTGATTTGTGCGCTCGGCACCTTTATAATTCCCCCTCGATTTTTCACTCTGCGAAACCGTCAGGTCAGACCTATGCAATTTGAGTCACCCATCGTTCGCCGCGTATCCCGCCAGATTATGGTGGGCAATGTGCCTGTTGGTGGCGGGGCGCCCATTTCGGTGCAGAGCATGACCAACACCGAGACCTGTGATGTCGAGGCCACCGTTGGCCAGATTCGGCGTTTGCAGGATGCCGGGGCCGATATCGTGCGGGTCTCCGTACCCACCATGGAGGCGGCCGAAGCATTTGGTGAGATCAAGAAGCAGGTAGAGGTACCGCTGGTTGCGGATATCCACTTCGATTACCGCATCGCCCTGCGGGTGGCGGATCTGGGAGTGGACTGCCTGCGTATCAACCCGGGTAATATCGGCCGTGAGCACCGTATTCGCGCCGTGGTGGACAAGGCCCGGGACCTGAATATCCCGATCCGGATCGGCGTCAACGCGGGTTCACTGGAAAAAGACCTGCAGAAGAAATACGGCGAGCCGACCCCGGATGCCCTGGTGGAGTCCGCTCTGCGTCACGTCGAAATTCTGGATGGCCTGGACTTTCACAACTTCAAAGTCAGCGTAAAGGCCTCTGATATCTTCATGGCCACCGCGGCTTACCGGAAGCTGGCCCAGTTGATTGAGCAGCCCCTGCACTTGGGTATCACCGAGGCCGGGGGCCTGCGTTCGGGCACCGTGAAGTCCGCAATCGGCCTCGGTGCGCTACTGCTGGATGGCATCGGCGATACTCTGCGGGTCTCCCTCGCCGCCGATCCGGTGGAAGAGGTGAAGGTGGGCTGGGATCTACTCAAGAGCCTGCGCCTGCGCACCAAGGGGATCAACTTTATCGCTTGTCCCAGCTGCTCGCGTCAGAACTTCGACGTGGTGAAGACCATGAACGAGCTGGAGACGCGCCTCGAAGATGTGACCACGCCGCTGGATGTGGCGGTCATCGGTTGCATCGTCAATGGCCCGGGTGAGGCCAAAGAGGCGGATGTCGGTCTCGCCGGTGGCACACCCAGCCATGCGATTTATGTGGACGGTAAGCCCAGCCATAAGCTGAAAAATGACAACCTGGTGGATGACCTGGAGCGCCTGATTCGCGAAAAGGCTGCCGCCAAGGCGGAGCAAGAGGCGGATATCATCGCCAAGGCCTGACCATCCTCAGGAGGGGCGTTGGGTGCTGACGGGGCTTTTGCGGGACATGCCGTGAATCCGTCCCTGGAGGCTTGTCGACCGGGTCCCTCCGGCCGACAGTCCCGCAAAAACCCCAACAGCACCCATCAGAGTCTTGTCGGTGTCGACGCCCTTCAACCCGGAAACTGATTGAGTTAAGTAAGGACAAACCTTGAAACAGCTTCGCGCAATTCGCGGCATGAACGACCTGCTGCCGGGCCAGTCCCCGGTGTGGCAGTACGTGGAGAGTACGGTCAGTGAGCTTTTCGCCCGCTACGGCTACAGCGAGATCCGTATGCCCCTGCTGGAGGTCACCCAGCTTTTCAGCCGCGCCGTCGGTGAGGCCACCGACATCGTCGAGAAGGAGATGTACACCTTCGAGGACAAGAGTGGTGACAGCGTCACCCTGCGCCCCGAGGGCACTGCCGGTGCGGTGCGCGCAGTGATGCAGAACGGGCTGCTGGCGACCCCGCAGCGGCTCTGGTACTTCGGCCCCATGTTCCGCTACGAGCGCCCCCAAAAGGGCCGTCTGCGCCAGTTCCACCAGTTTGGTGTCGAGGTGTTCGGTATCGAGGGACCGGATGTCGATGCCGAGATCCTCATTATGACCGCGCGCCTGTGGAAGCAGCTGGGGATCGCCGAGCACGTCACCCTGCAGCTCAACTCGCTTGGCAACAGCGCCAGCCGTGCCGCTTACCGCGATGCGCTGGTGAGCTACCTGAGCGAGCGCAAGGATCAGCTTGACGAGGACAGCCAGCGCCGCCTGGAGCGTAACCCGCTGCGGATTCTCGACAGCAAAAACGCCCAGACCCAGGAACTGCTGGTCGATGCGCCCTGTCTACTGGATTTCCTGGACGAAGAGTCTGCAGCGCATTTCGCCAGCCTGCGTGAGATGCTGGACGCCGCCGGAGTCCAGTACACGATCAATCCGCGGCTGGTGCGTGGTCTGGATTACTACGGCAAGACCGTGTTCGAGTGGGTGACCGACAGTCTCGGAGCCCAAGGCACTGTCTGCGCCGGTGGCCGCTACGACGGCCTCGTCGAGCAGCTGGGTGGCAAGCCCACTCCGGCAGTGGGCTTCGGGCTCGGGGTCGAGCGCCTGGTACTGATGCTGGAAACCCTCGAAGCTCTGCCGGAAGGACTGGATCAACCGGTGGATGCGTACCTGGTGGCCGTCGGTGATGTACAATCGGCGGCTTTGGCTGCGGCGGAGAAAATCCGCGATGAGCTGCCCTGGTTGCGGTTACAGACCCATTGTGGCGGTGGCAGTTTCAAGAGCCAGATGAAAAAGGCCGACAAGAGCAACGCGGACTTTGCCCTCATCATTGGTGAGGACGAGGCGGCGGCAGGGCAGGTGACCGTAAAATTCCTGCGTGCCGAGCAGCCGCAGCAGACCGTTGCCGTGGCCGAATTGCCCGCGCTGCTGCAAGGCTAGCCGCGGAGCGACAGAAGACAGAAGTAAGTATCGGGAGTGGCCCAGGGCCGCTCCACGGGAAGTATCAAGAATTGACAGGAAAGGCGAATTGACCAATGGCTGATCATTTGACCGAAGAAGAACAATTAGAATCGTTGAAGCGCTGGTGGGCGGAAAACGGCCGTGGCATCGTCACCGGCGTGGTCCTGGCACTGGCCGGTTACTTTGGTTTCCAGTGGTGGCAGGGCGCCGAGCGCGACCAGGTCGAGGCTTCCTCTGACCTGTACCAGGGCTTTGTCGAAGCGGTAAGCGCGAACGAGGGCCAGCCGGACAACAAGCAGTTGACCACGGCGAAGAGCCTCGCCCAGCAGTTGAAAGAGGAGTACGCGAGCCGTATCTACGCCAGCCAGGCGGCACTGCGCCTTGCGGCTCTGGCGGCCGGCGATAACGATCTGGAGTCTGCCGAGAAGGAGCTGCAGTGGGTACTGGATAACAGCAAAGAGGAATCCCTCAAGCTGCTTGCCACTCGCCGCCTGGCCTCTGTACTCGCCGCGCGCGGCAAGCCCGATGAGGCTCTGAAGCTTCTGGAAGGCGATGTACCCGCAGCTTTTGCGGCCCTGTTCGCTGAGACCCGTGGCGATATCCTGCTGCAGAAAGGCGACGAAAGCGCGGCCCACGAGGCCTACCAGCAGGCCCTGGCCAAGCTGACGGCGGAGCAGGCGGGCGGTGCCCAGTTGCTGCGCCTGAAGGCCGAGGGTGTAGCGCCAGCAAAGACTGAGGCAAGTGCAGCGGAAGAGCCTGCACAGGAAGAGCCGGCACAGGAGAGTGACGAGCAATGAAAGCCATTTCACGCACCCTGACCAGAGCGGTCGTGGTGGCACTGGCGGCAGCGATCGCCGCCTGCGCTTCCAACGATGAGAAAAAAGAAGACACGGACCCCGTCGAGCTTGTGGATATCAATGCCACTGTGGAGCTGCGTGAAGTCTGGTCGGAAAACATCGGCGATATCGACACCAAACGTTACGCCATGCTGCAGCCCGCTATCGGTGCAGGCAGGATTGTTGCTGCCAGCAGTGACGGCGAGGTACAGGCACTGGACCGTGCCACCGGTCGCCGGCAGTGGAAAGTGGACCTCGACGTGCCCATCAGTGGCGGCGTCGGCGTTGGGCTCAACCTTGCTGTCGTATCCGATTACCGCGGCCGTGTAGTGGCTCTCGATCTGAACGATGGCAGTGAACTCTGGAGCCACCAGCTCACCAGTGAAGTGGTGGCGGCGCCGGCCGTCGGTGCCGGTGTGGTTGTTGTGCAGTCGGTGGACGGCAAGCTGGTTGGGCTCGATGCAACCGATGGCACCGAACGCTGGAGCCACAGCACGACGCTTCCGGTACTGACCCTGCGTGGCACGGCAGCGCCGGTGATCACCGCCGGCCTGGTATTCGCCGGTCTGGATAACGGCAAACTGATCGCCCTCGACGCCCGCGATGGTATTCCTCGCTGGGAGCAGCGGGTGGCCATTCCGCAGGGCTCCGCCGAACTGGAGCGCGTTGTGGATATCGACGGCTCCCCGGTGGTACGCGGCGACCTGGTGTTCGCCGCCAGCTATCAAGGGCGCGTCGTGGCCCTGTCCCGTGAGGACGGCCGGGGCCTGTGGGCCCGGGATGCCTCCACCCACCACAGCGTGGCCGTGGGTGCGGGCAATGTATACTTGAGCGATGCCGGTGGCAGCGTATATGCCTACAATGTGGGCAGTGGCCAGATCGTCTGGAGCAACAATGATCTGCTGCGCCGGGAGCTGAGCGGCCCTGCCTACTTCGGTGATGTGCTGGTCGTGGGCGATCTGGAAGGCTACCTACACGCCATCGACCCGACGACCGGCCAGATCATCGGCCGTGAGCAGATTGACGGCGATCCGGTACGGATTCCGATGGTTGTAGATGGCGACCTGCTCTTTGCCCTGTCTGATGACGGAGAGCTCGTTGCCCTGCGCCTCGAGCGTCGCCAATAAAATCGAAACGGGCGGAGCTGGCCTCCGCCCGCCGCGCCACTCATGCGCGGAGACGTTGTACCGCCCGCGCTTCGCGGGCGTTCGTGTTTATGGCAAATCCATTTTGCCCAGAGAAGACTGAGTTATGCTGCCAGTAATTGCCCTGGTCGGGCGTCCCAATGTGGGTAAATCCACCCTGTTCAACCGGCTCACCAAGAGCCGTGATGCCCTGGTGGCAAACTACGCCGGTCTTACCCGCGATCGCAAATACGGTGAAGCGGAGATCGACGGTAAGAAGATGATTCTCGTCGACACCGGTGGTATCACCGGCGGCGAGGAGGGCATCGACGCAGCCATGGCGCAGCAGTCCATGCAGGCGATCGAGGAAGCCGACTTCGTCCTGTTCCTGGTCGATTGCCGGGATGGCCTGACTCCGGCGGACGAGATGATTGCCGAGCAGCTGCGCAGTCGCTCCAAGCCGACCCTGCTGGTGGCCAACAAGGTGGATGGGGTGAATCCCGATATCGCCCTGGCACCGTTTTACGAGTTGGGTATCGGCGAGCTTTTCCCCACTACCGCTACTCATGGGCGCGGCGTTCGCTCCCTGATGCAACGCGTTGCAGACGGCCTGCCGGAGCAGGCTGCCGCAGAAGAAGAGGAGGACGAAGCCACCGGCATCAAGATCGCCATTGTCGGCCGTCCCAACGTGGGCAAGTCCACCCTGGTCAACCGTCTGCTGGGTGAAGAGCGAGTGGTGGTTTACGACCAGCCCGGTACGACCCGTGACAGTGTCTACATCAATTACGAACGCGACGACAAACCCTACACGCTGATCGATACCGCGGGTATCCGCCGGCGCAAGAACATCAAGGAATCGGTGGAGAAGTTTTCCATCGTGAAAACGCTGCAGGCGGTCGAGGACGCCAATGTGGTGGTGCTGGTGATTGATGCCAAAGAGGGCCTCGTCGACCAGGATATGCACCTGATGGGCAGTGTCATTCAGGCGGGCCGTGCACTCGTGGTGGCGCTGAACAAGTGGGATGGCCTTGACTCCGACCATCGCGATTTCGTGAAGACCGAGCTGGAGCGGCGCCTGCGCTTCGTCGACTTCGCGGATATCCACTTTATTTCCGCTTTGCACGGTACCGGTGTCGGTCACCTCTACGAGTCCATCGAAGCGGCTTACCAGTCTGCCACCGACAAGCTCTCCACCAACCACCTGACCCGTATCTTGCAGTGGGCGGTGAGTGAGCACCAACCGCCACTGGTGCACGGGCACCGCATCAAGTTACGCTATGCCCACGCCGGCGGCCAGAATCCACCGGTGATCGTGATTCACGGTAACCAGACTGAAAAAGTGCCGGCTCACTATGTGCGCTATCTGGAAAAGACATTCCGCAAGGCGCTGGAGCTGCACGGTACGCCGGTAAAAATCGAATTCCGCACTGGTGACAATCCCTACGCCGGGCGCAAGAACAAGCTGTCCGACCGGCAGAAGGCCAAGAAGCGCCGGTTGATGAAGTTCGTGAAGAAGAAAAAATAACGGTTGCAGCCCCTTCCCGGGGCCAACCAGCAGGCAAAAGGAGAACGCAATGCTGGACCTGAAAAACCCCTCGCTGCTGCGCACCCAGTCCTATGTGGACGGTCAGTGGATCGATGCCGATTCCGGAGCCACCCTCGACGTTACCAACCCGGCCACCGGCGAAGTGGTGGCCAGCATTGCCAGCCTCGGTGCGGCGGAGACCCGTCGCGCGATCGAAGCTGCCAACCGCGCCTGGCCGGCCTGGCGGGATGCCACCGTAAAGGAGCGGGCCAAGATCCTGCGCCGCTGGTATGACCTGATCATCGAAAATGCCGATGACCTGGCGAAGATCCTCACCGCCGAGCAGGGTAAGCCACTCGCGGAAGCGAAGACCGAGGTGGTTTACGGGGCCAACTACGTCGAGTGGTTTTCCGAGGAAGCCAAGCGGGTCTACGGTGATGTCATCGCGCCGCCGTCGAAGGACAAGCGAATCATTGTCATCAAGCAGTCCGTGGGTGTGACCTGCTCGGTAACCCCATGGAATTTCCCCAGCGCCATGATTGCCCGCAAGATGGCCCCGGCCCTCGCCGCCGGTTGTCCCTTTGTCAGCAAGCCCGCCTCCGAAACGCCGCTGTCGGCGCTGGCGCTGGCGGTACTGGCGGAAGAAGCGGGTATCCCGGCCGGTGTTTTCAACGTGGTGGTGGGTAAAAGCTCCCGCGAGATCGGCGCCGAGATGACGTCCAACCCGCTGGTACGCAAGTTCACCTTCACCGGTTCCACCGGGGTGGGCAAGCAGCTGCAGGCCCAGTGCGCGGAAACCATCAAGAAAACCTCCATGGAGCTCGGTGGCAACGCACCGTTTATCGTCTTCGATGACGCCGACCTCGATGAGGCGGTGAAGGGTGCCATCGTCTGTAAATACCGTAACGCTGGTCAGACCTGTGTGTGCGCCAACCGTATCTTTGTACAGGAGGGCGTCTACGATGCCTTCGCGAAGAAATTCGCCCAGGCGGTGCAGGGCATGAAAATGGGCAACGGCGCCGAAGAGGGCGTCGAGGTCGGCCCGATGATCAACACCAAGGCCGTGAAGGATGTGCACGCGCTGGTGGAGGATGCAGTTTCCAAGGGCGCCAAGGCACCGGTCGAGGGCGGTCCCAGTGAAATGGGAGCCTGCTTCTACGCGCCGACCATACTGACGGGCGTGACCGACGAGATGAAGATTTTCCGAGAGGAGATTTTTGGCCCGGTGGCGCCGCTGTACAAATTCTCCACCGAGGAGGAGGTGATCAAACTGGCCAACGACACCGAGTACGGTCTCGCTTCCTATTTCTATTCCCGCGATATCGGCCGTATCTGGCGCGTCAGCGAGGGTCTGGAATACGGCATGGTCGGCGTCAACGAGGGTATTATCTCCAATGAGATGGCGCCTTTCGGTGGTGTAAAGGAATCCGGTGTTGGCCGCGAGGGCTCCAAGTACGGTATCGACGATTACATCGAGATCAAGTACCTCTGCCTCGGTGGTATCGACAAGTAAAATTCTCAATTGATTCTCGATGAACATCGAGCCCATCGCGCGCGTGCACTCCTGCTTCGGCGAGAAGTTCGGGGTGCCGCGCCAGCCGCTGCTTGCCGATGCGAGCCGCGCCTCCATTGAACTGCTGCCGCCGCTGAACGTGGCGGAGGCCGTGGCCGGGCTGGAGGAAAACACCCATATCTGGGTGATCTTCCAGTTCCACCAGGCGGCCGGCCAGTGGTCTGCCAAGGTGCGCCCGCCGCGCCTCGGCGGCAACAAGAAACTCGGTGTGCTCGCCACCCGTTCCCCATTCCGCCCCAATAATATCGGCCTCTCCGTGGTGCGCCTGCTGGAAGTGCGCACTTCGCCAAAGGTAGAGTTGATTGTCGGTGGTGCAGATCTCGTCGACGGCACGCCGGTGCTGGATATCAAACCCTATGTGCCTTATGCGGATGCGCTCGGAGACGCACACAGTGCTTTTGCCGATAGGGCACCGGCAGCAGTTACGGTGGAGATCCCAGCGGTCGTGCGGGAAAAGGCTGCAGCCTATCAAGACGACTGGGGCACGGATCTGCCGCGCCTGATTGAGCAGGTGTTAGGGCAAGATCCCAAACCCGCCTACCAGAAGCCGGACCCGGACAGGGTTTATGGTATGAAACTCTGTGGCTTCGACCTGCGCTGGCGCTATATCAGTCAAGGACAGCTGAACGTAGTCTCACTCGATTAGCACTGACGTGGGGCGGCGTTTGCGATAAGGAAATATTGCAATGCGATACATGGCCCTGTTTTGGTTGGTTTTTGCTCCCGTAGCACTCTCTTCAGATGAAGAGGATCCGTCACAGTTTATTGCCGCATTTGCCGCTGATTTTAAGGGACACAAAGAAGCTGCAGCTTTCGATCAATATTTTGTGGGGGCCCCTGTTTTCTTTCTGGGGGAGCAACCGGGAATCTCCTCGGCGCCAGATTTCGCGCCAGGAATGGTTGAGCTTTTGCGTGAGACGTTGCACCTGGACCAATATCCGTTCGGAAAAGTCAAAGTGGAAAGCCAGAATATTGCGGATGATGGCACGGCGACATTGCTGGTAGTTTTTGAGCGTGAACGGTCGCGCGAACCATACGCGAAAGCCATCTGTAATATTTTCGCGTTAACAAAGACTCAGGGTGGGTGGAAAATCAGTTTCTGGCATCTCGTCACCACTTACCATCCGACACGATGTACATGGGCCTAGCCCGGTGCTGGAGTGCCTTTACCGGTTTTGATGGCGATCCAGGCCCGTAACGGGAACGTACTATCAATAGATAAAGACCGCCTGTCAGCAGTCTGTCCAGAGGGGGACAGTCCTTGGTGTTGTTGCAGAAAAATATTGTAAAAGCCATTTTGGCTCTTGTGTTGCTTTCAGCAACAACGTTCCTGGTAGCGCAGGAGTCCGCCAGTGGTGACCACGTGCGCGTCCGCTGGCTGGCACCGGAAACCTTTGCTGCGGGAGAACCCGCCACTATCGGTTTTTATTTCGAGGTGGATCCGGAATGGCATGTCTACTGGCGCAATGCCGGTGATTCCGGCGCGGCGCCGCGTTTCGATCTCTCCGTTACGGGTGCCCACGCTGGCGATATCCTCTGGCCTGTCCCCAAACGCCTGCCCATCGAACATCTCACCAACCTCGGTTACGAGGGCAATGTTGCCTACCTGTTGCCACTGACGCCTGAGCAAGACGCCGGACAGGTGGTTCTGGAAGCCAATCTGGAATGGCTGGTCTGTAAAATTGACTGCATTCCCGGCTTCGGCACCATGCGCCTCGAGCGCCCGGTGATGGCAAGCCAGGCCTGGGATGCTTCCGATCGGGACCTGGTGGCAGGATTTTTGGCCCGGGTCCCAAAACGACAGGCAGACAGCCCCTGGCGGGCAACGGCGCTATTGGAGGAAGGCGAGGAGGTTGTCCTTACCCTGCAGGGCGCGGGTGAAACACCGGAGGTTTTTCCGTTAGATGGCGCATTGCTGACGGCCGCCGAACCGGAAGTTCAACGTCGGGACGACAGTATCGTTTTCCGTTTTCAGCGCGTGCCCGGTGCAGCGCCGGCGCAAAGTGCCGGTTTTGTGGTGAGTGACGGAGCACAGGCCTGGTCTCTCGAGCAGGTGCCGTTTGGGCTGCGAGGGGAGTCCCCGGCGCAATCCCTCTGGCTGCTGGTGCTGGCGGCCTTTGCCGGCGGCGTGATTCTCAATCTGATGCCCTGTGTCTTTCCGGTACTGTCGATCAAGGTGTTCGGGCTGATCAATAGCGGCGCCGGTCACCGGATGCGCGAGGCGTTGTTATACGGCGCCGGTGTACTCGCGACTTTTGCCGCACTCGGCGCACTGTTACTGGCGCTGCGTGCCGGCGGAGCTGCAGTAGGCTGGGGTTTCCAGTTACAGTCGGCACCGGTAGTGCTGGCCCTGATCGCGCTGTTTTGGCTGATGGCGCTGTCCTTCAGTGGTCTGTTTGAATTCGGTCACCGATTGATGAATCTGGCCGGTAGCAGTCGTGGCGGCAGTTTCGCTACCGGTGTGCTGGCGGTGTTTGTCGCTGCACCCTGTACGGGCCCGTTTATGGGTGCGGCCCTGGGGGCGGCAGCGGTGCTGCCGGCACTTTCCGCGATGGCCATTTTCCTTGCGCTTGGGGTAGGGCTGGCCGCGCCGTTCCTGCTGCTCTGTGCCAGCCCACCGCTGCTGCGGCGGCTGCCGCAGCCGGGCCCCTGGATGGACAAACTGCGCCAGTTCCTGGCCTTCCCGCTCTATCTCACTGTGATCTGGCTGTTGTGGGTACTGGGGCGTCTGCTGGGCGAAGATGGATGGCTGATCGGCTCATTGCTGCTGGTGGCGCTGGTGTTTGCCATCTGGCTCGGCGGCACGATCAAAAGAGGAGGGCGTGCCGTCGGGTACCTATTTTCGGCGATCGCTCTGGTAATGGCTTTTTCCGCCCTGCAATTGCGCGAGGGCAAAGTGTCGGTGGCGGGAGAGGGTGCATGGCAGCCTTTCGAACCGGCTGCCATCGCCGCGGCGCGCGAGGAGGGGCGGGGAGTATTTATCGACTACACTGCCGCCTGGTGTATTACTTGCCAGGTGAATAAGAAACTGGTGCTGGACCTGCCCGAGATCCAGGAAATCTTCCAGCGCAATAATGTCTATCTGGTCAGGGCCGACTGGACTGATCACAATCCGGAAATCACCCGCGCGCTGGCGGCTCTGGGACGCAACTCCGTGCCGGTTTACGCCTGGTATGCCCCGGGTACCAGTCGCCCGGAACTGCTCCCTCAGATTCTGCAGGAGAGCATGATTACCGGACTTTTCGAGGATTCACCAAGTCAATCAAAAGAGGACGACACACAATGAAGATCTCCCACAATCTGAGTCGTTGGATGTTTTCGCTGTTGCTTGCAGTTCCGGCCATGGCCATGGCTGCTGCCGTACCGGGTGAAAAGGCGCCTGCTTTTTCCGAGGTGGATGCCGCAGGTAAGACGCATACGCTCGATGATTATGCCGGCAAGTGGCTGGTGATTGAGTGGTTCAACAAGGACTGCCCCTACGTCAAAAAGCATTACGGCAGCGGCAATATGCAGGCCCTGCAGGAAAAATATACCGGTGAGGGCATCCAGTGGCTGACGGTGATCTCCTCGGCCAAGGGCAAGCAGGGCTATCTGGAGCCGGCTGCGGCGCTGGAAGTTGCCAAGGGGCACAACCTGAATGCCAGCGCACCATTCCTGCTGGATACCGATGGAGATATGGGCCGCGCTTTCGGTGCCAAGACCACGCCGCACATGTTTATCATCAACCCAGAAGGCAAAGTGGTCTATGCCGGGGCTATCGATGATAACGATTCTGCCAACCCGGCGGTGATTCCGAAGTCCAACAACTATGTGGCAGCCGCTCTGGATGCGTCCATGAGTGGAGAGGCTATCCAGGTGGCTTCCTCCCGTGCCTACGGTTGTTCGGTGAAGTACTGATTAAAGGGTACGGGGAAGACATAGCGATGTCCCGCAAATGGCTGGGGGCCCTGCGTCAGACCGTGGTGTTTCTGGTGCTGGCGGCACTGATTGCCACCGGCGTCGGCCTCTACCAGCAGCGGGATATACCCCGGGACCGGCTGCCACCATTAGCGGGCAAAACCATTAGTGGTGATGCTGTCGATCTCGCTGCGCTCACTGAACAGGGACCGGTATTGGTGTATTTCTGGGCCACCTGGTGTGGATACTGTCGCATCGTATCGCCGATGGTGGATGAGCTCGCCGCAGATCATCAGGTGCTGAGCGTGGCACTGCAGTCTGGCGCTGATGCCGAGGTGGAGCAGTATCTGGCCGGCAAAGGCTGGTCCTTTGCGACGCTGAACGACCCCATGGGTACCCGGAGCGCTAACTGGGGTGTTCGGGTGACCCCGACGCTTGTGATTCTGAACAGCGCCGGTGAGGTCGCGTGGGTGACTTCTGGCACTACCTCCAAATGGGGGTTGCAGCTGCGCCTGGCATTGACGAACTGAGCGCAGTACGGCTCTGCCACCCATGCCGCGAACGGTTTGATCAACTTGAAACAGGCATATGGCTCTTCAGCAGTCAATCATCTCGGATGACAATGGGCGTCGTCAGCCCCCCGCACTGGAATCTGGCGGCGAGGCATTTCTCGTACCAAAGCGCTCGGAGCCCCATGTCTGTTCTCTCCCACTACCGCCATCATGATCTCGAGGGTATACGCGTAGGCCGTTTCAATCTGGGCGTAAATACCACCTTCATCGTCTACAGGCTTGGTGACACTGTGATTGATACGGGGCCGAGTAATCAGTGGCGATACGTGAAACCTTTCATCGAAGTGACACCGCTTCAGCAGCTGCTGCTCACACACCACCACGAAGACCACAGCGGTAATGCGGGCGCTATATACCAGGCTACAGGAATCCAGCCCCAGGCACCGGCGCTCACCATTGAGATCCTCAAACGGGGTTTCCGTATTCCTCCTATCCAGAGACTATTCTGGGGCGCCGCCGGGCGGGCCGAAGCCAAGCCCCTGCCGGAACAACTGACGATTGGTACTGACAAGGCGGAGGCCCTTTTTACCCCCGGGCATGCCAAAGATATGTGTTGCTACCTGTTGCCAGAGCGAGGCTGGCTGTTCAGTGCGGACCTGTATATCGCCAATTACCTCAAACTATTGCGCAGCGATGAAGATGTGGGAACGCTGATGGAAAGTATCCGCAGTGTATTGGCGCGGGATTTCGACACCATTCTCTGCCCCCATCGCGGGGTTGTGGAAAATGGTAAGAGCAGGTTGAGAGAGAAATATGATTACCTGCGCAACCTTGCTACAGAAGCACAGGAACTACAGCAACAGGGTATCAGCCTCGATGAGATGACGCGCCGCTTACTGGGTAAGGAAAGCCTGGTCGGCGTGCTGAGCCGCTACAACTTCAGTAAACGGAATCTGATTATCTCTTGTCTCGACGTGAACCTCGATGCAGTGGCGCTCCCACCTGGGACCTGAATGGCACTGACCAGCGCCCGGGGCTGCCCAGTTGTCGCAATGGTACTGTTCGCAGTCTGCCAATAAAGCCCTCCCGCTTCATGTTCCCCTTACTAGCCTATCTTTTAGGTCAATGGAAAGGTGCGCTAGGGAAGTGAATGTGCGATGGAATATGCGTTAGGCCCTCGACAGACCCTCATCATCGCCATATTGGTATTGTTTCTGGGCAAGTATTTGACGGCCAGAGCGGGAGTGCTGCGCCACTACAATATACCGGAGCCTGTCACAGGTGGTGTATTGGCATCCCTCTTCTTTTGCGTGGTTTATTTCGCCGCTGATCGTGTCTTCGTCTTCGATTTGAGGGAGCGGGATATCTTTCTTGTCGTTTTCTTTACTTGTATCGGGCTTTCATCCCGTATCAGTAGTCTGCTGGCTGGGGGACGCGCGTTATTGATACTGCTTTTTCTCGCCGTAGGGCTCCTGTTCCTGCAGAACCTGATGGGAGTGGCAGTGGTTTCATTGGCCGGGCTGGATCCGGTCGTGGGTGTTCTCGGCGGCAGTATCTCGCTCAGCGGTGGGCATGGGACGGCGATTGCATGGGCTTCTTTGCTGGAGGAATCCTATGGCATCGACGATGCCATGGAAATCGGTATCGCCTGCGCAACTTTCGGACTGATTCTCGGCGGAATCGTCGGAGGACCGATCGCCAACTTTCTGGTAACCCGGTACCAGCTGAAGTCCACGAGTCACGAGCACATCACTGTCGGTATTCCGCAGGGGAAGAAAGACGAAAAGATCAGCGTTGACTCGGTGCTGAATGCAATTCTGATGATCAGTATTGCGGTCGGGATCGGATTGCACCTGGACATGTTGTTGGAGCATTGGGGCATTAATATGCCCCTCTTTGTCAGCTGCCTCTTCGCCGGTATTCTGATGACGAACACGATTCCGCAGATATTCAAGCAGCTGCCGTGGCCCACGGGTACGCCCATTCTGGCTCTTATATCAGACCTGAGTCTGGGGCTGTTTCTGGCAATGTCGCTGATGAGCCTGCAACTGTGGACTCTTCTTGGGCTCGCTGGGCCGATAGTTTTTCTGCTCGCGGGACAGGTTCTCGCGATCACGCTTTACGTACTGTTTATCCTCTTTCCCATAATGGGTCGAAATTACGATGCTGCGGTCATGTCGGCGGGATTTGCCGGCCTTGGCCTGGGGGCAACTCCTACAGCATTGGCTAACATGACGGCCGTTACCGAGCGCCATGGGCCCTCGCCGCAGGCTTTTCTGGTAATACCTCTCATCGGGGCATTTTTTATCGATATTGCCAATGCCGTGGTGGTGAATGTCATGCTCAACCTTGTCTCATAGTACAGGAGCGTAGTACGGGGCAATCGACAGCAATCCATAGAAGTCCTTCAAACCTCTCTCTTCAGGAGCCGGACGGGGTGTCGCGGATCTGGAGATTCAGCGGCATATTCCCGTTCCCGCAGAGCCACATGAAGGCAGGAGGAATCAACCAAGAGCTTGAACCTCGGCCTCATCAAGCGCGAGTAGTTTGTTTATTTTCTTCCCCCCGAATGGATATTTTTTAACGTCACGAGTGATGGCTTTCACGAAGCAGTTCGTCACTTGCGCCGGACGCCTTTATGACACCGCTGTCAGTTTGATGTCATGAGATTCCCGCGTATCGATAGCGACGTAATTTCCCAGCACAAATGGAGAATCCTCCGCCACAGAGTCGTTTGCGTGATTCATTTCACGGTCTGTCATCCGCATCGCGAGAATATGACCGGTGTTAGTGCGTCCGTTCACTTTTGTGCTCTCCGCTAGTGCGTTGCTTTCCGGTTGGTGACGAGGCAATCGGGCGTGTTCTGTGGGTCCGTGTTGCGGGCATAGTGTTGTCACGTTTTTTGCAAGATAGAGAATTTGTGACGTTTCGTAACTTTCACCATCGCTTCAATAACATCCAATAAATTGGGAAAGTCTGTATGAAGACCATTACTCGAGTGCATACTCCGGCGCTACTTGCCCTGGCGATTGCTGCCGTTTCAAGCCCTGTATCGGCTCAGGACGAGATCATTGAGGAAGTCATTACGATTGGTACCCGTGTAGAGGGCCGCTCTGCCGCGGACTCCGCGGTACCCATCGACATCATTACCGGTGAGGACTTTGTTAACCAGGGCGATTCCGATCTGAACTCCCTGCTGCGTAATGTGGTTCCCTCGTACAATGTGAATACCCAACCGATCAGTGATGCGGCCAGTCTGGTACGGCCGGCTAATCTTCGCGGACTGGCGCCCGACCACACATTGGTGCTGGTCAATGGTAAGCGCCGCCACCGTGCCGCGGTGATCGCATGGTTGGGTAACGGGGTTTCCGATGGAGCGCAGGGGCCCGACATTTCCCAGATCCCGGCCATCGCCCTGCAGCAAGTGGAAGTGCTCCGCGATGGCGCTGCTGCGCAGTACGGTTCTGATGCCATTGCCGGGGTCATCAACTTCAAACTGAAAGATGCGCCTGATGGCGGCGCGCTGGAAGTGAAAGCGGGACAGTTCTACGAGGGAGATGGCACTCAATATACCGTGTCGGCCAATTACGGCATGCCATTCACTTCCCAAGGCTTTGCCAACGTCAGCTTCGAAGCCGGAGCCCAACAAGATACCGACCGCAGCATTCAGCGGAATGATGCCGCTGCGCTGGTCGCAGCAGGTAATACCGATGTGGCCAATCCTGCCCAGGTCTGGGGCCGCCCGGAAATCAAGGATGACTTCAAGAGTGTGGTGAATCTCGGTCTCGAACTTGGCGGTGGTAGAGAGTTTTATGCGTTCGGCAACTACGGCTCAAAACAGGTTGATGGCGGCTTCTATTTCCGTAACCCAGAAACCCGCAGTGCAGTATTTGCCGACGGTGACGGTAATCCGCTGATCGGTGATCTCGACCCCAGCAACGGTCTTGATAGTTGTGCCGGCTTCAGTCATGCCGATGCGCTGTCCAGCGCCGAGTGTTTCTCTTTCCAGGAAATTTTCCCGGGTGGCTTCACGCCGCGCTTCGGTGGTGAAGTGACAGACCTTGCCGGGGTAACCGGTGTACGGGGTGAGCTGGAGAATGGCTGGGCCTACGATGTGAGTGCGTCCCTCGGCTACAACGATGTAGACTTTTTCATCTACAACACCGTCAACGCTTCACTGGGTCCGCAGACGCCCACTGCGTTTAATCCCGGTGCGTACACCCAGTTGGAGAAAAACTTCAACATCGATATGGTCAAGGGCTATGAAGTGGGCCTCGCCTCTGAGCTCAGTGTCGCGACCGGTCTGGAATGGCGCGACGAAACCTTTGAAATCACCACGGGCGATCAGGCCTCCTACGAAATCGGCCCCCTGGCCGGCCAGGGCTTCAGTGCCGCTTCGAACGGCTTCCCGGGTTTTGGTCCCCTCGCGGGTGGCCAGTGGAGCCGCACCAACCGGGCTGCTTATGTTGATCTGGAGGCAGACGTAGTAGAAGGTTGGCTTCTGGGCCTGGCACTACGTTTCGAAGACTTTGATGATTTTGGTTCCACCACCAACGGCAAGTTGGCAACCAATATTGATGTCACGGACAACCTCGCTGTGCGCGGCTCCTGGAGCACGGGCTTCCGGGCTCCGACACCGGGTCAATCAAACGCGTTTAACGTTTCTACCGAATTCGACCTGGCGCTCAACGACCTGGTCAATAACGGCACGATTCCCTCCACAAACGCGGTGGCGAAACTGCGTGGGGGAGAACCCCTGGATCCGGAAGAGTCCACCAACTGGACCATCGGTGCCGTCTTCACTGTCGGTCCCATTGATGTGACCGTGGACTACTTCAATATCGAGGTAGAGGGCCGTATCGCGCCGTCGCAGCTGTACTCACTGACACAAGCAGAGGTGGATAGCCTCGTGGCTTCTGGCGTAACCAGTGCGGCTAACCTGCAAAACTTCCGCTTCTTCACCAATGACTTTGATACCACCACGACCGGTGTCGATATCGTGGCGACCTACAGCACGGATCTGATCGGTGACAATACCGACATCAGTCTTGCCTTCAACCAGACTGATACCTCTGTCGACAGCTTCACGCCCGAGACCATTGATGCGACCCGGATTCGGGAGCTGGAAGAGGGCCTGCCGGAAACCCGCTGGAACCTGTCGAGCAATACCACTATCGGTGATTGGCGGATGATGGCCAGAGTGAGCTCCTATGATGACTGGTTCGACTCGGAGGACGGCCAGGTCTATGGCGGTGAAATGATTGTGGATGCCGAGGTGGGTTATGCCTTTACGGAGAAAGCGTCCGTAATCCTGGGGGCCCAGAACCTGTTGGATCAGTTCCCGGAAGAGAATCCGGGCGCTGCCGATGGTGTGGGTAACCGCTACAGCCAGTTCTCGCCGTTCGGTTTCGAGGGCGGTTTCTACTACCTGCGGACCCGCTACGAGTTCTGATTACGGCCGGAAAACAAGAAACCCGCTGCTTGCAGCGGGTTTTTTTGTTGCACAATCAGAAATAGTTCACATATCCCAGAGCGAGTTGGTAGCCATCGACAGGGTGATGCGCTCCTTGTCCTGTATCTGCTTGAGGTCCTCGAATACCTCTTTCACCTCGGCAGATTCGATAGCGCCGTACACGGCCTGGTAGAGATCGGAGAAGTAGCGGTCCACTGCCCGTTGCATGGCATTGATTTCTTTGATCGTGGGTGGGTCGCTCAGCTCGAGACCATGAATAAAGTCCTTCACAGACTCCTCATGGGTGTACTGCAGCCAGGTTTTCATCACCTTGTGTTGGGCGACCTCACCATAATTGGCGAGGTTTTTTGCCATCCTTTCCTCATGCTCGATCATGTGCGTGAGGAGTAGTTGAGTGCGGTTATCGTCGGATTTTTCCATTAAATGACGGTAAAAATCGGCGATATCACGGTGAAATTTCTCGGCGTCCTTGAGTACTTCATACGCCTGTTTAAACGTCTTCATCGGCAGGCCTTTGAATAGTTGTGGTTTTTACGGCGCGAAAGCGGGTGATTTTTGTCCTGAAAATCATCATGCCCCTGTTATGTATATAGTGCATGTAGCCAATTGATCAAGGGCTGGGGGAAGACACCTAGCGCCAACAGGGTCACAGATAGCACCACCAGTAGCAGTTGTCCGGTCACCGGAACCTGCAGCCCGGTGCTGCCCGGCAGCGGAAGGCGGCTATCCCGCTGAAACAGTGTGAGCATGAGGCGCAGATAGTAAAAAAGCCCCAGAGCACTACCGACAATCACTGCGCTGAGGACGAGCCACAGTTCGCCCTCCACGCCCGCTGTAAATATATAAAATTTACCGATAAAGCCGATGGTCAGCGGGATGCCCGCCAGTGATAGCAGCATGGCGGCAAGGCAGGTTCCCAGCAGTGGTGAGCGCCAGAACATCCCGGTAAAACTCTCTCTCTGGAACAGATCTGCTTCAGCACCAGCTGGCGTCTCGGAACTGGCAACAGACTGGTCGCCCACCAGGCTAACGGCGGCGAAGGCGCCGAGAGTTGTAACGATATAGGCCACCAGGTAGTAGAGAGCGGCCTCGCCACCGAGTCCCTGTTCGCTAATCAGCAAGGCCACCATCAGGTAGCCGATATGGGCGATCGAAGAGTAAGCCAGCAATCGCTTCACATCTCCCTGCAGCAGCGCCAGCAGGTTGCCGCCGATGATGCTGGCTAACGCCAGTACCGTGAGCAGGGGGCCGGTAATTGGTGCCTCGTTCCAACCCGAGAGCGTCAGTAGTCGCAGTAACAGCGCCACGGCTGCCGCTTTACTCACGGTGGCGATCAGTGCCGTGACGGGTGTTGGTGCCCCCTGATAGACATCCGGAGTCCAGATGTGGAAGGGGACGAGGGAGAGTTTGAAGGCCGTGGACACCAGCACCAGTGTTATACCCGTCTGCACCAGCGCGGAACCGGCCCCATTCTCAGCCATCTTCGCCGCCACGGCGACAAACTCCATTGCGCCGGTGGCTCCGTAAACCAGTGCAATACCGAAAAGCCCCAGGGCACTGGCAAGCGCCGAGAGCATCAGGTACTTGATCGCGGATTCTATCCCCTGACGTTTTAGCTCGGGAGCGAAGGCACTGCCGGTGAGGGGAAAGCCGAGCAGTGGATAGAGCGACAGACTGATCAACTCCAGTGCCAGAAAGAGCATGGCGAAGTGGCTGGCGCAGACCAGTGTACAGGCGCCTAGCAGGCAGAGTAGCAGCAGGAGATAGAAGGCCTCGGGATGATTCCTGTCGGAAGGGCGCACCGCTCTGGCACAGAGGTAGCTGCGCCCCAGAACGGCGACAGCCACTGCGGCAAGCAGCAGTAACAAGCAAAGGAAAATAGCCTGCCGATCCACCAGCAACAGGGCGGTGGCCTGGATAGAGGTAATTCCGCTTTGCAGCTGACTGGCGACCAGCAGGCAGGCAGCGCCAGCCAGGAACAGTACGGTGAGAGTGGTGATCAGGGCTGCTGTGTGACTGCGAAAAAATGCCACCTGCAGCATGAGAAAGACAATGCCCCCGGTCAGGACCAGAAGCGGCAGAATTGCATAGAGTTCCGAGGCTGTCATGGCTTACCTCCCGCAATCGATGATCTCTGCGCGACGGTGGCTTCCCATCTGTCTGGTGGCAAGTGAGCCAGTGCTTTTTCAATAGAGGGGGAGACACTATCCATCAGCGGCTGTGGGCGCAGGCCGATGAAGAGCAGGGCGAGCGCCAGAGCCAGCAGCGTCAGCGCCTCGGGAGTGGAGATGTCTGTCGACCGCGCAGCGGTGCCTGTTACAGCCGGCGCAGCCACGCTGGAGCCATCGGCCTCTTCCGGTGAGGGTGGGCCGAACAGTGACCGCTGTACCATCACGAGTGCGTAGATGGCGGCGCCGATCATCCCAAGCGCAGCGATGATGGTCAGTACGGTATTGCGCGCAAAACTACCCAGCAGGACGAGGAACTCCGCCACGAAATTTCCGAGTCCCGGCAGACCGAGGGAAGCCACGGCAAAAAAGAGCACAAATCCCGACAAACGTGGAAAGGTTGTCCAGAGCCCGCCCATGCGATTCATGTCACGGGTATGCAGGCGATGCTGGAGGGCGCCGACCAACGCAAACAGGGCAGCGGTGCTCAAGCCATGGGCGAAGAGTTGCACCAGTGCGCCCTGCAAGGCGACGGTATTGAAGGCATAGATCCCCAGTAGCACGAAGCCCATATGGCTGACACTGGAATAGGCCACCAATCGCTTCATATCGCTCTGGGCAAAGGCGAGGGCAGCACCGTAGACGATACTGACGGCGCCCAGCGTCATCGCCACGGGGGCAAATGCCTGGGAGGCCTCGGGAAATAACGGCAGGGTAAAACGGATCAGCCCGTAGGCACCGGTCTTGAGCAGAACGGCGGCCAGCAGGATACTGGCGGCAGTGGGCGCCTGAGTGTGCGCGTCTGGCAGCCAGGTGTGGAAAGGAAGCGATGGCAGTTTTACCGCAAATGCGATAAAGAAACCGAGCATCAACCAATAAGCTTTTTCCGGTGCTATTGGGGTAGAGAGCAGTGCCTCATAATCAAAAGTGACATCACCGGTTGCCCGATAGTGGATAAAAGCGAGGGTGACAATCGACACCAGCATCAGCAGACTGCTGGCCTGGGTGAATATGAAAAATTTGATTGCCGCCGCGGTACGTCTCTCGTGGCCCCAAACTGCGATCAGCAGCAGCATGGGGATCAGCATGACTTCCCAGAAAAAGAAAAACAGGAACAGATCGACCGCGGTAAAAACGCCAACAATCCCTGCCAGTACCCAGAGGTAGTTCGCGTAGAAGAATCCACGACGATAATCCACCTGGTTCCAGGTCGAAAGAAGACCGAACAGGCCCATTGCCAGAGTCAGTGACACGAGCGCAAAGCTCAGCCCGTCCAGCGCCAGGCGGAAATGAATACCGAAACGGGGAATCCATGGCAAGGATACTTCATGCCACCAGCCGGCGGTATTACCGATGTCTTTCCCGCTGCCGGTGTAGGCGATCACCTCTCCCAATAAAAGTACGCCTGCGGCCAGCAACACCGCGAGTGTGAGCCAGCGTGCGCTGCCGGCATGCACGCGATCCGCTGCGAGAGTGAGCAGGCCACCCACAGCAAGCAGTGCAATCAGCAGAACGAGGATCACAGGATCACCACCAGGGCCAGAAACAGGGCGAGTCCGCCTGCAAGGGTGGCCAGGTACCAGCGCAACTGTCCGTTCTGGGACAGGCTGAGCAGGCCGTGCAACTGACGGCTGATAGCCCCGGTCAGGTTCCAGAGGCCGTCAATGATGTCATTGCGGTTCAGTTGTGCCAGCCAGCGAAACGGGCGAACCAGCAGCCACGAGTACAAAGTATCGAAGCCCCAGCCGTTGCGCCAGAAAGTGGCAGGTGCTGAATCGGACAACCATGCCCAGGGGTGACGGAACAGCATCCATGCCAGCAGGGCGCCGATGATCGGCGCCGCGATAGCGACAATGATTGTCCATAGAGGGGGGTGTGGAGGTTCACCGTTTTCGAATACGGCCTGAAGTTGTGGAACGAGCAGGCCGCCCACAAGAGCCAGCAGTGAGAGTGTCAGCAGCGGCAGTCGCATCACCCCGCGATTGGCGTCGTCACAATGTGCACTGGCGGTTCCGCAGGGACCAAAGAATACTTTCAGCAACAGGCGGGCTGTGTATGCCCCTGTAATTACCGCACCCAGTATTCCCGCCATCCAGAACAGGTTGAGGCCATGGCCGTTTTCCCACGCCCCGGCGAGGATAGCCTCCTTGCTGGAAAAGCCGGAGGTGAGTGGCAGCGCGGCGAGACAGGCGCAGCCCACGGCGAAAGTAAAGAATGTGAACGGCAGTTTGCGGTAGAGTCCACCCATCTTGTCCAGTGCCTGCTCATGGTGGAGGCTCAGGATGATCGAGCCGGCAGCGAGGAACAGCAACGCCTTGAAAAAAGCGTGGGTCATCAGATGGAAAATCGCAGCGGGCCAGGCCCCGACCCCAAGGGCGAGAAACATATAGCCCAGCTGACTGATGGTGGAGTAGGCGAGTACCCGCTTGATGTCGGCCTGCATCAGGGCGCTGCAGCCAGCCATTAGCAGTGTCAGTGCGCCCACGCTCGCCACGGCGGTCATCGCCAGGTCGGAAAGGGCAAACAGCGGGTGCAGCCGCGCAATCAGGTAAACCCCGGCGGTGACCATGGTCGCGGCATGGATCAGCGCACTCACCGGTGTGGGGCCGGCCATGGCGTCAGGCAGCCAGGTCTGTAGCGGCAGCTGGGCAGATTTTCCCACAGCGCCACCGAGCAACAGCAGTGCGGCGATGCTGACGACTGGTTCGCGCGGGGCCGCGGTGACCGCATCCAGCAATGGCCGGATCTGCAGGGTGCCGTACTCGCGGAACAGGAGAAAGAGACCGATGGCGAGCGCGGTGTCGCCGATACGGGTCACCAGGAAAGCCTTGATTGCTGCACGACCATTTTCCCTGTTGCGATACCAGAAGCCGATTAACAGGTAACTACACAGGCCCACGCCTTCCCAGCCCAGATAGAGCAACACCAGGTTATCGGCCAACACCAGTATCAGCATGGCTGCCACGAACAGGTTCAGATAGGCGAAGTAACGGCGGAAATCACCGTCACCGCGCATATAGCCAACGGAGTAGAGGTGGATCAGGAAACCGACCCCGGAAATCACGAGTAGCATGACCATGGTCAGCCAGTCAGCGTACAGGTCAAAACCCAGCTGCAGTGCGGCCACCTTTATCCAGGGGCCGGCAGCGAACACTTGTTCGCTCTCCGGGTGTCCCAGGAACTGATTGAAGAACAGCGTGGCACTGGCGACAGCGGCCAGCGCCACTGCGCCGACAGCGACCCACGCCACCGCTGTCTCTCGCGGCTGGCGGTGCAACAGCAACGCACTGCAGACCAGCAGCAGGAAACCCGACAATGGAAGCAGCGGTATCAGTGCCAGCAGACTTTGCATATCAGCCCCGCATCCCGCTCAGCTGATCGATATCCACCGTCTTGTGATGGCGATAGAAATGCAGGCTCAGGGCCAGGGCAATGGCGATCTCTGCCGCCGCCAGCGTAATGGCAAAGACGAACATCACCTGGCCGTCGGCATTGCCCCAGTGTGCACCTGCGACGACAAAGGCCAGGGCAGCGGCATTCGTGCAGACCTCCACACTCATCAGCATAAACAGGATGTTACGCCGCACCAGCAAGCCGAGCAGGCCGAGGCAAAACAGTGCCGATGCCAGCAGCAGTCCGTGTTGCAGCGCGATATCGGTGGTGCCGGTTGCGAATTCAATCGACATGCTTACCTCCGTCACGGTCCTCGCCCCTGTCAGAATGACGAGCCAGGTGAAAGGCGCCGACGAGGCCGGCGAGCAGCACCATCGACGCGAGTTCAACTGCGAGCAGGTAGTGGCCGAACAGCGCTGCTCCCACCTGTTTTGCGCCCACATAGTGCACGGCCCCGACCCGGCTGCCGTTTCCGCCAAGCAGTAGCAGAAGCAGTAAAAGCAGGATGGCGGAGAGCAGCGCGGGGCCAATCCAAACTGATGGCGCCAGCCACTCACGCTCCTGTTCTACCGTGGAGCTGCCCTGATTGAGCATCATGATCACGAACAGCATCAGCACCATGATCGCGCCTGCGTACACAATCACCTCCAGTGCCGCGGCAAACGGGGCACCATAAAGAACAAAGATCACGGCAATCGCCAACAGGGAGACGATCAGATGCAGCAGCGCATGTACTGCATTACGTGCGGTGATGACAAACCCGGTGGCGATAACCGCAATCGCCGCACTGAGATAAAAAAATATGGACATATGTTCGTCCCTGTCGCTTTCAGGTGTCGCTAGAGGTTAAGTCCGCGGATATTCACCGGTCTCTCCTCATTTTCGGCCTCACCTTTCCCCTTGCCACCCACTGCCTTACCGGCGACGCCATAAAAACTGTAGTCGTGATACTTGCCTGTACCGCTGATCAGAAGGTCTTCCTTTTCGTAAACCATGTTCTGGCGATCGTACTCACACATCTCAAAGTCTGGTGTCAGCTGGATGGCATAGGTGGGGCAGGCCTCTTCGCAGAGGCCGCACATGATGCAGCGGGAAAAGTTGATGCGGAAATACTCAGGATACCAGCGCCCCGTGTCGTCCTCGGCTTTCTGCAGGGAAATACAGTCCGGGGGGCAGGCCACCGCGCAGAGGTTGCAGGCCACACAGCGCTCTTTGCCATCCGGCTCGCGGGTGAGCACGATACGCCCGCGATAGCGCGGTGCCAGATAGGGCTTTTCATCCGGATACTCCACCGTGACGCGGGGTGTGAACAGGTGGCGAAATACCAGATACATACTGCGCAGTTGGCTGATCACTCTATCGTTACCTCCGTTACTGGAGCCACATTAGTATCCCCCCGGTTGCGAGTAGGTTGGCGAGAGCAAGCGGCAGCATGATTTTCCAGCCGAACTGCATCAGTTGGTCATAGCGGGGGCGTGGCAAGGCAGCCCGCAGCAACACAAATACACAGACGAGCAGGGCGGTTTTCAGACTGAACCAGAGCAAGGGCGGTAGCCAGGGGCCAAGCCAGCCGCCGAGAAACAGTGTCGTCATCAGCGCGGATATGAGGATGATCGACAGGTATTCGCCGACGAAGAACATGCCGAACTTCATGCTCGAGTACTCGGTGTGAAAGCCGGCAGTGAGCTCATGTTCTGCCTCCGGCAGGTCGAATGGCAAGCGGTGGCTCTCGGCGATACCGGCGATAAAGAAAATTACAAAACCGAGAAACTGCGGCAGGATAAACCAGCCATCGCTCTGTGCGATCACGATATCGCGCAGGTTGAAACTGCCCGCCAGCATAACCACGCCCATCAGGCTGAGTCCCATGAAAACCTCGTAGGAGACAGTCTGTGCCGCAGCCCGCAGACCACCGAGCAGGGCATATTTATTGTTAGAGGCATAGGCGCCCAGCACCACGCTGTAGACGGCGAGGGATGACATGGCGAGGACAAACAGTAGCCCCACGTGCAGATCCACAATGCCGATACCGGGCGCGAACGGCACAACCGCAAAGCCTAGTAGCATGGTGGCCATCACCAGGGTGGGTGCCAGAACGAACACCGGTCGGTCGGCAAAATGCGGGATAAAGTCTTCCTTGAAAAAAAGCTTGATCATGTCCGCTACCACCTGCAGTAGGCCAAAGGGCCCAACCCGATTGGGTCCGGGTCTGTCCTGCCAGAAACCCAGCAAGCGGCGCTCCACCCAGGTGAGCAGCGCCGCCATCAGCACCACCACGGTGAGAATGCCGAAGATGTTGGCCAGCTGTAACAGCACAGAGGAGTTCAAGCTTCATCGCCCTCCGTTTGCTGACTGCTGGCAGTCACCTTCCGGATTTCCACTTCGGCGGGTAACAGGGCCCCGACATCACCGTGCTTCGGAAAACCACAGGGGAGGCCAATGACCCCGGGAGAGATCTCAAAGTCTACCTGCGCGGTCAGCTGTAGTAGGTGGCCGTTCAGGCTGAGCTGCAGCAAATCACCATGGGAGATTCCGCGCGTTGCGGCTTCTGCCGGATGCAGCTTGGCGAAGGCAGGCGTCAATACACTGGCAATGCCTGCGGCAGAGTTACTCAGCTCACCACTGCCGAGCAGGCGGTACAGTGGGACAGCCAGTAGAGGTGTCATTTTCGCTTTGTCGACTAACAGGGTTCTGCTGGCATGCAGCTCCACCGATTGCCAGTGGGGCAGGGCGGCTGTTGTTCTTTGTAGCAACACCGCTGGGCCGCGACCGATACGTTGACCGTTGAGGCCGCGGAGAAATTTGTGAATCGACTGGTTGGAGCTCCACCCCGGAGCCCGGATTACCGCCTGCAGAGTTGTGGCGGCCGGGTTGTGCACACCCTCCATGGTAAAGCTGAGCGGCGCATCGATGTCCTCCGGTGGCGGCATCTCAGCGACATGCTCCCTGGCATTGATGGCTGTGCGCCCACTGGCGCGGTGGCTCTGGCGCGCTACCTTAAATTCGTCCAGTGCCGTGGCGGATAATTTCGGCAGGTCCGCAAACACCGGCAGGGTTGCGGCCAGTGCCCTGGTGACATCGTCGCAGTGCTGCCAGCTGCGTATTTGATCCGCGGCTTCACTGTGCAGGTTGCTGGCACTGACGGCATCGGCAAGCCACCGCCAGCTCTCCTGAATAAAGCCGACTCCCTCATAGACACAGTAGTGGCGCTGCGCGCTGCCACCACTATTGATCACGGTTCCCTGGCACTCGGCGGTTGCGGATGCCGGGAACACCAGGTGTGCGCGTCTCGTCGTGTCATTGAGGAGGTGGTCCAGGGCTATCACATTATCGGCAGCGGCCAGCAGTTCCTGTGCCTGATGTTGTCCGAGTCGGCGGAACAGATCGTTTTCCAGGATTACCAGCGTGACCGGTATGCCCCGCTGCCTGGTTTCCGTCACCGTCGAATGCAGCCGTTGCAGGTGCTGTTCGCCGGAATTCAACAAATTGAGTAGCCCCAGGCTGTTCATTTCCGGGCAGGCCAGGTAGGTATTGATCGCTCTCTCTTTTTTCTGCGCGAGTGCTGCAGCGATCAGGCCGGCAGTACGCAGGACTCCGGCATGCCTGGCACCACAACCGGCGATGATCAGCGGCCGTTTAGCCCCGATTAGCGCCCGTGCGGTTTCGACGGCTAGCTGAATAATGTCGCTGGTGAGTGGTGCGTTGCCTTTAGCGGACGGAGTTTCGTCCTGGATCCCGTTCGTGCGTATAGCGGTGAGCAGGACTTCCCCAAAGCTGACCAGTTCATCGGGAGTGCCGATTACCTGGTCGGAACAGCAGTCCGCCAGCGCGGGGATTTCTGAACCGGCGAAAACTATCGGCACTGCCGGAGCTGGCAGCTGGCGCAGGGCGGCATCCTGCCATTGTGGGATCTTCAATTCTGTCGCGCGAAGGCGACGGTGATTCAGGGCCGCCTGCCGGACTGCGAGGGCGATCCGCGGTGCGGTATTGTCGATATCCTCACCGAGGATCAGGATCGCATCCGCTTGCTCAATCTCGGGTGTCGTTGCACTGACAATGCGCTCGTCACACTGGATCGTGTCTACCAGCCGCAGCAATTGCAGATCAGTTATGTCGACCCCTGCGTAGAAGTGCTCGGCGCCGGTCAGGGTTCGCAGGACGAAATTGTTTTCCAGCGAGCTTCGCGGTGAGCCGATCCCGAGCAATAGGTGTTTGCCGGGCCCCTGATTCTCCAGGAATCGGGCGAAGGCCTCGACTCCATCAGCGGGGTGTATCTCGCGGTGGGACAGGACCCCATCACCGGCAGTGGAGCCGATCACGTCCACATTGTCCCGCTCCAGTACCCGGCTCAGGCGTGCGGGACTGTTGGCATACTCGTATCCGAAACGCCCCCGATCGCAGAGGAAGTAGCCGTTGATATCGCGGTTGTAGAGGTTGGTGACTCGACGCAGCCAGGGGTCGCCGGGCGCTGCGGGCTCACGTGCAGCGGGTGCGGTATTGCACCCGACGCCACAGTGCTCGCAGACCGACGGTGCCATCTGCTGATCCCACTTGCGCACATAGTGGCGGCTGAAGGTTTTGTCGGTGAATACCCCGGTGGGGCAGATCTCCACCAGATTGCCACTGAAGCCATTTAACAGGCGGCCATCTTCATGGCGGCCGAAATAGATCTGATTGTTACGCCCCAGTGCTTCCAGGTCGGTGCCGCCGGCGTAATCGCGGTAGTAACGGGTACAGCGGTAACAGGCAATGCAGCGGTTCATCTCATGATTGATAAACGGGCCCAGGTACTGGTTGTGATGGGTGCGCTTGGGTCCCCGGTAACGCCGCACGGTGTGGCCGGTCATTTCGGTCATGTCCTGCAGGTGGCACTCGCCGCCCTCTTCACAAACCGGGCAGTCGTGGGGGTGGTTGGTCATCAGGTTCTCGATAATGCCGCCGCGAAATTCCCGCGCCGCTTGTGCACTTACGCTGTAGCGGCCGCCGTCGCGAACCTCCGTCATGCAACTCATTACCAGCCGACCCTGCTGATCCTCCACGTCTTTGTACTCGATCACCGCGCACTGGCGACAGGCACCCACAGAGCCCATGGCCGGGTGCCAGCAGAAGTAGGGCAGGTCAATGCCCCGGGCGAGACAGAGGCCGAGCAGGTTCTGCCCGGCTTCTACCTCATAGTCTTCGCCGTCGACGGTAATAATTGGCATGTCGCTTTTATTCTTCCCTGATCGATTGCCCCGTTACATGTTTCAAGCACTCAGTGGAAAGGGCAGCTTCCACCCCGGATATGGTCGATGAAATCCTGTTCGAACAGTTTCAGCGCGCTCTGGATGGGCTCCGCCGCGCCTGGGGCCAGGGCACAGAAAGTATTGCCGGGGCCCATACGCGAGGTGTGTTGCCGCAGCAATTCAAGGTCATCGATTTCTCCCGCGCCGCTTTCTATCCGCTGCAGTATCTCCACCACCCAGGGCAAACCATCCCGACACGGTGTACACCAGCCGCAGGACTCACGGGCAAAAAAACGGGTCAGATTGAGTACCAGACCTACCGGGCAGGTGGCCTCGTCGAGTACGGTGATGGTGCCGGTGCCGAGCCGGCTTCCCGCCTTACCGATCGCGTCGTAGTCCATTGGCAGGTCGAGATGTTCGGGACCGAGGAAGTCGGTGGAACCACCGCCGGGCAGGAATCCCCGCAGGGTGAGCCCGGCTTTCAGGCCGCCCGCATGTTGTTCGATGATTTCACGCACTGTGGTGCCCATGGGCAGCTCCCACAGGCCGGGATTGTTCACTTTGCCACTGGCGCCGAAAAGTTTGGTGCCGGCGTCCTCGCCGTGCCCCAGCTTTCGATACCAGTCGGCGCCGTGAAGAAGTAGGTGCGGCAGATTGCATAAGGTCTCGACGTTGTTGACCACTGTGGGCCTGCCCCAAAGCCCACTGACCTGTGGGTAGGGCGGTTTGGCCCGCGGGATCGCGCGCTTGCCTTCCAGTGCGTTCAGCAGCGCAGTTTCTTCGCCACAGATATAGTTGCCACTGCTGCGATGCAGGTAAATCCTGAGGGTCTGATCCGCACCAGTGGTTTCTGGGGCAAGCAGGCCGGCGTCATTGAGTTCGGCAATGGCTGTTTCCAGACGCTGCGTGGCGAGGTGGTATTCACCGCGGATGAAGATATAGGCGCTGGTGGCACCGATGGCATGAGCCGCGATGGCCATACCCTCTAGCAGCAGGTGCGGATCCCGCTCCATGAGCAGGCGATCCTTGAAAGTACCCGGTTCCATCTCGTCGGCGTTGCAGACCAGATAGCGGATCGGGTGGGCCTGGCGATCCTTGGGGACGAAGCTCCACTTGAGGCCGGTATTGAAACCGGCACCGCCACGACCCCTGAGACCCGCCTTCTGTACCAGATCGATAAGATCTTCGGGAGGCATTTTCAGTGCGCGCAGCCAGCCGCGGTAGCCGTCGTTGTTGCGGTAGGCCTCGAGATCCGGTGCTGCGTCTTCTGCGCCGATGTTCTTAGTCAGTGGATTGGTCAGCATGCCGCCGTCTTTTTTCTGCCAATAAGGCGCGGAGTTTTTCCCCGCTCAGGTGCGTATGAAGCTCTCCGTTCATCAACAGTACCGGCGCGCGATCACAGGCGCCGAGACAGGGGTTTTCGAGCAGGGTGAAAATACCGTCAGTGCTGGTCTCGCCGGGCCCAATACCAAGCTCCTCGATGATGTCTGCTTGCAACTGCTCGCAACCGAGAATCCAGCAGCTGGAACTCTTGCACAGCTGGATCACCTCGGTTCCAGGCGGACTGCGGAACAGCAGTTGGTAATACGTGGCCAGGCCCTCCAGTTCTGCCTCTGCGATACCCAGGTAGGCGGATACCGCTCGCAGGCTTTCATCGGAGATCCAGCCACGTTTGCGCTGCACGATGCGCAGGGCTTCTAGCCCAGCCGCGCCGTCGCACTCGTAATGACTGCGCTCCTCGTCGATCTCGTTTATTTCCTCTGCAGACAACTGTGGGGCCTCCCCCTCCTGCCGTACGGGAATGCGGTGAAATTCTGGTAGCTGTTGTTCTTCCATTGTCTGCCCTTAGCGATCCACATCCGCCATCACGAAATCGATGCTGGCAATGATCGCGATCAGGTCTGCCACCATCAGTCCCCGGGATATTAACGGAATCATCTGCAAGTGGGGGAAGGAGGGGGTACGGATGCGGGCCCGGTAGGCACGGGTATCGCCATCACTGATCAGCTGGTAACTGTTGATGCCTTTGGTCGCTTCCACGGGTACACAGACTTCACCGGCTGGCATGACTGGCCCCCAGCTGGCATTGAGGAAGTGCTGGATCAGCGTTTCGATATCATGCATGGTGCGCGGACGGTCCGGGGGGGTTGTCAACGGATGCTCGGCCTTAACCGGCCCGCCGGGCATGTTATCCAGGCACTGCCGGATAATGCGCAGACTCTGGTGCATCTCCTCGACCCTCACCCAGCAGCGGTCGAAGCTGTCACCGCACGCCGCTGTGGGGATATCGAAATCAAACTGGTCATAGCCGCTGTAGGGCCGGCGCTTGCGCAGGTCCCACTCGAGACCGGTGGCGCGCAGACCGGGTCCAGTGACACCCCACTCGATCGCTTCTTCGGTGTTATAGACGCCGATACCCCGTGTACGCCGCTTTACTGTGCCGTTTTTCAGTACCATGCCCTCGTATTCACGCAGGCGCTTGGGCAAGTAATCGATAAACTCCCGGACTTTTTCTTCCCATCCCCGTGGCAGGTCCATGGCCACGCCGCCAATACGGAACCAGGAAGGGTGCATGCGTGCACCGGTAATGGCCTCGACGATACCGAACAGGCGCTCCCGATCCTCGAACATGTAAAACACCGGGGACATCTGTCCCACGTCCTGGGCGAAAGTGCCGTAAAAGACCAGGTGGCTCGACAAGCGAAAAAACTCGCACAGCATGACGCGGATGACCTGTGCCCGCGGCGGCACAGCAATACCTGCCAGCTGTTCCAGTGCCAGCACGTAGGGAAGGTTGTTCATGACCCCGCCCAGATAGTCCACTCGATCGGTGTAGGGGATGTAACTGTGCCATGATTGTCGCTCGGCCATTTTTTCGGCACCGCGGTGGTGATAGCCGATATCGGGCACCGCATCGACAAGGCGTTCGCCGTCCAATTGCAGGGCAACACGGAAAACCCCGTGCACGCTGGGGTGGTTGGGCCCGAGGTTCAGGAACATGTAATCGCTGGACTCACCGGTGCGGGCCATGCCCCATTCTTCCGGCTTGAACAGCAGTGCCTGTTGCTCGCGCTGTTCTTTTTCTTGGTCGAGGCTGAAGGGGGCTTTTTCCGTGGCTCGCGCGTGATGATCCTTGCGCAGCGGGTGTCCCTGCCAGGTCTCCGGCATCATGATACGGCGCAGATTCGGGTGCCCACTGAAGATGATCCCGAACAGGTCCCAGACTTCCCGCTCATACCAGTTGGCGCTGGGCCAGATGCCGGTAATGGAAGGAATGCGAAGGTCGGACTCTGCCAGTGGCACTTTGATGCGAATAAACAAGTCCCGTTCGAGAGAGAGCAGGTGGTAGACGAGGGTAAAGTCGCTCTCCGGTTGCCGGTCCTGGTTTTCACCGCGGTGGACTCGTAGCCGCTCATCGACCGCGCTCAGGTCGTAGAGCATGCGAAAGGGCAGGGTGATCTCCTGTTTCAGGGTAATCAGGATGGGTAGCAGCCCCGCGGACTCCACCCACAGTGTGGGTAGGTCGAGGCAGTCCGGTTGCAGCCAGTAACTCGGTGCGGTCTCCAGGCGGCGGAGATCGGCCAGGAACTGCTCAGCTGCCGCCCGGTAGGGTGACTGGAGTGACGTAGATTCGGCAATCACCTCTCTCATCACGCCCTCTCCGTTTATACCGAGTCCGGTGTGCGCAGCTGCTCGGCGCGCATGCGCTCATCCCGGTGGAGATCCCGCTGGCTTGCTCGAGGCACTTCCCGGATGCGCTGATCCTCTACGATCCAACTCAGTGCGCGGCGTTCTTCCGCCACGGACTTCTGCAACAGGGTCAGGCCCTGCATCAATGCTTCAGGCCGTGGCGGACAGCCGGGTACATAGACGTCCACTGGCAGAAAGCGGTCGACGCCCTGCACTACGCTGTAGATATCGTACATGCCACCGGAATTGGCACAGGAGCCCATGGAGATCACCCAGCGGGGCTCCATCATCTGTTCGTAGAGGCGCTGAATGACCGGCGCCATCTTCAGGAACACGGTGCCAGAGATCACAATCAGGTCGGCCTGACGCGGGGTCGCGCGGATCACCTCCGAGCCAAAGCGGGCCAGGTCATGGCGGCTGGTGAAGGCAGTGGCCATCTCCACATAACAGCAGGACAGGCCAAAGTTGAACGGCCACAGGGAATTCGCACGCCCCCAGGCCACCAGGTCCTCCAGCTTGGTCAGCAGAATATTGCGACGCACGTCGGATTCTGGCGTGTTCTCTTGTGTAGTCTCTCTCGCAATCAGTTCTGATTCGGGCGGTTGAGCCCGGGTCAGTGTCCAGCGCATGGTTGCTCCTCAGGGCGGCCGATGGCTTCGCGAATTTTTCAGGCTCAACTGTCGGCCACCCCAGTCGAGTGCTCCGAGGCGCCACAGGTAGATGAGTCCCACCAGCAGAATGCCAACGAATACGGTAGCCTCCACAAAGCCTGCCAATCCCGCCTCCCGGAACGCCACAGCCCAGGCAAACAGAAACACTGCCTCGAGATCGAAGATGATGAACAGGATTGCCACCACGTAGTAATTCACGGCAAACCGCAGGCGTGCGCTGCCCTGGGAGACGATGCCAGATTCATAAGGCTCATGGGTGGCAGGGTCTGAGCGGCGCTGACCGAGCAGGTGTGATAAACCCAGCATCAATCCGATCAACCCGGTGATCGCCAGTGCATAGACGATTAGCGGCCAGATTTCGCCGGAAGTCGCTGTTTCTGCCACTGTTTGCTCCAATGCCTGTGTTTTATCGGTGTCGGCTGATCTGGTTCTGACGTGATTGAAAGGTCAGGTTGAAGATTCTTTATTCAGAGGATGCCTGCGCACTTTTCATTCTTCTGGCATCGTAAGTGTTCAAGCTTTGCCGGGGTTGGATGGCAATGAAAAATTTCTAAGACAAAGCACTGCAGGGTATATAGAAGGGAAAAAGCGCAGCTGCCAGTGAACGGCGGTAGACTCCTTGTCGTGCGTGATATTGAGGTGGGTTGTCGGCGCGAGAACTTACGGGCGGCACATGAAACGTCGCTGCGAAGTGCCATTTCGGGTGATCTCAGGCATGACCGCGTTAGCCTATCTACTCGCTACTGAAAAGGTTTCGGGCTCAGAAAGAAACGGCATCAGCGCCGATTTTCATTCGCCGTCAACATAAAAGTATGCTTTGGTCGATAATTCGTCTGTGCAAGAGATAGAGGGAGTCTGTGATGCGAAGATTGATGACTGTTCTTCTCGCCATCGGGGCGTGTTTTTCATTGGCTGCAGACAATACCCTGAAAACGGATGCAGATACCATGTCCATGGTCCCGCCAGAGCTCATCGTGGGACCTTACCGGCATGTTCGGCCACAAGATGTCGGTGTGAGTATTGGGCCAGGCGTCATCGCGGCATTCCCAACGGCTACTTACCGCGGGTCCATGAAGGTTCGCTCCCCAACCACGATTGAAAATGTCGTTATCGAAGGGTGCTTGCGTATCGAAAGCGATAATGTGATTTTACGCAACGTGGTCATTCGATGTGATTCGTTCTATCCGGTCAAAGCTAGCGATCATTCGAATGCTCGCATCGAGTACAGTCTGGTGGAATGCTCCACGCCCACTAAAGTATTCCGCCTCTCCAATTATCGAAATTTCGTGGTCCATCGCACGGAAACCCGTGGCTGCGAGGACCTGTTCTTCCTCGGCGGTAACAACGATGGGCTTGAGGTTACCTACAACTACATGCATTCACTGACTCTGACCCCGAAATCTCACGCGGATGGGTTCCAGTTCGGCAAGGTACCGATGTCAGGCTCGGCTATCATCCGTGGCAACTATTTCTGGGCCAACGCCGAAGGCCCCAAGACCGATATCATATTTGCGGAGGGCGCTTCGCAGGTTCAGTTTCTCATCGAAGACAATTTCTTTCACGTTTGGGGCCTACGCACGATTCGTTGTGGTGGTGAGGGGGTCAGCTGCACCATACGCAACAATGTCTACGAACAGGCTTTCGAGAACATGAACTTGCTCCGTTACGGCAAGCTGCTCTTTAGTTATCTCAGGGGAGGCGGTGCCCATGCCGCATCCTGTAATCGCCTTGAAGACGGGTCCTTCGCGAGGGAGTATCAGAGCGGTACCGATCGTTTCTACGGCGTCCGTCACCAGGTCTCCGATTGTCCGGAGTGGCCATATTGATGTGATTTACTATCTAACCATATTTATGGTTGTGCAGCATTCTGGTCGAGTGTGATCCTGTTGCTTTAAGTTGGGGCTGAGAGAGAGCTTGCAGGATTCGATTGCGGTGCTTTAAACGCACTGGAGTCTATTGGATTATTTTTGGCTATGTATCTTTCTGCCTCATTCTGCAGTTTTCCTGTTTGCTGAAGAGGCTTGAATGGTTGATGATTGACGATTCAATTTTTCCCTTTCCTAATTTTTTATCTGTGTGGTTGCCAGGGGGTTGTCTGTTAATCAGGCTGGTTTTTCTGTTGGGGAAGTGATTACCTGGCAATGGTGTGACGTCTGTTAACAATGACTGATAGTCACTGGGATGCGTATAGCCGAGTCTTGGTTAGAAATGGTTGAGTAGGGGGCAAGATGGATGAGCGTGTAGATTTGAGACGGTATGGTCGGAGTGGACGTGTAAAGGGTTACCTGTGGCTGCTCCTTTCTGTTGCCGTTATTCTGTTGATACCGTTTATTGCGATGCAGGTGACCGAGGAAGTCCAGTGGGGCCCTGGTGATTTCCTGGTAATGGGGACTCTTTTGTTGGTGCTTGGCAGTCTGTGTATCTTTGTGCTGGGCAAGGTTGCATCCCGATGGCGTTTACCTGTTATTGGATTGTTTATTCTGACCTTTTTGTGGGTGTGGGCCGAGCTGGCTGTAGGGGTATTCACAGATCTGGGGCAGTGATTGCCGCTTTAGCCATCGCTGGATGGCCGCCGGCATTGCCGGCGTCAATCGTTATTAACTCCTTCAGAATAGCGGCAAAAGAAAAGGGGCTTGCGCCCCTTTTACTATCATTGAATCGACTGCAGTCAGCAGCGCTTACAGCTTGGAAATCTCCTCCAGCTGCTGTTGCAGGCGATCCTGCGCGCTTTGCATGTCCACCAGCTTGCCGCGCTCCTTCTCGACCACCGCCTCGGGGGCCTTGTCGACGAATTTCGGGTTTTTCAGTTTACCCTCTACCCGTGCCAGCTCCTTGGCCAGTTTGTCGATTTCTTTTTGCAGGCGTGCAGATTCGGCAGCGACGTCGATCAGCCCGGCCATGGGTACCAGCAGCTCCACGTCGCCGGCCAGCGCGGTGGCGGAGGCGGGGGCGGCCTCACCGGCGTTGAGCCAGGACACGGACTCGAGGCTCGCCAGCTTGATCATCAGCGCACGGGCGTTGTCCAAGTTCTGGCGGTCTTCGGCGCTGCCACCGCGCAGGATCAGAGGGATCTTGGTAGCCGGGGAGATTTTCATCTCACCGCGGATATTGCGCACGCCCTCAATCACCTGTTTGAGCGCCGCGATGGCGGCCTCGGCTTCAGTGTCGATGCGGTTCTCATCGGCTTCCGGGTAGGGCTGCAACATGATGGTATCGCCGCTCTGGCCCGCCAGATCTTTCACCCGTTGCCAGATCTCCTCGGTGATAAACGGCATCATCGGATGTGCTAGGCGCAGCACGGTCTCGAGAACGCGAATGAGGGTGCGACGGGTCCCTTTTTTCACTGCCTCGGAAGCGGATTCGTCCCACAGTACCGGCTTGGAAAGCTCCAGGTACCAGCTGCAGTATTCCGCCCAGACGAAATCGTACAGGGCCTGGGAGGCGAGGTCGAAGCGATAGCTGTCCATGGCTTCGCGCACGGCTTTCTCAGTGCGCTGCAACTGGGAGATGATCCAGCGGTCTGCCAGTGACAGTTCGAAGTCGCCGCTGCCGTCCTGGCCACAGTCGTGACCGTCGCAGTTCTGCAGTACGTAGCGGGAGGCGTTCCAGATTTTGTTGCAGAAATTGCGGAAGCCCTCGATGCGGCCCACATCGAATTTGATGTCGCGGCCGGTGGAGGCCAGCGAGTAATAGGTGTAGCGCAGGGCATCGGTACCGTAGGCAGCCAGGCCCTCGGGGAATTCCTTGCGGGTCTGCTTCTCGATCTTCTCGCGCAGGTGCGGCTGCATCATGCCGGAGGTGCGCTTCTGTACCAGACTCTCCAGGTCGATGCCGTCGATCAGGTCGATGGGGTCGAGCACGTTACCCTTGGACTTGGACATCTTCTGCCCGTGGCTGTCCCGCACCAGACCGTGTACGTATACGGTATGGAAGGGTACCTCCTTCTTGAAATAAAGGGTCAGCATCATCATGCGCGCGACCCAGAAGAAGATGATGTCGAAGCCGGTGACCAGCACCGAAGTCGGATGGAAAGTCTTCAGTTCTTCGGTGTCCTCGGGCCAGCCCAGGGTGCCGAAAGTCCAAAGGCCAGAAGAGAACCAGGTGTCGAGCACGTCCTCGTCCTGGCGCAGGGCGATATCGCCCAGGCTGTGCTTCTGGCGCACCTCTTCTTCGCTGCGACCGACGTAGACATTGCCGTTGTCGTCATACCAGGCCGGAATGCGGTGGCCCCACCACAGCTGGCGGGAAATACACCAGTCCTGGATATCGCGCATCCAGGAGAAGTACATGTTCTCGTAGTTCTTCGGCACGAAATTGACGCTGCCGTCTTCGACTGCCTTGATCGCCTCTTCGGCCAGCGGCTGGGTTTTTACGTACCACTGGTCGGTGAGCCACGGCTCGATGACGACACCGGAGCGGTCGCCGCGCGGAACCTTCAGAGTGTGCGGCTCCACTTTTTCCAACAGGCCGAGGGCATCCAGGTCGTCGACGATCTGCTGGCGTGCAGCAAAGCGTTCCATGCCACGGTACTTTTCCGGCACGTCGTTGTTCAGGTTCGCGTCCGCATCGAGGATGTTGATCATCTCGAGGTTGTGGCGCTGGCCCATCTCATAGTCGTTGAAGTCGTGGGCCGGGGTGATCTTCACGCAGCCGGTACCGAACTCGCGGTCGACGTAATCATCACCGATGATGGGGATCTCACGGTCGGCCAGCGGCAGCTTGATGGTCTTGCCGATCAGGTGCTGGTAGCGCTCATCTTCCGGATGTACGGCTACGGCGGTATCGCCCAGCATGGTTTCCGGGCGGGTGGTAGCGACGACCAGATGGCCGGAGCCATCCGCCAGCGGATAGCGGAAGTGCCACAGGTGACCCTGCTCTTCCTCGTTCAGTACTTCGAGATCAGAAATGGCCGTGTGCAGTTTCGGATCCCAGTTCACCAGACGCTTGCCGCGGTAGATCAGGTCGTCTTCGTACAGGCGGATAAAGACTTCCTGTACGGCCTTGTAGAAGCCGTCGTCCATGGTGAAGCGTTCACGGGACCAGTCGGGGCTGGCGCCCAGGCGGCGCAGCTGGCGGGTGATATTGCCACCGGACTGTTCCTTCCACTCCCACACCTTCTCGATGAACTTGTCGCGGCCCAGCTCGTGGCGATCGGTACCCTCGGCAGCCAGCAGGCGTTCCACCACCATCTGGGTGGCAATACCGGCGTGGTCGGTGCCCACCTGCCACAGGGTGTTGTCGCCCTGCATGCGGTGATAGCGGATCAGAGCATCCATGATGGATTCCTGGAAGCCGTGGCCCATGTGCAGGCTGCCGGTGACATTCGGCGGCGGAATCATGATGCAGTAGGGATCGGCCTGGGTATCGCCGCTGGGCTTGAAGTAGCCGCTCTCTTCCCAGGTTTTGTACCACTGCTGTTCAATGGCGTTGGGCTGGTATGTCTTGTCCATGCGGGTGGGGAAACCTTGTGTTGACTGACTGCGGGCGCCTGCATTGCGGCACGAAAGCGTGCGGGCAAGGCTGTCACTGCGCCGAAAAAGGCGGGAATTATACCGCCGCGGCAGGGGGCGGCAAAAGGGAGGTATTGGTTCGGGGGCGCCAATATTCTGACCTTGGCGACTGTGGACGGCGGGAACGTTGGGCGCGGCTGGAGTTAGCGCTTGGCCTCCAGCTCGTCCAGCATCAGTTCAATCCGCGCCCGTAGCTGGCGCTCGAGCTCCGGAAGCTGGCTTGCCACCAGTCGATCGATGAGTTTCTGGCGCCGCTGGGCGCTCTCCAGCTCGGCCGGGGAAGCCTGAGTGGGTTGGCCGGGTTGGGGGGACTGGGGTTCATCGTCCAGGTGGGAATCGATGGCCGCTCCACCCGCTACTTCCTGCTCCAGCTCTCGCAGGGCCTCGGCGACCGCAGCTTCCTCTTCCTGCTCACTCTCCGTGGTAGGGCTCGGGGAAAGCGCCGGTTCCGGCTGCAGGTCTTCCGCCTCTGCCGGTTGCTGAGTCGGCTCTGGATCCCGGGGTACCTTGCCGCCGGTCAGGCGGGCACGGATATGGGCCGGCAAAAACGGGTTTTCCGCTGACTTGGGCGCCGGGGGATCGAACAGATCCGTCTGCTGTTCCGCAGGCTTATGCTTGGCCGAGTTATCCACGGTGACCGCTTTCTCGGCAGCCGGAGAAGAGGGCAGGTCCTCCAGCGGGCGCAGCAGGGCGCGATCCGCCTCGTTTAGCTCAGGGCTGATATCTTCCGGTAACTCCTCGTCCACCGGAGAAAAGAGGACGGGAAGATCACTCTCGTCGAGCGGTTCCTGCACCGGCTGGTACGCGGGAGGGGCCTGGCGCGGGGAATAGGCCGGCGCTGGTTCTGCCACCTGGTCGAGGAGCGGGATATCTCCCAGATCATCGGTGCCCAGCAGATCGCGCAGGGAGCTGAGTTCGCTCAGCAGTTCATTGGAATTGCCCTGCTGTTGTCGGCGCTGTTTGTGCTTGTGCTTCTTGCCGGCCATCTGCTGCGTTCCGAGGGGGCGGAGTTAGTGATTACTGATGCGATGGGATTGTAACGGATATCCGCGGTCGCGAAAGTAGCCGTAACGCTGTCGTGAACGGGCAAGGGCGTCGGGCTGCTGGATGACGATCTCGGCGAGCCGTTCAAAGCGGCTGAACCAACCGGGTACTTCGCTGCAGAGGTTGATCAGGAGGCCATGATGGGGTCCTGGATCCTCGCCGCAGTTGATTTCCACTGCGGCCTGCTTGTCCGCCTGTTGTCGGTCGTGGGGGAGAAAAGTGTCCTCGCGAAAGGTCCACAGGAGCCTGTCCAGAGCCTCGGCCCGCTCCGCGTTATCCACGGCGACGAGAACCCGCAGTCCGGCCCGGTAGGCCTTCTCTGCCAGCCGGCAGGCAAAGTGGTCGCCGGATTCCGGGGTGTCGGAGGAGAGGATGTAGAAATCGATGCGGGTCATGGTGCTCTGTTTTGATGTGGACTGGCGGCAACGGACTGGATACCCGGGGCCTGGTGGTGGATTGCGGGACCGTTGCAGATGAAGGTGTCGACACTGCTGTGCCACCTTCAGAGCTGTAACGACAGCCTGTCCCGCAAACCGCCACCGGCGCCGTCAAAAGTCGGTGCCGGCGAAGGGCTTGCTTATTTATTGAGCAGGTATTGCATCAGCAGCGGTACCGGACGACCCGTAGCGCCTTTGTTGCCTCCGGAGTTCCACGCGCTGCCGGCGATATCCAGGTGGGCCCAGGTGTAATCCTCGGCAAACCGTGACAGGAAGCACGCCGCGGTAACCGAGCCGGCCTCGCGACCGCCGATATTCTGCATGTCGGCGAAATTGGAGTCGAGAGAGGACTGGTACTCGTCCCACAGGGGCATATGCCAGGCGCGGTCGCCGGTGCGCTCGCCGGCACTGAGCAGTGCCTGGGCCAGTTCATCCTTGTTGGCGTAGAGGCCGGTGGCGTGATTACCCAGTGCGATGACACAGGCGCCGGTGAGGGTGGCGACATCGATCACCACCTCTGGCTTGAACTTGGCTGCATAAGTGAGGGCGTCACAGAGCACCAAACGCCCTTCGGCATCGGTGTTGAGGATCTCGATGGTCTTGCCGGACATGGAGGTGACGATATCGCCGGGCTTGCTGGCGCGGCCGCTGGGCATATTCTCGGCGGCGGCCACCAGACAGACCACATTGATGGCCGGCTGTAGTTCTGCCAGTGCCGCCATCACGCCGAACACACTGGCGGCGCCGCACATATCGAACTTCATTTCGTCCATGGCCTGGCCAGGCTTGAGGCTGATACCGCCAGTATCAAAAGTGATGCCTTTGCCCACCAGCACGACCGGCTTCTCGCTGGCCTTGCCGCCCTTGTACTGCATGGCGATCAGTGCCGGCGGCTCGTCACTGCCCTTGGCCACACTCATGAAGGCACCCATACCGAGGGACTGCATTTTCTTGGCGTCGACGACCGAGGTGGTGATCTTTGCGTGTTTTTTCGCCAGCTCCTTGGCCTGATTGGCGAGATAGGTGGGGGTGCAGATATTGCCCGGCAGGTTGCCCAGTTCGCGTGCGACATTGCTGCCGGTGGCCTGGGCCGCACCCATGGCCACGCCGTCTTTGACTGCCTTCAGCTGCTTGCGGTCCGGAGCGTGCACCTGGAACTTGGCCAGTGGGTGGGGTTTCGCGTCACTGAGGCAGCGGGTGAATTTATAGGTGGCCAGGCCGGCCGCGAGAGCGAGCTGCTGCGCCTGCCAGGCGGTGTCTGCCTCGGTGACTTCGAGTTCTGTCAGATAGCTGAAGGCGTCCTTGAAGCCTTTTACAGCTTCTGCACTGGCCTTGGCCAGCTTGCGGAAGTCGGCCTGGCTGAGTATTCCTTCGCCGCTGCGCACCAGCAGGACGCGCTCCGCCGGGCCTTCGATCATGGACAGGAGTTGAGTGGCGCCGAGTCGGCTGCCCAGGTCATTGCGCTTCAGCAGCTTGCTGATGACACCGCCACAGGCCTCGTCCAGAGCGGTGCCGCTCGCGGTGAGGCGATTTTTTGCATCCACGGGAATGATGGTGCAGGCGGTGCGCTGTTTGCCAGCTTCGGAGACCTTGGCGGAGAACTGCATGATTCCTTTTCCTTCTCTGTTAACCCACTCTGAATCCGCGGGGATGTCTCGCGACCGAGACATCGGAAATAATTTTGGCGATAATGCGCGCACAAGTTTAACCCCTGGCGGCCGGGATTGCTGCAGGGGCCGGAAACTTGATCAAATTTGATCCAGACTCCCAGTCTCCGCTGTCACCAAGGAACGCATTTATCCTGTGATTATCTTCCGCTATCTCTGCCGCGAGCTGCTTTTCGCCACGCTGGCAGTCAGCGCTGTTTTGCTGCTGATGGTGATGAGCGGCCGTTTCGTGAAGTACCTGGCCGAAGCGGCGGCCGGGGACCTGTCCGCGGGTATCCTCTTTTCCCTGATGGGCTACCGCCTGCCGGGCTTTCTCGAGCTGGTGCTGCCGCTGGGCTTCTTCGTCGGCATCCTGCTCGCCTACGGGCGCCTCTATATCGAAAGCGAAATGACGGTCCTGCACGCCTGTGGCTTCAGTGAGCGGCGGCTGCTGACCTATACACTGGCCCCGGCACTGCTGGTGGCGCTGGTGGTGGCTGCCATGAGTCTGTATTTCACGCCCACCGGCGCGGAACGTTCCTCGGGCCTGCTGACCGCAGACAAGTCCCGCAATGAATTCGATCACCTGATACCGAAGAAATTTGTCTCGACCGAGGGTGACAGGGCCGTCTACTACGCCGATGCCCTGAGCGAGGACAAGTCGACGATGTACGACGTGTTTCTCGCCGAGCTGGGTTCCTCTCGTGCAGATACCGAGACGGATTACCAGATCGTGCATTTTGCCCGCGAGGGGGTGCAACAGATCGATGCAGAAACGGGGCTGCGGTACCTGGTGCTCAATGATGGCTACCGCTATGAGGGCGTACCGGGGCAGCGGGATTACCGGGTGATGAAATTCGACAGCTACGAGATCCTGCTGGATATTCCGCGCCTGCGCCAGAGCGCGAGCGATCGCATTGAGGCGGCTTCGACACTGGACTTGTTGCGCAGTGACGGGCGCGAGGAGCGGGCCTATCTGCATTGGCGATTCAGCCTGCCTGTACTGGTTCTGGTCGTGGCGGTGTTGGCGGTGCCACTCAGCCGCACCAATCCCCGCCAGGGGCGCTACGCCAAAATGATTCCCGCCATTCTCCTGTATATGGTGTACCTGGTCGTGCTGCAGGGGGTGCGTGGGGCCGTTGAGGACGGTGATATCGAAAACCCGGCCGCTATCTGGCTGGTCCATCCGCCATTCCTGATCCTGGGCCTGTTCCTGCTGGGTGGCCGCAACTGGGGGCGCCGACCCAAGAGCGCCCCTGCCGACAGCGGCCCGCCGGCAGATGGGGAGGTGAAGGATGCATAAGCTCGATATGTACATCGGCCGCACAGTGGCGCTCTCGGTGGGTGCGGTGCTGATGGTGATCCTGGGTCTCGACATCATCTTTGCCATCGTCGATGAGCTGGGCGAGATGGATGCGGGCTACCAGACGGCCCAGGCGATTCAGTACGTGATCTGGACCATCCCCGGGCGGATCTACGAACAGCTGGGCTTTTCCGCCCTGGTGGGCTGCATGGTGGGGCTGGGTACCCTGGCTGGCACCAGTGAGCTGACGGTCATGCGCGCTGCCGGTGTCTCCATCGGCCGGATTGCCTGGGCAGTGATGAAACCGGTGATCCTGTTGATTGCCATCGGCCTGGCGCTGGCGGAATTTGTGGTGCCACTCACCAACCAGACGGCGGAGAGCCGCAAGGCGATCGCCCTCGGTGACCTGGAGGATGCCGGCCTGGAGAGTGGCATGTGGATGCGCGATGGCGATGAGTTTATCCACTTCAATGCCGCGATATCAGGCGGCCGGCTGTACGGCATTACCCGTTATCACTTCGGGGGTGAACGTGAGCTGGAGTGGGTGGAGTTCGCTGAGCGGGCACAGTTTGCCGAAGACAAATGGATGCTGAACAACAGCCGCGCCACGCGCTTCTCCGAGGAGTTTGTGGAGAGCGATGCCCGCGAGCGTGGTATCTGGCAGACGGACATTTCGCCACAGCTGTTCTCGCTGGTGGTGCCGCTGCCGTCCGACCTTTCGCCCAGTAGCCTCTGGTCCTATGGCCGTTTCCTCGATCGCAAGGGCGAGGATGCCAGCCGCTACTGGCTGCAGTTCTGGAAGAAGTTGTTGCAGCCGCTCACCATTGCCAGCCTGGTCATGGTGGCAATCTCGTTCATCTTCGGTCCATTGCGCGAGGTGACTACCGGCCTACGGGTGTTTACCGGGGTGATCGTGGGCATTGTTTTCCAGACCCTGCAGGACATGCTCGGGCCTTCTTCACTGGTATTCGGCTTTCCGCCCTTCGTGGCGGTGTTGGTGCCCATTGCGCTGTGCTTTGCGGTGGGCTGGATGCTGTTACGGCGGGCGCGCTAGCCCGCCGATCGGTTGTTTTGTATCCGTTATTTCTTGCTGGGTTTGGGCAGCAGGCGAACCTGGGAGTTGGATGCCAGGTCGTGCCAGCTGGCGCGATCCTGACGTGTCCAGGCCCAGAAGTACCCTGCACCGAAGAGTACGAGTGAAATCGGCGCGACCAGTGCGCGGATCGTGCACTGCGTCCAGCTCAGCTGGACCCCCTCCGGGTTCGCCACCATCAGTCGCCAGGCGCGCATACCGATCGTCTGGCCGGCTCCCCGCCAGGACCAGAAATAATAGCCGGCGATCACCGCCAGCATACCCAGCTGTAACAGCGGCCCTCCGACACAGGGGGTGTAATCCAGCTCCCCTGGCTTGCACTCCAGTCCACCCACCGTCGAAGCGACCATCATTGCCAGGAATCCATAGACCATCAGCAGGCCGAGGACGATGAGTGCGTCGTAGACGAGGGCCGCCAGGCGTTTGCCGACACCGGCGTAAGGCAGTTCGGTAAAACTGGTGGGGTTCTGCTGTTGGGTCACGGTTTACTCCGCCTGAACTGATGCTATGGCGGCGGATTCTATCAGAGGCAGTGGGGCAGGGGGCGGTAGTGGGTTGTGAGTGGCTTGTGAGCGCAGAGGTTAGTCGTGCAGAGGTCGGACTTCCGTGTCCGCGGTTCGAATATCAGAATTCGTATTCGAAGGAGAACTTGAACTTGTCGTCGGAGAGGCGCACGTCGTAATCGAAGGCCTGGCCGATCTTGCCGTGGCCATCGGTATAGCGCAGCAGGCCGTTACTGCTGCTGCGGCGATTCTGTTCCCGCCAGGTACGCCATCCCATCTTGAGGATCTCGTTGACAGCTTTGCCACCGGTAGTGGGCTCGAACTCATCTGGGTTGGTATACATTTGCAGCCACTGGTAATTCAGCTGGCGCTGCACGTTGCCCATGGAGTTGTTGCGCAGGTTTTCAGCCGCCTCGAACAGGGCGGTATTGTCCATGCCGAAGGCGCTGTCGACGAAGAAGGCATTGTCTGCCTGCAGGTTCAAGGCGGTGTTGGAATCGGGAATGAACAGTTCGTCGGAAAGGCAGTGGGTGGAGACTGGCGACAAAAACAGGGCGAACACGTACGGGAGGTGTCGACTGGCACGAGGACGATGTCTGCAGAGTTCCATTGGATCTACCCCGGGGTGTTTACTTCTTCCTGCACGGCGGATTAACCGCCGCTGAATTTATTATGGTTCACCCGTTACGAACTGTTGTATCTCACATCCACCACGAACCGCGCAAGCCCGGAGTGTGGATTTCATATGAATTTTGGTCATTGCGTCACAGGCCGCGTGAGCGCTGGCCCCGTTTATTGTTGCCGAAAATTCGGGGGCTGCGACAAGCCCCGCGCCATTGTTTTTTATCACCCTCAGCCCGGCGCAAAAAACGTTGATATGCAAATTTAATCTAGGAGGCGCCAGTCGATGACTTTAGCGACTGGCGTGCCGTTCTACCCGGTGAATGAATGATGACAGCGTTGTCTTTTTTACTTGGGTGGCGCAGAATGGGGCAAACGTAGCGCTCATAACCAATAACAGTCAGAAGCTCCTATGAATCGTCTGCTCCCCGCTGTCGCCCTGTCCGTCCTGCTTGCCGCCTGTGGCAAGCCTGAGAATGTCCACACCCCGGTCACTCAGCGCATCGCCGACCACTTTTCCGTGAGCCAGGAGGTTCTGACCAACTTCCAGGGCGTCGATAAGGCGCTGCGGTCCGACTGCAAGCTGGCCGGCGGCAGTGGGGCCATCTGCTCCACCTATCGCATCTCACTGACCAACAACGGTGACGGGATCGGGGCGGGTGAGCGAGATTGGACGCTGTACTTTCACAGCATCCGGCGCACCTTCCGCCTGTTGAATCGGGACGACTTCACTCTCGAGCATGTGAAAGGGGATCTGCACCGGCTGAAGCCTAATGGACAATTTGCTGGAATCGCTGCCGGTGAAACGGTCGAGCTGGATTTCCTGGCCGAGAACTGGATGCAGTTCGAGTCCGACTTTATGCCGCGGCTGTTCGTGGTTGATGCGGACGGCGGGGCGCTGGTGATCGCCTCTACTGACAGCGACGGCATTGACGGGCTGGTGGAGCCGATCGGCAAGAACGATCCGGACAACTGGAAGCGCACCGCAGCAGACGCCAACATCCTGGCGAACGCCAGCAATCGCTATGCGGACTTTACCGCGGAAGAGAGCATGGCCGTTGAGTCCTGGCGGGAGCGGATCATTCCCAGCCCGCTCAAGACGGAGGTGCTTGGCGGGACGGTACAGATTGGGGCTGGAATTGCCGTGGACCCGGGCCCACTGAGCCCGGATAGCATCGCGGCGGTTCAGACACGCCTGCAAACACTAGGACTTTCCGCTGCGACTCGCGAGGGGGCCTATCTCGTTTCTGTCACCATCGAGCCGACGGCTTTTGCTGACCAGGTGAGCGGTGCCTACCGTCTCGAGACAACTGAAACGGGTGCCAGCGTGACGGGCTTCGACCAGGCGGGCGCTTTCTATGGCCTGCAGTCTCTGCTGGCTCTGGTCGACATCCGTGAACAGACCCTGGCCCAGGTCGCAGTTGACGATGCGCCGCGCTTCCAACATCGCGGTATGTTCCTGGACGTTGGGCGCAATTTCCATACCAAGGCCGTGGTACTGCGACTGTTGGATCAGATGGCGGCCTACAAGCTCAATCGCTTCCACTTCCATCTGTCTGATGACGAGGGCTGGCGGCTGGAGATCCCCGGTCTGCCCGAGCTGACTGAGGTGGGCGGGCGCCGCTGTTTCGACCTCAATGAAGATCGTTGCCTGCTGCCCCAACTGGGTTCCGGTCCCAAGGACGATAACAACGGCAGTGGCTACTTCTCCGTTGATGACTATGTCGAGATCCTGCGTTATGCCGCTGCCCGCCACATCGAAGTGGTGCCCGAGTTCGATATGCCGGCCCACGCCCGCGCCGCAGTGGTGGCGATGGAGGCCCGCTATCGCCGCCTGGCTGAAAGCGCGCCGGAGCAGGCCAGTGAGTTCCGGCTGATCGACTCTGAGGATGATACCGAGTACTTGTCGGTGCAGTTCTACAACGACAGCTACATCAACCCCTGTATCGACTCCACTTACCGCTTCGTGGGCAAGTTGATACGGGAAGTGCAGGCCATGCATGTCGCCGCTGGCGTACCGCTTGAGACCTGGCACTTTGGTGGTGACGAGGCAGTGAATATCCTCGCAAGCGGCAGCTTCGAGGATGCGCCCGGCAGTGATCCGGAAAAGGGCGATGTAGCGGCCTCCGCCCGCAAGCAACCCTGGAGCGGCTCGCCGCAATGCCAGAAGCTGGTGGCAGATGGCGATGTGGAATCCATGGATAAACTCGGTGAGCACTACGCCAAGCAGGTGAGTGCGCTGCTGGTCGACGCCGGCATTCCGACCATGGCGGCCTGGAATGACGGGGTCAAGCGGATCGACGAGGCCGCTGCGGAACTCGCCACCGCCGACAACTATGCCAATTCCTGGGGGCCGCTGTTCTGGGGTGGCGGCGATGAGAGCGTGCACCTGACCGAGTCCGGATTCGATGTGGTGCAGTCCCATTCCGACTTCCTCTACTTCGATATGCCTTACGAAGTGGATCCGAAGGAGAGCGGTTACTACTGGGCATCCCGCTATATCGATACCGAGAAGACCTTCAGCTACGCGCCACTCAATACCGCGCAGCTGGCCGAGGTCTCCACCGATCGCGATGGCAACGGTTGGTCTGCCACCTCACCGTCGATGGAATTCGCTGAACGGGTGCGGGGAATCCAGGGGCAGCTCTGGAGCGAGGTGGTACGCACCGATGCCCAGGTGGAGTACATGGTTTACCCCCGCCTGCTGGCCCTGGCTGAACGTGCCTGGCACCGGGCCTCCTGGGAACTGTCACCACAGGAAGGGCAGAAATTCTCGGCAGAGACGGATCTGGTAGACAAAGCCGCGCTGGCGCGTGACTGGGCCGAGTTTGCCGCCACTCTGGGCCGCAAGGAACTGCTGAAGCTGGATCGTGCCGGAGTGGGTTACCGCGTGCCGGTGCCGGGAGCAGTGCAACTGAATGGCGACCTGCATGCTGCCGTGCCTTTCCCGGGACTACCGGTAGAAGTATTTGATGGCGAGCGCTGGCAGTCTGTAGATAAGGCGGCAAGCTCCGCTCAGGTGCTGGCGGTGCGGGCCCGTAGCAGTGACGGCCAGCGAGCCGGCCGTGCGGTGGAGTTGCCGCCGATCACGCAGACGGCAGAGCGCTGAGTCATCGTCCCCGCATCGGCAGTCGGAGTGCAGGCCTGGCCACGGGAATGCGCCGGATCATGCGGGTCCGGCATGGAAAATGATGGAGGCGGGGGTTCCCGTCTCCGGATCCACAGGCTCGTCCAAACGGGACAGTGGCAGTCCCTTTTCCCCCAGCAGGGCGATCCAGTCGCCGAGGGTGCGAAAGTACCAGGGCGGGGCATCGCTGAATTCGTCGTTGAATCCCTTCCAGGTTCCACTCCTCCAGCCACTCCGGTAGTCGCCGTCGGCGCCCCAGCAAGGGTGCAATGTCTGTATCAGCAGATAGCCACCGGGCTCTAGCAGGTCGATGGCCGCGGCCAACACCCGTTCGACCGATGCCTCGCCGATCAGCGAGAAGTTGCACACCAGCAAGTCAAAACGCAGCGGGAAGCGGGCGCTCTCCATCTCTTCGTAGCGCATTTCCATAAACCGCTGCCCCAGGTCGCCTGACTTGTCCCGCGCAGCCGCCACCAGTTCCGGAACTCCATCTACGCCCCACGTTTCAATTCCCTCTGACGCCAGGGCGCGACAGAGCCAGCCCTCGCCACAGCCCACGTCGAGAGCCGTACGCGGTCGGTGCGTGAGGGCGGCGGCTACAATTGCTGCATCGGTTACTCGGATCCGGCTGCCGATCTCGGCGTTCTCGATGGCTCGCTGCCAGGGGGCGGCATTGCGCCGCCAGCTGTGTAGTACCTTTTCGTCGCTGAATTCGGAATCGGTCATGATTGGCGCTGCGCTCCGGTAGGAAATTTCATGGGGCGGGTGTAGTGTCCCAGTGTAACGAGGGAGAGGGAATAAAAGAGATAACGCTATGCCCCGTGAAATGATCTTTGATTACATCATTGTCGGTGGAGGCTCCGCCGGCTGTGTATTGGCCAATCGTTTGAGTGCCGACGAGAAGCACCGGGTATGCCTGCTGGAGGCAGGGCGAAGCGACCGCAGCCTGTTGATTCAGATGCCGGCCGGGATCAGCTACCTGGTACCGGGCAAGCGCTATAACCTCCACCATTACACTGACCCCCAGCCGGAGCTGAATGACCGCCGTCTATTCTGGCCCCGGGGGCGCACTCTGGGCGGCAGCAGCGCCATCAACGCGATGATCTATATCCGTGGCAACGGTGCTGACTACGATGCCTGGGAAGCCGCCGGCAGCCCAGGTTGGGGCTGGCGGGATCTGCTGCCATATTTCCTGCTGGCTGAGGGGAATGAGCGGGGTAGCGATGCCTACCACAGTGGCTTCGGACCGCTGGCGGTGTCAGACCTGAAGTGGCGCTCTGAGGCCGGCAACGCCTTTGTCCGCGCTGCGCAGGCGGCGGGTCATCGTCTGAATAGTGATTTCAACGGCAGCCAGCAGAGCGGCGTGGGCTTTTATCAGGTCACCCAGAAGCACGGCCGGCGATGCTCCTCGGCGCGGGCCTACCTCTACCCGGTGAAGAACCGCCCCAACCTCAGTGTTTTTACCAAAAGCCAGGTCGCGCGCCTGTTGTTTCGCGGCGACCGGGTTGTCGGCGTGGAAATGTTGAACGGCCACAGGGTGCTGGCCAACAAGGAAGTGATTCTCTGCGCAGGGGCTATCCAGTCGCCGCAACTGCTGATGCTCTCTGGAGTTGGTGATGAGAGTGCCCTGAAAAAACTCGGGATTGTGCCCCAGGCACACCTGCCGGGTGTCGGCCGCAATTTGCAGGATCATCTGGACATCACCCAGGTGGTGGAGGCGTCGGCTCCGGTGACCTTTTCCACATCCTTCGGGGCGATGCTGAAAAATGCGGCGCACCTGCCGGAATTCCTTTTCGCCAACCGTGGGCCGCTCACCAATAATGTGGCCGAGGCGGGCGGCTTTGCCAGCTCCAGCCTCGCCGGCGCTCACCCGGATATCCAGTTCCATTTCACTTCCGCACCGCTTTTCGAGCATGGACTGAAAAAAGAGCGGGGCTACGGCTACTCGTTGCACGCCTGTGCCTTGCGCCCGAAAAGCCGGGGGGAAATTACCCTGGTGAGCCGCAATCCAAAAGATCTCCCGAGGATTCAGCCCAATTATCTGGCCGAGTCGGAAGACCTGCAGGTTCTGGTAGAGGGGTTCGAGATGGCTCGCGAGATCCTCGAGCAGGAGGACCTCAAGCGTTACCAGAAACGGCTCTGGAGCCCGGGTAAGTCGTTGAGCAAGCGCAAGGCCATCGAGTCTTTTGTCCGCCAGCATGCGGAGACCATCTATCATCCGGTGGGGACCTGCAAAATGGGCCGTGATGACAACGCTGTGGTCGATGCGGAATTGCGGGTTCGCGGCGTGGATGGACTGCGGGTAGTGGACGCCTCCATAATGCCGACCCTCATTAGCGGCAACACCAATGCTCCGGTGATTGCCATCGCCGAAAAGGCGGCGGATCTGATCCTGAACAAGGAGAAGTCCGCGGCCGTCGATCTGGAAGCACTGGAACTGCAATGATCTGGCTATGCCCTATCTGTCATTCGCCCCTGGAATGCCGTGACGTCGATTGGCACTGTGGAAACGGCCATCTGTTCGATCGGGCCCGCGAGGGCTATGTGAACCTGTTGCCGGTACAGCACAAGCACTCCAGGGAGCCGGGTGATTCGGCTGACATGTTGCGCGCTCGCCGACGCTTCCTCGAGGCAGGACACTATCGCTCGCTGGCAGAGGCCATCACTGCATTGCTGCCATTTGAGTCCGGACGCCAACTGCTGGATGTCGGTTGTGGCGAAGGCTATTACACGCGCCAATTGCACGAGGCTGGCTGGCCTGCCGACGCTCTGGCGGGGGTGGATATCGCCAAGGCCGGTGTGCGCATGGCGGCCAAGAGCCAGCCGGGCAGTCAGTATGTCGTGGCGGGAAATTTTGATCTGCCCGTAGCGGAAGACAGTGTCGACCATATCCTGCGGGTATTTGCCCCCGGTGACGCGGCGGAGCTCAGTCGCGTGGTCAACCCCGGAGGTTCGATCGTCGATGTGGCGCCGGGGCCGGAGCACCTGTGGTCCCTCAAACAGGCCCTGTACCGGGAGCCTCGTGAACACGCACCGCCAAAACCGCTGGAGGGTTTTGTGCCCGAGGTGGAGCTGCGCTGCTGTTTCCTTTTCACTCTGGAGAGTACTGAGGAGATCGCCGATTTCCTGTCCATGACGCCCTTTGCCTGGAAAGGGGATGCCGAGGCGAGGGCAGAACTGGAGCAGCGGAAGCGGCTCAGGCTGGAAGCGGACTTTGTCGTGCGGCGCATGGTGAGCCGCAAGTAAGCCCCAACAAGAACAAATCAATAGACTGAGCTGGAATTACCCTGCCGATGGCCACGCCGAAAGATTACGGATTTATGCAGCGCGCCCTCGAATTGGCGGAGATCGCCGCCGAGCGGGGAGAAGTCCCGGTGGGTGCTGTGGTGGTACAGAATGGGGAGATTATCGGTGAGGGCAGCAATCGCCCCATCGGCAATTGCGACCCCAGTGCCCATGCCGAGATTGTCGCCCTGCGCCGGGCCGCCGACCATGCCGGCAATTATCGCCTGCCCGATGCCACCCTGTACGTGACCATTGAACCCTGTACCATGTGTTTCGGAGCAATGATTCACGCGCGAATCTCACGGCTGGTGTATGGTGCCACCGAGCCCCGTGCCGGCGTGGTGGAGAGTCAGCTGCAGTTGGGGCAGGCCGGATTCTTCAATCATCGCATTGCCGTCGAGGGCGGTGTCATGGCCGAAGAGGGAGGAGATCTTGTCAGAGACTTTTTCCAACGAAAGCGTTGAGATGGCGCTGGCATTCCTGATCAATTCGCTGCTGGTCGCCACAGTGGTGGTGATTCACCACGAAGCCCTGAATGGCTTGTTCCGAATCGGCCAGAAACTGACGGTGCACCGTAACCTGGCACTGCTGATCGGTGTTTTCGGGGCGCTCATCGCCCACATCACCGAGATCTGGCTTTTTGCCCTGGGTTACTTCTACATGGTGCATTCAGATGCCTTCGAGACATTGAAGGGTAATTTTGACGGCTCCCTGATTGATTGTGCCTATTTCTCCTTCACCACATACACCTCGCTGGGTTTCGGTGATATCGAGCCGCTGGGGCACCTGCGTTTCACCGCAGGGCTGGAGGCGCTGACCGGGCTGGTGATGATCACGTGGACAGCCTCGTTCATGTTCCTGAAGATGCAGAGATACTGGGTGCATCGGCAAGACGGTAATGGTTACTGAAGCGGGTCGCACCCGTGTCCCCCCTACCCAGTAAGTGATCAAAATAAATGCCCCGTCGCTGACGAACGGGGCTGATAAGGTTTGTAGTTGTAATGAACCCCGGTTTTATCAAGATGGCCCTGATCCTCGGGCTGCTCAGCTGTGTTGGCCCCTTTGCCATCGATATGTATCTGCCCGCGCTGCCGCAGATTGCGGCAAGCCTGGATGCCCCGGTGGAGCTGACCCAGTACACGCTGATGTCTTTTTTCATCGCCTTTGGTGTCAGTCAGCTTTTTTATGGTCCGGCGGCAGATATGTTCGGGCGCAAGCCCCCGCTCTATTTCGGTCTGGGATTATTTGCTGCGGCTTCAATCGGGTGCGCCCTGGCCACTTCCATCGAATGGCTGATCGCACTGCGATTCCTGCAGGGCGTTGGTGCTGCAGCGGGCATGTCCATCCCCCGTGCCGTCATCCGCGACTGCTATACCGGCACCCGGGCCACGCGTCTCATGACCACGGTGATGCTGGTGATTTCCATTTCCCCGATGCTGGCGCCGCTGGTGGGGAGCCTGGTGATCGCGCCGTTCGGCTGGCCGGCAGTGTTTATCTCGGTTGGCCTGGCGGCGCTGCTCGGGCTGGCCCTGGCGTTCTGGAGTCTTCCTGAAACACTACCGGAAAAGCACCGGGTGCCCTTCCGGTTTTCGGCGATGGTGCGCGCCTTTTACACCCTGTTTCGCGATCGCGGCTATATGGGCCTGACCGCGATTGGCGGGCTGGGCATGGCAAGCTTTTTTATCTTCCTCTCCACCTCGTCCTTTATCTATACCGGCCATTACGGGCTGACGCCGACCCAGTTCAGTCTGGCGTTCTCCCTCAATGCGGTCGGCTTCTTTATCGCCAGCCAGTTTGCCGCCACCCTGGGCGAGCGTTTCGGTCAGGTGATTGTGGTGCGGTGGGCAGTGGCCGGCTTTGCCGTCAGTGCTACTGCCATGTTCGTATTGTTTTCCCTTGGTGCGGACAGCTTCCCCTTGTTGATCTCCATGCTGATGCTGAGCAATGCGTTTCTTGGCTTAGTGGTTCCCACTACGATGGTGCTGTCACTGGAGGCCCACGGCCCTATCGCCGGTACCGCGGCGGCTCTTGGTGGTGCACTGCAGATGCTGCTCGGGGCCGTGGGAATTGTAATCGTCAGCCTGTTCTTCGAGGGGCAACCTGTCTCGCTGGTAGCGGGAATTGCGGTCTGCGCACTGCTGGCGCAGGGCCTGTCTATGATGACGTTGCGCTTTGAATCTCCCTTGGCGAGCGAAGGCTGAACCTGTCAGGCGGGCTCGAAAGGAATGGTCTGCTGCCCTCTGCAACGAACGATAAGGCGATGAGCCAATAGTCCGGAAGGTGTCATGACAACATTGCGGCGTGCCTGGCGCACTCAAAAGGCCGGCTCTATCAGTGATCTCAAACTGGTTGAAGAACCATTAGGTGCACTGGACCCAGAAAAAATCCGTATTGAGGTCAGATCTGTCGGCCTCAACTTTGCCGATATCTTTGCGCTAACCGGCCTCTATTCCGCCACGCCAAAAGGCAGTTTTGTTCCCGGTCTTGAGTTTTCCGGAGTGATCGTCGAGCTGGGTGCGTCGGTGGATACCGACCTGGCAGTGGGTGACTCTGTCTATGGCTGCACCCGCTTCGGTGGCTATGCGGATTGCGTGGATGTACCGCCGCAGCACTGCCGGAAAATGCCATCGGGCTGGCGGTTTGCCGAAGGGGCTGCATTCCCCGTGCAGAGCCTCACCGCTTATTACGCATTGAACGATCTAGGCGCTGTGAAGCCCGGTCAAAATGTTCTGGTCCACAGTGCCGCTGGTGGAGTTGGCCTTCAAGCCATGCGCATGTTGCGCCAGATGGGCGCAATCCCGATCGGCACTGTCGGTTCTGCTGGCAAGCGTCAATTTTTGCAGGAGCAGGGCTTCGACGAGGTTATCGTGCGCGGACCGGACTTTGCCTTGCAGTTAAAAACCACTCTCGCTGGCCGCCCCCTGCAAGCGGTGCTCGATGGCATTGGTGGCAAGGTACAGAAGCAGTCATTCGATGCGTTGGCGCCCACAGGCAGGTTGGTGGTGTTTGGGGCTGCCGAGTTTACCCCGGGCGACAAACCCAACTTGCTCAAGGCCGCCTGGCTCTATCTGAACCGGCCCCGATACGACGTGATGGATATGATCAGCAGTAACCGCTCGGTGCTGGCTTTCAATCTGATCTGGTTGTGGCAGGAGCAGGCTTTATTCGATGCGTTGTTGGATGGGTGTGCCGGACTCGGTCTCCCCGCGCCGCATGTGGGGCATGAGTTTGGGTTTGAGCAGGCGCATGAGGCGATTGAGTGTTTGCGCAGTGGTGGATCGGTGGGGAAGGTGGTTTTGAATGTTGGGGGAAGGTGACTCTAGCTTTGCAGCCTAGTGGATGCTCGTTGTTGATGCGCAGGGGCGCAATCGTTCGCACCATAGGAGCGGATCTCGCTGGCCTTCGTTCAATGAAGAATAATTGGAAGCCACCCATTAGCTGGCCCCTGTCAAATGGTAGCTTCCAATTATTAAGCGATTGCCGATCTATCAATCATCGCGGATATCAATAGCGCTCGTATCAAGCGATAAGAATGAAATATGTTTAGAGGAAACCTCCTAAATCGCGATGCCTGATGCGTTTTTCCCCCACTAGTGCACGATGCGCGCGGGTAATTGTTCGAGGATTTCTTCTACGGTGAGGTCGCAACCGCCGGGTTGCTGGCACTCAAACAAAAGCGTTTTGGTTTCCGTGTCAGTCGTAACAGACTCGGTAAACTTCATTTTGGCGAGCTGATGGCCCTGTTCTGACGCCTCAAGGAACAAGGCTTTGGCGCGCGCGGTGTCTGCTGCGACGCCGAGACCCTGCTCGTACATCCGGCCAAGCTGGAATAGGCCCTCGGCAGAATTTTGTTTGGCCGATTGCTCAAACCAGTGCAGTGCCTTGCCATAGTCGTGAACGGGTGAGCTGGTTTTCAGATGCAGAGATCCCAGCGTGTTCATGGACTCAACCCATCCACCTTCCGCCGCAGTCGTATATAACTCAATGGCCCGTGTGAGGTCTTTATCCACCCCTAACCCGCGTTCGTACAGTTGCCCCAGATTGTTTGCGGCTTGGCGATCTCCCCGTTCTGATGCGAGGCGGTATAGTTCAGCAGCGCGCACGTAATCTCTTGGCACACCGCGTCCGTTCGCATTGGCATAGCCGAGGTTGTTGATGCAGCCCAGGTGTCCGGCTTCGGCGCAGAGTGAGAACCAGCCGTAGGCGATGAAGCGATCGACCTCCACCGCCTTGCCCTTGTCATTGAAATGGCCAAGTGCAAACTGGGCCTCCGCGTGCCAGCGCAGTCCCGCTGCCTGATAGTCGAAAAACGCTTTTATGGCGCTTTTCGGCTGACTGTATCGCCCCCATTCAGCAATCGTGCCTCGCTCGTAGAGTGCGGCGGGGTAGCCCGCGGTCGCGGCCTTGTCCAGCTCTGCCAGCCCGGCCTCTATCTCTTCTTCCCCTTCGAGCAGGTAGCGCGCATAGACGAACTGCGCGGGCGCGTAACCCGCACGCGCGGCTTTCTTGATGCGCCGGATAAACTGCTCCTGATTTTCTTTATTGTTACTGTCTTTCCGGATAGCTTCGAGGGCAGCCATGGCGTGGAGGTACAGGGCTTTAGGGTGCTTCGAGGTTACTGCGCTCTGGAGATATGTTTTTGCCAGATCTGGGCGTGGCTCGGCAAAGCGGTTGGATGACAGGAGGATGGCCAGCTTGTATTCCGGCTCGCCGGGGGGGAGAGACGCGGCGGCGCTATCGAGCAACTGCTGCGCCAGGCCGGGATCTGCCTCTATGCCCAGCCCCAAGAGACTGATGTAGGCGAGAGTGACCTTGGCATCCTCGATACCGAGCTCCGAGGCCGTCACAAAAAGCTGTGCGCATTCGCTGCGGGTGAATTTGCTTGAGTGACTCTCTAGACAGATGTTGCCGAGGTCGATGTTGGCGCTGACGGAACCCATGGCGATGGCATCGAGGTATGCGATTTCGGCCTCGCCATAATTACCGCTAGCCTGGTGGACAATACCTTCAGCGTGGCGCGCGGCAAAGTCGGTTTCCGCCAGAGGCTGAATGATTGAGGTGAAATAGGCATCGCTCAGTCCGGCGAAAGGATACTGGCCGTTCAGAACCCGGTGAAGAAAGCGGCTGTTGTCGAAGTAAATCCGGGAAAACTGCCCGGAGTCACGGGCCCGAACGTTGTATACGCGATAGAGTCCGTTGCGAGAGGCCTGGAACTCGAACTTGCTGTCAATGATCTCGTAACCCGAAAGATTCAACAGCTCTTCAGCGTCTGCCCAGCTGGCAATTTCGTAAGCGTTGTAGAAGGCCTCACCGGAACTCTGGGAGAGAATGCCCGATACCACGAAGTTGAAAAGGTTTTGGTGGTGGGCAGCTTCCTGGCTACGCCCGGCAGATTCGAGGCACTCTACGGCAGCGACTCGTGGCATGAGCGCGACCAAGTTGTCGCCAGTCAAACGATCCCAATCCAGGTCTGTGCAAGCGATCTGACCCGACTCAACTTCCGACATCGTCTGTGCATAACGCTGTTGCGCGGCCACGGTCTCGAGTACCTGTGCAGAGTCCAAGTAGGCGTTCCAGAACTGTGCGAAAGTCACGCTGTCGGGGGCCGCGGCCACCTGTTCCGCCAGCGCACGAACTTTATTGTCATTAGGCGGCTGTGGCGCAGACGTTGCACAGGCTATAGCCAGTGAGGATAGGAACGGAAGAACGGCTCTTTTCATCGGCTGAGGTATCGGCATGGGCTTACTTACGGATGAGTGACTTGATCAGATTTTTCATTTCGCGGCTGCTACGCTGTTCACCGGAATCGCTGCCCTTGGCCCAGAAACGGTACTGCAGGGCCTCGTCCAGCTTATCGAGTTGTGCGAGATACTCGGGCAGATCGCGATGGTTGACGAACTCTGCCTTGGACTCAAACTCAAAGGCCACCGCCAGTGCGGAGTCCTCCAAAGATGCTTCCCGCGATAATCGGAACCAGGGGTTCTCAATGACGGTCGCTTTGGCAGGGTCCTGCCATAGCACTTCGCCCTGGATCTCTGCAAATATTTGGTGAGTCAGTCGCAATGGGTGGGGTAGCGCCAGGGGAGAATGGCGAATTCGCTCTTCAGGTTTGAACAGGTAGGAGGCGATACTGGAACCGTAGAGGGTAAAAATTCTTCTCGCCGAGATCAGCGGTGCGACCCGGTCAATCTGATATGCCTCCGTGACCACCATGCGATTTTGTTCCAGGTCGTCGGTGAAAGTTACATCGCCAGTCGATTGAACGCCGGGGTAGTATTGGGCAAGGAAGTTGGCATGGTTGCTGTTGACTTGCCGCTGATCCAGGCTGCGAAAATACTGCCGTGCCTGCTCGGCCTTGAGGCGGTTGAAAGTGGACTGGATGGTGAGGTTGGCTGTATTAGCGCCAGCGTCGATGGCAAAGCGTTCCTCAGTGGCTGCTGTCAGCGTGCTGCGATCGTCACTGGGGGTGGCTATGGTAACAAGGGTGCGACTGCCAGGACGCACCACCAGCGCCCGTTCATAATCAAAATGCCCCTTGTTACGGATGTCCGCCCCCTGAGCCGAGGCAGTGCCGTCAACCCAGTACTCGTGCCCATCAATCCGTATCAAGTTGATCACATGGTCGAAAGCGTTGGGCGAAGGCAGATCGTCATCAATTGCCTCGCGACGGGAAGCCGAGACCAGGGCCGGGTAGGATTCCACGCCCAGGTGGTCGAGCATGGCGGTCATCAGCAGGGCCTTGTCCTTACAGTCGCCATAGCGTTTGTTGAGAGTCTCCTGCGGGGTTCGTGGCAGGTGGGAATTGATTCCTAGCTCGATACCAAAGTACCGAATATCTTCCTGCACAAGGCGGACAGCGCGATTGACGGCACCCAGGACGCCCAGATCGGCTCGCCACTGGTCAAGCGAAGCTTTCATCGCGTCGGGTAAGGCGCGATCGATGTCGTACAGGCCCAGTGCCCAGTCACTTACTTCGCGCCAGTTGCTATAGCCGGTGTATTGGAAATAGTTCTGTGGCTCATGCCAATGGGGAAATTGGCTTTCCGCCGGGATCGCGGGTACGCGGTGGAGGTCGATCAAGTACTCGAAGCCGTGTTCGGTGTTTGCAGTTGCCACCGGTACCTCTGCGTTATTGAACCGATAGCGAATGGGCTTGTCGCTGATTACCCGCACGTGTCGTTGCCCGACTGCAGCTCCCCAATTCAGGGGCAGTGAACCGAAGTCGCTACGCTCGAAAATTGGATTGCTGCCGTCAACGGTATAGGCGTAAGTGATGATGTCACCGGGGCGGATATCCTCAAGGATATAGAGGGCGCGCCAACGTTCACTGTAGAGCTTGCTGTCAAGCTCTTCTTCGGTTTGGAATAGTTTGAAGGCTTCGACCTGCAGCCGGTTTGTCTTGACACCGTCCCGATAGATGCTGATCTCGTGCACGACAAGCTGCTCGTACGAGGGGTAAAACTCGAAGTTAAGCTCCGAGACTTCCTGAACGCCCTGCTGGTTGAGGGGCTCCATCACTAACTGTTGGTAGTACTGTTTCTGTGTGCCCCGGTGGAATACCTGGGAATTGGAAAGCTGGTAGCGCACTGCACCGCTGTGCACTTCATCGATGGGCGCTGCCGGTGGTGGTACCACCCAGGCGGGTGCGGGTCCAACGGTGACTTCTGGTGCCTTGGCCACTGCAATTGCGGGCAGAAGTAACGTTAAGGCCAAGAGCCGAGCCAGAGTCAGCATGGAGGTGAGAGCAATGTGGGACAAGGACAACCTCGTTTCTTTTTATTTTGTTATGGTTTGCGGCGTTTTGGTTGATTGAATGGATTCTTTTAATATACCCCAAGAGCTGGCTGGTGAATATGCGGCCATTTTCGCATGACGTTCAGCTTCATTCTTCCCGGTGTGTATCCTGCGACTCAAAACTCAAGATTGAACTAGTGGCCCACTCGCTTTCACTTTGTATTGCTTCCGTGATTAGTGCGTAACGAGTGAGCGAGCCGCGAATCAATTGGCTAATGTGTATTTATTTTGATCATGCTGCCGTTGCCTGCCTGTAGTAATTGGTTCTTGGCTCGCGGCAGGGTAGACTTTTCTGGCGCCACCACGAGAAAAAATCCCGTTTTGGCGGGCTTTTTTTCGGGTTTTACCTGGTAACAGCGGCCGAACTAATCGGACTGGCTGTGCCCATCTCTGTAGTGAGAGGTGTTGGTTAATGGCTTCGCCGGAAGTTTGAAGTCAAATTTAAATTGCTCGTTATATCAAGGTTCCTGGCTCCTTAACCAGGCCGGACTGATCAAGCCGACTGGGCCGGTTTGTCCCTGCAGTTGCCTGCAGCATCCCAGCCGTTTGCGGAGTTGTTCGAATCGAGTATTTGTTTTTGTAGGCACTCCGATATCAAATGGGGAGGCCTGCATGAGGTGGGCTGTTTCGAGCGTCGTATCCTGCCTGATTAACCCAAAAACTTTGGTTTTTCTGCCTGCGGGCCTCGCAGCTGCTCGCTGTTGTTTGCGCCATAGACGCAAATGGTCGGCAGCTTTGGTGGCTAAAGGAAAGGGAGTCGGAGAAGCAGGAGGTTCTGTGTTCTTCTATCGGCCGGACTAACCAAAAAAGCTTTGGCTTTTTTGGCCCTGCGGGCTTCGCAACCTGTGGTTGCTCGTTGTTGATTGCGCCTCTTCAGGAGAAGAGTCGCAATCGGTCGAACCGTGGTGCCGGTTCTCGCAGGCTGTCGTCCCTTAATTAAAAGGATCTGGATGGGGGAGGTTCCTGGGACTCTCTACCGGCCGGACTAACCAAAAAAGCTTTGGCTTTTTTGGCCCTGCGGGCTTCGCAACCTGCCGGTTGCTCGTTGTTGATTGCGCCGTGGGCGCAATCGGTCGAACCGGGGTGCCGATCTCACCGGCCTCTGGTACCAAACGAAAAAGGCCCGCAGTTGCGGGCCTTTCTGTTTGGTACCAGAGGCCGGACTCGAACCGGCACGGGTTTTACCCCGGGGGATTTTGAATCCCCTGTGTCTACCAATTTCACCACTCTGGCAGCGGCTCGAGGCGTGGTTTTGGGTGCCTCGGATAGGGGGGTGATTATAGCCATGGACCGGAGCCGGTCAACCGGATTTGGCGGTGGGCGGGGATTCCGTTAATCTTCGCGGCCTTCCCAACTGCCTAAACTGAAGCCATGCGTCGCCAGGATTTTCATTTCGACTTGCCCGATGAGCTGATAGCCCGCGCGCCCGCGAGTGAGCGCCGCGGCAGCCGCCTGTTGTGCCTGGATGGCCCCACCGGGGCTGTCGACCACCGGAAGTTCGCGGAATTGCCGGAGCTGGTGCAGTCCGGCGACCTGCTGGTGTTCAACGACACCCGGGTGATTCCGGCGCGGCTGTTCGGTCGCAAAGAGAGCGGCGGCAAGCTGGAGATTCTGGTGGAGCGGGTTCTGGACGAGGGCAGGGTGCTGGCCCATATCCGCTCCAGCAAGTCGCCGAAGCCCGGTACGCGCATTTTGCTGGAAGACGACAGCGAGCTGGAGATGGTGGCGCGCCACGATGCGCTGTTCGAGCTGGCTTTCCCTTCAGAGGGTGTCCTGCCAGTGCTGGAGCGCCTCGGCCATATGCCGCTGCCACCCTATATTGATCGCCCCGATGACGAGGCGGACCGCGAGCGTTACCAGACCGTGTACAGTCGCGAGGCCGGCGCGGTTGCTGCGCCGACTGCCGGCCTGCATTTCGACGATGAAATGCTCGATACCCTGCGCAATATGGGCGTGGAGACTGCTTTCGTGACGCTGCATGTGGGCGCGGGAACCTTCCAGCCAGTGCGGGTGGATGATATCCATGAGCACCAGATGCACAGTGAGGTGCTGAACGTACCGGAGTCTGTCTGTAAGGCGGTGGCGGACTGCCGCGCCCGCGGTGGCAAGGTGATTGCCGTGGGCACCACCAGTGTGCGGGCGCTGGAGAGCGCCGCAGCCAGTGGTGAACTGAAACCGACTGTTGGTGAGACAGATATCTTTATTTATCCGGGCTATCAGTTCCGGGTCGTGGATCGGCTGATCACCAATTTCCACCTGCCCGAGTCGACCCTGATGATGCTGGTAAGTGCCTTTGCCGGCTACGAGCAGACCATGAATGCCTACCGCGAGGCGGTGCGTGAGCGCTACCGCTTCTTCAGCTACGGCGATGCGATGCTGATCAGCCGCAATCCCAATGTCAGCGCCTGGTAATCGAGCGCCGATCCCCAACAGACCGAGGAGAGACCCTTGAGCCGCGAATGTTTCATGCAGTTTGAACTGGACACCAGCGACGGCAAGGCACGCCGCGGGCGGCTGCGTTTCCCCCGTGGGGTGGTGGAGACCCCGGCCTTTATGCCGGTGGGTACCTACGGCACCGTCAAAGGTATGTTGCCGCGGGATGTGGAGGCCATCGGTGCCCACATCATCCTCGGCAATACCTTCCACCTGATGCTACGCCCCGGCACCGAAGTGATCGAAGAGCATGGTGACCTTCACGATTTCATGCAGTGGCAGGGGCCCATCCTGACGGACTCCGGCGGTTTTCAGGTGTTCAGCCTGGGCAAGATGCGCAAGATCACCGAGGAAGGGGTCTCCTTCAAGTCGCCGGTGGACGGCAGCCCTGTATTTATGGATCCGGAAGAGTCGATGCGCGTTCAGCGTTCACTGGGCTCTGATATCGTGATGATCTTCGACGAGTGCACGCCTTATCCCGCTACTCCGGAGGAGGCCCGCAAGTCCATGGAGCTGTCCCTGCGCTGGGCCGACCGCTCGAAGAAGGCTCATGGCGACAGTCCGTCGGCGCTGTTCGGTATCGTGCAGGGGGGGATGTACCCGGAGCTGCGGGATGTCTCCCTGCGGGGGCTGACCGAGATCGGCTTTGACGGCTATGCCATCGGCGGCCTGTCGGTGGGGGAGCCCAAGGACGAGATGATCAAGGTGCTGGACCACCTGGCCCACAAGATGCCGGCGGACAAGCCCCGCTACCTGATGGGGGTGGGCAAGCCGGAGGATATCGTCGAGGCCGTGCGCCGCGGCGTGGACATGTTCGACTGCGTGATGCCGACCCGCAACGCCCGCAACGGCCACCTGTTCACCTTCGAGGGTGTGGTAAAGATCCGCAATGCCAAGCACCGCCACGATACGCGACCGCTGGAGGAGGACTGCGACTGCTACACGTGCGAACACTTCTCCCGCAGCTACCTGCATCACCTGGACCGCTGTGGCGAGATTCTCGGCTCGCAGCTCAATACCATCCACAACCTGCGCCACTACCAGCGCCTGATGCAGAACCTGCGGGATGCGATTGCTGCCGGTGAGCTGGAGACCTATGTAGCCGCCTTCTACGAGCGACTGGGCCGCGAGGTGCCGCCGCTGGACTGATGGAGCGGTGGTTTCCATTTGGCGACTCGGTCCCGGTCGGGCTGCGGGCTGTGGTGCCCCTGTCCCGGACCGTCCATTTGTACCCTCAGGCGATCCCCGTATAATCGGCCCCCACTTGGGGACGGCCGCGCCTTGCATTCTGCCTGAGGCGCCCGCATATCCTCCGACATTGCCAAGATTTACCGGCTCACAGGGCCGCATTACAACAATGAGAGCAGCATGAATCGCTACCCCTTCTGGAAATATCTCCTGATTCTCGCGGTGGTGGGCCTGGGCTTCCTCTACGCCGCCCCCAACCTCTACAAACCCGATCCGGCCGTACAGATCTCCGGTCAGTCCAGCGCCATGGTGGTGGGCGAGAATGTCCTCAACAAGGCACAGGAGGCCCTGGATGAGGCAGGCATCGAGTATTTCGGTGGTGAAGTGGGGGAAAAAGCCATTCTGCTGCGCCTCAGCTCCATCGAAGAGCAGCTGCCGGCCAAGCGCGCCATTCAGCAGGCCCTCGGCCACAGTGACTATGTTGTAGCCCTGAACCTGGCGTCCACCACGCCGGAATGGTTGGCCAATCTCGGCGCCAGCCCGATGAAGCTCGGCCTCGATCTGGCCGGTGGTGTGCACTTCCTGATGGAGGTGGATACCAACACCATCGTGCGCACCAACATGGACGGCTACCTCCAGGATGTGAAGGCCAAGCTGCGCGCAGCCAAGGCCCGCTACCGCAGTGTCGACCTGGTGGATGACCGCGAGATCGTGGCCCGCTTCCGAGATGAGGAACTGCGCAACCTGGGCATGTCCACCATGCGCAAGGAGTTTCCGCAGCTCCAGCTGACGGAATCAGGCAGTGGCAATAATCTGGAGATTCGCGCCACCCTCGCCGAGCAGGAAATCAAGCAGCTCGAGGATTACGCGGTTACCCAGAACCTCACCACCCTGCGCAACCGGGTGAACGAACTGGGCGTGGCTGAGCCCATCGTCCAGCGTCAGGGCCGCAACCGTATCGTGGTAGAGCTGCCGGGTGTACAGGACACCGCCGAAGCGAAACGCATCATCGGTAAGACTGCCAACCTGGAATACCGGATGGAGGCCAAGCCCGATGCGCTGGTTACCAACAAGGAATTCTTCGAGTACCGCAACGAGCAGCAGCGCCAGGCCTATGGTGGCGCCTGGCTCGAGCGCAAGGTGATCATCAAGGGCGATCGGGTGACCGATGCCCGTGTCGGTTACGACGAGAGCGGCTTCCCGCAGGTGAATATCACCCTGGATGCCCGCGGCGGCGAGCTGATGCACCGCGCGACCTGGAAGAACGTGGGTCGCCGCATGGGCACCCTGTTCATCGAGAGCCGCTTTGTTCCGGAAACCACCACCGATGACGAAGGTAACGAGGTGGTGGTGCAGCGCCGTACCGACGACAAGAAGATCATCAGTCTGGCAACGGTACAGAGCGCCCTGGGCCGCCAGTTCCGTATCACCGGCCTGGACAGCCCGGCCGAGGCTCAGGAACTGGCCCTGCTGCTCCGCGCCGGTGCCCTGGCTGCGCCAATGTATTTCGTGGAAGAGCGTGTAATCGGCCCATCTCTGGGCGCCGACAACATCAAGGTGGGTGTGACCTCCGTGCAGATCGGTCTGCTGGCGGTACTGGTCTGTATGCTGCTGTTCTACCGCGTATTTGGTCTGGCGGCGAATATTGCCCTGGCGGTGAACCTGATTCTGCTGGTGGCGGTAATGTCGATCCTCGGCGCCACCCTGACCCTGCCGGGTATCGCCGGTATCGTACTGACCGTCGGTATGGCGGTGGACGCCAACGTGCTGATCTTCTCGCGAATAAGGGAAGAGCTGCGTAACGGCATGCCACCTCAGTCGGCGATCAATGCCGGTTTCGACAATGCCTACAGCACCATTGTGGATGCGAATATCACCACGCTGATCGTGGCGGTGATCCTCTATGCCATCGGTTCCGGCCCGGTACAGGGATTCGCGGTCACCCTGTCCATCGGTATCCTGACCTCCATGTTCAGCGCCATCATGGGCACCCGGGCACTGATTAACCTGTTCTACGGCGGTCGCCGTGTGCAAAAACTCTGGATTTAAGGGCGTTGGCAATGAGTGAGACCAAAGTAGAAAACGGCAAGATCACCGAGTACATGGGCAAGCGCGTGTATGACTTCATGCGCTGGCGCAAGCCCGCGGCGGCAATCTCAATTATCCTGCTGCTCGCTTCTATCGCTGCGCTGACGATGAACGGCCTGAAGTTCGGCCTCGACTTCACCGGCGGCACCCAGATCGAAGTGGGTTACGAGCAGGCGCCGCGGATTGAGGACGTGCGCCAGCAGCTGGTAGACGCCGGCTACGAAGGTGCCTCCGTGGTGCGTTTCGGTTCTGACAGTGAGATCCTGATCAAGCTGCCGCCGGCGGTGGCAGAAGCACAGACGCAGATCAGTGCCCGAGACGAGAAAGCGACTCAGTCGATTGGCGACAAGCTGGTGGCAGAGCTGGATCAGGCTTCGCCGGGTGACGTGACCCTGCGCCGGGTGGAGATGGTCGGCCCACAGATCGGCGAAGAACTCCGTGACGATGGTGGCCTGGGCATGCTGTTTGCACTGGTGGTGGTGATGGCCTACGTGGCCCTGCGCTTCCAGTACAAGTTTTCCTTCGGCGCGGTGGCAGCACTGGCACACGATGTGATCATCGTGCTGGGCTTCTTCGCCCTGTTGAAGCTGGACTTCGACCTGACCGTACTGGCTGCGGTGCTGGCGGTAATCGGTTACTCCCTGAACGACACCATCGTGGTCGCCGACCGCATTCGCGAGAACTTCCGCAAGGTACGCAAGGCTGACCCTGAAGAGATCATCAATATCTCCATCAGTCAGACCCTCGGCCGTACTTTCATGACCTCATTCACCACCTTGCTGGTGCTGTGGGCTTTGCAGTTCTTCGGTGGTGAGCTGATCCACAACTTCTCGCTGGCACTGATCGTCGGTGTCGTGGTGGGTACTTACTCGTCGGTGTACGTGGCTGCCAACGTACTGATGGCAATGAATATCACCAAGGAAGACCTGATGCCGCCAGTGAAAGAGGGGGCAGAGTTGGAGGAGATGCCTTAAGGCATCTTCTTCGGAGAGAGGGGAGGTGGAGCGCGGTCCGGAACGACTGAATCCGGCTCGCGCAACTGACCTGAATCAGCTCCGGGGCTTTTTGCCCAGAGTGATGTGCTTCGGTCCGGAGGTGTTGGTCTGGCCGCTGACGCCTTTCGGAACCTGCTGGATTTCACCGCCGGAGGATAGGAAAGCCTGCACTTGTTCTTCGATACTTTCGCGGGTTTCTAAGGCGGTAGGTTGCTTGCGTTTGGATGCGCTGGAAGCTTTTTTGGCCACAATAATTATCCGGTTTTCTGCGTGAACTGGACATTCTACACCAAGTTGGATAAAAAATCACCTGCTTGCGTGCTGGCTACTCAGCCACACTGACTGCCCTCGATACTTACCCCCAATTACGTGCAGTTACGGTTAAGCGGAAATGGCCGTTAGAGCCGGCTCACATGCTGGACTGGATTGGTGCTGTTCCGGTCAAGGGCATCAATCGGCGATGCCCAAATGATTTCCCGCCCCTATCTCACCAAAAACTACCTCACCAAACACTACTGAAGATCCCATCCTGTCGCCCGGTCGAGTTGTCAGGAACGAGCTTCAAGTAGCCCGCTTCGACAGGCGCCACAGCCAGATGGAAAGGACCAGCAGAAGGATAAAGGCGAGGGCACTGGGCCACACCGGCACGGGAACACCCGACATTAATACTTCCGGTTGGGCCACCAGGCGCCACAGTTGTCCCAGCGCCATCAGGCCGAAGAGGATACTGGAGAGTTTCAGTCCGCCGCTTGGGGTGTTCATGGTTACCTCCTGTTGCAGACAGAATTCCCGGTTGCTAAAGGACTCTAGTGTGAGAGGGGCGTGGTTACCCACTCTCTTGCAACCAGGTTGCGCGACCCGACCTTTGCGGCAGGGCCACGCCCGAGCGGAAACCTTATGGGCAGGAGCCCAGCTGCCAGGTCACTCCGTCGTTGCTGTAGAGAGTGCTCAACCCCCAGGTTGATCCGGGCATCGGATCGTCACTGCCGTTGGCGAAATAGTCCGGAGAGAAGTAGTTGCCGGTGCTGTACGCGCGGCCTGCGGTCTTGTGATAGTAGTTGTAGGTGCTCTGTTCCTCACACCCGCTGGGCTGGCCGCTGTCGCCGCCACCTGTTCCATCGTCACTACCGTCACCGCTTCCGTCACCGCCGCTGCCCGAGCAGGCCTGGTTGGGGCCATAGCAGCTGCCGTCGTCGTCTTCCCAGCGGCACTGGCCCGTGCCCGTCGTCACCTCATCCAGGCGGAAAGGCTCTGTGCCGTATTCCAGGTAGCAGTTGGAATAGCCCACGGCATAGTCCAGGCGGCTGGCGGCGATATGGGTGTCCAGATCGGCGGTGACGCCTGCGTCGACAGTGAAGCTGACTGTGGCAGTGCTGCTGAGACCGGCGAGGTCGCGGGCCGTAACCGTGGCGGAGCCGGGCCCGCCGGGAAGGTTGCACTGCTCTGCTTCGAATGCCGTACCCATGACTGCAGCAGTGATGGTGCCGTTGCTGAATGCCACCGTTACCGCATCCAGGTTCTGGTTTTCATCCACCACGGTGCCGCTCACGGTCACACACTGGCCGCTGGTTGCAGCGCTGATACCGCTCAAAACCGGCGCGGTCTCCGGAGGTTCGGGGCCGACACGGGTCGTGCGGGCGAATGCCTGGCTCACCGCGCCCTGGTCATCCGTTGCAGTGACGATGACCTCGTACAGGTCATCTGCCAGGGCCGGGCTGGTCAGATTAAAAAAACCGCTCGAGTCGACGCCTCCCGAGGTCGAGGTCGTACCGGAATCGCCAGTGAAGGTGGCCTCTACTGAGGAGACGCTGCCCTCGGCATCCTCGGCGTTGCCGCTGACGAGGATGCGGTCACCACTCGCACTGATCTGCACGTTGCTGACCACTGGCGGCTGGTTGCGGTCGACCCTCTGATTGTTGTCGCGGAAGAAGCGGCCCAGGTAGCGCGCGTAGTTGATGCCATTGCCATTGATATAGCCGCCACTGGCGCCTTCGCCACCGGACCAGGCGTGGTCAACATTGTTGAACCACAGCATGGAGACGCGGCCGTCATCCCAGAGTGTTTCATCGGCGCTGCGGCTGCCCTCACTGACGGTGTTGGTGCCAGGTAGCTGGCTGACGCCATAGACGCCCGCCATGCCGTTGGCATTCTGCTCGTTGTAGCAGAGGTTGACCGTCGTATCGTCGTAGCCGTGTGCGATAGAGGCAATCTGGGTTTCGAACTGGCTCTTGTAACTCCCCGCGTAGGTATTACAGCGGCTGGTGACGTCTGCCTGTTCGCAGGGGCCCAGAGCACCGTTGGAGCTGGTGCCGATGCTGGGTCCGGCACTGATGCCCATGCCGGCGAAAACGTCAGGCGCCAGGCAGGCGGTGGTGTTGGCGAAAGCCGCCCCGGAAGAGAGTCCGGCGATATAAACCTGGTCCGGGTCGATATCACGACTGGCATCGCCGGAAAGGGTGTTGGCCAGGTTGATCAGGTTTTTGTAGTCACCGGCAGTGCGGGAGCGGATCCCCTCCCAGTACGACCAGCAGCTGAAGCCAGCTTTGTTCATGGCGTCTGGTACTGCCACCACCATGCCAAATTCTTCCGCCGCGTCTTCGAGGTTAGCGGTCAGGTAGTTGTTGATCGGTTGTGCACAGCCGTGCAACACGATCATCAGGGCCTTGCCGTCACCGATGTCAGAGCGGGTATCGGGGGTATAAATATTGACGTTGCTGAAGCCGCCGACGGCGACATTCTCCTGCCAGCTTCCGGCCTGGACGCCGGCGGCGCAAGTGAGTGCTACGGCAGTGGCAACACCGCGGAGCAGGCCGCGGCGGGGTTTCGGGATCATCATCGCATTCACCGTTATTGTTATCGGAATTGTGTTCGGTCTGTTGCCGAATGACTGCACCGATCAGCCTAGGAGGGGCCGGGGTGGGCGGGAATGCGACTTTGGTTGTACCCGACGGGTAAAGTTGGAGAAACCTGCGCCAGCTTGTGAAGTGCTTCACGCAGGTTTTGAGGAAGAAGCGTTAATCGTCAGTTTCGGTGCCGGTCTCAGCGGTAGTCGGCTGAGCCAGATTTGGCAGTGGCCAGCCGCCCAGCGCCTGCCAGCGGTTGACGATCAGGCAGAAGAGCTCGGCGGTTTTTTCTGCATCGTACTCGGCGGCGTGGGCGCTGCTGTTGTCGAATTCAATGCCTGCCACCTGACAGGCCTTCGCCAGCACGGTCTGGCCGTAGGCGAGCCCGGCGAGAGTGGCAGTGTCGAAACAGGAAAACGGATGAAAGGGGTTGCGCTTGATACCGCAACGCTCCACCGCCGCATTGACGAAACCGAGATCAAAGTGGGCGTTGTGAGCCACCAGCACGGCGCGGGTGCAGCTGTGCTTTTTCACTGCGGTGCGGATCTTGCGGAACAGTTCCGGCAGGGCGATTTCCTCGGGCCAGGCTTCGCGGTCCGGGGACTCCAGGTCAATACCGATGAAGTCGAGTGCAGATTGCTCGACATTGGCGCCCTCAAAAGGCTCGATGTGAAAGCTGTGGGTCTCAGACGGGAAGATCACCCCGTCTTCATCCATATCGAGAATGACGGCCGAGATCTCCAGCAGGGCATCCGTGCGCGCATTGAAGCCACCGCTCTCAAGGTCCACCACTACAGGCAGGAATCCTCGAAATCGCTGGGCCAGAAGGCTCTTGGGTCCGGTGGGTTCTTCGGCGGGGGTCACTTGGGGTCCTTGGTCGTCTGGATCTGCAGGAGTGTTTGGTGGCGCCCCGGTCAGTGCGGGCTCTCCCGTGACACGCCGTGAATACATCCCTGTAGGCTTTTCGGCGAGGTCCCTCTCGCCGAAAGTCACGCGAGTGCCCACACTGGCCGGGGCTTCGCATTTCGGTACGTCAATCTTAACGGATCATACCAGTCGCCAGTTCAGGGTTTCACCCGCGGCCAGCGGAATCAGTCGGTCTTCGCCCATGGCGAGGCTTTCCGGCAGGCGCCAGGGGTCGCGCGCCAGGGTAATGGTGTCCTCGTTGCGGGGCAGGCCGTAAAAGTCGGGGCCGAATTCGCTGGCGAACGCTTCCAGGCGATCCAGCTTGCCCGCCTGATCGAAGACTTCGGCGTACAGTTCGATGGCGCTGTAGGCGGTGTAACAGCCGGCACAGCCGCAGGCGTTCTCCTTCTTGTTCTGAGCATGGGGCGCAGAGTCTGTGCCGAGGAAGAACTTCGGGTTGCCGCTGGTGGCCGCCTCGATCAGGGCGGACTGGTGGTAGCCGCGCTTTAGGATCGGCAGGCAGTAGTAGTGCGGGCGGATGCCGCCGACCAGCATATGGTTGCGGTTGTACAGCAGGTGGTGCGCGGTAATGGTGGCGCCGACACCGTCGCGGGCCTTCTGCACGAACTCCGCAGCATGGGCGGTGGTAATGTGCTCGAGCACAATCTTCAGGGTTGGGAAGTCATCCACCACCCGGGACAGGATCTTCTCAATGAACACCTGTTCGCGGTCAAAGATGTCGATATCCGCAGTTGTCACCTCTCCGTGGAGCAACAGCTTCATGCCACACGCCTGCATGGCCTCCAGTGCGGGATAGATATTGGCGATATCAGTCACGCCGGAGTCGGAGTTGGTGGTCGCGCCGGCGGGATACAGCTTGGCGGCCACGACGCCGGCCTTGTGGGCCAGGCGCACGGTCTCTGCGTCGGTGCGATCGGTCAGGTAGATCACCATCAGCGGCTCGAACGGGTTGCCCTCAGGAATTTGCTCGCGAATGCGCAATTGATAGAAGAGGGCATCTTCGGCATCCACCACCGGCGGCACCAGGTTGGGCATCACGATGGCGCGGCGGAACTGCCGGGCCGCGTCGCCAACGGTGCGCTCCAGTGCGGCGCCGTCGCGCAGGTGGATGTGCCAGTCGTCAGGGGCGCGAAGGGTGATTTGCTCCATGGTCGAATCCGCAAATATCAGAGTGGGGGGGTGATTGGGGCGCAGATGCTAACCGAACACCGCGCAAATTGCGACGCGATACTTGTATGAAAAGTAGTCGCATCTGGCAGGAGACCAAGAGGCGCTAGTCGTTCGCCATCTGAAGCGCTACAATCGCGCCCCGAAAAAGGCAGCGCAACTGTCATAACTGGGCACATCTCCAACAATAATCTCCCCAGCAAAACCTTTCTATCACGGTTACCGGTGGTTGTCCGCCGGGGCTTTGCGATGGCGGTACATCCCGGCAGAGGATAACTATGAGCGATATCAAGAAGGTGGTACTGGCGTATTCCGGGGGGCTCGATACCTCCGTCATCGTGCGCTGGCTGCAGGATACCTACGGCTGCGAGGTGGTGACGTTCACCGCCGACATCGGCCAGGGGGAAGAAGTCGAGCCGGCTCGGGCCAAGGCCGAGGCGCTCGGGGTCAAGGAAATCTACATTGACGACCTTCGCGAGGAGTTCGTGCGCGACTTCGTCTTCCCGATGTTCCGTGCCAACACTATCTATGAGGGCGAGTACCTGCTGGGTACCTCCATCGCACGCCCGTTGATCGCCAAACGCCTGATCGAGATCGCCAACGAGACCGGCGCTGACGCCATTTCCCACGGTGCCACCGGCAAGGGCAACGACCAGGTTCGTTTCGAACTGGGCGCTTATGCGCTGATGCCGGGTATCCAGGTGATCGCACCCTGGCGCGAGTGGGACCTGAATTCCCGCGAGAAGCTGATGAAGTACTGCGAGGAGCACAGCATCCCCGTCGACTTCTCCTCCAGCAAGAAAAAATCCCCGTATTCCATGGATGCCAACCTGCTGCATATCTCCTATGAAGGCGGCATCCTGGAGGAGCCCTGGGCAGAAGCAGAAGAAGATATGTGGCGCTGGAGCGTCAGCCCGGAAGCCGCCCCCGATCAGCCGACCTACATCACCCTGCAGTTTGAAAAGGGCGACCCGGTGGCGATCGACGGTGAGCGTATGTCGCCGGCGACCCTGTTGGAGAAACTCAACAAGCTGGGCGGTGCCAATGGCATCGGCCGCCTGGATATCGTGGAAAACCGCTATGTGGGTATGAAGTCCCGCGGCTGCTACGAGACCCCCGGTGGCACCATCCTGCTGAAAGCCCACCGCGCTATCGAGTCCATTACTCTGGACCGTGAAGTGGCTCACCTGAAAGACGAGCTGATGCCCCGTTACGCGCAGCTGATTTATAACGGCTACTGGTGGTCCCCGGAGCGTCGCATGCTGCAGGCGGCAATCGACGATTCACAGTCAGTGGTCAACGGCGAGGTGCGCCTGAAGCTGTACAAGGGCAGCGTGACGGCCGTAGGCCGTCGCTCCGCCGATAGCCTGTTCGACGAGCGCATTGCGACGTTCGAGGATGATGCCGGCGCCTACGATCAAAAAGACGCCGAAGGGTTCATCAAACTGAACGCTCTGCGCCTGCGGATTGCTGCGGGCAAGGGCAGGGAATTGACCTAGATCAGTTTTGGCGGGCGAATGATGCGTTTAAATCATCGCCTGCCGTTCGGCCGCGTCTACTTTGAAGGGATGTAGCCGAAAAAAGGATGGCGGGCCCCCGCTCGTTTGCTGGAAACGAATCTCAAAAAAAGCAACGGAAGTAACACAATGACGACAACCGTGGCAAAGACCGGCCCCGTGCCGGACTATGACTACAAAATCGTGCGCCAGTTCACCATCATGTCGGTGGTCTGGGGTGTTTTCGGTATGGCAATGGGGGTGTTGATTGCCGCCCAGCTGGCGTGGCCGCAGCTGAACGACTTCTTCCAGCCGTTCAGCCATTTTGGCCGCCTGCGCCCGCTGCACACCAACGCAGTGATTTTTGCATTCGGTGGTAGCGTGCTGTTTGCTACCTCTTACTACGTGGTGCAGCGCACCTGTCAGACCCGCCTGTGGGGTGGCTGGTTGGTGCCGTTCACCTTCTGGGGCTGGCAGCTGGTGATCGTGCTTGCCGCCATTACGCTGCCGATGGGCCTGACTTCTGCCAAGGAATACGCCGAGCTGGAATGGCCGATCGATATCCTGATCGCGCTGATCTGGGTGGCATACGCCATGGTGTTCTTCGGTACCATTGCCAAACGCCGCACCTCCCACATCTACGTGGCGAACTGGTTTTTCGGCGCCTACATCATCACTATCGCCTGCTTGCACATCGTCAATAACCTGGCGGTACCGGCAGCTGCGTGGAAATCCTATTCCTACTTCGCCGGTACGGCGGACGCGATGATCCAGTGGTGGTACGGCCACAACGCGGTGGGCTTCTTCCTGACCGCGGCCTTCCTCGGCATCATGTACTACTTCGTGCCGAAGCAGGCGGGGCGTCCGGTTTATTCCTACCAGCTGTCCATCGTGCACTTCTGGGCGCTGATCTCCATCTATGTATGGGCCGGTGGTCACCACCTGCACTACTCCGCACTGCCTGACTGGACCCAGAGCCTGGCGATGATCATGTCCGTGATCCTGCTGGCACCGTCCTGGGGTGGCATGATCAACGGCATCATGACTCTCTCCGGTGCCTGGCACAAACTGCGCACCGACCCGACCCTGCGCTTCCTGGTGGTCTCCCTGTCCTTCTACGGTATGTCCACCTTTGAAGGTCCGATGATGTCCATCAAGACAGTAAACGCCCTGTCTCACAACACCGACTGGACTGTGGGCCATGTGCACTCCGGTGCCCTGGGCTGGGTAGCAATGATCTCCATCGGTGCTCTTTATCACCTGGTTCCGATCCTGTTCCACCGCAAGGAAATGTACAGCGTCAAACTGATCAACGCGCACTTCTGGCTGGCGACCGTTGGTACCGTCCTGTACATCGCCGCCATGTGGGTGAACGGTATTACCCAGGGCCTGATGTGGCGCGCGTTTAACGCCGACGGCACCCTGACTTACAGCTTTGTTGAGAGTGTGGTGGCGAGCTATCCGGGCTATGTGGTGCGCTTCATCGGTGGTGCCTTCTTCGTGCTGGGTATGCTGCTGATGGCGTACAACGTCTTCCGCACCATTACCGATAAGGAAAACGCCAAGCAGCAGGACAACACTGTTCCGCTGGCGCAGACGGCATAGGAGTTCAGATCGTGAAGAACCATGACATCGTAGAAAAAAATATCGGTCTGATGATCGTCTTGATCTGTGTCGCCATCAGTTTCGGCGCGCTGGTAGAGATCGTTCCCCAATTCTTCATCAAGGCTAACAAAGAGCCCATTGAGGGTCTGAAGCCCTGGCCGGCGGTAGTGCTGGAAGGTCGCGATATCTACATTCGCGAGGGTTGCCACGTGTGCCACACGCAGATGGTGCGTCCGCTGCGCGCGGAAGTGGAACGCTACGGCCACTACTCCATGTCCCAGGAGTATGTGTACGAGCATCCGTTCCTGTGGGGCTCCAAGCGTACCGGTCCGGACCTGGCCCGTGTTGGTGGTCGCTACTCCGACGAATGGCATCGCGCACACCTGTACAACCCGCGCAACGTGGTACCGGAATCCAACATGCCGGCTTTCCCGTGGCTGTTCGATAACGTCGTGACCGGTGAGCACACTGCCGACAAGATGCGGGCTCTGCGCCTTGCCGGTGTTCCGTACACCGACGAGGATATCGCCAAGGCCAGCCAGCCTTTCGTGGGTGGCAACGTAAAAGAGATCGATGCGCTGGTCGCCTATCTGCAGCAGCTGGGCGTGCTGGTTCAGCAGAAGCGCTAAGGGGTAATCGCTCTTGGATATCGACATTTTGCGTCAGATTGCGGTGGTCCTCGGCTCGGTCGCGTTTCTCGCGGTCTGCTGGTGGGCCTTCTCTCCGAAGCGCAAGAAGCGCTTCGAGGAGGATGCCAAGCTGCCGTTCGCGGACGAAGAGCAATCCATTCGCTCGGCCTACAGTGCCGACAAGAAAAAAACTGATGAAGACTCGGTGGAGAAAAATGGGCGAGGCGATCGTCCCGTAGATATTTCCACAGAGCACAAGAAGGGGCAGGACGAAAAATGACAACTTTCTGGAGTCTGTGGGTAATCGTTCTCACACTCGCCAACCTGGCGCTGGTGTGCTGGGTTCTGTTCGCCAACCGCAAGGTGGCGGTGGACGATCAGCAGGAGCCGGGCAACCAGACCACGGGTCACGTCTACGACGGTATCGAGGAGTATGACAACCCGCTGCCGCGCTGGTGGTTCCTGATGTTCGTTGGCTCACTGGTGTTCAGTGCCATCTACCTGGTGATTTACCCGGGCATGGGTAACTTCAAGGGCGTCAGTGGCTGGACCTCTGTTGGGGAGCTGAATCGCGACCAAGAGAAGGCGATGGAGAAGTTCGATGAGACTTTTGGCAAGTTTGCCGAGATGCCCATCGAGGAAATTGCCCAGAATCGTGATGCCCTGAAAATGGGTGCCCGTATCTTTGCCAACAACTGCTCGGTCTGTCATGGCGCTGACGGTGGCGGCAACTACGGTTTCCCGAACCTGACTGACAGTGACTGGCTGTACGGCGGCAGCCCGGAGAAGATTCTGGAAACCTTGTACAAGGGTCGCCAGGGCCTGATGCCGCCACAGGGGCCGATTATCGGTGAGGAAGGTGTGCGCAACACCGCCGAGTATGTTCTCTCCCTGAACGGCCTGGAGCACAACGCCGAAATGGCGGCCGCGGGCAAGAAGGTATTCGGTCAGGTGTGCATGGCCTGTCACGGTATGGACGCCAAGGGCAACCAGGCCCTGGGCGCACCAAACCTGACTGACAACATCTGGCTCTATGGCAGCAGCCGCGAGCAGATCCAGCACACGATCCGCGGTGGCCGCAGCAACCAGATGCCGGCTCAGGATGACAAGCTTCGCGATGACAAAATTCGACTGGTAGCTGCCTACGTTTACAGTCTGTCACGCCAGGAAGAAGTGGAGCAGTGATCCCTCACTGAGCCATGTAAAGTGGCCCCGCTCTAGCGGGGCCTGACAAGGAAGCGGGCGCGCAGGGACGAAAAACAAAAGCCTCATTGTTGCCAGACGAAGAGTGCTCCCCTGCACCCAGGGCCCGGAGCATAAGTGAGGTTTCTCGTGAGCGATCTGATTCCCACCCGCGAAGAGCAGGAAGGTGATGGCGAAGTGCGCTATCGCATGCTCTACGAATCCGAAGACAAGATTTACACCCGTCACATTCGCGGTCTTTACACGCGCATTCGCAAATATACGGGCCTGCCACTGCTGGCCGCCTTCTTCTTCATTCCCTGGATCAACATCGACGGCCACCAGGCTGTGCACTTCGATCTTCCGGAGCGCAAGTTCCACATTCTCTGGGCTACTTTCGGTCCTCAGGACGGCTTTCTGCTGGCCTGGATCCTGATCATGTCCGCTTTTGCCCTGTTTGCGGTGACGACCTGGCTGGGGCGTGTCTGGTGCGGATTCACCTGCCCGCAGACGGTGTGGACCATGATGTTTATGTGGGCCGAGCGGGTCTGTCAGGGGGACAGGGCCAAGCGGATGAAACTGGATGCGGCACCGATGAGTGCCGAGAAGGCTCTGCGCAAATCTGCGACTTATGCCATCTGGATCTTTATTGCCCTTGCCACCGCGCTGGCTTTTGTTGGCTATTTCTACGGTATCCGCGACCTGGTGGTGGATCTAGCCACCTTCGATGCCCATCCACAGGGGGTGTTCTGGGTCGGCTTCTTTACGCTCGCCACTTTCTTTAACGCCGGATTTATGCGCGAACAGGTGTGCAAGTACATGTGCCCGTACGCCCGTTTCCAGTCGGTGATGTACGACCGCGATACCCTCGCAGTCTACTACGATGCCCGTCGCGGTGAGACCCGCGGCCCGCGCAAGAAGGGGATCGACTACAAGTCCGAAGGCATGGGCGACTGTATCGACTGCTACTGGTGTGTCCAGGTCTGCCCGGTGGACATCGACATCCGTGACGGCATGCAGTACGAGTGCATCAACTGTGGTCTGTGTGTGGATGCCTGTAATAGCGTCATGGACAAGATGGCTTACCCGCGGGGCCTGATTCGCTTCACTTCCGAAGATGAGCTGGAGACCGGCAAGACCAATTACCTGCGGCCACGCCTGTTCGGGTACGCGTTTGTGCTCGTGGCCATGCTGGCGCTCTTCACCCATCAGGTGGCCACCCGGAGTCCGATCGAGGCGGAAGTCCTTCGCGATCGCGGGGCGCGCCTGTATCGCGAATATCGCGGCGATATCCAGAATGTCTATACCGTGAAGATCAACAACATGGATCAGGCCGCCCACGAGTTCAGAATCCGGGTGGAGGGCAAGCCAGGACACGAATATTCCCTTAGAATGCCCCGTCAGATCTATCTCGAGGCCGGGGAGATCTATGCAGTGCCGATCCGGGTCAGCGTGCCCAAGGAGCAGCTGCAGGACACCAAGCACGATATTGATATCATCGTCGAGGCGGTGGATAAGCCGGAGTTGACCGACCGGCACCAGACAGTATTCATCGGCCCCAAACAGTAATAACCCGCCGGCACAAGGGCGCAGCAGCGCGGTTGCCGGCGCTGGATTCCGCAGAGCGGGCGCGGGGCGCAGGGCTGCCAGCCGCCCGCCGTTTCACTGTGAGTAAACTCGTGAACGAACAATCACCAAAACCCTGGTATCGGGAAACCTGGCTGTGGCTGGTGCTCGCACCGCTGATTCTTGTCGTGCTGGTCTCCATGACCATGGTGTCCATCGCCTTCCGCCATGCAGACGACACGGTCAGCGACACCTATTACAAAGACAGCCGCATGTACCACTATACCGCCGGTCAGGATGAGCGGGCGCGGGAGCTGGGGCTCGCCGGTATCTTGCAGTTCAATCCTGATGAGCACCTCATCAGCCTGGACCTGACCGGTGCCATCGAGTACCCCGAGGCCCTGCTGCTGTCCCTCAGCCACCCGGTGGAGGAGGATCTTGATCACCACGTTCGCCTGACCCAGGTATCTGCGGGCCGCTACCAGGGTACCTTCGAGGGTGAACTGCATCACCGCTGGTATCTGCGCCTGATGCCGCAACTCGATCCCAAGCAGCATCTCGAGGCAGATTGGCGGCTCAAGGGCGAGATCAACTTCGAACTGGGGCAGGCCGCGCCGCTGAACCCAGCTGTGCAATGAACGAAACCAGCTGTTTCCACTGCGGCCTGCCGGTACCGGCGGGTAGTCAGCACTCGGTCGTGATCGACGGCGCCGAGCGTCCCATGTGTTGCCCGGGCTGCGAAGCTGTGGCGGGTGCCATCGTCGCCGGTGGCCTCGACAACTTTTACCGTTTCCGCGATACCCCGAATCAGCGCCCGGAAGGGGATGATCCCCGTGATACCCGCTGGGATGCCTTTGATCTGCCGGAACTGCAGCAACAGTTTGTCCGGGACTGGCAGGGCGGAGGTGACAGCGGGCTCAGAATGGCGAGTCTGCTGGTGGGCGGTATTACCTGTGCCGCCTGTGTCTGGCTGATCGAAAAGCATCTCGGCGCCCTGGACGGAGTGGACAGGGTCTCGGTCAATGCCAGTACTCAGCGGGCGCAGATTGTTTTCGACCCGGAAGTGGTGCAGCCCAGCCAGCTGTTTGCGGAACTGGCCCGTGTCGGGTACCGGCCGGCTGCTGCGACGGCGGCCAACAGCGAGGAGTTGATCCAGCAGGAGCGCCGCGCCGCGCTGCGCCGGCTGGGCGTCGCCGGTCTCGGCACCATGCAGGTGATGATGTTTGCCATCGCCCTCTACTTCGGTGAGGCCACCGGCATCGACGCGCAGCTTGAACGCTATTTCCGCTGGGTCTCCCTGTTGGTGGCGACCCCTGTGGTGCTCTACGCCGCGCGACCCTTCTTTTCCGCCGCCTGGCGCAGCCTGCGCAGCCGACATCTCAGCATGGATGTACCGGTCTCCCTGGCCATCGGTCTCGCCTACGCAGCAAGCTTTTATGCGACGGTTTTTGAAACCGGAGATGTGTACTTCGAGTCCATCTCCATGTTCACCTTTTTCCTGTTGCTTGGCCGTACGGTGGAAATGCGCGCGCGACACCGGGCGGGTCTCGCCAGTGGTGGGCTGGCACAGTTATTGCCCCTGACTGCGACCCGGCTCGAAGGGGGTGAAGCCCGCCCCGTACCTGTGGCAGCGCTGGCCGCGGGTGATTGCATCGTATTGCGGCCGGGCGATACGGTACCGGCGGACGGTGAGGTGATCGAAGGTTCCAGCGGTGTGGACGAGTCACTGCTGAATGGTGAATCCGCCCTGCAGCAGAAAACGGTCGGCAGCCGCGTCTACGCGGGCAGCGTCAACGGTGATTCGACCCTGGAGGTACGTGTCACCGCGGCTGGCCAGTCCACCCGTTTGTCCGCGATCGAGCGCCTGGTCGAGCAGGCGCAGCTGGAAAAACCCCAGCAGGTAGCCCTCGCCGACCGTATTGCCGGCGGGTTCGTGGCGGTGGTGTTGCTGGCCGCTGCAGCCGCTTTTGCGTTCTGGTGGCAAGTGGCACCGGAGCGGGCCTTCTGGATTGCGCTGTCTGTGCTGGTGGTGACCTGCCCCTGCGCACTATCCCTGGCGACACCTGCCGCCCTCGCCGCGGCGACCTTGCGGTTGCAGCAGCTGGGTCTGCTGGTGGCTGGCGGTCACCTGCTAGAGACGCTACCGCGGCTGACCCGGGTCGTGTTCGACAAGACCGGGACCCTGACCCGCGGCGAACCGCGAATCCTTGAGATCCAGCTCCTGCGAGATGGCTGGACGGAGCAGCGGGTCAGGGATGTCGCCGCGGCGCTGGAGTCCCGCAGCAACCACCCGCTCGCTCGCGCGTTCCGACCGTGGTTCAACAAGCTTCAGGCGCGGCATCTGGTGATTCACACCGGGTGTGGCATCGAGGGGCAAGTAGACGGTGTTGGCTATCGAATCGGGCGCCCGGATTTCGCCGTGACGGAGCCGGCGGAGCAGCCTGTAGGCGAGGGCCAGTGGCTGTTGCTGGGCGATGATAGTGGTGCCGTGGCCTGGATCGGCCTGGGGGACCAGTTGCGAGCTTCGGCCAGCGCGGCGATTTCCAGGCTCAGAACATCGGGATTGGCACTGGAGTTACTCAGTGGCGATCAGTCTGCGGAAGTGGCGCGCCTGGCGAAACTGGTCGGAGTGGATGAATATCGAGCCGGGGTTTCGCCGGAAGAAAAACTCGAGCGCCTGCGGTCGTTGCAGGCTGGCGGTGATCGTGTGCTGATGGTGGGGGACGGGCTCAATGACGTGCCGGTGCTCTCGGGCGCCGATGCGTCGGTTGCGATGCTCTCCGCCGCCGATCTGGCCCAGTCGCGGGCAGATGCGATTTTGCTGAATGGCGACCTGCGGGTGCTTCCTGACGCGCTGGAACTGGCCGCCAGATCACGGCGGATCATCCGCCAGAATCTGACCTGGGCTCTGGGATACAATGCGCTGGCTTTGCCGCTGGCAGTATGCGGGCTGGTGCCGCCCTGGGTGGCGGCGCTGGGGATGTCAGCCAGCTCCCTGATCGTGGTGCTCAATGCCCTGCGCCTCTCCCGCTGGACGTCGCGGCACCATGTTGCCGGCGACATTATCCCGATGGCGGCGCAAACAGCGAGGTAATCTGTGGACAGCCTGTATTTCCTGATACCCATTGCCATTATTTTCGTGACCATTGCCGTGAAGGTGTTCTTCTGGGCGGTTAACAATGGGCAGTATGACGATCTGGATACGGAGGGCCGGCGCATCCTGTTTGATGACGACGACCCGCGTCCATCTGCCGGCACTGCAAAGCCAGCCGTGAGCGAAAAGGTGGAGGATCGCCAGACTCCAGAGAATAAGAACCCGGAGACGGGGGAGGAGGACCGGTGAGCGATTGGGGTTTTGTCGCCGCGGCGTTGGCCATCGGGTTTTTCGGTAGCAGCCACTGTATCGGAATGTGTGGCGGTATCTCTTCGGCCCTGGGAATGGCTGTACCCGGTCAGAAGCCGGCCTGGGGGCAGCTGGTTTCCTACTCCGCCGGGCGCCTCGGCAGTTATGCCTTGATGGGGGCCATTGCCGGTGCACTGGGTGCGGCGGTACTGCCCACCCTGACCCCCTTGCGCATCGTCGCAGGGCTGATGCTGGTGGCCATGGCTCTCTACATCGCGGGGTGGTGGCGCGGGCTGGTGTGGCTGGAGCGCGGTGGATCGTACCTGTGGCGCTACATTCAGCCACTCAGCCGGCAACTGCTCCCGGTGCACTCCGCCCCGCGGGCGCTGGCGCTCGGGTCCATCTGGGGCTGGCTGCCATGCGGTCTCGTATACAGTGCCCTTACCTACGCCCTGGCACAGGGCGGCAGCGGCGAGGCGGCCCTGGCCATGTTTGCCTTCGGTCTGGGGACAGTGCCGGCTATGTTCGCCACCGGAGCCGCCGGTGCACGGGTGCGGGATCTGGTTCAGCGTCCGCGGGTGCGCCTGCTGATGGCCTTATTGATCCTGCTGTTTGGGCTCTGGACCCTCTGGGGTGCCCTTGGGCACGGCGGCCACTCCGGACACGCTGGGCACAATGCCCCGGCAGCGGAAGCTGTGGAAGAGGGCGGCCACCACCATCATCACTGATTGTTAGTGGTGGCGCTCGCGGTCAGGCTCACACCCGATCGATCATTTCGTCATGTCCCTCCGCCGATGCGCAGTGGGCACAGCAGTAAAATTTTCCCTCGGCCTCAGTGCCGTGCCCCAATATTCGGCAGCTGCAGTGGGAGCACCTGGGCGCCAGAGCCTGTATCGCGCACTCGAAGCTATCGAAGAAGTGTTCCTGATTGTCGATGGTAATCTGCATCGGCTTGTCGTACGCATTCCCGCACGTCTCACATTGTTGCATTGGTCCTTTCCTCGGAGTGTCTGTCCATGGTGCGATCGCACTTCCGCAAGCATAGGTGAAGACACCAAGCCGCCGGGCGCCTTGCTTGGCGGAAAGACAGGCGGCGCGGGTCCGCTCGCCAGGTGGAACTGGGCGCTACAATGTTGGAGTCAGTCACAAAGACAGAGGTCCGGCAATGAGCAGCGAATCCGACCGTTCTGCCTATGAGCAGAAAGCACGCGCCAAATTGAAAGAGTGGAACGCAGAAATCGACAAGCTGTCCGCAAAGGCGGAACAAGCCAGTGCAGACACAAAAATGAAATACCGGGACGAAATCGACAAGCTACAAACCAAGCGCGAGTCGATGAAGAAAAAGCTTGAGCAGCTGCACGGCAAGAGCGGCGATGCCTGGGATGAATTCAAGGACGGCGTCGAGGACGCCTGGACGGATATGAAGCGCTCGATCGAGCGGGCCAGGGACCGACTGAGATAAGTTTTACTGCAACCGGGCCCGAGAGGGGCCCGGATTCTCGGCCTCAGAGATCGATACGCAGAGACAGGTCAATGGCGCGCAGGTGCTTGGTGAGGCTGCCTGAAGAGATGTAATCCGCATCCAGTGCCGCAAGCTGCTGCAATCGATCGGCGTCGACGCTGCCGGAGATTTCGATTTTCGCTTTGCCTTTCGCCAGTGCCAGAGCCTCGCGGGTGTCGGCATCGCTGAACTCGTCCAGCATGATGACGTCCGCACCAGCGGCCAGGGCCTCGCGCAGTTCCTGCAGGTTTTCCACTTCGACTTCCACCAGTGCTTCTGGAGCAATGCCGCGCGCCTGCCGAATGGCTGTGTTGATGCCGCCGGCGGCCGCAATATGGTTCTCTTTGATCAGGAAGGCGTCATAGAGACCGATGCGGTGGTTGAAGCATCCACCGCACAGAACGGCATATTTCTGCGCAGTACGCAGCCCGGGAATGGTCTTGCGTGTATCGAGGATTTTCACTCCGGTACCGGCGGCAAGGGCCGCGAAGCGGGCTGCAGTGGTGGCGGTTCCCGACAGCGTCTGCAGGAGGTTGAGCGCGGTGCGCTCACCGGTCAGGATGGCCCGGGCATTGCCTTCCAGTTCGAAAAGCACACTCTCTGCGGTTACGGAATCGCCGTCCTCACAGTGCCAGCGCAGTTTCAGTTCCGGGTCCAGCTGCCGAAAGACCTCCTCAACCCATGCCCGGCCACAGACGGTGCAGTCCTCGCGGGTGATGACCCGCGCTCGGGCCTCGCGATCGGCTGGAATCAGCTGTGCGGTGATGTCGCCGCTGCCCACATCCTCGTCCAGCGCCTGGCGAACAGTGCGCTTCAGATCCTCGAGCAGGTTGGGGATATCTGTATGTTCCGGTTGCATCGATCGACCTCTTCTTGGAAGAGCGGCATCTTAGCAGAAATCGACCTGGCGAACGTGCTCATAGCGGCAACCGTGCTTTAGCCTCTCCTCTCGCACAGGGCTGTGAGCTGGGTCTCAAATACACTCTTAAGTCGTTGTCGTGCAGTGTCAAAATGGCGTTAGAATGCCGCTGACGCTCGAGCAGCCCACAAGCGAGAAAAGAGGCGGCCAAAAGCGAAGATCGCGGATATACCCAGCTATCGCGGTTAACACTACCAGGACAACGGAATGCCGTCGGGGGCATTCGGGGGACAAGGTGGAGAGTAAGGAGACGACCAATGTGATCTCCCTTTCGGGGAGATCTGGCGATCGCGCAGATGAAAAGGAGCAATGGCTCACTCGGGGCTCGTTGAGCCTGCCCGATACTGTTATCACCCTCAGGGGGAAGGCGAAAGACCTCCTGCTGGAGCGACTCAAACACCTGTTCAGCAAAGTCGATGACTCGCTGTTTTCAATGGCGGAGCGAGCCCATGGTCAGGAAGAGCAGGACGGACTCTTCCAGGCGCTCAGGCTGTTAAGGGTCGAACGGCGCAGTCTTGCCGCCCGCTTTGCGGCAAACATCGAGAATGACTTCCAGCTTCAGGAAACCACTGAAGAGGCTGAAGATCGCTTACTGTCTGAAAATCTTTCCCTGGTCCACAACGATGACCTGGAGCAGATGGTTGCTGTTGAGACCATGGTCACCAACGCCGAGAGAGACTTTGCCGAGCCCCTGGCCGAACTCACACTGCGACTCGACTCCCTCTATCCACTCAAAGTCTTCGAGAAAAATAATCCCCTGCGCCCGGAATCGGTCTGCGATGCGTTCGTAGAGGCTCTGCGTCCGCTGGAAATCCATATTCGCGCACGACTGACCGTGCTGAAGAAATTCGAGCAGGAAGTCATGGTGCGCCTGGGAGAGTTCTACGATGGCTGTAACCAGCTGCTTGTCGATCAGGGGGTTCTGCCGGACCTGAGTCAGCACCGGAGAGCGGCCCGCCGGGAGCAGGCGCGAGCAGGCCAGCCGGAGCCACAAGAAACCACGCCTTCGACAGCGGGCAACTCAGCGGGCCCTGTTGCACAGTCCGGTCAGGGCGGGGCTGGTGTATATGGCCAGGGCACACCCGTGGCTGCGGGCGCGGCAATGCAGCCACCCTCGGCCGGACAGTTTGCCCCCGGGCTACTGCCGCCCACCGCAGGTCTTGCGCCCATGCCGCCATCTGACCTTCTCGGTCATCTCGGCGAGTTGCAGAACTCGGCAACCATCGCCCACGGCTCGGGCGTTCAGTTACTGGATGTCAGTCAGCTTCTGCAACAGCGCCTGGTGGAGGCCAACCAGTCTGCGTCCCTTGCCAAAGTGGACAGTGACATTATCAAGCTGGTCGAGATGCTGTTTTCGTTCATCCTTGAAGACCGGAATCTGGCCGAGCCAATCAAGTCGCAGCTGGGGCGGCTACAGCTGCCTCTTCTCAAAGTGGGCATTGCCGACAAATCGCTGTTCTCCAAAGGCGGGCACCCCGCGCGTAAATTGCTCAATGCCCTTGCCGATGCCGCAACCGGTTGGCAGGCGGGAGAAAGCTACGAGCGAGATCCCCTCTACCGGGAGACCTCGGGGATTGTCGACCGGGTTCTGAATGAGTTCGATCAAGACGTCGGTCTCTTTTCCGAATTGCTGGCTTCATTTCAGGAGTTCATCGCGCGCGAGCGCAAGCGTGCTGAAATGCTCGAACGTCGTGTTGTCGACGAGGCGGACGGCAGGGCAAGAACTCAGGCTGCCAAAGCCCGTGTCGCGGCGGTTGTCGATGCTCTCGTTGCCGAGAGAGATCTGCCGCAGGTGGTACACGACTGGTTGAAAAAGGTGTGGAGTAATGTGCTATTCCTGACTTCGGTAAAAGAGGGAACCGAGTCAGAGGCCTGGAGCCGGGAGGTCCGCACCGCACGTGATCTGGTCTGGAGTGTCCATGCCCCCATGCCGGACAATCGGCAACAGCTTCTCGCGCTCTTGCCTGCGCTGCAGGAACGGCTGAAGGATGGGGTGAAGACTGTGTCCCTGAACCCATTCGAAGCCCGCCGACTGTTTGCCGATTTAAAGGAAATCTATCGTGAACGCTTTGCGCTCGCTCAGCGGCTGCTCGCTGAAACAGAGGTTTCGGAGCAGGTGCAGGTAGAGGAAGAGCCCAATGTTCCCGCTCAGGCAATTAGCCCGGTGGCCGAAAGCATTGAGAGTTCGGAGACTAGTGGTGTCGATGATAATGCGGTGCCCCAGCTCGAGGAGCTGGAGCAGGTCGCGGCAGACGCCGAGGTTTCGGTGTCCCTGCCGACCGAAGACGACGCTCAAGAAGTTGATGAAAATGATGCGCACTGGCAGATGACATTCCGGCTGGCACAGGGTAGCTGGTTTGAATTCAAGCGCACGGCAGATGAACAATTCCGTTGTCGCCTGGCAGCGGTGATCAAGGATATTGATCAGTTTATTTTCGTGAACCGCAATGGTGCGAAAGTTGCCGAATTCACCCGCCTGGAGTTGGCCCTCGCGTTGCGAGAGGTGAGGCTGATGCCCCTTGACGATGGCATGCTGTTTGAGCGGGCACTGCAGTCAGTGATTGGTAATGTACGCAAGAGTCGCGAGACGACAAATTAGCGGCTCTCGCCATGCCCTTTTGATGTCACGGAAAGGCAGGTTGTCATTGGCGCTCAACCTGCTTGTCAATTTGTGACATTTTCATATTTTCTGCCTGCCAATTCTGACTTTCCGCCAAATTGTGGAAAAATTTCGACTAAATGATGGTGTAAGTACCCGCCAACCTCTTGCTTGCTGACAGCATTTCCCGGATATTCTCATCTGCGCTTGTTAACTTTATAAATGCGACGCAGTTCAATTTTTGAACCTGCTCTTTATCAAGTTTCCGCTCGGGGCGGAGACGGTTAATAATCAGAGCGCTGGTTACCTTTTGATCAGTATATTCGATGCATCCGTTCAGGTCAGGACGACCGTCGGAGAAATCCTATTTCTCAGCGCCAGGGTGGCGAGCAGAGGCAATCATGGATACCAATGACTTCCCGCGCGTGGTCGCGTTTTCCGGAAAAAATGTCAATGACTCCGGAAGATCCCGTACTTCCCCTCTACCAAGTAAAGTCGCCAGCGTCCGCGACACCGCCAGTAGCTGGCTATTCGCGCGGGTAAAAGAAATATTCACAGCCGTGGATGACACCCTGTTTGCCACCGCTGAAAAAGTGCTTACCCAGGAAGAGCAGGACGGACTATTTCAGGCTCTGCGGGTATTACGGCTGGAGCGCAACCGGGTCACCGACCGCTTTATCAGTGGGGTTTCCCAGGCATTTGAAGACCTGAATGATCCGCACCGAGCGCGCGAGAACTCCGCTACGCGTGAAGCTGCCGCTGCCGATGGCAGTCTCTCTCTGGTCCAGAATGATGATCTGGAACAGCAGGTGGCCATCAAGACGATTATCGCCGCGGTAAAGCGGGATCACGCAAGCCCCATCGCAGAGCTGACCCTGCGTCTCGATACTCTGCTGCCGTCAAAGGTTTATGACGAGAACATGCCGCTTTCACCGGCGGTGGTTTGTGATGCCTTTATTCAGGCCCTGAGCCCGCTGGATATTCACCTGCGGGCGCGCCTCACCGTACTGAAGAAGTTCGAACAGTTACTGGGCCTGAAACTTGGAACCTTGTACAAGAACTGCAATGACCTCCTGATCGAAAAAGGCGTTCTGCCCGGCCTGAAAGATCCCCTGCTGCACCGCCGCACCAGGAGCGGGAATACCCCGCCGCCGGCACCGCAAGCCAGTGCACCCACAGCCCAGCCGGAACAGGGTGAGCTGGGGGAGCATGCTGTTCAAAACCCCTGGCAGGGCGGCATGGTGCCCGGTGCCGGTCCCGCCTCTGGATTTGGAGTGCCGGCTGCTGGTATGCCAGCTTCTGGCGCAGTCCCGGGCTTTTCTGCACCTTCCGGGGGAATGCCGGCCGCGGCAGGCCCCGCTGCGGGAGCTCAGGGTGGTGCGGGCTCCACCGCTGTGCCTTATGGCTCTGGAGGTATGGTAGGGGGCGCTGGCGTCCCCGGTGGTGCCGCCGGGCAGTCTGGCGGTGGTGCGGGCGGCTACGGCCTGATGCCCGCCTCCGCGGGTGTTGCCCCCATGGCAACTCCAGACCTGTTACAGCACCTGGGTGCGCTCCAGGTCAGCGTGCCCCTTCAGGCGGGCCCTACCGGTCAACTGCTGGATGTCAGTGGCCTGTTGCAGGATCGCCTGGTCGAGTCCAAACAGAAAGCCTCGCTGGAAGAACTCGACAGCGAAGTTATCCGCATGGTGGATATGCTGTTCTCCTTCATGCTGGAGGACCGCAATCTCGCCGAGCCCATCAAGGTTCAGCTCATTCGCCTCCAGCTGCCGCTGCTGAAACTGGCGGTAGCCGACAAGGCGTTCTTCAGTAAAGGCGGCCATCCGGCGCGGAAGTTGTTCAATGCCCTGGCAGATGCCGCCATTGGCTGGCAGCCTGGCGAAAACTTCCGCGAGGAGCCCTTCTACAAAGAGATCTCGCTGATCGTTGAGGAGGTGCTGGAGAAATTCGATCAGGACGAAGGCATATTCGTCCAGTTGCTGGAAGATTTTGAGGCCTTCGTCGATCGGGAGCGTCGTCGCGCCCGGGTGATGGAGCGCCGCTCAGTGGAGGAGGCGCAGGGTAGTGCCCGGGTGGAAGCAGCCAAGGCGCGCGTTGCCGCTGTCTTTGACGCGCTCACCGCCGAGCGCCGGCTGCCCAAGGTAGTACATGTCTGGCTGAACCGGGTCTGGAACAGCGTCCTCTTTCGCACCTGCCTTAAAGAGGGTACTGACAGTGATCAGTGGCGTCGCAATGTCCTGACCGCCCGTGACCTGGTCTGGAGCGTCGTAGCGCCGATGCCAGAAAGCAGTTTCAAGATGCAGCAGTTGCTGCCTGGGCTGCGCAAGCGTCTGGATGAGGGAGCGGCGTCCCTGTCACTGAATGCCGGGGACCGCCAGCGGCTGATGCAGGCGCTGGACCGGCTGTATCGCGAGCGACAGACGCTGGCCGATCGCGTGGAGTCCGAGCGCGAGCGCCGCACCCGCGAGCGCCTGGTGCAGGAACTGCGCCGCGAGGCTGACAGTATTCTTCGTATCCCCGATGTCGCTCCTCAGGAAACGGTCGAGGCCAAGGTGCAGCAGGGAGATATCGCGGCACCGGCAGCCGAAATTTCTGCGTTGGCAGAGGGCGAGCACGCCGACCCCACCGTGGAAGTGGATGTGCAGGAGCTGCTTGATGGCGACGCCGACCTGCCGCGGATGGAGACGCTGGAGCAGGTGGTGCAGGAAGCACCGCAGCGCAAAGAGGCAACCCTCAAGCCGCTGTCGGATTCTGATGAGCACTGGCGGCAGACCTACCACCTGAAAGACAGCTGGTTCATGCTGCACGAGGCTGACAAGGCTCCGGTGCGCTGTCGATTGGCGGCGATTATCCGCGATCTGGATCAGTTTATGTTCGTCAATCGCTCCGGAGCCCGGGTGGCGATTTACAGCCGTTTGCAGCTGGCTCACGCCTTGCGGGAAGAAAAGATGACACCACTGGAACAGGGGCCGCTGTTTGAGCGCGCCCTGCAGCATGTGGTTGGCAATATCGGCGACAGCAAGATCCCTGTCTCCGTCGGTGAGGATGCGGTGTCCGAGCAGGTTTCCGCTGAAGCGCCGGTGCCCGAAGAGGGCTGATTCTCTCGCCCTGCGGTTGGCGACTCCTTCCCCCTCTCCATACAATGGCTTTTTGTCGGCGCCCCTCCGGGGCGCCCGAAGAGGGCTGTTCCTGTCAATGAAGAACTACCGAGTGGAAAATGGCTGGCTGGACGGTGCACGTCGGGTTCCCAGCCCACACTGTAATGACCGTCCGGAAGGTGCTGAGGTCGACCTGCTGGTAATTCACAGTATCAGCTTGCCGCCGGGGCAATATGGAGGGAATTACATCGATGATTTCTTCCAGGGGCATCTCGATACCAGCGCTCACCCCTATTTTGAAGAGATCGGGGGCATGGAGGTTTCCGCGCATCTGCTGATCGATCGCGAGGGTGCTGTCACCCAATACGTGCCTTTTGATCGCCGCGCCTGGCACGCCGGCCAGTCGGAATTCTGTGGGCGTTGTAACTGCAACGACTTCTCTATAGGTATCGAGCTCGAGGGAATTGACACTGATACCTATACAGAAGCGCAGTACCGGGCACTTGCCGATGTTACCAGCGCGATCATGGAAGCCTACCCGGGGATCAGTACCGACACCATTACCGGACACTCCGATATCGCGCCGGGCCGCAAGCTGGATCCCGGCCCCGGTTTTGACTGGCAGCACTACCAACGAGAGCTCGAGCAGGTGCAGAAGGCCTGACGGTTGCCGCCGGCCGGTCATGAGGGTTTTTCCGCCGGCCGGCTAGCGGTATTCTGTAACCTGTCTTTTCCGATCGAGAATAACTATGGCCCTGCTCATTGTGTTGATCGCCCTGGCGCTGGTGCAGCTCTGGGGTTCTGGTGCACCGGTGCACCGGGATGGCTGGTTCCGCTGGTGGCGGCATCGCCTGATGGGATTCCCGGCCCTGCAGCAAAACCCGGGTTTGATGCTGATCGCAGCTGTTCTGCCGCCGGCGCTGCTGGGCGCGGTGATCATGGTCATGGCTGAGGCGCTGCTGGGCTGGCTCGGAATACTGTTCGCTGGCGTGCCCCTACTCCTCTACTGCCTCGGCCGCGGCAACTTCAACGAGATGATCTCCAATTACCTGCGTTACTGGTACCAAGGCGATCTGGCCGCGGCCCGCACGGCGGCCGCGCCCCTGTTGCCACCTCACGAGGAAGAGAGTGCATCCCCGCAGCAACTGCACGAGCAGGTATTTCGCGGCGCGGCCTATTGTGCGTTCGAGCGTCTGTTTGCAGTGCTCTTCTGGTTTATTTTGCTGGGTATCCCCGGCGCACTCCTGTTTCGGCTGAGTGCCCTCTATGCAGAAGAAGAGGGGACTGATAACAGTATGGCTGCCCGTTGGCTGTGGCTGCTCGAGTGGCTGCCGGTCCGGCTGATGGGCTTCAGTTTTGCCATCGTTGGCAACTTCGCGGGCTGCTACCGGGCCTGGCGCCAGTGCCTGACCTGCCGGGAACGGGGTACAGACGAAGTACTGGAAGCGTATCTTGAGGGTGCTCTGGGCGGTATTGACGCCAGTGAGTGCAGTGCCGGATTCGAAGTTGGGGAAGCCCAGCGGGCTTGTGGTGCGCAACTGGAGGGCCTGCAGGCGCTACTGTCGCGCTCACTGTTGCTGTGGATCACGGTGATGGCACTGGTAGTCCTCTTCGGCTACTAACTGGGCCCGGCACCGCTTGCGCAGGGTGAACTGGTACCTAATTTGGAATATTGTTCCAATTGATGGATTGACTTGCCTCCTGGCCGGCAAGATATTGCAGCCGCCAGCAGGCGGGTTGTCCGCGGACAACCGTTATTTCCTGTTGTAAATCGCTATAAAAACCAGAAACGCGGGATAGATTCATGGATGCAGCGACACTGGAGCCCAAGATGGCTACTGAACTTGATTCCAGCCAAGGTACCCATCTCAACGCACCGGCGCTGGTCGCCGGTCTGCGAACTTACTTTCGCAGTGGGACTACCGCTGAACTGAGCTGGCGGCGTCAGCAGCTCGCCCAGCTGCGCAAGATGCTGACGGAGAACGAGAAGCGCTTTCTCGACGCCCTGAAGAGCGACCTCAACAAGGCGCCCCAGGAAGGGTTCATGACCGAAATCTCGGCCGTTGTCGGAGATATCGATCACGCCCTCAAACACCTGAAGCGCTGGGTACGTCCCCGTGGTGTATCGACGCCCATCGTTGCGCAGCCGGGCAAGAGCTACATCCTGCCGGAACCCCTGGGTGTGGTTCTGATTATCGGTGCCTGGAACTATCCGCTGCAGCTGACTCTCTCTCCGCTGGTGCCGGCGATCGCCGCCGGCAACTGCGCCGTGGTCAAGCCATCGGAATTGTCACCGGCCACCTCCGCCCTGATTGCCGAGCTGTTACCCCGCTACCTCGACAGTGACGCCTTTGCCTGCGTCGAGGGCGCGGTCGACGAAACCACCGCGCTGCTGGAGCAGCGCTGGGATCATATTCTCTACACCGGTGGAGGCCATGTCGGGCGTATCGTCATGACGGCGGCGGCCAAACACCTGACGCCGGTTACCCTCGAGCTGGGCGGCAAGAGCCCCTGTATTGTCGCCGACGATGCCGATATCGAGGTCACCGCCCGTCGCATTGCCTGGGGCAAATTCACCAATGCCGGCCAGACCTGTATTGCACCGGATTACCTGTTGTGTACACGGGCCACCGCCGAGCGGCTGTTGCCGGCGATCGAAAAGTCCGTGCGCGACATGTTTGGCGAGAACCCGCGCGAGTCCTCCGATTACGGTCGTATCGTCAACGAACGGCATGCCCGCCGCCTGGCAGCCTATCTCGAAGACGGCGAGGTGTTGTGGGGGGGAGAGGTGGACCCGGAAAGCCGCTATGTGGCGCCGACACTGATCCGCAACGCCGGGCCCGAGACGCCAGTGATGCAGGAGGAAATTTTCGGCCCCATCCTGCCAGTGGTGGAGCTGGATGATTTCAGCCGCGTGGAAGAGTTTGTCAACGAGCGGGAAAAGCCGCTCGCCCTCTATGTGTTCACCCAGGACCAGGCCACCGCTGACCGGATTCTGCGTCGTTGCAGTTCGGGTAATGCCTGTGTGAACGACTGCATGATGTTCATGGCGGCGCATGACTTGCCCTTCGGCGGCGTGGGGCCCAGTGGCATGGGCGCCTACCACGGTGAGCACGGCTTCAAGACGTTCAGCCACTACAAAGCCGTGATGAAGCGCAAGAATATTCTCGACCTGAGTGTGCGCTACGCGCCATTCAGTACTTTCAAGTTCAAGCTGTTGCGCTGGCTGCGCTGAGTCCCCACCATTTATGTGCAAAGTCCGGCCGCTGCGGCCGGACTGGCGATATTGATCAATAAGGTTTGCCGCGCCCCATGCCCATCGAACAGCTCGACCTGCCCACCAGCGCAGAGGTGTTTTCCGCTGCCCAGACGATTGCCGGGCAGGTGCATACCACACCACTGATCCGGAGTACCCAGCTCGATACGCTGACCGGCGCCAATCTTCATTTCAAATGTGAGCACCTGCAGAAAGTGGGGGCGTTCAAAGCCCGTGGCGCCTGTAACGCCATGGCGCAGCTGCCCGCAGGCACGCACCTGGTTGCCACCCACTCCTCCGGTAACCACGGCGCTGCGTTGGCCTGGGCGGCCGCCCAGGCGGGAATCGAGTGCCGCGTAGTGATGCCAGAGACCGCGCCGATGGCGAAGCGCGTTGCAGTGGCCAGTTATGGGGCAGAGATCATTCTCTGTGGACCCAGTCTTGCGGATCGCGAGAGCGCACTTGCCAAGCTGGTCGCAGAAACCGGGGCGCACGTGGTGCCACCATTCGATGACCCGCGCATCATCGCCGGGCAGGGCACGGTGGCGCTCGAGATTATGCACCAGTGCCGTGACGCGGGCTTTACGCCAGATATCGTCATTGCACCGGTGGGCGGCGGCGGATTGTTGGCCGGCATCGGCCTCGCCATGAAGGCTCTGGATCCCGGCGCGACCGTGCTCGGTGCCGAGCCCGCCGGTGCTGACGACGCCCAGCGATCGCTACGCAGCGGTCAGCTAGTGACGAGCCAGCAGCCGGATACCATTGCCGATGGCCTTCGGACTACCCTGGGGCAGCGCAATTTCGCCGTGATTCGCGAGACCGTTCGCGATATCGTGACGGTTTCAGAGGCGGGTATCGTCGAGGCCATGGAGTTGCTCTGGACGCGCACCAAGCAGCTGGTGGAGCCCTCGGCGGCGGTCGGGTTGGCTGCCGTACTCGAGCACGGTGCCCGTTTTCGCAACAAGCAGGTCGCCATCGTGCTGACCGGCGGCAATATGGATCTGGACAGGGCCTGCGGCCTGTTCAACAGCAGGGAGAAGACCGCATGAATGTATTCGCATCTGCCCACCGCGGGCAAACTCTGGCGTCCGGCTGGGCTGCTAAACTGGTGGCACTCATAACACTGACGGTGATTGCCTCCATGTCCTCTGCCCAGGAATTTACCCTCACCTCCGACACTCTTAAAGCCGGCGAGCGGATGCCAATGGAGCATGTGTACAGCGGCTGCGGTGGTGAGAATATTTCCCCTGCGCTTAGTTGGAGCGGGGCACCGGAAGGTACCAAGAGCTTCGCCCTGATGGTCCATGACCCCGATGCACCCACTGGCAGCGGTTGGTGGCACTGGGTCGTGTTCAATATCCCCGCAGACCAGAACAGCCTGCCTGCCGGGGCCGGTGAACCCAAGAACGGCCTGATCCCGGAGGCGACCCAGGTGCGCAATGATTACGGCACGCCGGGTTATGGCGGCGCCTGCCCGCCCAAAGGGCACGGAGACCATCGCTACCAGTTCCGCCTTGTTGCGCTGGGCGTGGAGGAATTGCCTCTCGACGAAACCGCTACGCCCGCCAAGGTGGGTTTCAATGTGAATGCCAACAAGCTGGGGGAAGCCGAGCTGGAAGTGCTCTGGGGTCACTGAGTGCCGGCGCGATCAGCGCCAACCGCGCGCCCGACCGATAACCAATAAAAGGAACCGCACAGCGGCATGCAGGAACAGAAAATGACCTGGGGGCAGGCGTTAAAGGTCTACCTAAAGCCCCGTGTACTGACGATGTTCTTCCTCGGTTTTTCCGCCGGGTTGCCCCTGTTGCTGGTCTTTTCCACCATGACCGCCTGGCTGCGGGATTACGGTGTCAGTCGCACGGCGATTGGCTTCTTTGCCTGGGTCGGTATTACCTTTTCCATCAAGGTGCTCTGGGCACCGGTGATCGATTACCTGCGCCTGCCCGGTGTCACGCGCTGGCTCGGCAAGCGCCGCAGCTGGATGCTGGTGTCCCAGTTCGGGGTTGCCCTGGGCCTGCTCGGCATGGGCAGCCTGGATCCGACCATGGCACTGACCCAGGTGGCACTCCTGGCGGTGTGGGTGGCTTTCTGGTCTGCCTCCCAGGATGTGGTGATCGACGCCTATCGAATCGAGTCGGTGGACACGGACCTACAGGGCGCCATGGCCGCCAACTATGTCTTCGGCTACCGGGTGGCGCTGCTCGTCGCCGGGGCCGGCGCCCTCTACATCGCGGAGTATGCCAACTGGTCCGTCTCTTACATGGCTATGGCGGGCCTGATGGGCATCGGCGTGATCACCACCCTCTTGATCGCCGAACCCGACCACCAGAGTATTCTCGATCGAGCCGAGCACTTTCAGCATGAATGGGTCGACCGGATGCTGGGCAGCGGCGAGCACGGGCCGTTAAAAGAGTGGTTCGTGAAAGCGGTGGCCTGCCCCTTTATCGACTTCTTCCAGCGCAATGGCCGCTTCGCCCTGGTACTGCTGCTGTTTATCGGCATCTACCGCGTCAGTGATATCGCCATGGGGGTGATGGCCAATCCTTTCTACCTGGATTTGGGCTTCAGCAAGGCAGATATCGCCAATATCGGTAAGGTATTCGGATTTGTCTGTACCATCCTGGGATCCTTCCTCGGTGGGGTGCTGGTGGTGCGGTACGGGATCATGCGGCCGTTGATCCTCGGCGCGGCGATGGTGGCGGCCACCAACCTTCTGTTTGCGCAGCTGGCCCTGATCGGGCCGGATATCAAGTGGCTGGCCATCGTGATCAGTGCCGACAATATCAGTGCGGGGATTTCCAACGCGGTCTTTATCGCCTACCTGTCGAGTCTTACCAACCAGGCCTATACGGCCACCCAGTACGCGCTGTTCAGCTCACTGATGACGTTGCCGGGCAAGTTCATCAGCGGCTTCTCAGGCATTGTTGTGGATGCTCAGGGTTACGCGCAGTTCTTCATCTATGTGGCCATCCTTGGCACGCCCGCGGTACTGCTCGCCATATTCCTCTGGTGGCGGGACAGCCGCAAAAACGCCAACGCCGAGGCGGCCGCCAGTTAGTTACGGCTCGATTCAGGGCTGCCAGCGGAAGCGGCCCAGATCGATGCGTCCGCCGATAGCGATCACTCCTTCCCGTTCCAGCCTTTCCCGCTGCCTCTGGGCGGCGGGCTCCGGCAGTGAGATCCGGCCACTGGCATTGATGACGCGGTGCCAGGGCAGGGCGGTGTCCGCCGGCAACTGGCGCAGTGCCTGGCCGGCGCGCCGGGCCGCACGGGGATATCCGGCCATGGCCGCCAGGTCACCATAGGTGATCACTCGCCCGGCGGGAATCCTCGCCAGTACCTGGCAGATAGCGGTCAGCATCGGGCTGGTCGAATCCTTTGTGTCCGCTTTTGAATAGTTGGTCACTTCATTGCCCGCATTTTCCTGTCCAGCAGGAACTTTTTCTTAAAACAGTCGCCCCTGCAAGAGCTGGCGGGAGTGTGGCATCATTGCACCCCTATCGGGTTCGGCCACGTGGCCTGGCCCACACCGCGGTAAATAACTCCTTACAAACCAAGGTCCTCTAGTGCTTTCAGTTGTACGTTCCTTACTGTCTTTCAGTCTCTCAGGCCTGTTCCTCATCGCGTTGCCGGGCTATGCCGGCGTACTGACGCTGAACAATGGTGACCGCGTGTACGGCAACCTTGTGGTGGTCGAGCGGGATCATGTGGTCTGGAAGTCGGAAAACTTTGGCGAGATCCGGGTGGAGAAGTCCAAGGTGCTCTCCCTGGATACTGATGTCGATCTCAAGATCGCCGGTCGCGAGGGCCCCTGCGCACTTGCCGGACACCGCCGTGAGCAGTGGGAACTGTACTGCGAAGAGGGTGAGGGCTGGGTGATGGATTTCCCCGCGATCGACCGCGCCGAACCCTACGTGAACTTCGTTGGTAATCCGGTGGTTTTCCACGGCAATGTGAACGCCGGCGGGGTGTTCGAAAGCGGTAACCGCGAGCGGGAAGATCTGGATGTGAACGTCAATCTGGATGTGCGTAGCGGTGATTTTCACCACCTGATCAACGTGCTGTACCAGAACGACAGCGGCCCGGAAGTGGAATCGCTGGAGAAGTACCAGCTGGCCTACAACCTGCGCTGGATTTTCTCCGAGAAATGGTTCGCCGCAGCCAACACTGCCGCCGAGCGTGAAGAGGCTCGCAACCTGGATCTGGGTACCACCTACGGTCTCGGTCTCGGTTACCTGTTCTTTGATACCGACAAGGCCACCCTCTCACTGCAGGGCGGTGTGAGCAGCCTGCAGGAACAATTTATCGACGATGCCCTGAGTGAGAACCAGGATGACCGCTACGCCGCGGCGCGGACCGCGTTGAACTACCGCTACAAATTTGACCTGGGGCCGGAGATCTATCTCGATCACGAGCTCCTGCAGTCCGTCAATAACGGTGATGACTATCAGACCAATGCCAAGCTCGGCGTACGCACGCCACTGGTCAAGGGTATCCTGATGGAAATCGCCTACCACTGGCTGTACGACAACACGCCCTCACTGGAGAGCGAGAAAGAAGACACCAAGCTGACCGTTGGTGTCGGCTACCAGTGGTGACCTGAAAACAATAAGAGAGGCAGACCATGAATATTGCAGGAAAAGTTGTCGCCATCACCGGCGCTGGCCAGGGGCTGGGTCGCGCTATGGCCCTCTATCTGGCAGAGCGGGGCGCACGCCTGGCACTGCTGGATGTCAACGAGGAGGGGCTGCAGGAGTCTGTGGCCCAGTGTGAGGCCAAGGGCGCTGAAGCCCGCAGCTACAAAGTCAACGTTGCCAGTGAAGACGAAGTGGATACCGTGTTCGCCAAGGTGGCGGAAGATTTTGCTGGCCTTCATGCGCTGGTAAACAACGCCGGCATCATGCGCGACGGCATGCTACTGAAAGTCAAAGAGGGCAAGGTCACCGACCGCATGTCGCTGGCTCAGTGGCAGTCAGTGATCGACGTGAACCTGACCGGCGTCTTCCTGTGTGGTCGCGCCGCGGCAGCCATCATGGCCGAGAGCGGTGAGGGCGGCGTGATGGTGAATATCTCCAGCCTGTCTCGCGCCGGCAACATGGGGCAGACCAACTACTCCGCCAGCAAGGCCGGTGTGGCCACCATGACCGTGACCTGGGCCCGCGAACTGGCCCGCTACGGAATCCGCGTAGCCGGCATTGCGCCAGGCTTTATCGGTACCGATATGGTGGCGCAGATGCGCCCCGAGATTCTCGAGGGTCTGGTCAAACAGGTACCGCTGCGTCGTCTTGGCGAGCAGGATGAGATCGCCTCTACTGTGGCGTTCATTCTCGAGAACGACTACCTGACCGGCCGTGTGCTGGATATCGACGGCGGCGCGCGAATTTAACGCTGTCCCCGCGGTTGATCAAAAAAGGGCGAACCGGTCGGTTCGCCCTTTTTTATTTCCATTTCTAGCAACCCGGACCGGGCCTCTCCTCAGGACACTCTCGCCACACCCCCGGGCCGCCGGTCTGACAGCAGCCACTGCCAGAGCTGGATGTGCCGCGCGCGGAAAGCGCCGGCGCAGGACAGCAAATAGTAGCGCCACATACGGTAGAAGCGCTGGCCATATTGCCCGGCAAATCGCTCCCAGTGCTTTTCAAAATTCTCGTGCCAGGCCATCAGGGTCTTGTCGTAGTCGCTGCCGAAATTATGCAGGTCTTCGCACACCAGCAGCCTGTCCGCCGCATCGCCGATCTGGCCCGCCGAGGGCAGCTCCCCGTTGGGGAAAATGTATTTATCGATCCAGGGATCAGTGGAGGAGTGTCGTTGGTTCTTGCCGATGGTGTGCAGCAACAGCAGACCGTCGGGTTTGAGGCAGCGTTTCGCCACCTGCATGAACGTGCGGTGGTTCCTGTGTCCGACATGTTCGAACATGCCCACACTGGCTATGCGATCGAAGTGCTGATCCAGTTGGCGGTAGTCCCGCAGGTGCACGGTGACGGGCAGGTGGCCGAAGTGCTGTTCGATATAGGCGCATTGCTCCCGCGAGACGGTGACCCCCACGCACTCCACCCCGTAGTGCTCGGCCGCATAACTCACCAGGCTACCCCAGCCGCAGCCGATATCCAGCAGACGCATGCCGGGCTTCAGGCCCAGCTTGCGGCAGATCAGATCGAGCTTGGCCGTTTGTGCCTCTTCGAGGGTATCGGCGTCTTTCCAGTAGCCACAGCTGTAAGTGAGGCGGCTGTCCAGCAGGGTGCTGTAGAAGTCGTTGCCGAGGTCGTAGTGTCGCTCGCCGACCTCGAAGGCGCGGCGACGGCTCTGCCGGTTAACCAGATAGCTGCGAAGGATACGCAGGCCATTGCGCCAGGTACGGATATGGGGTGTGAGATCGGTGCGCAGCAGCCGGTAGAAGAACTGGTCCAGCGCCGGCACATCCCAGTCGCCGCGCATATAGGTCTCGCCGAGTCCCAGGCTCTGCCGGGTGACGATTTCATCCAATGCGCTGCGCCGGTGCAGGCGCATATCCCAGGGGCGGTCGCCGTTGATGCGGATATCCGCTTCCGCGAAGAGTTCATCCAGCAGGTGCTGGTCCCGGGGCGTGGTTGGTGCTGCCATTGATTGCTGTTGCTCACTTCCCATGGAAGCCTCCCTTGAGCACACGGTGATCGGGCTCTGGGGGCCTTCCACCGGTCGAAGTCCGTTTGCCAGGTCACTTCATTTAGTACAGCATTGCCCAAAATACCCACTTTCACCAAAATCGACAACCGGGACCCGTTTCATGCCCATACTGCTGTTGCTGTTTATCGCCGTTCCCATCCTTGAGATGTGGCTGCTGATCACCGTTGGCCGGGAAATCGGCGCACTGCCGACCATCGGGCTGGTGCTGCTCACCGCCGTGGTGGGGCTGGCGCTGCTGCGGCGGCAGGGGCTCTCCACCGTGTTGCGGGCCCAGCAGAAGATGCAGGTGGGGGAATTGCCGGCACGGGAGATGGCCGAGGGCATTTTCCTCGCTGTGGGTGGGGCCCTGTTGCTGACTCCCGGCTTCTTTACCGACGCCCTCGGCTTTGCCTGCCTGATTCCCGGTCTGCGGCAGCTGGTACTTGGGCGACTGTTGCGCCATGTGGTGGTCGTGCGTGGGACCGGTTATCCGCCCGGCGGCCAGTACGGCCCGCGCCGGAACCCCGGTCGCGAAAGCGACAGCGACATTATCGAAGGGGAGTACTCCCGTGACGACCGGCACCGTGTGCAGGATTCACGGGACCGCGACGGCAGCGACGAGCGCTGATTCCGCTTAATTTTTGAGCGTACCCGGGGCCGCCAGACCCTCGCGGCCCTAAATCCCCACCCTCTGCGCAGTTTTTTTACTTTTTCCTGTTGAAATCCCTTCCAGCGCCCATAGATAGGGTGCACGCAGAATTTTGCCCCGGCCCTGGTGACAGGGCAGGGCGATGAGACCGGCGGCCTCCGGGCCAAGGGTCCTCCATCTGGAAAACCTTAAGAAACGACTCAATGGAGAGCCTATCCATGAAAATTCGTCCTTTACACGACCGCGTCGTAGTACGCCGTAAGGAAGAAGAAGAGAAGACCGCAGGCGGCATCGTGCTGCCGGGCGCTGCCAAAGAAAAGCCCAATCAGGGTGAAGTGGTCGCCGTGGGCGAGGGCAAGCTGCTGGACAACGGCGACGTGCGCGCTCTGGCTGTAAAAGTAGGCGACACCGTGGTCTTTGGCCGCTATGCCGACAGCAACACCCTGAAGGTGGACGGCGAAGAGCTGATCATCATGAGCGAGAGCGATATCTACGGCGTGCTGGAAGGCTAAGCCCGGCGCTCACCCAAACGCACACACAGATTTGAGGAAAAGAAATCATGGCAGCAAAAGACGTTAAATTCGGTGACGACGCCCGCCAGAAGATGCTGGCCGGTGTAAACATCCTGGCAGACGCCGTTAAGACCACCCTGGGCCCGAAAGGCCGCAACGTGGTTCTGGACAAGTCCTTCGGCGCCCCGACCGTGACCAAAGACGGTGTTTCCGTAGCCAAGGAAATCGAGCTGAAAGACAAGTTCGAGAACATGGGTGCACAGATGGTTAAGGAAGTGGCTTCCAAAGCTTCCGACACCGCTGGTGACGGCACCACCACTGCTACCGTACTGGCCCAGGCCATCGTCACTGAAGGCCTGAAGTCCGTAGCGGCTGGCTTCAACCCGATGGACCTGAAGCGCGGTATCGACAAGGCAGTGACTGCTGCTGTCGACCACATCGCTACCCTGTCCACCCCCTGTGAGGACAACAAGTCCATCGCTCAGGTAGGCACCATCTCCGCCAACAGCGACGAGAGTGTCGGCACCATCATCGCCGAGGCGATGGAGAAAGTTGGCAAGGAAGGCGTGATCACCGTTGAGGAAGGTCAGTCCCTGCAGAACGAGCTGGACGTCGTTGAAGGTATGCAGTTTGACCGCGGCTACCTGTCCCCGTACTTCGTCACCAACCAGGAGAACATGACTGCCGAGCTGGACAGCCCGTTCATCCTGCTGGTGGACAAGAAGATCTCCAACATCCGCGACCTGCTGCCGCTGCTGGAGCAGGTAGCCAAGGCTTCCAAGCCGCTGCTGATCATCGCCGAAGACGTAGAAGGCGAAGCACTGGCCACCCTGGTTGTGAACAGCATGCGCGGTATCGTTAAGGTCGCTGCCGTCAAGGCGCCGGGCTTCGGCGACCGTCGCAAGGCCATGCTGCAGGATATCGCCATCCTGACCGGTGGTACTGTGATCTCCGAAGAAGTGGGCATGGAGCTGGAAAGCACTACCCTGGAGCACCTGGGTACTGCCAAGCGCGTTACCCTGTCCAAGGAAAACACTGTGATCGTTGACGGCGCTGGCGATGTCAAAGACATCGAAGCCCGCGTCAAGCAGATCCGTGCCCAGATCGAAGAGTCTTCCTCTGACTACGACAAAGAGAAGCTGCAGGAGCGCGTGGCCAAGCTGGCTGGCGGTGTTGCCGTGATCAAGGTTGGCGCTGCCACCGAAGTCGAAATGAAAGAGAAGAAGGCCCGCGTTGAAGACGCCCTGCACGCTACCCGCGCTGCGGTAGAAGAGGGCGTGGTACCGGGCGGTGGTACCGCTCTGGTTCGCGCTGTACAGGCTATCTCTGTAACCGGCGACAACGAAGACCAGAACCACGGTATCGCTGCTGCCATGCGCGCCATGGAAATGCCGCTGCGCCAGATCGTTGCCAACGCCGGTGACGAGTCCTCCGTTGTAGTGGACAAGGTCAAGCAGGGTTCCGGTAACTACGGCTACAACGCCGCTACCGGCGAGTACGGCGACATGCTGGAAATGGGTATCCTGGACCCGGCCAAGGTAACGCGCTCTGCACTGCAGGCGGCTGCCTCCATCGCTGGTCTGATGATCACCACCGAAGCTATGGTTGCGGACATCCCGGAAGACAAGCCGGCTGCTCCGGACATGGGCGGCATGGGTGGTATGGGCGGCATGGGCGGCATGATGTAAGCCGGCCTTTCCAGCCTATCCAAAAAAGCCCCGCATTCGCGGGGCTTTTTTTTTGACCGCTTTTCAGGGCGGATCGAACAGTAAAATCTGAGAACCGCGTTGCTCGGGTAACGTTGAAAACTCATCTCCCCGATGCACCGCTGGTGCAATTCACAGGTCAGATTCTCGCGTGGTCGGCTGGCGAGGAAAACTGGAAGCCGAGCAAGAATGATTCGCAGCGCAGGCCCTTTGGAGGCCAACTTTTTGCCCGGAAAGCACTGGAAACTTGTGCGCCGTCCAGGGGGCTCCCGTGGAAGTTTTGCAAGCTCCGGCGGCGGTAGCTACGCCCCGGGGACCGACCGGCGCGTCGTTGTTCTGGGATAGTCCACTGTGGTTTGTAATGTCGGTTCCACTCGTCTATCTACTGTATCTGGGTCAGGCTGGATTGATTCCGGGAGGCGCGCCCTCGTTGCATTCCCGGAACCTGACGACCCACATTTCCTTGTGTTTTGAGGCGCCGGGCTAGCGACAATAAAAGCCGGTGCTCTGAACCAGCGCGCTCACGTATCACAAATGGGGTGGCAGCCTTACCAATCTTCTGCCCCTGATATTGATATCGGGCAAATCAGGCGACTATGAATTCCTCCGACATTCAGGTACCGGGATACACTATTCACTCCGCTATCGGCCATGGTGGCATGGCATCGGTATTCCTCGCTACCCAGGAGTCACTGAACCGCAAAGTGGCCATCAAGGTGTTGCGCAATCGCGATGAAACCGGGGTGGGGGAGCGGTTCATTAACGAGGCGCGTTATATCGCCAGCCTCAACAGTCCCCACGTCATCACCATTTACGACATCTCGACACTGGAGAATGGCGACTGCTACATCGCGATGGAGTTTATTGCCTGTGGTGACCTGACAGAGAATTTTGAGAACGTTTCCGGCGTGGAGGCTGCACTCGAAGTTATCAGGCAGGTGGCGCTGGGACTGGTGGTAGTACACGACAGCGGCATCATTCACAGGGATGTAAAGCCAAAAAACATCCTGTTCCGCAAGGATGGTACGGCGGTGCTGACAGATTTCGGCATCGCCAAGGAGATCGATAACGCCTCAGATTTGACCCAGGCCGGATTCAGCCTGGGCAGCCCCTCCTACAGCAGCCCGGAGCAGGCGCAGTGTCATCCCATCGATCTGACCACCGATATCTACAGCCTGGGCGTCGTGCTGCTGGAGTTACTACTCGGTTACAACCCCTTCAAAGGCGACAGCCATACCGGCACCGCTCTGAATCATATTCAATTGCCAGTTCCCACACTGCCTGAAGAGTTCGATCACCTGACACCGCTGGTCCAGCGGATGCTGGCGAAAAGCCCGGAGGAACGCTACCCGTCCTGTCGGGAACTGCTTGCCGACATAGAGCGAATACTGGAAGCGGACGACGGTGCGCATCGTGCTGAGCCTGCAACGCTTTTCCCTCTTGCGCCGTTTCGTCGATTTCACCTGCCCCGGATACGGCGCTTACCTAGCTGGCCCGAATTAAAGTTTCGGCGGCCATGGTTTCGTTCATCGCTGTGGGCTTTCCCGGCAATCTCTACAAAGAACTTAAGAGGCGGCTTGGCTGCAATGGCTGGCAGCGTGGTGATTGCGGCTGTTTATTTCGGCGCTTTTTACCAGACTGAAACCGAGCGGGAGATCGAGCACTTGCTGCACCGGGCAGAGCAGAGCATGGAGGCCGGCCGCTATATGGCGCCCATCGCTGACAATGCCCATGAGCTCTACCGCCAGGTCCTGAAGCTGGAAAAGACCAACCTCAAAGCCATTTGGGGGGTGAAGACTGCGGAGCAAAAGCAAGTGGAGGCCTACCTGGTGCAAGCCGCACAAGCCCTGGGGGAGAGGCGCCTACAGCGGCCAGATGGAGACAATGCACTCCATTACTACCGCCAAGCCCTCGCTATCGATGCCAAAAATGCTCGGGCACGCACTGGGATCAGGGATGTGATACAGGAATACATCCGGTTGGCGCGTACCGAGATGAGCGAGAGTGATTACAGTGAGGCCAACTACTACGTGGATAGCGGACTGAATATTGCCCCCAATAATGCACTGCTGCTTTCACTCAGGGACGAACTGGAGAGAAGGCAGGAGCAGGTCCTGGTGCGGCAGCGGGAACAGCCGCAGCGACGGCCTGCGAAGACACGGGAAGAAACACCCACGGTGAGAACCTATATCCGCAGTGCACTCGACAAGTTGCGAGACAAGTTAGGTGGTAACTGATGGTGAATGTCTTCGAAACCCAGTCGGCTTTACTCGAGGACTACACCAGAAATCAAAAGCCTAACTATCAGAGCCAATAGGTGCTTTTCGTCGATTGGTAGGATGAAAAACAGGCAGCTCCTGTATCTAGTTAGCGATGGCCCCGAGCCCTCCGTAAAGCTGCGATTGTTCTCGGATCAGGTTTGGTGAGGCTGCCAGGCGGTCTATCGGGCTCTGCACACCCTTTTCACCGCGGTTTACCACATGTGTATAGATTTCCGTGGTGCTGATATCAGCGTGGCCTAGTAACTCCTGGATCGTCCTCAGGTCATAGCCTGCCTCCAGCAGATGCGTGGCAAAGCTATGCCGAAATGCGTGGGCGCGAGCGGGCTTATGGATCCCAGCTGCCCTCACAGCCCGGCGAATCTGCTTTGCGAGGGCGGTTGGGTGTAAATGATGCCGACGCACAACGCCCGTACGTGGGCAGGGACCGACCCGGGATGCTGGGAAAAGGAATTGCCAGGCAGTCTCGCGGGAGGCGCTGGGGTATTTGCGGGCCAGAGCGTCCGGCAGATAAACCTCACCATAGCCCTCTGCTATATCCTGGGCATGCAGAAGCGCTACACGCTCGATCTGTCGCTTCAGGTCTGGCACGACTCCCTGGGGCAGCATGGTCGTCCTGTCTTTATTGCCCTTGCCGGAGCGCACGAAGATATTGCTGCTGGCAAAATCGATATCCTTAACCCGCAGAGATAGCAGCTCCGCAGAGCGCAAGCCCGAGCCGTACAGCAATTGGACACGCAACCGCCCGACACCATTGAGCTGAGAAAGGATGGCGGCAATCTCGTCACGGCTATAAACCACCGGGAGGCGCCGCGGGCGCTTCGCCTCAGTAAAGGCCAGGCCGTCTAACGGTTTTTCCAGAAAACGGCCATACAAATAAACCATTGCATTGAGCACGATCCGTTGCGTCCCCACCGAGCAGTCGCGGTCTTCCGCGAGATGGGTGAGAAAATGCTCGACCTCCCGAATACCCATCTCATCGGGGTGCCGTTTACCGTGAAAAAGAATAAAGCGCCTGATCCAATGTATATAAGTGCGCTCAGTGGTATATGCCAACCCCGAGCCACGCATATGTTGACGCAGTTTGTCTAAAAAACGTACAGGTTTCGTGGGGAGTCTTTGTCTGATGTCATCCATAACGACACTCACGTAACTGTTTTTATATACAGTAGTTGCCATTGCCTAGGCCGTCAATGTCTAGAACAGAAGCCTATGGCTTGTGTTCACCGGATCGGATAGGCTAACTAACTGTTTTAAAGGGGTTTGGAATGAGTGAGCGAAGCCTGTTAGAAGCGGAGAACACAAGTTCATGGCTTCTTTTTGTGGTGGCCTACTTTTGGTGAGACTTCAAGGCTTTGATCTTAAAAGACTTTTCTAAAATGAATTGAAAAGCGCCTGGGAACAATAGGCCTTTGCAACAAAAGCCCTAGGCGTATGAATAAAACTGTTATGCTTCATTCAGAGAAAACAACATGAAAAGAATAATCTCAATAACTTTCACCATTTTGGCTGTTTCTGGCTGTAAAACCACGTCCGTAAAAAATGATGTAGATACAGCATTCCAAATAGCACACTTGGAATACTTAGGGAAAAAACTTTACGATGCTGTCCTTTCGGAAGATGGAAGCTCGCCCTACACAAGCAGAGAGCAAGATCTTTTAGAAATGTCTAAAGATCTTGTGTGTGAAGGAAAGTACAAGGCCGTATCTGTAGTAGATGAAAAGTTTGAAACTGAAAATATATATCTGGTACTAAGTCCAGAGAAGGACTCTGGTGTTCAATTTGGGCGTCACCTGAAGTTTCGGTTCAGGTTAGGCACAAATGATATTGTAGATGTATCTCCATCTACAAAAACCTGTTTATTGGTCCCTGCTGAGGGAGATAGCATTCCCTTCTCTACACACCTGGTTTCTAACGTGCCAACTGAATTCCATGTGTTTTTGAGTCTTTACCACGAAAAACCAATTTATGTCAGCACTTCTACCGGCCTCTGGAGTGTAGAAGCGGGTAAGGCCGCCTTGGTAAAGTAAAAGCATAACAATGCGCTGCAGGCCGACGTCTAACTTTTTGCACTTTATGCGCGGTCGCTACGCTCCTATTGTCGCGCATAAAGCGCACAAAGTTAGCCGCGCCTGAGCGCGGCGTTAGGCATACAGGAAAAATCGAGCGTAATTACATGTTGTATACAGAAGCATTTGCCAGATACAAAGCAAAATTGAAAAATGTGAATTGGTCCGTGTCCGCAGAAAACTCGGACGGCGAGCTAGTTATTAGCCTTTGGAAGCATAGATTTACAAAGCCAGAAGGCAATACCATCAAGTACTTTGACTTTGTCACAAGATGGAAAGGACCAGGAAGTAACGAGTTAAAAGCTAAGTTGCAAGAGGCACATGCAAATAAACAAGTTATTCGTCCTGTTATTGCAAGAACGAGTGATGTAAATGCGGTAGAAGCTGGTGTAGATGCTAGCACACTCAAAAATGAATTCTTCGTTCGTGAAGATTGGTTCGGCACGCTAACAAATTGGGACGGTGATAACTTCGAAATTACCTTCGTGCGTCGTAGTGCCTAACAAACAGCGGCAGAGCGACAGTCAACGCTACGCACCTTTTGTATTACTCGCTGGCGCTCAAACATTAACACAAAAGATGCTCCGCGCTGGCTGCGCCTGCGCTGGGCGTTAGGTTTTGCCCATGAACGTCCTGATCATCGCAATATCTGTATTTCTATATGTGCTTTTCGGTGTAATTTTTGGGTTTGCACTGAGTTCGCATAATGATGTATTGCTTGGGCGTAGACCAAACACAAAAAATAGGCTTGTTCTGTTTCTTGCCAGGCCGACGCAAAATATTAGAGGTATCGAAAGAGCAATTTTTGTAGTTGGTATGCTACTTTGGGTTCCTCTACTTGTAGGTATCATTGCAACACCTATAATTTTGGCGGCGAAGTATGCCAGTGAAATAGAAAAGGTGGTTTTCCTATTGCTCGTGCCTTGTGTTCTTATCGGCAAATTGTATGGTTCGTACAGGTGGCGTAAGCTCGTATGAACCTAACAAGGCGCTGCATCCGACAGCTTACTTTATGCACCTTTTGCGCGGTCGCTGTCGCTCATATTTTCGCGCAAAATGCGCATAAAGTAAGCTGCGGCTGAGTGCGACGTTAGGTGATCATGAGCACAGAAGGAATAGCCTTAGTCAGCTACATCTTATTTTTAATATCCAGTATCGCTGGATTGGTATTTGGATTTGCTGGAGTGTTCTACTTCTTTGAAGCGAATCGGAACATGAAGGAAAATCGAAAATGGGGTGCGGTTTTTCCATTTGCTGCATTTATGCCCTCTGTGTTCACGGAGCTAGGTAACAAAAAAAGAGTAAATGCTCTTAGGTGTATCGGTTGCTTTCTGCTGTGTGTAGCAGTTGCAGGCGGAGCGGGCGCATGGAATCATCATTTATCATGTTGTGGGAGTAGGGCGCAAAATCCCGTGCAGGCGTCTATCACCTAACAAACACAGGCAGTGAAGCTCCGGCCCTTCGGGCCTCCGCGGGACGTCTAACCTTATGCACGTTTCGCGCGGTCGCTACGCTCCAATTTTCGCGCAAAACGCGCATAAGGTAAGCCGCCCCTGCTGTGGGCGTTATAAGCCATGAAAAAGATACTGATGATAGCCGTATGCTTCCTCATAAGTTGTACCGCATCAATTTCCCAAGTACAGGAATTTAGTGGCTCTGTTAATCTTGGACCAGAGGCCATGTATTTTATCGAATTTTGCTCCGAGGAAAGGTGGTGGATTTCTGAATCTTCATTCACCGCTGAAGGATGGGAAAAAATCGAGCAGGCATTGAATGCGCAGCCTCGATGTAGCTTAGAAACTATGCCATGTGCACATCAATCAGTTAGTGTATTGGTCTCAGGAGTAATCTCAGAGCCAGGGCAGTACGGACACATGGAACAGTATCGAAGGAAAATCAATCTTGTCGCAATTAAACAAAGTCAGTAGTCAGCGCAAGGCTTATAACAATCACAGGCAGTTTGCGCCGGCCCCTGACGGGGCCTCTGCGGGACAGCCTACGCTACGCTTCGGCTGCCCCTGCTGTGGGCGTTAAATGCCCATAAAAAATAATGTGCAACTGTAAATTACAACTAGAACTAGTCGATATCAGTAACTCGCACACGGATTTCAAGTCCAAACTAGATCTGCTTGAAACTGGTGATTGGGTATTTCTTATGCAGTGCCCAGAGTGCGAGCAACTTTGGAAAGTTGATGAGTGGGACAAGTACCAGCAATCCTATGCCGTCAAAATTTCTGCTAAAGAGAGCTGGGAAGAATTCGATAGCACAGCTCTAATAAAAGCAAAAATCATAGAAAATCACGACGGCTTAACCAGCGCAGAGTGCTTATGGTCGGGCTGTACCGTTAAGCAAGTAAAAGGTAGCGCGTACTGTGTCAATCATCTGTGGAGTACGGGAGCCCGTGCCTGAAGCGTTTAACAAACGCAGGCAGCTTGCTCCAGCCCTTCGGGCCTCCGCGGGACGCCCAACGCTATGCACATTTTGTGCGGGTCGCTGCGCTCCCATATTCGCACAGAATGTGCATAGCATTGGTCGCCCCTGCTGCGGGCGTTAAGGCAATGAAAACTCAGCAACTGTGGAACTACATTACATTTTCGAGCTTGGCTATAGTCTTGCTAATTAGTGCGTACTTTCTACATCTGGAGAGAGACTTCATATCAGGCTATAGAGTTTTCAAAGGCTATATCGTAAATGATGAAGAGCTTTCAGGATTTTTCGAGTGTGGTGGGAAAGGAGGTGTTAGTTTCACTGACAAGGGGGAAACTGGTATCTACAAAGAATATTCCGCTCGCAAGGTGAAACTTCGCGAACCCATCTATGTAGAGGTTGTAGGTCGTATTACTGATGACGGGGGCCCGGGCTGGGGTACAGCTGGAGAGCCGTGGGATCAAAATCTAGAAATTCGCGAGCTGCAACGAATTAAAAGGTTACTGCCCGTAGCTTGCGGGGCTCGTCCGCCGATAGAGATAGAAACAACATATGAGGGTTAGCCTTAACAAGGCCAGGCAATTTGCTCCGGGCCTTTGGCCCTCCGCGGGACAGCTTACCTTGTGCACATTTTGCGCGGGTCGCTGCGCGCCCATTTTCGCGCAAAATGCGCACAAGGTAAGCTGCCCCTGCCGGCCGCGTTAAATGCCCATAAAAAATAATGTGCAACTGTAAATTACAACTAGAACTAGTCGATATCAGTAACTCGCACACGGATTTCAAGTCCAAACTAGATCTGCTTGAAACTGGTGATTGGGTATTTCTTATGCAGTGCCCAGAGTGCGAGCAACTTTGGAAAGTTGATGAGTGGGACAAGTACCAGCAATCCTATGCCGTCAAAATTTCTGCTAAAGAGAGCTGGGAAGAATTCGATAGCACAGCTCTAATAAAAGCAAAAATCATAGAAAATCACGACGGCTTAACCAGCGCAGAGTGCTTATGGTCGGGCTGTACCGTTAAGCAAGTAAAAGGTAGCGCGTACTGTGTCAATCATCTGTGGAGTACGGGAGCCCGTGCCTGAAGCGTTTAACAAACGCAGGCAGCTTGCTCCAGCCCTTCGGGCCTCCGCGGGACGCCCAACGCTATGCACATTTTGTGCGGGTCGCTGCGCTCCCATATTCGCACAGAATGTGCATAGCATTGGTCGCCCCTGCTGCGGGCGTTATGGTTAAGGCCAGGCTCATAGAGAGAATAATGAAAAATATACTGCTGGGGATTTTTGCTGCCTTTGCAAATCAGAGCTTTGCATGTGAAGAGTCTGACGCGGACATTTTTGTGCGAGATGTAAAGGTATATCAGCATCAGGGGCAAACTTGTACACCCTTTCAGATACTTCTCAATGAATTTATAGAGAATAAAAATCGATATATTGATTCTGCGTACTTAAATATTATTGATGAAAACAATAAAGTAGTAGCTGAAGTCGCCCCAGAGTTGGAGCGCCCAGGCTTCGGTAATGTGCTTCTATCTATGTGCGTCTCAAAGGAATACATAGAAAATTCTCGGGTATTTCTAAATGTAAAGCCGCGGCCATCGGTAAAATTAAACGGCGATGGGGTGATAACTACCGGAAGTGCTTTGTGTCTCGATACACGTGAGTTGGTACTTTCCAGGCTCGTAAAAGACGGTAGTGAGTAGGTGCTTCGTGCCAATTAACCATAACAATCACAGGCAGTTTGCTACAGCCCTCCGGGCTTCCGCGGGACGTCTTACTTTGTGCGCCTTTTACGCGGGTCGCTTCGCTCCCAGTTTTGCGCAAAATGCGCACAAAGTAAGCCGCCCCTGCTGTGGGCGTTATGTGTAAATGAGCATGGAAGAGATTTTCGAAAAATTGACTGAATACACGCTGGCTTTGAATGAAGGGCTGGAAACTACTAATCAAGCCAACGAGCGGCCGCTACTAACAAAGCATCTTGCGGCGGCAGCAGAAATGTTTGCGCTTCTTCACCAGTCAGGTAATGCAGAGTCAATCCATGATCTTGTTGCCACAGAGATTCGTGGTCATGGCTGGTCTTTTATTTCTGGCACCGCAGGTGAAAAAATCGCAAATAAATGGGTGGCATTCACAGATTCAATGGGTATGCCGCAGTGAAACACATAACAAGTTGCAGCACTAAAACCCCAGCTGCGCTGGGGTCGGACCTCCGTTTCGGCGCTTCGCGCCTACACTGCGGCCCGTGTGCAAGGCGTTAGCCTTATAGGAGAATCATGACATTTTCAGATTTGATGAGTATAGCTACGGCAGTAATCGGGTCTATTGGAGGTAGTGCACTCATTGTAATTGGCGCTAGCACTTGGCTTGGTAGGGTTTGGGCAGGACGCATTCTTGAACAAGATAGGCATAAATATGCTTCTGAACTTGAGCATATTAAGAATCAATTGGAGTCGGAGAGATCTAGGAACCAATTTATTTTCTCGTTGTACTTCGAGGGCCAGTTCAGAATTTACAATGATTTATGGTCGTCTCTAGTGGAGCTCCAGCATTGTGTAAAAAGCCTTTGGGAAAGCGCTTCTACCGCCAATGTACAGAAACTATCTAAGTCACTAAAAGAAGCAAAGCTCCAAGTTCAAAAAAGTGCACTTCTTATTGAGCCAGATCATTACATTGAAATAATTAATGCTCTAGAAGATTTTGAGAACTACCGAGTGGGAAAAGAAAAACTGGTCTCAATTAGGCGTGTATCTGACATTGAGCATTGGCAAATTGACCAAATAATACAAGATAACCTATGCAATAAAGATCGAATATCTCAGTTCTCTGAGGAAATCTTAAACAAGATGCGAGGCAGGCTGCGACTGGCCGAGCCTCAACAAGCAGCAGGCTAACAATTCGCTGCTGAGGGACAGCCTACTTTATGCACATTTTACGCGGCTCACTTCGCTCGTATTCTCGCATAAAATGTGCATAAAGCAGGCTGCCCCAGAGCTAGGCGTTAAATGTATATGGATAGATACGCGGTTTCTGCTCGATTAAGTCTGACCTCAATATTCGCAATGATTGCGTTTGTTGTGATATTGAACTTTTTACCGGGCGAACTATTTAAATACGCGCTGATGGACTTGTTTCTTGAAGTTTCAGGTATTCTTTTGACTACCAGTTTCACTCTACCAGGTCTTTATCTCTGGGTTACGGGGTTTAAAAGGTATGACGAAGCTTTGGGCGGGTTCGGGCCAAAGTTGGTACTGTATTTCGTTTTTACAATACCTTATGCGATCTACCTACAGTACCAGTATGAAAGCAGTGCAAAAAACATTTAACAAGGCAATGCAGCGGACTGCTGCGCAGCCGCGCTGATTGCGGCGTTAGCAATCAGGAGATAATAGTGATCGCATCAAAAAAAGAATATGAGACGGCATTATTGGGTGTTCGTGATAGCGGGCGACTTAGGGCTACAAAATTTTTGGAGATGATTCGCGCTCAGTACAAGAGCCCAGGCCACGCGATTACATCAACGAATCTGGCTATTGCTGCGGGCTATGAAAACTTTAACGCTGCAAACCTTCAATATGGCACTTTCGCAAAAGAAATAGCCTCGGGAATAAATTTTGTTCCTCCAAAATCAAAAAATGGAGATCCAAATTGGTATTTGACCATTTCAACGGTTAATGCTTCATCCGATAGTACTGTCGATGGCCATTATGAGTTTGTAATGCGTCCAGAGTTCAAAGAGGCCCTGGAGTCCATGGGGTGGGTCAAGTAATTGCTAACAAGGCCAGGCAGTTTGCTCCGGGCCTTCGGCCCTCCGCGGAACAGCTTACTTTGTGCACCTTTTGTGCGGGTCGCTGCGCTCCCATTTTCGCACAAAAGGTGCATAGCATTGGTCGCCCCTGCTGCGGGCGTTATGGCAATTAAGAATCTAGAATATGAATTATTTAGCTACATGTGTATTGCTCATTTTTTCAACATCAATCCATGCTCAATCAATCGAGAAAATAGAAGAAAAATTACTAAAATTATATGAAGCTCAAGCCAGAAAGGTTCTTCTAGCAGAGCGAAGTGATCTTAAGAATGAAGATTTGGTATTAGTATCTTCTACATTTCAGTATAAGAATTCTGATTCAGGACCTATTACCAATAAATTTCTTACTTTTGTAGACAAAACAACCGAAGAGATTAAAGTTGAAGAGCTTCCCAAAATTAATGAAGAAAGCTCTATTCGTGAAAGGCTGAAAGTGCTGCGTGCGATGTCTGCGGCCACGAAATCCGACAAAGATTTTGATGGCAATTACAATGAGTATGTTTACAAATCCTATGTGGTTTTTCTTGACATCGCAGAGGAACTAAAGCCAATTGCGGAAAGTAGTCATAGCCAGCAGCGTCGTGTCAAACCATAACAAGCACCGGCACAATCGCGCACTCCGTGCGCTGGACTCGCAACAAGTTGCTCGCCTGTGCGGCGGGCGTTATGCATCGGGAGATAAAGATGAAGTGCCCAAGTTGCTCAAATAAAATTGGCCTGTTCTCGAAGGAAGCGAACTCACTGGCAAAAAGTAAATCATGCCCAGAATGTGGCGCGGAGTTCGCGATTGGGTTCAACTGGAAGCTAGTAGCAATACTGTTTCTTCCTTTCTGGGCCGTGAAGGTGTTCGCGGATTCAGTATTCAGCGCAAGCGGTGCATTCGACCTTGCGATAGATTTTCTTCTGTTCCTTGGTTTTATGCTGCTAGTTATTGAAGCGAAGCCTCACGAAACTGATGCATAACAAGGCCGGGCAATATACTCCGGGACTTCGGCCCTCCGTGGGGCGGCGTTAGGGATTTCGGGATTTTGAGCAAAAGGAGATTGGTATGGCGAGTATGATTTATAAGACTCCAAAAGGGCGTATTACAAGAAAGGTCTTTTTATATTTTGGTGCGTTTCCGTTCTTTGGGATCATGTTAATTTCAATTTTTTTGGCCGCCGCTGTAGGATTGAGCGACAAAGAAATTTCCAGAATGTTGGTTTTCATGGTCTTGGTGTTTATCTATCCATGGGCGATGGTTTGCGTTAAGAGATTCCATGACGTTGGTTTTCCTGGCTGGGCCTTCGCGGCAATGCTGGTCCCATACTTAAACACTATCACGCTAATTTTCCTTGCTTGTTATCCAGGAGACAAAGGAGATAATAAATACGGCCCAGATCCAAAGAGGTCAAGGCTCGGAAAACCAGAAGAGGCATGATCCCTAACAATCACAGGCAGTACGCTACGGCCCCTCGGGTCTCCGCGGGACGTCTTACCTTGTGCACCTTTTGCGCAGGTCGCTACGCTCCCAGTTTTGCGCAAAAGGTGCACAGGGTAATCCGCCCCTGCTGTGGGCGTTATTTACTATCAGAATCACACAGTTGGAGGGATTCAATATGTTTTTGATAGATGGATTGATAGGGATCGCTTTTATAGTTGCTGTTCTACACTTGATCCTAACCATCAGCGGAATATCTAAACGCGCCGGAAAGCCAGCAGAGCACTATTTAGATATATCTTTGGCATGTCTGCTATTAATTCCTCTTATAACTGGCTACGCCTCGACATCAGAAAGAATCAGTGTGCTTTCTGCGAATATATTTATAACAATTTCTACAGCATCAGTGACAATCGGCGTCTTCCTACTTTCAAAAGGGTTAAGGAGGGCAACTTTCGAGTCGAGAAAGAGGGAAGCTACGGAGCGAGCGAGTGGCCAATAACAAGCTAATGAACTTGGCGTGCGAAGTCCGCGCGCCGGACGGTCTACGCTGCGCTTCCGTTGCCGATTACTAGAGCGTTATGTATCTTTTAGGTTTCAAGACCTGCTTTCATGATGGTGATATTGAAAGCAGGAGTTCATCCTTCACCAATTACATTTGAGAATACTATGAGCACAGGTACCGTAAAGTGGTTTGATTCTGACAAAGGCTATGGCTTTATCACTCCAGATGACGGCAGTAAAGATCTTTTCGTTCATCATTCGGAGATTCAGAGCGGTGGTGGTTACGCAAGCCTAAATGACGGACAGAAGGTCGAGTACGTAGTGGGGCAAGGTCAAAAAGGGCCATGTGCAACAAAGGTTGTGCCTCAATAGAGAGTGGCACATAACAAGCGTAAGCAGTTCACGCCGGCCCCTGGCGGGGCCTCTGTGGGACGCCTTACGCTTTGCTTCGGGCGTTATCTTTCGTTCCAATGAGCCTACCCAGTTTGCCATTATTTTATATAACCGCGTTGATTCTGGCTCTTCTATTGGCAGGAGTCGGATTGGCCGGAATTAAATGGATCAAAAATTACAAGGTTATTTCCTGCGTAATTTCCAGCATTGGGGTAGCCCTCCTCGCGATCCTGGTGCTGGTCTCAATCATGTATAGCTCCAACGCGTTCTCTTCGCTTAGAGCCTCGGAATTGGTCCTGATTGGACTGCCGTTACTGGTATACGCCGTTGCCCTCCTGTTCCTCGCAAGACTGGCAAACACTTCACTGGCCCTGACATGTCTTTTCGGCATGGGCGGCTTACTGGCGCTTTATCATCTGGGTGGTGCCGTTCTGATGTTATCTATATGTAGCTTTGATTCTCGAGGTTGCTGAGGTGCGAGCCAGTTCAGCTTATCCCAGCTATTGTTCGTGCTGATCCCAAATTGTCTAACTATTGACTGTCGCCCCTGCGTTAGGGTATCCACTAGATTTTACGAGCAGTATTTCTCTTAGCGGATGCATCGTTGATACTGTCCTTTGGATCCACTGGAGGGTAACAATGGCATGCTCAGATCGATCCCGTCGTAAGCCTTGATTGCGGGATGGCAATCGGCAAGGAGGCTCCATGCAAGCCAAAGTAGGGTTAATTACCAATGCGCTGGACTTTGTTGGTCCACCGGCCGTGGAAGCTCTGTTGGAGGACGGTTACCGGGTGATTGCCCAGGACCCGGCTTTTGCGGATGAGGGCAGGAGGGAGGAATACGTCGGACGGCACTCGGGCATAGTGCCGCTGGGGCCAATGAATCCCTATGATCTGATCACCCGGGTATGGGACGAAAGTGGCAGGTTGGATGTGCTGATCAGCAACGATACCTTTCCGGCCATTCACACACCGGTGGATGAGGCCAATATCGAAGACCTCTATGCGACCGTCGAAAACGTGATGGTGGCGCCGTTCAAGCTGATGCAGGCGGCGATTCCCAGATTGAAAGCGCAGGGTTTTGGTAACGTCATACTGGTGACCTCCTCGCGAACGGAGCTGCCCTTACCGGGCGGGGCGATACCGGATATGGCCCGCGCGGGGGCCAATGCCCTGGTGAAATCCTTGAGTATCGAGCTGGCACCGTTCGGTATCCCGGTAAATGCTATTGCCCCTAATTACCTGTACAGTGAGGCGTATTTTCCCCGGGCGAAGTTTATCGATGACCCTGCCGGCCAAGAGTTCATCCGGGAGGTTGTACCCGCGGGCAGGTTGGGTGAGCCGGAAGAGGTGGGTGAACTGGTGCGTTACCTGGCGAATATGAAAGGCTCCTTCCATACGGGGACAGTTATCAAGTTTGCCGGTGGCTGGCCCGCCGCCCCCAAGCGGCCCAATTAGGTGAAACGTGGGGTAAGTGTGCGTTTACTGTTTCTCTTTTTCCTGTTGCTCAGCGCGCCGCTCTCGGCGCAGACCCTCGAGGCATTCAGTTCTGATGGCTGCAGTGCTTTTCCGGATGGGACCCTGGCACAACAGGAGCTCTGGCTGAGCTGTTGCACCGATCATGACTATGCCTACTGGAAAGGCGGTACCTTCCAGGAGCGTGTAGAGGCTGATGAAGCACTCCGTCAGTGTGTGGCTTCGCTGGGTGAGCCCGAGATCGCGGTGCTCATGCTTGCCGGTGTGCGAGTAGGGGGCACGCCTTTCCTGCCGACGGAGTTTCGCTGGGGCTATGGCTGGCCCTTTCCCCGTGGCTACCGGGCGCTGAGCGAGGAGGAATCGCTACAGGTAGAGGCTCTCGCCCCCAAATAACGGGTCCGTGGATTTACTGTTTTTCGGTTACATCGCCTTCACGGGTCTCCGTGAGCCAGACCTGTCTGCAGCTCTGCGTCTGATTCCCTTCCATCTCCTGTCTGCTGCACTATCGTTGCCACTGTCCTTTTTCTTATTTGACGATCTCACATCTTACTCAGGGTGGGGCGCTCCAAGCTACATCAAGGAAAGAACAGCGTGAAAAAAGATGACAGGAATCGCACGACGACCGATGCCGGTATCCCCGTTGCCAGCGACGAGTACTCCCTGACAGTCGGGCCGGAAGGCCCGATCGTGCTGCACGATCATTACTTGATCGAGCAGATGGCGAACTTCAACCGCGAACGTATTCCCGAGCGCCAGCCCCATGCCAAGGGCTCCGGTGCTTTTGGCCACTTTGAAGTGACACAGGATGTGAGTGCCTTTACCAAGGCGGCTGTGTTTCAGCCCGGTACCAAGACAGATACGTTGATCCGCTTTTCCACTGTCGCCGGCGAGCGGGGCAGCCCGGATACCTGGCGGGATCCGCGGGGATTTGCCCTCAAGTTTTATACCTCCGAGGGCAACTACGACATGGTCGGCAACAACACGCCGGTCTTTTTCCTCCGGGATCCGATGAAATTCCAGCACTTTATCCGCTCGCAGAAACGCCGTGCGGACAGCGGCCTGCGGGATCACGACATGCAGTGGGATTTTTGGACACTGTCGCCGGAGTCGGCGCACCAGGTCACCTGGCTGATGGGTGACCGGGGCATTCCCAGGACCTATCGGCATATGAATGGCTATTCGAGCCACACCTATCTGTGGGTGAACAAGGACGGCGAGCGTTTCTGGGTCAAGTATCACTTCAAGACCGACCAGGGCATCGAGTGCCTGACCCAGGAAGAGGCGGACCGGATTGCGGGGGAGGATTCGGATGCCCACCGGCGCGACCTGTTCGATGCCATTGCGCGGGGAGACTACCCGAGCTGGACCCTCAAAGTGCAGATCATGCCGTTCGCCGAGGCGGAAAATTACCGCTTCCACCCCTTTGACCTGACCAAAGTCTGGCCTCACGACGACTATCCCCTGCAGGAAGTGGGGCGGCTGACGCTGGATCGTAATCCCACGGACTTCCATACCGAGATCGAGCAGGCCGCCTTCGAACCCAACAATACCGTGCCCGGTATCGGCTTCAGCCCGGACAAGATGTTGCTGGCGCGGGTCTTTGCCTACGCAGATGCGCACCGGGCAAGGATGGGCGTCAACTACAAGCAGATACCCGTCAATGCGCCCAAGTGCCCGGTGCACAGTTACAGCAAGGACGGAGCCATGCGGGTGCAGAATGTTGCTGATCCGGTTTACGCCCCGAATTCCAAGGGTGGCCCCAGCGCCGACCACACCTACACGGAAAAATGGTCGGCAAGTGGTGACTTTGTGCACGCGCCCTACAAACCGCATAAGGAGGACGATGACTTTGTCCAGCCAGGCATGCTGGTCCGGGATGTGATGGACGATGGAGCACGGGATCGCCTGGTGTCCAATGTGGTGGGGCACCTGAAGGCGGGGGTATCGGACGAGGTACTGGAACGCGCCTTTGATTATTGGCGCAAGGTCGACAAGGAATTGGGCGACCGCATCGAGCAGGGGGTGCGTAAAGGCTGAACGGGATAAGCAGGCCGACACCGCACGGGGCGGCCTGCCGAATGCGTCAGAATTCAGCCCTTACGAGCGACGTCCAGCTCACCCAGGGTGCGAGCGATATCCTCGGCGCTGGTGGCGGGCTTGATATCCCGGTCGATTTTCAGGATGCGTCCGTCTTTGCCGATGTAAATGGTGACGCGCTTGGCGACATTCATGACTGGCATCAGCACATCGTAGGCTTTCGCGGTTTCGCCGTCGGGGTCACTGAGTAGAGGGAAGTCCGCCTTCTGCTCCTCGGCGAACTTCTTGTTGGTCTCCAGCTCGTCGGTACTCGCCATGAAGTAGGCCACATCGTATTCGCGGATCAGGTGCCCGTTTTCTGCCAGTGACTTGCACTCAATGGTACAGCCCTTGGTGAAGGCCTTTGGATACCAGGCGATGACCACCGCCTTGTTTCCCTTGTAGTCAGACAGCTTGTGGGTCTTGCCGTCAGACCCCTGCAGGCTGAACTCGGGCGCCTGTTCACCGACTTCCAGTGCCGCGAGGGGCAGGCTGAGCAGGGTGGCGACGAAAAAGCCGATAAGTCTTGTCATGATTGATCCCATCGTTGTTTGTGTATGCGGGTAAGCGTCTTTAACAGAGGCTACTACTTACTGTCCGGTTATTTCCATAGACCGGAAGGGTTTCGACTATACGCGCCGGCAGGCGCTGCTGTTGTCTCGGTTCAGGTTTTACCATTTCCCGGAGTGGCTGTCCCCTGTGTCTGATACGCAATACCCGGTGACGCCGGATCAGCGTTATTTTGTCGTCCGCGGCAGGCTGTGGCGGCGGTCGAATCCGGCTTTGAGTAATGAACAGCGCGAGCGGCTGGTGCGTGAATTGATGCGCTGCCGTTCTGCGGTTGGGCGCGCCAAACGCAGCGGTGACTCTGAGGCGGAAAAAATCGCCCGCAGCGGTGTTCACGCGGCCAAGGTGGCGCTGGGCGAGCGGGGACCGGTCTGGTGGGACGACGGCGCACCGGACTACAACCGCTACCTGGTGAAGAATACGCCCTATCGGGACTGGTATACGCAGCTGCGTACCCATGAGGGTGAATAGGTAAGGGATTGGCGGGAATGCGTGCAGGCTATGATCTTGTGATGCGAGAGAAAATGGTCCGACTATGAGTCAATCCTCCTCCAAGCTTGGCATCAACGGCGCCTGGTCCATGGCTGTGGGAGGGATGATCGGTGGTGGCATTTTTGCCACGCTCGGCGTGGTCGTCACCATTTCCGGCTCTCTTACCTGGCTCAGCTTCCTGACCGCAGGGCTGATTGCCCTTGCCACCGGGTATAGCTATGTCCATCTGGCTTCCCATTACCACAAGGGCGGTGGTGCTTTCACATTTCTTCGGGAAGTCGGTGCGACAAACATCGCCGGCACGCTGTCCTGGGTGCTGCTGGTGGGCTATGTGCTCACGAATTCGGTTTACGCCTTCACGTTTGGTCAGTACCTGGGCTATGTGCTCGATATGGGCGCTTGGGTGCCCCGGGCCTCCGCGTTTGCGATCATGGTGTTGTTCATCGGTTTGAACCTGCGCGGCGTGGCGGAGGCGGGTGGCGTCGAAATTTTTCTGGTCTGGGTGAAGTTGATCGTGCTCGTTGGGCTGGCCACTTGGGGCCTTTCCCGGTGGCAACCGGAAATGCTGTCCCGCGGGGTTCCCGATGCCAGCCTGGCTGCAGCGCTGTTTGGTGCGGCGTCGGTTTTTATGGCCTACGAGGGTTTTCAGCTGCTGGCCTACGATTACGATGACATCCACCAGCCGGACAAAACCTTACCGCGATCGGTTTTATCGGCGATCGTGGTGGTGATCTTCGTTTATATCCTGGTAGCACTGGGGACGGCCATGCTGATTGGCGCCGATGGTGTGGTGCAGCATGAGGAGGTGGCGCTGGCTATTGCAGGGCGGGAAGTATTGGGCACCACCGGCGTGGTGATTGTCACCATTGCCGCAGCCTTCTCCACCGGCTCGGCGATTAACTCGACGCTGTTCGCGACTGCCCGTCTTGCCCATACCGTAGCCCGGGCCAATGAACTGCCAAAAGTCCTGACGCACCAGAATTCCGCCGGCATTCCGGACAGGGCAGTTCTTCTGCTGGGCTTTGCCGCGGCAATTCTCGCAGCACTCGGCACCCTCACGGCGCTGGTCGAGGCGGCGAGTCTCTCCTTCCTGGTAACGTTTGCTGTTGTCTGTGCGCTGGCTTTTCATAAGAAAACGGGCCGGCGCTGGATCACGGGCTTTGGCGCCGTTGCTGCGACGGCATCGGCACTCGCACTGGTAGTCCGACTTGTATCGGAGGATCCGCTCACCCTGTTGTTTTTTGCCGGGCTGGTTGTGGCCGCGGTGGTGATCAGGCCGCTGTGGCTACGAAGAGGGAAGGGCGACTCGTAGTTTTCTGTTTGCGCTAGTGGCCAAAGGCGATATAAACGGCGGATGTAAGCGAGGGCTCCCGCCCGGGTGCTGCTTAATGGAACGGGGAGGGTACGAGAATGGAAAAAATCGAGGACTTCATTGACCTGTTGAAGGTCCTGGTTCGCAGCCCCAGCGTGGTAGGGGCGGAGCATTCGTTCTTTCGGGTGTTGCAGCGTGAGCTCGAGGAGCGGGGCGCACAAGTAACCTGGTATGAGGGCGTGCTGGTGGCCCATGGCCAGCGGCCGAATTCCGCCATGTTCTCCGCCCATATCGACCGCCATGGCCTGATCTGCACCGGGCCCAACGAATTCCAGTATGCGGCGTTCGTGGCCGGTCGTCGCTCTGACCTGCTGGGCAACTCCGTGTCAGAAAAGCTGATGATGAAAATTGTCGACCGCTTTCACGGCGTGCCGGTGATGGCTTACGAACCCTGGTCGGGATCCTATCGCGGCGCTGGCATCATCGACAAGGCTTACGTCTGTGAATACCGCAACAACCTGATTTTTGAAGTGGACGGGCTGGAACACCTAGTGGCGGGTACGCCGGTGGCGTTTACCGATCGCTTGACCATTGAGGACGGTATTCTCAGCGCCCAGCTGGACAATGTCCTGACCGCCGCCCACCTGGTGCATCTGTTCGCGCTCGGTTTCCAGGGCACCGCGTTTTTTACCGCCCAGGAGGAGGCGGGCAGTAGCTGGCGCTACCTGCTCGAATGGTTCCGCCGTTTTAATGGTGCCACCGACCGGCTGGTGGTGGTGGATACCAGTCCTTACCCGGACCGCGAGACGGCGGACCGCCAGCAAGTGGTCCTGCGCCGTTGCGATGCCAATGCCGCGTTTCACCCGCAGACCACGGAGCAGCTCGAGGGTTTGTGCCGGCAAGAGGGGATCAGTTTCGCTTACAAGGATACCTACATCGAGGAGCTGAACCGCCAGGCCGAGGCAGTGGGTGGCGAGCCGCAGTCCCTTGGCAGTACCGAAATGGGGCGCATCGCGGCCTCGTCAGGAGGGTTTGTGCAGGGGACTACCTTGCAGATCCCCACCACCGGCTATCACACCATGGAAGAGTCCGCGAGCCTGGAGGCCAATACCGGTTTCAGCCGCCTGCTGACGCGCTTCTGTCGGGAGTCCGATGCGCTGTAAAGCGGGTGCAGCTCAGTGGGCGGCAGGCCGGTGTACTCGTGCAGTTGCAGTCGGTGGTTTTCGTTCATCCATGGCTTCGGTGTCCGGCTCAGGAACCGGCGGGCCGCTTCGGAAACCGAGCGGCCGCTTGTGGTCTAACCAGGCGGATTAACTGTCGTCTGGCTCTTCGGAAAGAATCTCGGCGGTATTCGGATCTACCTTCACTTTGACGGGCTTGCCCTCCTTGAAGGCCTCGATTTCCCAGCGTCCATCGTCGAGGGAAACCTCGACAATCGGCGTATAGCCTTGCTGCTCCAGCGTGGTCAGCACAGTGGAGAGTGCCATGGCGCCGGGTGGGGGTTTTTTATCGGCGGCTGCCAGTGGCGACAGGGTTGCGCCGGCAATGGCCAGCGCCAGTGCAATGGTGCGTTTCATACGGCTTCCCCTGGCTTGAATAGCGCCGGGGCCGACCGTGGGCCGGCCCCCTTTTCCAATGAAGTCCGCGTGCATTATGGGGCCTGGCTGTCGAGGCGCTGCTCCATCATGCTGCACCACTCCGCACTACCGCCATCCGGACCGTGGGCGCCGTCGCCGCCGGTGAGGCGGTCCATGGCGCGGAACCATTCGTCGGTGCCGACTTCCGGCAGCCCGTCGCTATACATTTCGGCGACTTTTGCGTCTACGCCGGGCATGGCGACGACTTTCTCATGGACCCACTGAAACCACTGCGGGGAGCAGGTCTCCACCTCGGTAGCAGAGCCCATGTCGGATGCACTCGATTGGTCCTGGCTGCCGGACTGGTCCTGGCCGTAGCCATTGTCAGGCATGGCGTCGTCGGTAGCCTCCCCGGGGGCGGTGCGTTCTTCCGCGGGTTCAGAGACTTCGATGTCTTCCTCCATGGTCTCCACTTCTGTGGGTTCTACGGTTTCAGTTCTCTCGCCGCAGCCGACAAGCCATAGCGGCATCAGCAGGGCGGTCAGGACAGCAAAGCGGTACATAGGGCACCTCTCGGTGATGAGTGAACGTTGCTCCCGGCAAAGATTGCCGAGGCGCGATATTTGCCCCTAAGCATAGGTGGAATTTCGCGACTGTGGGGATGATAGGGTCACGAGTTGGCAATGACCCGGAGGTTGACTTTGGGATTGATACAAATGAGAATCCTTCTCAAATTAATCAGGCAATCAGGGATTTTCGATGCTCTCCAGATCTCTATCCAAAGGCTTTTCCTGCATCGCTGTGGCTGCTGCCACTTTCGGGTTTGCACTGACCAGTGCGGCCGCCGAACAGGTGAATATCTACTCCTACCGCCAGCCCTTTCTTATCGAGCCCGTCCTCGACGCATTTACTGACGAGACCGGTATCGAGACCCGGGTGGTTTACGCCAGCAAGGGACTGGTAGAACGCCTGGAGCGTGAGGGCCGTAACAGCCCTGCCGACCTGGTACTGACCTCCAACACCAGCAACCTGATGCAGCTGGTCGACGAGGAGCTAACACAGCCCGTCGACAGTGAAGTGCTAGAAGAAAACATTCCCGCCCAGTTCCGTGATGAAGAGGGGAACTGGTTTGGTCTGACGACTCGCGCGCGACTGATCTATGCGTCCAAGGATCGGGTCAAACCGGGCGAAATCACTAGCTATGAAGAGCTGGCCGATCCGAAGTGGAAGGGGCGTATTTGCACCCGCAGCGGCAAGCACCCTTACAGTCTGTCGCTGATCGCCTCCATGATCGCCTACCACGGCGAAGCGAAAACCAAAGAGTGGCTGGAAGGGGTCAAGGCCAACCTGGCCCGCAAGCCCCAGGGCAATGACCGCGCCCAGGTGAAGGCCATCAGCGAGGGCGTCTGTGATCTGTCTCTCGGCAACAGCTACTACTTCGGCAAGATGATTACCAATGAGGAAGAGCCGGAGCAGATCGAGTGGGCCAAGTCTGTCAATCTGGTGTTCCCGAACCAGGATGACCGCGGCACGCATATGTTCATCTCCGGTGCGGCTGTGACCAAGCATGCCCCGAACCGCGACAACGCCGTAAAGCTGCTGGAGTTCCTGAGCGGTGAGCAGGCGCAGTACCTGTATGCGGAAAAGAACTTTGAATTCCCGGTGCGTCCGGGTGTAGAACGCTCAGAGCTGATTCAGGAAACCATGGGTGAGTTCAAGGAAGACGACCTGAGTCTTACCGAAATCGCCTCTTACGTGCCGGCGGCATCGAAGCTGGTGGATGAGGTCGCCTTCGATTTCTGATCGATTTGATCAGACTGCATAGAGAACTGCGTGTGGGCATTGAGCCTGCGCGCGGTGCTTGGGGGTCGATGGCGCGGCACTGCATACGGTGCCGCGCCTTCTGTGTTTTATGAGCAAGCAGGAATCTGCCATGGGGTCGTCGCCGTCCGGTCGCCGCTGGTTCTGGGTAGTGCTGATCGTCGCACTGCTGGTGGCACTGCCGGTGCTTTCGGTCTTTGCACTGGCCTTTTTCCCCGAGGAAAATATCTGGCCGCACCTGTGGGATACGGTGTTGTTCCACTATATCGGCGCGACTCTTACGCTCTCATTGGGTGTTGCCCTTTGCACCCTGGTCACCGGTGTTGCCGCGGCCTGGCTGGTCAGCATGTGCCGCTTCCCGGGGCGTCGCTTTTTTGAGTGGGGCCTATTGCTGCCGTTTGCGGTACCCGCCTACGTGATTGCCTATGTCTATACCGACCTGCTGGAATACGCGGGGCCGGTACAACAGTTTTTACGCGAAACTTTCGGCTGGCAGACATCCCGGGATTACTGGTTCCCCGAGATCCGCAGCATGGGCGGCGCTATCGCCATGCTCTCGCTGGTGCTTTACCCCTACGTCTATATGCTCGCCCGGGCGGCGTTTCTGGAACAGTGCGGCAGTATCCGCGCGGCCAGTCGTTCCCTGGGGTGTAGTCCGTGGCAGAGTTTCCTGCGGGTGTCCCTGCCGATGGCGCGACCGGCGGTTGCCGTGGGGTTGTCTCTGGTGTTGATGGAAACCCTGAACGATTTTGGCACCGTGGATTTCTTTGCGGTTCGCACACTGAGCGTGGGTATTTACGATACCTGGCTCAGCCGCGGAAATCTGGGCGGTGCCGCCCAGATCGCCTGCAGCACGCTGGTGTTTGTGGTGTTGCTGGTGACGCTCGAGCGTATGGCCAGGCGCCGACAGCGTCACTTCGTGCAGTCTCCGGGGGCGAAGCGGGATTACTACGTGCTCAGGGGCGGCCGTGCGCTGGCGGCGACAATTTTCTGTAGCCTGGTACTGCTGGGCGGTTTCGGAGTGCCGACGCTGGTGCTGTTGCAGTATGCACTGGGTAACTTTGCCAGCTACTGGACCGATGATTTTCTCTCCATTGCCGGCAACAGCTTTTTGCTGTCTTCAGTCGCGGCACTGGCGACAGCGCTGCTGGGCTTGCTGCTCGCTTACGGCAAGCGCCTCGCGTCGGGCAACACCGTGCGCGCATTGGTGGGCTTCTCCAAACTCGGCTATGCCATGCCCGGTGCAGTCATGGCCATCGGTGTGATTATTCCGCTGGCGGCCTTTGACAACACGCTGGATGATTTCGCCCGTCGGTACCTGGATACTTCCACTGGCCTGCTGCTCTCCGGCAGTGTGTTCGCGATTTTGTTTGCCTACACGGCTCGTTTCCTGGCGGTTTCGACCGGTGCCATCGAATCGAGTCTGGACAAAGTGACGCCATCCATGGATCGCGCCTCCCGCTCACTGGGGCGCAACAGCTGGCAGACGCTTTGGGCGGTGCACCTGCCGCTGGTGCGGGCAGGTATCCTCAGCGGTGCCATCGTGGTGTTTGTCGACTGTATGAAAGAGTTGCCGGCGACGCTGCTGTTGCGGCCGTTCGGTTTCGATACGCTGGCCACGTATGTATATCAGTTCGCCTCTGACGAAATGCTCGAGCGTTCGGCGCTGGGGGCGCTGATGATTGTGCTGGTGGGGCTGTTGCCGGTGATCCTGTTGAGCCGGGCCATGCGCGGGCGGGGGGATGACACGGAAGAGAAGCCGGCGGAAGTGGCGGAGCTGCCGACCACTGCCGCCATCGGCTGAGCGGCGGTTTCAGTCGGAAAAAACCAGCGGACTCTCAAGGCGCAGCGGCACCTCGTTGCCGGGCTCAAAACGGTAATCGGTGCTCAGTGTGGCCTCTATCTTGCGCCCGTTGGGCAGTCGGAAAGCGTAGAGGGCGCTGTTGCCGAGAAAGCTCTTGGAAAGCACCTGTACCGTGACGGCATTGGCGTGCTCGCCGGGAACCAGGTCCTCGCTCCGGGCAAATACCTCCACCGCCTTGCCGATGTGGCCGCTTTCCAGTCGAGCGGCCGGGCTGACGGCCACCCGGCCCAGTGCCGTTTCCACCCATCCCTCACTAATCCACTTTCCGCGCAGCAGGTTGCCCTCGGAAACGATGCGGGCCACGGCCGCGTTGGCAGGAGTGCGGTACAGGTTCTGCGGTGTATCCCACTGCTGTAAATGGGCGTTGGCAAGAATCCCCAGTTTGTCACCGGCCGCGAACGCCTCACTCCGGTCGTGGGTCACGATCAGTGCGGCGATGCCCTCTTCGCGCAGAATGTGGCGGACTTCCGTGGCGAGGCTGCGGCGCAACTCGGTATCCAGGTTGGAAAAGGGCTCGTCCATCAGCAGTAGCCGTGGTTTCGGAGCCAGCGCGCGAGCCAGGGCCACACGCTGCTGCTGGCCACCGGACAACTGATGCGGATATTGCTGTGCGTGCTGGGCAAGTTGCACGAGGGCGAGCAGCTCGCCGACCCGCGCCGTGCGTTCGACCCGGGGCAGGTCGCGCAGGCCGAAGCCGATGTTCTGCTCCACGGTGAGATGGGGAAAGAGCGCGTAATCCTGGAACACCACACCGATCTTGCGCTGCTCTGGTGGCATCACCCGGCGGTTATCGCTCAGGGGCTCGCCGCCGAGTGCGATCGAGCCCCTGGCCAGCGGCTGGAAGCCGGCAATGGCATGTAGCAGGGTTGTCTTGCCACAGCCACTGGGCCCCAGCAGGCAGGCGATTTCGCCCGCTTGCAGGTCAAAGGAAACCGATTCGAGAATCAGCTTTTCGCCGTAGCGACATTCGGCATCAATGACTTGGAGAAGCGGCTGCACGATGGACCCTGATGATGACTGGGTTGGGAATTATCGCTGCTCGTGGCGAGCGGGCAAAGTCTCGGTACGGTGAAAAGCACAACCCGGGCCGCGGCCCGGGATTGTTCTCAGAGGTTGCCGAGCACTTCCACCATGGCGCCGGTCAGCTGGCGCAGGTCTTCCTCGCTGGTGACATAGGGTGGCATGGCGTAGACCAGTTTCCCGAACGGGCGCAGCCAGACCCCGCGATCAATCAGGGCTTCCTGCACCTGCATCATGTTCACGGGTTGTTTCATCTCCACCACGCCAATGGCCCCGAGGGCACGCACGTCGGCCACATCATCCGCGTCTTTGAGCGGCGCCAGCTCTTGCCGCAGCTGCTGTTCGATGCGCGAGACGCGCTCCTGCCAGGGGCTGGAAAGCAGCAGTTCAATACTGGCGCTGGAGACGGCGCAGGCCAGCGGATTGCCCATAAAGGTGGGGCCGTGCATGAACACGCCCGCCTCGCCGCGGCAGATCCCGTCGGCGACCCGATCGGTGCACAGGGTCGCGGCCATGGTCATGGTGCCGCCGGTCAACGCCTTGCCAAGGGTGAGGATGTCCGGGCTGATACCGGCATGCTCGCAGGCGAACAGCTTGCCGCTGCGGCCGAAGCCGGTGGCAATCTCGTCGGCAATCAGCAGCAGGTCGTATTCATCGCAGAGCGCGCGCACGCGTTTCAGGTATTCCGGCGAGTAGAAACGCATGCCGCCGGCACCCTGCACGATGGGCTCCAGAATCACGGCGGCCAGCTGATTGCGGTTTTCTTCCACCAACTGGCGCAGTTCGGCCACGTCCTCGTCGCTACAGGGCTCGTCGAAGTTCGGCTTTGGCGCCGGCGCGAACAGGTGCTGGGTCAGGTGACTGGCAAACAGGTGGTGCATGCCGGTGACCGGGTCACAGGTGGCCATGGCGCCGAAGGTGTCGCCGTGATAACCGTTGCGCAGGGCCAGCAGGCGGTTTTTCTCCGGTCGGCCCTGGGACTGCCAGTACTGCAGGGCCATTTTGATGGAGACTTCCACCGATACCGAACCGGAGTCGGCCAGGAAAACCCGCTGCAGAGGCGCGGGGGTGATTTCCACCAGTTTCTTGCTGAGTTCAATGGCCGGCTCGTGGGTGAGGCCGCCGAACATCACGTGGGACATTTTCTCCATCTGTTCCCGCATGGCGCGGTTCAGTTCCGGCACGTTGTAACCGTGCAGGGTGCACCACCAGGAGGACATGCCGTCGATCAGGCTGCGACCGTCCTCCAGGTAAAGGCGCACGCCCTCGGCGCGGGCCACCGGGTAAACCGGGGGTGGATCAATGAGGGAAGAGTAGGGGTGCCAGATATGCTGGCGGTCGAAATCTAGATCCATGGTCCGTAATGCAATCAGGAAATTGGTCGTCACCCCGGCCAGTGCCGGGGTCCATTGTGTTCTCTCAATCTGGATGCCGGCCCGCGCCGGCATGACGACAGGAAGGTCGGTCAGGCCAGCTCGCGCAGTACCTTGAGCGGTGGCTCGCTCACCGAGCTGCGGCAGGCCAGGGTGCCGGCGGTACCCACCAGCAGTGCGCCCGCAATTGGCCCCGCAACCCATAGCAGCGGGTGCAAGGTGAAGGGCAGCTCGAACACTCGCTGCGACAGCACCGCCAGCGTGGTCTCTGCACCGGCGGCTGCCAGCAGGCCGGCGGCAACGCCGAGCAGGCCGAACTCGATCACCAGGCTTTGCAGCAGCAGGCGGCGGCGTCCGCCCAGTGTGCGGATAATTGCCGCTTCCTGCAAACGCTCGGCGATACTGGCACGTACGCCGGCAATCAGCACCAGCACACCGGCTACGAGCATCAGCGCCATCACCGACTCGATGGCCAGGGAGACCTGGCTGATGGTGTCGCGGATGCGCTCGATGATCTTGTCGAGCTCGATCACGGTGACGCTGGGGAAAGCGCGCACCAGATCGTTCACGAACAGTTTTTCCTCCGGCGGCAGGTGAAAACTGGTGATGTAGGTCGCGGGGAAATCCTCCAGGCTGCCGGGCGCGAACAGCATGTAGAAGTTCGGGCGCATGCTGTTCCAGTCCAGTGTGCGCAGGCTGGTGATGGTGGATTCCACTTCCAGTCCGCCGATGGAAAACTTCAGCTGGTCGCCCAGCTTCAGGTTGAGGCGTTCCGCCAGTTCTGCTTCCACCGAGACGCCTTTATCCGTATCCACACTCTCCCACCAGTCGCCGGCGACGATGCGGTTGTCGGGAGCGAGGTTTTCCGTCCAGCTCAGGTTCAGCTCCCGGCGCAGGGCGCCAGCCTGTTCCTTGCGCTCTTTTGCCGGTACATCGTTGATGGCGACCAGTCGGCCGCGCACCATCGGGTAGAGCTCAGTCGAGGTGACGCCGTTGTCGGTCAGAAGGCGCTCGACATTCTCTTTCTCATACGGGGCGATATTGATCAGGAAGTGATTGGGGGCATTGTCCGGCAGCTGCATGCGCCACTCATCAATGAGTGCAGTGCGCGCAAAGACCATCGCCAGCATGGCCAGCAGGCCGGTACCGAAGGCGGCAATCAGCAGGGTGTTGAAGGCGGCCCGGCGCTGCAGGCTGCCCAGCGCGATACGCCAGCTGCCGCCCAGCTTCGCCAGCCGGCCGCGCACCAGCAGTCGGTTGACCAGCGCACTGCCACCCACCAGCAGGGCCATGCCGGCAAACAGGGCCAGAGTGATCGGCAGGCTACCGGACAGCCACCAGATCAACAGCAGCATGGAGGTAGGGCCGAGCACCAGACCCAGCCACTCGCGCCGGTCAGGGTTGCTCCAGTCGCGGCGCAGGGTCTGCATGGGGTCGGTGCGGGCGAGACGGAACAGCGGTGGCAGGGCAAAGCCGAGCGCGCAGGCGAGGCCGGTCACCAGGCCCACCAGTAGCGGGTTCCAGCCGCTCGGGGGCGGGTCGACGGGGAAGAAATCCGCCATCAGGCTCACGGCCTGGGCCTGAATCAGGCTACCCAACAGCAGACCGGCAGCGGTGGCGATCAGTGCCAGTGCGGCCAGCTGGCCCAGATAGATGCCCAGCACCTTGCCGCGGCCGGCGCCGAGGCTTTTCATCACGGCCACGTAGCTGGTATGACGCAGGCTGTAACGACGCGCGGCGAGGCCCACGGCGACACTGGCCAACAGCACGGCGAGGCTGCCGGCCAGGAACAGGAAACGCTCGGCCCGGTCGAGGGCGGAAGCCACACGGGGCTGCCCCTCGCGCAGGTCGATCACCCGCTGGTGCTCGGTGAGACGGGGCTCCAGCCATTTGAAATAGTTGTTCAGGGCGACATCGTCACCGGCGAACAGGTAGCGGTACTGCACGCGGCTGCCGGGCTGCACGACATTGGTGGCTTGCAGGTCGTCCCGGTGCATCATCACCCGCGCGCCCATGGAAAACAGGTTGTCGCTGCGATCCGGTTCATGATCGAGCAGGCCGGTAACGGTGAAGTCGGATTCGCCGATCTGCAGGTTATCGCCGATCGAGAGCTCCAGCAGTGGCAGCAGGCGGGGTTCCATCCACACCTCACCCCGGGGTGGACCCTGTTGTACCACGCGGGGTTCGGCGTTGGCGCCGGGCCGCATCTCCAGGTGGCCCACCAGTGGGTAACCGTCGCTGACCGCCTTGATGGCGGCGAACTGGAACTGGTCACCGGCGGACAGCATGGAGGCGAACTGGACCGTCTGTGCCTGCTCGAGACCGCGGTCGGCCGCCTCGTCGAGCCAGGCCTGTTCGACGGGTTTACTGCTGTTCACCACCCGTTCGGCGGCGAGGAAGGTCTGGGACTGGATATACATGGCGCGGGTGAGGCGATCGCTGAAATGGGCGATGGCGGTCACACAGGTCACCGCCAGCACCAGCGCCGTGGCGATCAGGGCCAGCTCGCCGCCGCGCCAGTCGCGACCGAGCAGCTTCAGTGGCAGCAGGGGATTGGCGGAAGACATCAGGCAGACACCTCCGACAGGCTGCCGTCGTCGCGGCCGGCCGCCACGGCCACTTCACCGGCGGCCATGCGCAGGTGGGCCTGGCAGCGCTGGGCCAGCCGCTGCTCGTGGGTGACCAGTACCAGGGTGGTGTCGGATTCCGCGTTCAGCTGGAACAGCAGGTCGATGATCTTTTCGCCATTGCCGGCGTCGAGGCTGCCGGTGGGCTCGTCTGCAAACAGGATGCCGTCACTGCCACTGATACTGCAGAAGGCGCGGGCAATGGCGACCCGCTGTTGCTCACCGCCGGAGAGCTGGCGCGGATAGTGGTGCAGCCGGTGTTCAAGGCCGACACGCTTGAGGAACTCTTCGGCGCGCCCGGCGGCGTTGCGCTCGCCGCGCAGCTCACTCGGCAGCATGACATTCTCAAGGGCGGTGAGGCCTGGCAGCAGCTGGAAGGTCTGGAACACGAATCCCACCGAGCGGGCCCGCACGGCGGCCCGCTGTTCCTCATCCATTGCGGTGATCTCCTCGCCGGCCAGCCAGATACGCCCTTCGGTGGGTTTGTCGAGGCCGGCCAGCAGGCCCAGCAAGGTGGATTTGCCCGAGCCGGAGGCGCCGGTGATGGCGAGGCTCTCGCCGCGGGCCAGTTGCAAGGAGATGTTGTTCAGCAGGGTGAGGGGACCTTCATTGGTGGTCACCCGGTGGATCAGGTTCTCGGCCCGAAGCATGGCGGTCATCGAAACTCTTCCTTATTGTCGGCAATTGCGCAAAGCTGTGCGTATAAGCGGTTATACGCAAAAAGCAGTGGAGAGTATGACATGACGACAGATTTTTTCCGGCGCTTCGGCCTTCACCTCGGCCTGTGTTTGCTGCTGCTCGCCCCACTGGGCGTGGCCCGGGCCGGAACGCTGCTGGTGCTGGGAGACAGCATCAGTGCAGCCTACGGTTTGGAGCAGGCCGACGGCTGGGTGGAGTTGCTGCAGTCGCGGCTGGAGCAGGCCGGTGAAAAGGTAAAGGTTGTGAACGCCAGTGTCAGTGGCGAGACGACCTCTGGTGGTCTGGCGCGCCTGCCGCGCCTACTGAAGGAACATGAACCGCGCTGGATGATTCTGGAGCTCGGCGGCAACGACGGTCTGCGCGGCTATCCGCCGCAGGCGCTGCAGCGCAACCTGCAGCAGATGATTCGCCTGGCCCGGAATGAGGATGTGGAGGTGCTGCTACTGGGCATGCGCATGCCACCGAACTATGGCCGCGCCTATACGGAGGCCTTTGCCGGCGTCTACCCGAAGGTGGCGGAGGCTGAGGAGGTGCCCCTGGTGCCCTTCTTCCTGGAGCCCATCGCCCTCAAGGAAGGCGCCATGCAGACGGACGGCATCCACCCCACCGCGGAGGCGCAGCCGGCGCTGCTGGACCACGTCTGGCCCTGCGTGCAGCAGTTACTGGAGGATGGGGTGAACAGCGAGTCGTGTACTCCGTGATCGAAATGCGTACAATCGCGGCCTGATTTCCGGGGCAGAGTCGACCTGATTGGCGGCGCTGCCGGCGGTGACTCGTCGCGGGACACGCTGTGGATGCGTCCTCGCACGCTCTACACGGCCATCCATGGCCGTGTAAGGTCCCGCGACGAGCCCCCGCCACCAGCGCCTGCGCATATGGCGTCGATGCCCCGGACCTTGAGGTCTGTATTCAGAGAAGCACCATGTCCGAACTGGAAAATCGCCGCGAGCGGCTGGAATTCAACAAGCTGCAGAAGCGCCTGCGCCGCAATGTGGGCCGCGCCATCGCCGACTTCAACATGATTGAAGAGGGCGACAAGATCATGGTGTGCCTGTCCGGTGGCAAGGACAGTTACGCGATGCTGGATATCCTGCTGAACCTGCAGAAGACCGCACCGGTCAACTTCGAGCTGGTGGCGGTCAATATGGACCAGAAGCAGCCGGGTTTCCCGGAGCACATCCTGCCCGAATACCTGCAATCACTGGGGGTGCCGCACCACATCGTGGAAAAGGACACCTACTCGGTCGTGAAGGAAGTGGTGCCGGAAGGTAAGACCACCTGTGGCCTCTGCTCGCGCCTGCGGCGTGGAACCCTGTACGGCTTTGCCGAGGAAATCGGGGCCACCAAAGTGGCGCTGGGTCACCACAAGGACGATATCGTCGAGACCCTGTTCCTGAATATGTTTTACGGCGGCCGCCTGAAGGCGATGCCGCCGAAGCTGCGTGCCGACGACGGCCGCAATATCGTGATCCGCCCGCTGGCCTACTGCCGCGAGTCGGATCTGGTGAAGTTTGCGGAACACAAAGACTTCCCGATCATTCCCTGCAACCTGTGCGGCAGCCAGGAAAACCTGCAGCGTCAGGCGATCAAGAAGATGCTGCAGGAATGGGATCGGCAGTTCCCGGGGCGTAGCGAAAATATTTTTGCGGCACTCACGAGAGTATCCCCGTCACAGCTGGCGGACGGGGACCTTTACGACTTCGTGAACCTGGAGCTGGATCGTACTAAGCCAGCGGCTGCTGTGCGTGACGATCAGGCAATAGAGCGCCGGGTGAACTCCTGGGTGCCGGATGGCGACGAAGGGGAGGAGGCTCCCCTGTATATCGAGGCGCTGAATCTGTAGGGTCGGCACCGCTCACCAGCTGCGCGTAACTCTGCTCGAAGTCCCGTTGGGACGCTGCAGGGCCGTGATGGAAATGCTGGTGCCAGAGCCTCGCCATGGTGGGGACGTCATCCTCCGCCACCTTGTCGGCGTCCGCGGCCCGGTAGATTAGCCAGGCAATGGCCGTCGCATAGCGGAGGTTGGTGGTCAGCTCACTGTGCGGGTGATCCAGGAAGTCCCGCTGACTCGCCAGCCCGCGCACCTTGGAGGCGAGCGCGGGGTGCCCAATCAGGTAGTCATCCCAGATCTCGCGGTGGGTGTGCGGTTGAATTTGATAAATGCCAAGTCCATGGCGCCGGCCCTGCTTGAGATGAAAACCGAGCTGCGACTCCTGCGCGGCTGTACCCAGCAGCAGGTTTTCCATTCCCGCAGACCAGGCTCTCAGGTGCTTGAGGGTCGGACGAATGACCAGCAGTCGTAACTCGTCCAGACAGATGCCCATAGTGTTGTCAGTTCTCCGTGTCTCTTCCCAATATTTAGTTTGTGGATTGAGCTGGCGCCAGCTAATGGGTAGATTTACGCGCAATAAACACAAAAATTAATGGCGACGCCTATTCTCATTGCCATCTGTGCAAGGACTCGCTAACCGGGTTCGAGGCTGGGCCGGCCGCCAACAAAGCTGAAAGGGAGTTCCCATGTCCGGACAATGGCTCGTCGCGCTGACCTTTGTCGCCTATCTCGCGTTGATCCTCTTGATCGGCGTTTACGCCTATCTGCGCACCAAGAACGCCAGCGATTACTTCCTCGGCGGGCGCTCTCTGCCACCGGCGGTGGCGGCGCTGAGTGCCGGCGCGTCGGATATGAGCGGCTGGCTGTTGCTCGGCTTACCGGGTGCGGCTTATGCCAGCGGACTCTCCTCTGGCTGGATCGCCATCGGGCTCTTCTCCGGCATTGTGCTGAGTTGGACGGTGATGGCGCGACGCCTGCGTATCTACACCTATGAGCTGGACGACGCCCTGACGGTGCCCGCCTACCTGCACCGCCGTTTCAATATGGGGCATCCCTATCTGCGCACGCTGTGCGCGTTTTTCATCCTGCTGTTTTTCCTTTTCTACGTGGCCTCGGGCCTGATTGCCGGCGGCAAGCTGTTCGAGACCGTGTTTGGCTGGGATTACCGCTGGGCGGTAGTGATCGGTGCGGCGGCAGTGATCTCCTACACATTGTTTGGTGGCTTCCTGGCGGTCTCCTGGACGGACGTATTTCAGGGCCTGCTGATGAGCCTGGCGCTGGTGATCGTGCCGCTGGTGGTGATCATGGATGAGGGCGGCTTTTCCGCCAGCTGGGGCAAGTTGCAGCAGCAGGTGCCCGAGTTGATGCACTGGATGCGGGACAGCAGTGGGCAGACCCTGGGCATCGTGGCCATTCTCAGCTCCCTGGCCTGGGGGCTCGGCTACTTCGGCCAGCCCCATATCCTCGCCCGCTTCCAGGCGGTGCGCAGCGCTGATGATGTGCCGGTGGCCGCGTCGGTGGCTGCTGTCTGGTCACTGGCTGGTTTCCTCGGCGCCATGGCGGTGGGCCTGTTCGGGCACCTGGAGCTGGCCCAGGTCCTGGCGGACGGCGAGCGGGTATTCATGGCGCTGGTGGAGGCCCTGTTCCACCCGGTAGTGGCCGGGGTGCTGCTGGCGGCAATCCTGTCCGCCATCATGAGTACAGCGGACTCCCAGTTGCTGGTTTCCTCTGCGGCGCTGGCGGAAGATATCTACCACGTGTGGTTTGGCCGCAGCACCAGCCCCGAGGCGATGGTGAAAGTGGGGCGCTGGGCGGTGGTCGCGTTGTCCCTGGTCGCAGTCTGGGTCGCTATGGAGCCGGACTCCAAAGTGTTGGATGTGGTGGCCTATGCCTGGGCTGGACTCGGTGCGGCCTTTGGGCCGGCGACACTGATCAGCCTGTTCTGGTCGCGCATGACCGGTGCCGGCGCCATTGCCGGTGTGCTGGTAGGCGGCATGACGGTGCTGGTGTGGAAACAGCTCTCCGGCGGCATCTTCGATATCTACGAGTTGTTGCCGGGCTTTGTTTTCTCCGCAGCTGCTATCGTGATAGTTAGCGCAGTGACGAAATGTCCTGCCGAGGTGGCCCAGCGACACCGCGAAATCGTGGGCTGAGCTACCTGCTCAAGGCTGTGCGGGACGCATCGCCGCAGACCGGGCCGGCAATCGCCGGCCGGCGGTTACCTCGGCGGCAGAGCGTGGTCGCCGAGGGCGAAAAGGATTTCCATCCGCAGGAATTAACCACAACGCGGTTGGAGATACTGGGTGATAGAAGTTCATCTCGGTGATATCACTCGATTACAGGTCGATGTAATCGTCAATGCGGCCAATCGCCACCTGTCCGGTGGTGGTGGGGTCGACGGGGCCATCCACCGCGCGGCGGGGCCCGAACTGTCTGAGGCCTGCCGCGCGATCGGCGGTTGTCCGGTCGGTGAGGTCAGGGCCACACCGGCATTTTCCCTCCCTGCAAAACGCATCTACCACACGGTGGGCCCCGTGTGGCGAGGCGGTAATCTCGGCGAGCCAGAGCTGTTGTCCAGCTGCTATCGGCACTGCCTCTCCCTGGCGCGGCGCGAGGGAATGAAATCCATTGCCTTCCCGGCCATCAGTTGCGGGGTCTATGACTATCCGCCGGAACTGGCGGTGGAGATCGCCGTTGACCAGGTCCAGGATCACTTGGATCGGGAGGCGCCCCCAGAGCAGATTATTTTCTGCTGTTTCGACGCGCGGATGGCGGATCTCTATCGCCTCCAGTTGGAGGCGGTCGTGCGCCGCTGAAGCGCAGTTGATTCTTGTCCTCGCGTCCAACATTATTGGCGCACACTACGCACAATAAAAACACGCGAGGATGAGAGTATGCGCAGCGCGGAACAGTGGTTCTCGGAGTACGGCGAGAGCCACCAGAACCCTACCAATAAGGCGATCCACTGGATTGCGGTGCCGGTGATTTACGCTACGGTGGTGGGTTTGGTCTGGTCCATTCCCCAGCCGGCGTTTATGGCCGAGATTCCCTGGCTGAACTGGGCCGTGGTGGCGCTGGTGCCGGCACTGATGTTCTATGCCGTGATGTCCTTCTCCCTGGCGCTCGGTATGGTCGCTATCAGTGTTGTTTGCCTGTGGGGCTGGTCGGTCGTCGACCGGCTTGGGTTCAGCGTCTGGCAGGTGTCGCTATTACTCTTCGTGGTGATGTGGATCTTCCAGTTCATCGGCCACCATGTAGAGGGCAAGAAACCGTCCTTCTTCAAGGATGTGCAGTTCCTGCTGATCGGTCCGGCCTGGGTGATCGGCTTCCTTTACCGGAAACTGGGTATCCGTTACTGAGTTCTGGGGCAGTTGCCCGATATCAGCCCGGCTGTCCGGCCGGGCGCAACTCACCGGTTGTAATGCACCGGTACTTCCAGTGTTTCCTTCACCTGCTCCATCACCACATAGCTGGTGCATTCCTGTACTTCGGGCAGGGTGAGTAGTGTCTCACCGTAAAACTTCCGATAAGCGCTCATGTCTGCCACTCGCGCCTTGATCAGGTAATCGAAGTTGCCTGAGACCAGGTAACACTCCTGTACCTCCGGTAGCGCCGCCACCGCGTTGCGGAATTCCTCGAACGCATCCTGGGCGGATCGGTTCAGGCGGATCTGCACGAAGACCACCAGGGCCGCATCGAGAAACTCCGGGTTGATCAGGGCGGTATAGCCCTGGATAACGCCGTCACTTTCCAGCCTCCGTACCCGTTCTACACATGGCGTCGCAGTCAGGCCCACCTGGCGGGCCAGTTCGGCATAGCTGGTGCGTCCATTCTTCTGTAGAACGCGCAGGATGTTGCGGTCGATGGTGCTGAGTTCATTGGCGCGTTTGCGCATGGCGGGCTCCCAAGTGGTCGATTCGCTTAAAAAAGCATCTTTTTAACGGCATAGCCAGTGGAATCCACTGGTTATGAGAAAAATCTACCACAAATTCACTTGAAGGTCGGCCCTATACTAGCCGAAATCACAGAGGCAGGACGAAAAACCGGCCAGTGAAGCGCGGGCGTCCTTCAATTTTGAGGAGTAGAGAAAAATGTTGATTGGTGTACCAAAAGAGATCAAAAACCACGAGTACCGTATTGGCCTGACTCCGGCCAGCGTACGCGAGCTGATCAGCCACGGCCACGAGGTAATCGTGCAGAAAGACGGTGGCTCCGCCATCGGCTTTACCGATGAAATGTACGTTGAAGCGGGTGCCCGCATCATCGATACGCCGGAAGAAATCTTCGCCACTGCTGACATGATCGTCAAGGTGAAAGAGCCGCAGCCCCACGAGTGCGAGATGCTGCGCCCCGGCCAGATTCTTTACACCTACCTGCACCTGGCACCCGATCCCAAGCAGACCGAGCTGCTGGTGAAGTCCGGTGCAACCTGTATTGCCTACGAAACCGTGACCGACCGCTTTGGCGCGCTGCCGCTGCTGGCTCCGATGTCTGAAGTTGCCGGCCGTATGTCCGTACAGTGCGGCGCCCACCACCTGGAAAAAGCCCAGGGCGGCCTCGGCGTTCTGCTGGGCGGTGTTCCCGGCGTTGCTCCGGCCAAGGTGCTGATCATCGGTGGCGGTGTAGTGGGTACCAACGCAGCCAAGATGGCTCTGGGTATGGGCGCCGACGTGACCATCCTGGACCGCTCCCTGCCGCGTCTGCGTCAGCTGGACGATATCTTCGGCGGCGCTGTGCGCACCGAGTACTCCACCAACGACGCGATCGAGTCCCATGCTCTGGAATCCGACCTGGTGATCGGTGCTGTTCTGATTCCGGGTGCCGCAGCGCCGAAGCTGCTGACCCGCGACATCATCAGCCGCATGAAGAAGGGTGCCGTTGTTGTGGACGTGGCGATCGACCAGGGCGGTTGTTTCGAAACCTCCAAGGCGACCACTCACCAGGAGCCGACTTACGTCGTCGACGGTGTGGTGCACTACTGTGTTGCCAACATGCCGGGCGGTGTTGCCCGTACCTCCACCATGGCCCTGAACAACGCTACCCTGCCGTTCGCCGTTTCCCTCGCCAACAAAGGTGCCAAGCAGGCCCTGCTGGACGACGCCAATCTGCTGGAGGGCCTGAACGTTCACGCCGGCATGGTGACTTACCAGGCAGTGGCCGATGTACTGGGCTACGAGTTTGTAGATCCGAAGCTTGCCCTGCAGAAATCTGCAGTGCAGCAGGGTGAAGTGGCCTGATCGGCCGCTTTACCGCGCTTGATTGAGTAACGTGCTTATTCTTGTTTGAGCAGACTTTCTCCCCAGGGGCGCGAATGTGCCCCGCTCTGTGAGACCCGGTGGCGGGAGCCACCATTTTTGAGCCGCGTATTTACGCGGCTTTTTTATTTCTGCTTTTCTAGTGCTGCCGGGTGGGGGCGGAGAGACTGCGGGTCCCGGTCAGACCGCTGGGCGGTCTCCGGGGATTCTGGACATCAGCAGGTAGGCGATACCGATCATCACCGGTACCGAGGCGACGGCCAGCATGCCCTTGAGTGCATGACCGCTCGGGTCGGGGGTGAAGAAGCCCATCAAGGCGAGCCCAAGGGCAATGGCGACCCAGATAATGCCGGTGCGGACGTCGCGCTTGGGGTGAGCACCATAGATCCTCATCTGCTCTACCACCGACGCGGCCATCTGATTGTCTTTTTCCAGTGCGAGGCGAATGGTTTGCTGCACTTCCAGGTTGGCTTTCTGGCGGAAATGCAGAGCCATCCAGACCAGCAGGCCCACCAAAAGAAAAAATGCAAAGGGGATCAGTAGGGCGAGAGTGCCTTCATTCATGATTGTCGTGCTCCTGGTTTAAGTCGATGCCGGAAATCGGCGTTGCTTAATCAATAGATGCGCGACAGGGGGTGTTTGGATGCAGTGACGTCAGCGCCCCGGGAAAAGACGCCCGAGAAGCACTGGCAATGCCGTCTCGACCCGCAGGATTCGTGGCCCCAGGTGTACGCCCTCGAAACCCTTTTCCTGCAACTTTTCAACCTCGTAGGGAATAAAGCCCCCCTCGGGCCCGACTGCCAGGGTAACGGGCTCGTCCATATCCACCGGGCAGGGGCTGTCTGTGACCGGGTGCGCAACCAGGCGGCGGGAATCTGCGGCGATCTCGTCCAGCTCATCCTCGACAAAAGGCTTGAACCGCTTGCGCAGTTCGATGGTGGGCATGCGGGTGTCCACGGCCTGTTCGAGCCCGAGCAGGCACAGTTCGCGCAACTTCTCCGGTTGCAGCCAGGGGGACTGCCAGTAGGACTTCTCTACCCGATAAGCATTGACCAGATAGATTCTCTTGGCCCCGAGTGTGGTGACATGCTCGATGATGCGCTTGAGCATTTTCGGGCGGGGCAGGGCGAGTATGACTGTCAGAGGCAGTGGTGCGGGTGCGGACTGCTGCAGCGTGACCTCGAGTTCCACCCGGTTGTCATCGATATCCAGTACCCGTCCGCGACCGATGGCGCCGTCGAGCAGCCCAACCTTGAGCCTGTCACCGGGTGCTGCGCGGTGCACCTGCTGGATATGCGCATGTCGACGGCCGGTCAGCGTTACGCGGGTCGCTTCGGTGAAATCTTCGGGAAACAGAATAATAAGATTCAAAGCGCTGTTCTCAGGCTGCTGCCGTGCTGTTGTCCTGTTGCAGGGGCAGGTGTGACCTCTCGCTTTTCCCATGGGCTGGCGCAAGAGGCACAGTGGGAAAGCGTCCTGTCAGCGGGAAGCGCTGGCTTCCGCGCCCTTGCCCAGGCCTTCATAGGCGCGCACCCGCACAATGCGTCCCTTTTCCTCCTCGGCAATGGTTTCGGCGATGTACTGCGCCAGCTGCTCGACAGTGGTGTCACAGGTCACCAGTTCGCAGCGGCTGGCGGGCAGGGTGAGGGTAAACTTGCCCTGTCGGGCGGTATAGGCGAACCCGAGTTGATCTCCACCTTCACTGCCATGCAGATCCTCTCTGGTACCCAGGTAGATGTCCCGCCAGCGCTCGGCCCAGCGCTCCTCCCACTCCGGGTCTCGCGTCCCGTCGACAAAGATCTGTATCCGCGAGCGGTGGCCGTGGGCGATGCGCTGACAGTTGCCGTCGTGCTTTTTCAAGCCGTGGCTGTAGTGGTAATAGGGGTCGTCGATGTGCTCGCTGCAAAACTTCAGTTGGAGTTTTGCCACGCTGCCGGGAAAGGCACCGCTCAGCTGGGTAACGCACCAGGCGGCGGCACTCTCTTCAAAAATTTCCTCGGCTTCCACCAGGGCAAAAGCCTGCTCTGGCCCGCCCACAGTAATCTCGCCACCATCCTTGAGCTTCCAGGTGAGCGCCAGAGTATCTCCGCTTCGCTGTAGCTCCAGATGGGGGGATTGCACTGGCACCAGCAAGCGGTGATCCACCTCGTCGTCGAGCCAGTTGCGCAGGGTTTTCTTCACGATCCCGAAGTCACACACCATTCCCTGATCGTCCAGCGCCCCGTCGAGAGCGGCGCTTGCGAGCCAGGTCTCGCCCACCAGGCCGCGAGCGTGGTCCAGGTAGCTGAAATCTACATTGGTGAGGTTGTCGACAAACAGGTGCATGAACTGCCTTAGCGGTTGGAGTCAGGGAAAGGGTTAAAAACGCGGCCCATAGTATAACCGCTAACAGGGGTAGAACTCGCGCCTGCGAGTCTCTATAATCGCGCCCTCTTCGATGCTGATCGCACGTCGATATCGGTCGGAGTCTTAAGCCAAGCTTAAGTAGTGTAGTGGCGGCCCTTCCGGTCCCCTCGCAATGAACAGCTGTGAACCCCGCCAGGCCCGGAAGGGAGCAACGGTAGCAGTGACGTCATGTGCCGAGGGTGTGCTGGTTGGGCTGCCTCCATTTCTGCCCTCTGAAATTCCCATTCCCCACCATTCCCCCGCCATTGCCACAGCCCCGGGCTCATGCAGTATTTTTCTCCGCAGAAGCCGCTTCGCAGGGAATAATGTGCCGATGTTTCGTGCTGAACCGCCATCCGGTCCCGCGTAGTCTTGTCCCTATGCTATAAACGGCGTCACTTGTAACCGATTCCGATAAAGACAAAGAGGGAACCGATGAAGAAACTTGCTCTGGCGATTGCGGCCACAGTGGTTTTTGCCGGTTGTGATAGCGGCGAAACCGGAAAAGAGACTACCCAGCCGACAAATGCTGCGGCCCAGGTGAGCAGTGAGGCCGCCCAGGGTGCCCAGAACGGCGGCGATCTGACCGCGGCTGATGCCAAGGCGTTCCTGGAGGAAGCCCAGTCCCGCCTGGCCGAGATGGCGGAAGAGCTGAGCCATGCGAGCTGGCTGGCCTCCACCTACATCAATACCGACTCCCAGTATGTGGAGTCCCTCGCCTCCGAGCGTTTCACTTCCCTGGCCGTGGAGCTGGCTAACGAGGCGGCGCAGTTTGACGACCTGCAGTTGGATGCTGAAACCCGCCGCCAGCTGACCATGCTGAAGCAGGCACTGGTTCTGCCAGCGCCCAAGGACCCGAAACTCACCGCGGAACTGGCCCAGATCCAGTCCAAGCTGCAGGGCATGTACGGTTCCGGCAAGTACTGCACCGGCGAGGGTGATGCAGAGAAATGCTACAGCCTGACCGAGATGGGTCGCCTGATGGCCGAGAGCCGCGATCCGGAACAGCTTAAGGATCTGTGGGTTGGTTGGCGCAAGGTGTCCCCGCCGATGAAACCGCTTTACGAACGCCAGGTGGAGATCGCCAATGCCGGTGCGCAGGAGCTGGGCTATGACAACCTCAGTGTCATGTGGCGCTCCAAGTACGACATGGGTGCCGATGACTTTGCCGCGGACATGGACAACCAGTGGAACAAGGTGAAGCCTCTGTACAAGGCGCTCCACTGTCACGTGCGGGCCAAGCTCAACGAGCGCTATGGTGATGACGTGGTGCCGCCCAACGGCAAGATCCCCGCACACCTGCTCGGTAACATGTGGGCCCAGGAGTGGGGCAATGTCTATGACGTCGTCAAAGACGAGGATATGGAGGCGCCCTACGACCTCGATGCGCTGATCCAGGATTCTGGCATGAGCGAAAAGGATATGGTCAAGGTGGGTGAGAAGTTCTTCACCTCGCTTGGCTTCAAGCCGCTGCCCGAAACTTTCTGGGAGCGCTCCCAGTTCACCAAGCCCCGCGACCGCGATGTCGTCTGCCATGCCAGTGCCTGGAACCTGGACAGCAAGGATGATATCCGCATCAAGATGTGTATCCAGAAGACGGCCGATGATTTCATCACCGTGCACCACGAGCTGGGCCACAACTTTTACCAGCGCATCTACAAAGACCAGCCGTTCCTCTACCGCGAAGGCGCCAATGATGGTTTCCACGAGGCGGTGGGCGATGCCATTGCACTGTCCATTACGCCGAAGTACCTGAAGGAAATTGGCCTGATGGACGAGGTGCCCGGCAGCGACAAGGACATCGGCTTCCTGATGCGCCAGGCGCTGGACAAGATCGCCTTCCTGCCGTTCGGTCTGATGGTGGATAAGTGGCGCTGGCAGGTATTCGATGGCGAGGTACAGCCGGGCGACTACAACAAGGCCTGGTGGAAGCTGCGCGAAGATTACCAGGGCATCCAGGCCCCGGTAGCACGCACTGAGGCGGACTTTGATCCGGGTGCGAAATATCACATTCCTGGCAACACCCCGTACGCTCGTTACTTCCTGGCGCGTATTCAGCAGTTCCAGTTCCACCGCGCTCTGTGTGAAGCCGCCGGCGAGCAGGGACCGCTGCACCGCTGTTCCATCTACAACAACGAAGCGGCCGGCGAGAAACTGCGCGACATGCTGGCCATGGGCGCAAGCAAGCCGTGGCCGGATGCCATGGAAGCGATTACCGGTCAGCGTGAGCTGGATGCCTCTGCCATCATTGACTACTTCCAGCCCCTGATGGCGTACCTGGAAGAGCAGAACAAAGACCGCCAGTGCGGCTGGGAATAATCGCGCGCTGAGCGAGCATTGCTCGCTGCGCGATTATTCGCCTGGCCAGGGAAGGCCGGGCCGGAATTAGCCCCATGGAAGGCTGCTTGCGAAAAACTTCCCCGCGCGTACGGCGAGCACTGCTCACCGCGTGGCTGTTCTCAAGGAAAAAGGTCGCCCGGCCAAGGCAGGTTTTTGCTCCCTGCAAAACCTGCATTTCCGCCATCTGTGGCGGTCAGGCGCCGGGCCGGAATTAAATCCAGAGAAGACTGCCAGCGACAGGGCTTGTCTGTAGCGAAGGTTCGCCTTTTCTATGGAGCAAAACGCAAGTCAATAAAAAGGCCGGGCAGCTTTCGCTGCCCGGCCTTTTTGCTTTTGGCTCTGGGGCCGTTGGCAATCAGAATGTGTAGTTCACGGAAGCGCCAATCAGCCATGCCTCGATATTGGTGGTTTCACCATCGAAGTAAGTAGGTACCGGCAGTCGACCAAACTCCTGAACGGTTTCGTCGTCGCCCCACAGGTAGGCGAAGCCACCGTCGATGCTGAGGTGTTTGTCGAACTTGTAGGTACCACCGAAAGTGATCCACTGGCGATCGGTATCGGGGATCGACAGGGTGCGCCAGGTGACAGGCAGTCCTACACCGATAGTCTCTTCAACCTCTGTGATGCCATTTTGATTCAGGCCGTCCCGCGCTGCGCCTTCATCATAGGCGTAGCCGATGCGCCAGGTGACCTCTTCACAGGGGTAGTATTCCCCGGCGATGCTGTAGCGGAAGCCACTCTCAAAGTTCTCTTCCTTGACGAGCAGAGGATTGAAGGGCTCATCCTCCACGCCCAGGCGGGCTGAAGGAATGAATGCTTCCAGTCGCTCGAAGTCATCCCAGTCTGTCCACATAACGCCAGCTGCGATGCCCCACTGCTCGTCGAAACGATGGTAGAAACCCAGCTCCAGGGTATCGGGCAGATCCAGGGTCACGTCACCGCGGGCATTGTCGAATGGAGGGAATGCCGGCTGCAGGGCAGGAGGCAGGGCAACCGTTGGCAGGAAGTCTGAACTGACGTCGCCTTCCAGTTTCGGGTCAATCTCTGCGTGATAGGAGATACCAAAGCGGGTCTGGTCGTTGATTCTCCAGAGTGCACCAATAGCCCAGCTTACATCCCAGTCGTCAGCATCGTCATAGTCGAGGATTTTGCTGCCAGAAAGATCCGGGTTCAGCAGGAAATCGCGCGGCACCATGGTATTCAGCTTGGCATCCGCATAAACGAAGTTTACGGAAACACCAATGCTGAACTGATCATTGAAATCGTAGGCAACCGAAGGTGCGATATTTACCGTCAACAGCTCGGTCTGGTCGGCGATATTGGTCACAGGCCAGGTGGGATCGAAATCAGTTTCCAGGCCATAGGTGGTGTACATCGCCAGGCCCAGAGACCAGCAGGGATCCAGCGGTACCGCCACATAGCCGTTAGGTACGAATGCGTCGGTCGCATAGTCGTCGGCGGTATCGAAGATGCTTGCGCTGCCCAGACCGCCGGTACCATCGGGGAAGAAGTAGGTTGTGGTACCCGCCGCATCGATTTCAGGGTTGACGTAGATGAAGCCGCCGCTGAGGCTGATGCTGTCGAATAACGCAGAGCCGGCTGGATTCCGTCCGAGAATCGAGGCGTTGTCACCAATCGTATTCTCTGCCGCATAGGCTCGGCCGAGGCCGGTAGTACCAGATTCCTGAAGGTAGAAACCGGCAGCCATACTGCCGCTGGAAACGGTGCTGATGGCAACAGCCAGTGCTGCACGGCGCAATAAATTCTGTTTCATGAGGTCCCACTCTGTATTGCTGATGACTCTTTGCCGGCGCGCACGATCCGGAAGTTCGGAGGAAGCGCATCCGACCGGAAAGCTTTTTCACAAAGCTTCCAATTCTCGCAATGTATTCCTTGGTACAAAAAAAATACTAGCAGCGCGATACTGTCGCGTTGCCATACCTGAGGAAACGGGCGACTTTATAAAGAGAATGGGTCAAAAAATCTATCGCGGGGCGTGACTTTTTTTTGCCTTTTGGCGGGAAATTTGAAGTTTTTCAGGGCGTATTGATGCTTTTTCCATCGATGATCAATTCGGTCAAAGCGATTTGATAGGTTTCGCCATCTTCTTCCTGCTGTAGCTTTACCAGTGCGTAGTTCCAGCCAGGCGCAAACCAGATATTGGTTTCCCGATCGTCGTCTTCTCTTACCCGCTGGACTTTGACGGTCTCCACCTCCCCGAGCGGTGTCTTCAGCGTTTCTTTTCCGGCAATTTTGAAACGGTACTCACGCAACTTCTTGCCGTCGGTGACAACGTACTGAAGGTCTTTTTTTCCTGCCGCAACATCCAGCGCCAGTTGCAGCTGGTAACTGATTTTGTCCTGGATTTTCTCTGGCGCATTTTCCAGCGTGCGATCGGTGTTGGTGAGATTGACGACTCGTTTTTCGCCGGGCTCGAAGTTGAGTGAGGTATGGCGATTACGACCCAGCCCGGTGCGCCGATATTCATAGTGCAACGGTGAGAGTTGGCCGTTCTGTTTCAGGAAGCGTGAGTATTCATTGATGTCGGCGAAAAACGAGTCCGCCTGAAAGTCGAGCCGCCAATTGCCGGCCTTGCCGGACAGGGAGCGGGTGGCAGTGACTTCGAAGCTTCCGTAGCGGGCCTCGTAAACGGCGCGAAAGGGTTTCAGTTCCGTGGCGCTGACCAGTGGCGTCAGCAGAAGTGTGGCGAAAATTGAGACCAGTGTGGCAAGTCTGCGAAATGGCACTGTTGACCTCCAGATGTCCGGGCCGGGGATGCACCACTTTAGCATCCGGCTGCCGTTCCTGTCTGGAGTGGCGCCGGGGCCAAAGCCTGTAGAGGCTCTGACACCAGCGCAATCATTTAGTGCGATAAAGAGGTCAGGAGACCCGGCTGTCGATGCGATGGCCGGAGGCGGGCAGGGGGTGTCCGTCCAGTTCAGCCCGATCACATGCCATGCGCAATCGGCCTTCGGCGAACCACTCTACCGCCAGGGGGTAGATGATGTGCTCCTGCACCTGAACCCGCTGGGCCAGGGATTGGGCGGTGTCGCCGGACTCTACCGGCACCACGGCCTGGACGATGGGCGGGCCACCATCCAGTTCCTCGGTAACGAAATGCACCGTGGCACCGTGCTCACTGTCACCGGCATCCAGGGCGCGCTGGTGCGTGTGCAGGCCCTGGTATTTCGGCAGCAGTGAAGGATGGATGTTGATGAGTCGGCCACTGTAATGGCGCACAAAGCCGGGAGTCAGGATACGCATGAAACCTGCCAGTACTACCAGCTCCGGTTGGTAGCGATCGATGACCTCGATCAGCGCAGTGTCGAAGCCCTCGCGGTCCAGATATTCCCGGTGATTGACCACGGCGGTCTCGATGCCTGCGTCGTTGGCCCGGGCCAGTCCGTAGGCCTCCGGCTTGTTGCTGATGACAGCGCAGACTTCATAGGGGCACTGTTGTTCCGCAGCGCCATCGATGATGGCCTGCAGGTTGGTACCGCTGCCAGAAATCAGCACCACCACTCGGCAGCGGTTGTCATCATTGCGCACTGACATCAAAGCCCTGCCAGCTCCACCGCTTCATCGCCTGCATTGGCAGATTCGATACTGCCGACAATAAAGGCTTCCTCGCCCAGCTGGCGCAGGGTTTCCAGCGCCTTGTCAGCCTGCTCTTCGGGTACGCAGATCACCATGCCCACACCGCAGTTGAAGGTGCGGTACATTTCGCGGCCATCGATATTGCCGGCCTGCTGCAGCCAGCGGAATACCGGCGGCATCTCCCAGCTGGTCACATCGATCTTCGCTTTTGCGCCTTCGGGCAGCACCCGCGGCAGGTTCTCCAGCAGGCCGCCACCGGTGATGTGGCTGAGCGCATTGACCTGCACGGACTTGCCCAGTTCGAGCAGGTTTTTCACATAGATGCGGGTGGGCGCCATCAGCGCTTCGGCCAGAGTCTTGCCGCCCATATCCTGCTGCAGGTCCGCGCCACTGATTTCCAGTACTTTGCGGATCAGGGAGTAGCCGTTGGAGTGTGCGCCGCTGGATGCGAGGCCGATCAGCTTGTCGCCGGTTTTGACCTTGCTGCCGTCGATGATTTCGGATTTCTCCACCACGCCGACACAGAAGCCGGCCAGGTCGTAATCGTCACCCTCGTACATGCCGGGCATCTCGGCGGTTTCACCACCCACGAGAGCGCAGCCTGCCAGTTCGCAGCCGCGGCCGATGCCGGTCACCACCTGGGCGGCCACATCCACGTTCAGCTTGCCGGTGGCATAGTAATCGAGGAAGAACAGGGGTTCGGCACCCGCGACTACCAGGTCGTTGACGCACATGGCGACCAGGTCGATACCGATGGTGTCGTGAATACCCAGGTCCATGGCGAGGCGCAGTTTGGTGCCAACGCCATCGGTGCCGGATACCAGTACCGGTTCGCGGTACCCGGACGGCAGCTCGCAGAGGGCACCGAAACCGCCCAGCCCGCCCATGACTTCGGGGCGCTGGGTGCGCTTGGCCACGTGCTTGATGCGGTCGACCAGCGCATTGCCTGCGTCGATGTCGACACCGGCATCTTTGTAACTGAGGGACTGGGGTTTGGAATCGCTCATGATTCTTCCTGCAATGGGGGGATTCGAGAGGGCGCGTATTCTAGCTCGGAGTCGCTCGTGTAGCCACGCCCTGTGCCGATCTGCGGCTTTTCGACCGGATTTTCCCTGCCTTGGGCCCTAGGGAGCGCCGTCATTGATGTGCTGCAAACGCGGCAGGCGTCCCATTTGTGCGAACTCGGGGCTGGGAGAAAAAGCCGACACTGATACAATAGCCGCTCGGAGCCTGCCTGAGGTCTGGCTCCAGGGCCCTGAGCCGCATTGGACGACGACTCTGCGGAATGGCCCGTCAAGAATCACGATGTTTGGGAGAGATCCGATGCACAAGCTGCTCCGGCACGGGTTGGCGGCTCAATTGATAGCGCTGTTGCTCTGCGCCCTGGTAATGCCTGCACAGGCGCGGGTGGTGGCGGACCTCTACGAGGTCGTAGAGGCCGTACCCAGCCGCGGGACCACGGATCGCGCCGATGCCATCGGCCGGGGTCTGGAGCGGGTCTTTGTGCGGGTGACCGGGGACACAGCCATCGGCAGTGACCCGCAGCTGCGCCCCGAGCTCCGGCGGGCCGATCGGTTCCTGCAGAGCTATCGCTACGAAGTTGAAGACAACCAGCTTTACCTGCACCTCTCCTATGACCCGCAGGCTGTCTCTGAGCGTGTTCGCCGCCTGGAGCTGCCTTTGTGGCCCAATAATCGCCCCGGAACCCTGGTTTGGCTGGCGGCGGACACTCTGCAGGGTGGGCGCGCAGCGCTCAGCGAACAGGACGCTCCTGAACTCTATGCGGCGCTGGAGGGGATGGCGATCGACAGGGGGCTGCCGGTGGATTTCCCGGCCATGGATCCGGTAGATCGCAGTGCCATGCCGCTGGGTAACCTCTGGGCCCAGGATGAGCGGGCCGCCGAGCGCGCCGGTGTGCGCTATCGGCCGGATGCCACCCTTATGGGACGGGCGCTGGAGCTGTCTGCGGATCGCTGGCAGGCCAACTGGCTGCTGATCCACGGCGGCCGGGCCCATGCGTTCGATGCCACCGGCAGCTCGCTGGAGGAGGTCGCGCAGCAGGGAATCGATGGTGCGGCGAACCTTCTGGCCCAGCGCTACGCGGTGCGCACTGGTGGCCAAACCGGTCCACAGAATGCCCTGGTACTGGAGGTCTCCGGTATCAATGAGTTCGCCGATTACACCGGTGCTATCGCCTATTTGCAGGGGCTGGCCCAGGTGAGCAGTGCCGAATTGCTGGCGGCGGACAACGACCGCCTGCGTTTTTCCATTACTTCGACGGTCGGACTGGATCGCCTTCGCGATGCGCTGGCCCTTAACCGCAGGCTGAGTGCCGGTGCGGAAGAGGATCCGATCGATCTGACTGGTTACCGTGCACCTGTGGGTAGTGCGGAAAACCCCCTGCGTTACCGCTGGCACTGAGATGAGTAACAAACAAGGCGCGCCGCAGCAGTTACCCTTGGGGGTTTCCCTGCGCGACGACGCCACTTTCGATAATTTTTACCTCTCCGGGGAGGATGCCAATCGCCAGGTGGTCGAGGCTCTGCAGGCTTTTGCCTCGGGCCGGTCACCAGAGCAGGTGGTCTACCTTTGGGGGGAGCCGGGGAGTGGTGTCAGCCACCTGCTGCAGTCAGCCTGTCAGAGTGCTGAAGAAGCTGCCCGCAGCTTCCAGTACCTGCCGCTGACAGACCTGATGGCGATGGACCCCGGTGTGATGCTGGATGGTCTGGAACAGCTGGACCTGGTATGCATCGATGACCTGCACCAGATTGAAGGCCAGCCTCGCTGGCAGGAGGCGCTGTTCCACCTTTACAACCGTGTACGGGATAGTGGTGGTCAGTTGCTGTTGGGCGCCCGTAAACCACCGCGCGGTCTCGAGCTGACGCTTGCGGACCTGCATTCACGGCTGCAGTGGGGGCTCACTTTTCAGTTACAGGCGCTCACCGACAATGACAAGCTGGAGGCCCTGCGCCGGCGCAGCCGCCTGCGCGGCTTTGATCTGTCCGAGGATGTGGCCCAGTACATTCTGCACCGCGCCCCGCGTGACACCCGGGCGCTGTTCCAGTGCCTGGAAACCCTCGACCGGGCGTCGCTGATGGCCAAGCGCAAGATCACCATTCCCTTCGTCAAGGAAGTGCTCGGTATCTGAGTACTGTCCGGCAACCCGATTCTCAAAGTCGCAGTATCTGACGGTACTGCGCCACCTTCACCTTAAAGGGCGTGTGGTCATTGAGGTGCAGCCGCATGCAGTCCGCTGCATCCGGCTCCCCGTGCACCAGTTGGATCCGGGTCCCTTTTTCGAGCTTCGAATTCAGTAGCCACCGCGTCAGATCTTCGTAATCGCCATGGGCCGAGAGCCCGTCCAGCTTCTCCACCTGCGCCCGGCAGGGAATGTAGTCGCCGTGGATTTTCACCGAACTCGCCCCGGCGACCATCCTGGCTCCACGCGTGCCGCCCGCCTGAAAACCGACAAAAAGCACTGTCGTGCGATGGTTGGGCAGCAACCGCTTCATGTGATGCAGTATCCGGCCCCCGGTGGCCATGCCGCTGCCGGCGATGATGATGTGGGGGTAGGTGATCTGTTCCAGCGCTTTTGATTCCTCGACGTCCCGGGTGTAGGTGACCATCTGGCCCATTTCCCGGCACTGTGCTTCGGTGAGCCGGTGGAGTTCGGGGTAGCGCTGGTAAATATGCGATGCATCGATTGCCATCGGGCTGTCCAGAAAAACCGGCAGCTTGGGAATTTCACCAGCCTCCATGGCGGATACCAGCAAGTGCTGGATCATCTGGGCTCGGCCCACGGCAAAGCTCGGGATCAGCAGTACACCACCCCGTGACACGGCTTCGTTGACGACTCGGTTTAACTCGCTACGGACATCCAGATCCGGGTGACGGCGGTCACCGTAGGTGGATTCGAGCATTAACAGATCGAGAGGGGGCAGCGGTTCGGGAGGGTACATCACAACATCGTCGGGCCGTCCCACATCCCCGGAGAAGCCCACCCGCTTGCCATCGGCTGTGATGATGGCACTGCCGGCGCCGAGGATATGGCCGGCACCCTGGAGGTGGAAGTAGAGATCGCCAACCTGGCACTCTTCCCTGAACTCGATGGGCTGAAACAACTCGAGGCTCTGCTCCGCTGTTTCACCATCATAGAGGGGTTCCGGATGTTTGTGCTTGCTCAGCCGGTGTCGGGCGTAAAAGCGGGCATCTTCTTCCTGGATATGGCCGGCATCCGGCAACAGGATGGAGCAGAGGTCTTGTGTGGCGGGGTGACAGAAGACCGGCCCCCTGTAGCCCAGTTTGTACAACCGCGGGATATAGCCGGAGTGATCCAGGTGGGCGTGGGTCAGCAGGATGCCATCGATGGATTGAATATCGAAGTCGGGAGTCTGCCAGTTCCGTTCCCGCAACCACTTGTAGCCCTGATAGAGGCCGCAGTCCACGAGTAAGCGAGTGTTGTTGTGTTCTACCAGAAACTTGGAGCCGGTGACGGTCTCGGTGGCGCCCAGGAAAAGAATGTTCACTTTTTTGCGACTTCCTCAGAACGATTGGTGGGGTTCTCCAGCAGCTTCTTTATGGCAGGGGCCAGGACCGGGCTCAGGTCCAGACTGTTCCCCGTTCCCGGGATACTGTTACTCGCCAGCAGATGCCGGATGCCGGCCTCTCTGAGTTTCGCTTGTGCCCCTTCGGCGTAAAGCCCATGCACCGTCAGGCAGTCGATTTGCGTGAAACCCGCCGCCCTCAGTCTCTTCACTGACTCCAGTATCGTGTGCCCGCTGGAGATCACATCGTCAAGCAACACCGCGGTATGACCGGTGAACCTGGCGAGCCCGGCAAAGGTAATTTCTACCGTTCGATCTCCCAGGCGGCGTTTCTCCCCGACCGTAATCGGGCTGCCAGTATGCTCTGCTACCGTGCTGACCCACTGGCGGCTCTCAGCGTCCGGACCAACCAGGAGGCAGGGCTCATTCCGCCTGGCAACCCAGTCTGCGAGCACCGGAGCGGCGCTGACTGCGGTGGCTGGGATGGAATACACCTCATCCAGACGATGAATGCGGTGCAGATGCGGATCGGCGCAGGCAAGCCAGTCGAAATAGGCGGAAACGAGGCGTGCGAAACTGGGCGCCGTGACCGCTTCGCCGGGGTGGAAACGGCGGTCCTGGCGCATGTAACACAGGTAGGGGGCGACCAGGCCGACATCGGCGGCCCCCAGCTCCCGCAGAGTGTCGACCAGAAACAGCAGTGCCGGCACTTCCGGGTCGGGATTGGCGAGGTTTGCGAGTACGATGCAGCGCCTTCCCTTCACCGTGCTCAGGACTCGCAGGTAAGTCTCCCCATCCGGGAAACGACGCCGCTCCAGCGCTCCCGCTTCTGCCCCCAGGGCCTCACAGAGCGGCCTGAACAGGGGAAGGTCGGAATTCATGGCGATCAGGAGCGGTTTCACGGCTGGGGCCCAATATCAAACAGGTCGCGGTTCTGGTGGTAGTAATCTCTTGCGTAGGCCAGTTCCCCCGGCGTGTCGGCGTAAAGCGTGGCCAGTGGCTGGCCGGGTATGACGCTGTTCCCCACTTTGATGTGCAAGCGCAGTCCGGCGAGGGGCGAGCTGGGGGCGCCCGCCAGCTTGGCCAGCTGGGCGAGTCGCCGGTTGTCCATGCCCAGCAGCTTGCCGGTGCGCTGGGCTCGCAGGCGACAGTGATGGGGTGCTTCCTGCAGCGTCTTGAGTCCCCCCTGGGCGCTGCAGATTCGTTGAAACTGTTGCCACGCCTGTCCCGAGAGGAGTATTTCCCGGGCCTTGGGCAAGGCGGCGTCCAGAGTTTCACCGGATGCCATCGACAGCATGTTTGCAGCCAGAAACAGGGAGCGCTCCGCCAGATCCGGTGGCGCCTCGGGGCTATTGCGGAGTACGGAGAGCACATCGCGAGCCTCTTGATTGGGGCCAATACCGTAGCCAATGGCCTGCGTGCCATCGGTAATCACGCAACGGAGTTGCAGGCCCATCGCTTTGGCAACCTGACGAAATAAGCCGGCCAGTTCATTGGCCTCTTCCACTGAGCGCAGTTTGGCGGTGGGGCCGACTGGCATATCGATGAGTATGTGATTGGAGCCGGCGGCGACTTTCTTTGACAGCACAGAGGCTACCAGCTGACCGGGGCTATCCAGGTCCAGCGCCCGCTCGATGCGGATCAGCAGATCATCCACAGGACTGAGTCCAACCTCGCCGCCGGCAGCCAGGCAGGCGCCCGTTTGTTCCACCACATCCTGTAACTGCTCAAGGGACAGGTCGACCTCGGTGAGTTCCTCCATGGTGTCCGCGGTGCCCGCAGGCGAGGTGATGGCGCGGGAGGAGGTCTTGGGAATCATCAGCCCGGCGGCACTGGCGATAGAGATCACGATTGGTGTTGTCCGGTTGCCGGGCAGGCCGCCGATGCAGTGTTTATCGAATACCCGTTCGGCCCCGGACCAATGTAACTGGTTGCCGCTACTCACCATGGCCCGGGTCAAGGCGGTTACTTCCACAGATGAGAGATGACCGGCCGCGCTGGCGGTCAGGAAACTGGCGATTTCGATATCCGAATAAAGTCGTCGACTGATGTCGTGGACGATCGTCTTGATTTCGAGTGGGTTCAGTTCATGGCCGTAGATTTTTTTACGCAGGGCGCTGAGGGAGCGCACCAGCGGAGCGTGCCGTACGTGAACAGGTTGTTCCTCTCTCAGCTGCAGGAATTCCCAGGCGCTGTCGGAAAAGCCAATGGTGCCTTCAGCCAGCAGCTCGTTGCTCACAATATTGAGCGTGGCAATGAGACTGTGTTCTTTCGCCTGCACCTGCAGGCGGGTGTTGGCGCTAAACCCTTCCGCGCGGCAGATGGCACAGTCACTGCGCATGAAGATGATGGGCTCTTCATGGGTGTCGACACCCATCAGGTGTGCAGTGAGCGGGGGAATATGTCGCATCGATACCCGAAAGCCTGCAGCGCTCCTTGTTTGAGGATGAAATCCGTGTCTACCGCGTGTCCTAGCAGCCTCGACACCGCCATAATGAGAAGCTGTGGTTGCTCAAACAGAACTGGTTTGAGCGTAACATGATCATTCTGGCGTGCCTCGGGGAAAGGAGTTTAAACAGCATATGCAGAACTTCCGCAAAATACTCTTTGTCAGTCACGGTACCGTCGATGAGAGCGACGGCTTGATGCAGGCGTTGAGTGTCGCCAGAGTCAGTGGCGCCACATTGACTATTGTGGTGGTTTGCCCGCACCTGCCAGAGGGTTTTACCGACTATGAGGGGGCCTATAAGGACGGATTGATCGCGAGAGCCGGGCAGTCCCTGAAAAAGTCTCGGGAACTCCTCAGTATCGACGAAGGCCAGGTGGCAGCAGAAATTGAAGTGGATGCCGGCGATACCCCTGCCGAGAGAATCATCCAGCGCGTTTTGAAAGAAGATTACGACCTGGTTGTGAAAAATGTCGAGGGCCGCACGCATCGCAAGGGCTTCAAAGCCATGGATATGGAACTGCTGCGCAAATGTCCGTGCCCGGTCTGGTTGAGCCGGCGTATTGAACACCCCCGCGAAGAGGTGCAGGTGGTTGTGGCGGTGGATCCCGAGGATGAGCAACCCAGCGCCTACGACCTCGGCATTCGTTTATTGCGTCTGTCCCGTGCGCTGGCTGACAGCTGTAGCGGGACCCTGCATGTCGTGTCCTGCTGGGATTACGACGTCGATGAATACCTGCGCCACAACTACCCCATCAACATCTCCGATGAGGAGCTGGATCGGGCGCTGGAAAAGGCGGGCGCAAACCATCGTGGCAAGCTGGATGCGCTGATCCACGCCGCTGGCATCGAGGGCCCTATGGAGGTCCACCACGCAATCGCCCGACCGGATTCGTTTATTCCCCTGCTGATTGAAGAGAAGCAACTGGATATTCTGGTGATGGGTACGGTGGCCCGCACCGGCATCCCCGGATTCATTATGGGCAATACGGCGGAAAATATTCTGCAGCGTATTACCTGTTCGCTGCTGGCGCTGAAGCCCAGCGATTACACGTCACCGGTGAAAGCCTGAAGATCTGGAGCCAGGCACTTTACCGACAATAAAAAACGGGCCCTGCCGGGCCCGTTTTTTGTGGATCGAGTACCCATTTGCGATGGGCACGGTTCGAAGGTGAAGCCTGCAATTACTGCTGGGCCTTGACCTCCGCGACCCACTCATCCACCAGTTCCTCGAGGACGTCCAGCGGCACCGCGCCGTTGGCAAGGACCACATCGTGGAACGCGCGTATATCGAATTGATCGCCCAGGGCTTCCTTGGCCTTCTCACGCAGCTCGACAATTTTCAGCATGCCGATCTTGTAGGCAGTCGCCTGACCGGGCATGACGATATAGCGCTCGATGGCCTTCACCTGGTCACCTTTCGGGTTGGGGGTGTTTTCTCCCAGGTAATCGATGGCCTCTTCACGAGTCCACTTCTTGCTGTGGATGCCGGTATCGACAACCAGTCGCGCGGCGCGCCAGAGTTCCATCGCCAGACGGCCGAAATCGGAATAGGGGTCCTGATACAGACCGATCTCCTTCGGCACCAGTTCGGAGTAGAGGCCCCAGCCCTCGGTGTAGGCGGTGTAGCTGCCAAACTTGCGGAATTTCGGAATACCCTCCAGTTCCTGGGCAATGGACAGCTGCATGTGGTGGCCCGGAATGCCCTCGTGGTAGGCCAGCGCCTCCATCTGGTAGGTGGGCATGTCGCTGGTGTTATACAGGTTGGCGTAATAGATGCCGGGGCGCGAGCCGTCCGGTGCCGGACGCTGGTAGAACGCCTTCCCGGCGGACCTCTCGCGGAACGGCTCCACCGCCTTGACGACCAGGTCGGCCTTCGGCTTGGTGATAAACAGTTCGTCGAGTCGACCCTTCATATTGTCGATGATGGCTGTGGCTTCCTTCAGGTAGCGCTGCTTGCCTTCCTCGGTATTCGGGTAATAGAACTGCTCATCGGTCCGCATGAATTCGAAGAATTCCTGCAGGGAGCCCTCGAAACCGACTTTTTCCATGATCTCGCGCATCTCACCGTGGATACGCTCCACTTCCTCGAGACCCTTCTGGTGGATCTCGTCGGCGGTCATATCGGTGGTGGTGTAAACGCTGAGGCGATGGTTGTAGTAGTCGTCACCTTCGGGGAATTTCCACGCGCCGTCGTCAGTGGTGGCTTTTTTCTCCAGTTCACCCAGGTGGGCGATCAGCTCTTCGTAGGCGGGCTGGACGCTATCGACCATGGCAGTCTTGGCTTTTTCAATCAGGGCCTGTTTCTGCTCGTCGCTGATCTCCAGTTTTTCTACCTTGCCTTTGAAATCTTTCAGCAGGGTACTGTCTTTGCCATCGGTGTAGGGGGCACCGGTAATCAGGTTTTTGCCGTCACTGATCACATAGGGGAAAACAAACTTGGGCGGAATAATGCCCGCCTCGGCACGGTCATCCAGGTTGGCAATCAGCTGGTCAAAGTGTGCTGGCAGCGCATTGAGTCGAGCAATGTAGGCCTCTGCATCATCGACACTGTCAATTCTGTGCTGGTTGATCAGCAGGGAGGCCACACCGGTGTGCACGGCGTACATCTGGTTAACCGGATAGGTGTGCAGTCGCCACTTGAAGCCTTCAATATCCTGCTCTTTATTGCGGATCGCCAGTTTCAGGCTCAGAGCGGTGGACTCGTCCAGCTGGCTCGCGTCGATTTCCTTCAGTTCTGCCAGTTGGCGCTTGACGATTTCATGGGATTCTTCTTCGAATTCCGGGGAGAGGTTGTCCCACTTATCGTAATCTTCCTTCATGCCGAGGAAGGTCTTGAACGTCGGGCTGCGGTCGAGAAGCTCCTGGAAGTGATCCTCGAACAGCTGGTTGGCCTTGGCCACCATTTCCGGGTTCACCGAGGACTCCTGTGCAGATCCGGAAGTGGCTGCCTCTGCGCCGTCCGTCGTGGTCTCCGCGCTAATCTCGGTGTCCGGGCTCGGGGCCGGCTTTTCTTCAGCCCGGTCACAGCCGGTGATCACCAGTGCGCTGATGGCTGCGGCAATCAGGGTCTTGTTCAAGTGCATATTTGGCATTCCCGTCTGGTTGAAATCGTTATGGGATGGGGAAGTGCCGCCGGGAGTCCGGCGGCTCAAAAGCAAAAAGCGGGCATTGAGCCCGCTTTTCAGATCACAGGGATCAGGAGAAGTTCTGGTTCACGAAGTCCCAGTTCACCAGCTTCCAGAACGCTTCCATGTATTTCGGGCGAGCGTTGCGGTAGTCGATGTAGTAAGCGTGTTCCCAGACATCACAGGTCAGCAGCGGAGTCTGGTCGCTTTCGGTCAGCGGGGTAGCGGCGTTGGAGGTGTTGACGATCGCCACGGAGCCATCGCTCTTCTTGACCAGCCAGGTCCAGCCGGAGCCGAAGTTGTTGACTGCGCTGTTGGTAAACTCTTCTTTGAATTTCTCGAAAGAGCCGAAGGCCTTGTTGATGGCTTCTTCAACAGCGCCCGTGGGCTCACCACCGCCGTTGGGGCTCAGGCAGTTCCAGTAGAAGGTGTGGTTCCAGATCTGGGCTGCATTGTTGAACACGCCACCGGAGGAGGACTTGATCACTTCTTCCAGAGTCTTGTCGGCGTCAGCGGTGCCTTCCAGCAGGCCGTTCAGCTTGTCGACGTAGGTCTTGTGGTGCTTGCCGTAGTGATATTCCAGGGTCTCCTGGGAAATGTGCGGTTCCAGGGCGTCCATCGCGTAGGGAAGTTCGGGAAGAACGTGAGCCATGCTGTATTCCTTCTTCTGTCTGATAAGTCTGGATTTGTGGGTCTGGTCATTCTACACATCGGGTGTAGCAGATCTAACCCGGCGCACAAACTGCGCGCTTGCCCCCTCTATTGGGGGCAGATTTCCCAAAGGCAAGAGGGCAGAGGAATCTTATCGTCGAGGCGGTTACTTTTTCGTCAATTTTTGGTATAACTTGCCGCTGAATTCCACCAATCTACGCCCGAAGGGAAGCAATGGATTCCCGGGGCGTGACTATCAGGACTGTGTTTGTATGCAACGCAAAGAGCCGACTATAGGTGGCGGTGCGCCGTCCATCGAGCCGCAACTGGACAACAAGCCGATCGGCGGTGGCCCCCAGCGGCCGGCCCCGGCACCGCTGGAGCCTGAAGAGAGCCGTGGCGGTGTCTCCATGGTCGGTGTTTTCGCACTGATCCTGGCCCTCGCTGGTCTGGGTGCTTCCGGCTTTCTCTACAACCAGTGGCAGTTGAGCCGCGCGGCGCTGTCCGACGCCGAGAGCCGTATCGTGGAGCTGGAGAAGCGCTTCGAGATGTCCGACGAGGAGTCCACCGCTTCCGTCGAGGTGCTGAACGCCAAGGTCAAGGATAACGCCTCCGAGATCCGCAAGCTGTGGGGGGTTTCCTACGACACCAACCGCAAGAACATCGCGGCCAACAAGAGCGCAGCTGCTGAAGCCAAGAAAGAAGTTGCGGCCCTGTCCAGCAAGGTCAACGGCCTCAGCTCCAGCGTGAAGAAGATCGCTGCGGTCGAGAGTGCTCTGGCGGAGCTGAAGAAGGACAACACCTCCACCCAGCGCGAGATGACTGATAAGCTGGCCCGACTGGAGCGTCAGCTGTCTTCTGTGCGCAGTGACCTGACGGCCCGCGTTGGCGCCAATGAGGAAGCGGTGGAGTCCATTGACGCCTACCGCCGCTCTGTGAACAAGGACCTGGTGCAGCTGCGCGACGCCGTGCGCTCGCTGCAATCCGGTGCCAGCAATACCGCGTCCTCGCTTTAACCTGTCTTTCCGAGGCCGGGCGGTCACTTCGCCCGGCCCTCGTTCTTCCCGCACTACGCTCCTGACAGATCCCGCCATTTGGCCCACGGGCATCCCTCAAAGTGCATGCCCCCAACTGGCTGCTAATTCGTGTAAAATCGCCCGCCTGAGACGTTAACCGGAGCTGGCTATGACCACTATCCGTCAGGATGATCTGATCGACAGCGTTGCCGACGCGCTGCAATTCATTTCCTACTACCACCCGCAGGATTTCATCCAGGCCCTGAACAAGGCCTACGAGAAGGAAGCCAACCCGGCGGCCAAGGACGCCATGGCCCAGATCCTGATCAATTCCCGCATGTGCGCCCAGGGGCACCGTCCCATCTGTCAGGACACGGGCATCGTGACCGTGAAGCTGAAAGTGGGCATGAACGTGCAATGGGATGCGGACATGAGCGTGACCGACATGGTCAACGAAGGTGTGCGTCGCGCCTATAACAACCCGGACAATGTGCTCCGCGCCTCAATCCTAGAAGATCCGGATGGTGCCCGCAAAAACACCGGCGACAATACCCCGGCGGTGATTCACTACGAGATCGTTCCGGGTGACACCGTGGAGGTCTATGTGGCGGCCAAGGGTGGCGGTAGTGAGGCGAAGAGTAAATTCGCCATGCTGAACCCCTCCGATTCCGTGGTGGACTGGGTGCTGGAAATGGTGCCGAAGATGGGCGCTGGCTGGTGTCCGCCCGGCATGCTCGGCATCGGTGTCGGTGGCACCGCCGAGAAGGCCATGCTGCTGGCGAAGGAGTCCCTGCTGGATCCGATCGATATCCAGGAGCTGCAAGAGCGTGGCGCTGCCAATCGTGCCGAAGAACTGCGCCTGGAGCTGTACGACAAGGTCAACAAGCTGGGTATCGGTGCCCAGGGCCTGGGCGGCCTGACTACCGTGCTGGACGTGAAGGTCAAGGACTACCCGACCCATGCCGCCAACAAGGCAGTGGCGATCATTCCGAACTGCGCCGCCACCCGTCACACCCACTTCACGCTCGACGGCAGCGGTGCAGCGCACCAGACGCCGCCGAAGCTGGAAGACTGGCCAGAGATCACCCGCGAAGCCGGCGGCAACACCCGCCGTGTGAACCTGAATGAGGTGACCCGCGAAGACGTGCTCAGCTGGCAGCCGGGTGAGACGCTGCTGCTGAACGGCAAGATGCTGACCGGTCGTGATGCCGCTCACAAAAAGATGGTCGACATCCTGGCCAAGGGCGAAAAGCTGCCGGTAGACCTTCAGGGCCGCTTTATCTACTACGTGGGCCCGGTGGATCCGGTGCGTGAAGAGGTGGTTGGCCCGGCTGGTCCGACGACCGCAACCCGCATGGATAAATTCACCCGTACCATGCTGGAAGAGACCGGCCTGCTGGGCATGATCGGCAAAGCCGAGCGCGGCCCCACTGCCATCGATGCCATCCGCGACAATCAGGCCGTGTACCTGATGGCCGTGGGCGGTGCGGCTTACCTGGTGGCCCAGGCCATCAAGGACGCCAAAGTGGTTGCCTTCCCCGAGCTGGGAATGGAAGCCATCTACGAGTTCGATGTCCAGGATATGCCGGTCACCGTGGCCGTCGACAGCAAAGGCGAGTCGGTACACAACACCGGGCCGCTGATCTGGAAAGAAAAGATCGAAGAGGGTGCGGTTTAACTTCCTCTCCCTCCCTTAAAAAAGGCCGGGCTCCGTGAGGGGCCCGGCCTTTTTTTATTTCGGCTCGGTATGAGCGGGGGCGCCCGCGAATGAGTTGCGGGCTACCCGGTCGATCAATCCTCCTGTAATTCCGCCACCATCAACTCCCGAATCACCGGCACCGGCGCATTGCCGTAGCTGAGGAATTTTTCGTGGAAGGCTTTCAGATCGAAGTCATCCCCCAGTTTTTCCTTCATCTCCTCACGCAGCGCGAGGATGTCGGCGTAACCGGCGTAGTAGCTGGTCAGCTGTACCTGGCTCAGGGTAGCGCGGCGCCATTTGCCCATGGCCTCCGCTTTCTGCTGGAAGCCCTGGCGCACCATCAAGTCCAGCGCCCGTTGTTCGTCGATACCTTTCACCTGAATCTCGTAGTCGAGGATGGTGTTGATCACAACGCGCAACCGCCACTTGTAATACATCAGCCACAGCTCGGGAGAGAAGTCGCCGTAGCCGGCCTCGAGCATCATCTGCTCGGTGTATACGGCCCAGCCCTCAACCATGGCGCCATTGCCAAGAATGCTCTTGATCAAGCTGGGCGACTTGTTGGCGTAGATAAGCTGGGTGTAATGCCCGGGAATGGCCTCATGGATATTGAGGATCTGCATCAGGTACTTGTTGTATTCCTTGAGCAGGCTATCGGCGCGGTCATCACTGAATTCCTCAATGGGCATCACGTTGTAATACGTATTGGCACCTTTGTCGTAGGGGCCCGGCGCGTTGATGGAGGCTACTGAAAAGCCGCGCATATAGGGTGGCGTAGTGCGCACGACCAGGGGTTTGTCCTCGTCCAGAGTCAGTAGGTCTTTTTCCTTGACGAAGGCCACCAGTTCCGGAATCTGCTTCTCCACCTCAGCCTTGAAGGTCTCTTTGGTGGCATGGTGCTCGGACAGTTTCTCCAGCACCTGGCCAATTTTTTCCAGCCGGTCCTCTGGCGGCTGCTGATCAGGGAAGTACTTGGGCCAGAGTTCGCCGGCCAGTTCCTCCATCTTATCGTGCAGCTTGTCCTTTTCTGCCAGCGCCTTCTCGTAGAGCTCCTTGCCGGTCATGCCGATCTGAATTTCGTACTCGAACTTTTGCTCATACAGCTCCTCGCCGATCCGGAAATCCTTGTAGTCCTGACTCTCCTCCAGTTCGGCGTGTCGGGTCTGCAGATAAGTGATGTATTCCTGGATCGCCTTGCGCGCGTTCTCAAGCCGCTCCTGGAAAAGCTGTTTTTCCTCTTCGCTGAGCCCGCTACTCGCCAGCTTCTCCTCAGCTTCCTCGCCAAACACTTTCAGGGCGCCTTCATTTTGCTGGATTGCCAGGATGAGCTGGGGGGAAGCCGGTTTTTGCAGGGTTTTCTCCGCTGCGTCGTAGTAGGCGGGTACTTTCTGCAGGCGCTCACTGAATGTGCGCAGGCGCTCATCGAGGGGCGCGTATTCGGTGTTGAGGATCAGAGCGAATGGATGGGAAACGTTGTATTCGGCCGGGTTCCAGAGGTGGGACTGGAACTCGGTGAGTTGCCATTCGAGGCGGTTAAGGAAGTTCTGGATCAGGGCCAGGTCGCTTCTGTCATTGGCATCGAGGGTCTCGGTATCGATATTCGCGAACTGCTCGCGGTGACGGCGGGCGAACTCGAGCACCTGTTCCCGGTAGGCGTCATTCGGTATCTGTAGCTGGTCGGCCACCGCATAGTAGCCCTCGCGCACTGCCCAGGAAGGAAACAGCTGCCAGAGCTCTTCGATCATCTGCGCCGACTGGGCATCGAAACTCTGCTGCTGACTGCCATTGGTGGCTTCTCCAGTGGTTGCGGCGGGAACTTCAGTCGCGCTTTCTGCCTGAGCGGTATCCTTCCGAGTACCATCGTTTTCTGTGCGGTCACAGCCCGCAAGACTCAGGCTCAGCGCCAGAGCGGACATTGCCATAGTGGGTAGTGTGATTTTCATTGCATTCCTCGGTATTAAACACTTTCTGTGGCAGTTTTCTCTTTCCATCACCGCGCCGGCCGGGCCGTATTCAAGGCAAGGCCTTTGGTGTTTTTTAGCACTCTGTCCCATTAAAGCGCAGCCTAACCACATAAAATAGCCTTTTACACGGTGCGCTTGTTTCAGTCCCGGGGCGCGGTTAGAGTCATCCGCTGCTCACTCGAGTCCATAATAATTGAAACACTTCGAGGACTGATTCATGACTGAACTTGCCGAACAAAAATGTGAAGCCTGTCGCGCCGATGCGCCACTGGTATCTGACGAAGAGCTTGCTGAACTGCTGCGGGAAATTCCCGACTGGACCCCGATGGCCCGGGACGGCGTGATGCAGCTTGAACGTGTTTTCAAGTTCCGCAACTTCAAGCAGGCCCTGGCCTTTACCAACCGGGTTGGCGAAATCGCTGAAGAGGTCGGTCACCACCCGGCCCTTTTGACGGAGTGGGGCAAGGTGACGGTGACCTGGTGGAGTCATGAGGCCGGTGGCCTGCATAAGAATGACTTCATCATGGCGGCGCGCACAGACAAGCAACTGGAGGCGTAATAGCCGCTCGCTTCGGCAGCCGCCTCTATGTGGTTACTCCCGGCTTATGGAAGTCGGGAGTGACCTGAAGTAGGAGTTGGTAGAGCTGCCATGCTGAAAATGAAGCCAAGCTGCGAGCGTTGCAGCGCAGCACTCGGCCTGGGTGACCAGGCGTATATCTGTTCCTTTGAGTGCACCTTCTGCCCCACATGCGCGGAAGTGCTCTCCCGCAGCTGCCCCAATTGCCAGGGCAGCCTGGTTCCGCGTCCGCCGCGGACCCGCTCTCCTACCGAAGTTCCGAGCCAGGGTTTCAAGGCCAAGCTGGAGGAAATTCTCAATCGGTCTTGAGTCTCGGCATCAGGCTTTTTGCGCCCAGAGAAGGAACTCCCGATTGCCGTCACCGCCGAGAATCGGGCTCTCGATGTAGGCTTTTACGGACAGGTCGAGTTCTTCGCATAGGGCCACGATTTTTTCCCGCACCTGCCCATAGAGCTTCTCATCGCGCACAAGGCCACCCTTGCCAATATTCTCCGGGCCCACCTCGAACTGGGGTTTGACCAGGCTGAGCAGTTGCGCGCCTGGCCGCATCAGCGCTGGTAGGCGGGGCAGGATCAGCGTCTGCGATATAAACGACACATCCATTACCACGGCATCAAATCCCTCCTCGCTGTATGGGTATAGCTGCGCGGGCTCCAGGTAGCGGGCGTTCAGGCCCTCAAAGAGATGCATACGGGGGTGGCTGCGGAGTTTCGCTGCCAGCTGGTCGTGCCCGACATCGACGCCGACTACCAGCGCGGCGCCTCTTTGCAGCAGACAGTCGCTAAAACCGCCGGTTGAACAGCCCACATCCAGGGCCCGCCAGCCCTCGGGCTTGAGCCCGGTATGGTCCAGTACGGCTTCCAGTTTGATGCCGGCTCGGGAGACGTAGCGATCCTCTGGCAGGGGCTCGACGCGCAGTGGCTGGTCGGCGGTTACCCCCTGACCCGGTTTCTGCGCCGGCCGCCAGCTGGCGCCGTTATCCAGCCAGACCCGGCCCGCCTCAATCAGCTTCTTGGCATGGGTGCGGGAGTTGGCCAGTTGGCGTTCAACGAGGAGGATATCGAGGCGCATCGGCGGAGTTCGATCCTAAAAATATGGTGGAATTCGATGCTGCCATGCTAACCTCTGGGCCCACTTGTTAGAAGCAGTGAGCTGGATAGGAGGTTGGCAGCGGATGGCGAAAAGCGTTCTGGGCAAGTTCAGAATTCGCAAGGGCAGGGTGTTTGAAGCGCCCCTGGAGAGCGCTTTCGGGCGACTGGTCACGCCTTTTGAAGAGTTTATTCACCGGCAGAGCAGCAGTGGCATTCTGCTCATGATTTCGGCAATTGCTGCCCTGGTCATTGCCAATTCACCGCTGCAGGAGGCCTACAAGCACCTGCTACATATGCCCATCAGTGTCGGCGCCGGGGAGTGGAAACTGTCCCTCACCCTGCATCATTGGATCAACGACGCGCTGATGGCGATCTTCTTCTTCCTGGTTGGCCTGGAACTCAAGCGCGAGTTTCTCGTCGGGGAACTCTCCGAGCTGAAGCAGGCGGTGCTGCCCATCATGGCGGCTATGGGCGGTATGGTGATACCGGCACTGATCTACGCCGGGCTCAATGGCGACGGCGATGCGGCACGGGGCTGGGGTATTCCCATGGCCACCGATATCGCTTTTGCCGTCGGTTGTATTGCGCTACTGGGCAATCGTGTGCCGCGGGCGGTCGTGATGTTCCTGGTCGCCCTGGCCATTGTCGACGATCTGGGTGCGATTCTGGTGATTGCCATCTGGTACACCGAGAGCGTCAACATGGCTGCGCTGGCTGCTGCCGGTGTGCTGGTGGTGATTCTTTGGCTGCTGAAGGCGGCAGGCGTGCGCAGTTCCCCAGCCTATATATTTGTCGGCGTGCTGCTCTGGTATGAGTTCTACCTGAGTGGGATCCACGCGACCCTGGCCGGGGTGGTGACCGCCATGGCCATGCCGGCACGCCCTAAATACGACCCGGTGGCCTTCAGCACCTTTGTGAAGGACATCATTCGAAGTTTCGATCGCAGCTTCCGCCCTGGAGACAAGATCATCGCCAACGACGCCCTGCGCGCGCGGGTGATGGCGTTAGGCAATGGCGTCAAGCTGGCACAGTCACCGCTGCAGCGGATGGAGACTCGCCTGCATACGCCGGTGGCGTTCCTGGTGATCCCGATTTTCGCTCTGGCGAATGCGGGTATCCCGATCGACAGTTTTACCACCGGCACTGCGGTACTGAACCCGGTCACTCTGGGTGTAATCCTGGGATTGGTGTTCGGTAAGCTGATCGGTATTGTCGGTGCGACCTGGATCGGCTGGCGCCTCGGGCTGGGCAGCCTGCCCAAAGGGGCCACTTTCCACCATATCGTCGGTGTGGCGCTGTTGGGTGGTATCGGCTTCACCATGTCGATCTTTATCTCCGAGCTGGCTTTCGCTGGCAGTGAGGAACTGCTGATCCAGGCCAAGGCCGGTGTATTGCTGGCATCTCTGATCGCCGGTATCAGCGGCTTTATGATCCTGCGCAAGGCGCCTATCTCTGATGAGTACGCTGCCGTTGATTCCGATGAAAACCGAGAGGAAGAAGGCGCGGATACGGAAGAAAAGGGGGCCGCTGAAGGCGCGGCTTCTCCCGCCGGCAGCGGTGACCGGCAGGGCTGAGGAGGTTGTCCGGTCTGACCGGTAGTCGTCTCAGGCCCATCGAGAGGCCGGGTCAATCCCGGCCTTTTTTGTGTCCGCTGCTCCTGAAGTGAGTCAGGGCTTTCCGATTCACTCTGCGCGGGGTTCGAGCAGTTTGCCGATCAGGGCTCGCATCCGGTCGTAGTGACTGCCTTTCCAGTACACCCGGCCGCACTGGTTACACTGCCAGAACTGGTCAAAATGACGGCGAGTGTTATCTCGCAGCTGGTGAAGCACGGCATCCTTTGGCACTGACTCCAGATGGCCGTTACAGCGGGTGCAGCGGGAAAAGGGGTGCAGCACATTCTGCAGCTGGAACCGCTCTGCCACTTCCGCCAGTTGCTGCTTTGGGTTGGTGGCTCGCACCCAGTAGCCGCGTTGCAGGGCCCTGCGCCGGAACAGTGCCCGGTCGCGGCTAAGGAGGATGCGTTGTTGTTCGACGGAGACCCTGACGAGTTCGCCATCTTCGGAGTTTTCCGGCAACAGCGTATCGAAGCCCAGCAGGCGCAGGTAGCGTGCCAGGCGCCCAAGGTGGCAGTCCAGGACAAAGCGAGGCTCCCGCAGGGGAGCAGGGCGCAAGCGAGTCAGTGCCGAAATATCGAGGGACTCAAACACCGGGTAGACACTGACACGATCGCCATCACGCAGAAGGTAGTTGAAGTCCACCGATTTGCCGTTTACCAGAATCAGGTCCACCTCTGTATGCGGCACTCCCAGGTTTTCGATCGCGTCCTTGATCGATCCCGTTCTTGAATAGGCACGCACGATATCGCGCTGGCGCTGGTCTTTCGCCAGAAAGTCGTTCAGCTCCCGGTAGAATCGAAAAGAGACGCTGATGTCTGCACTTTGTTGTGGCACTGGCAGGTTTTCCTCCGCCCCGTCGCTGCCTGTTTCGGGTCGTGCCGTTGCGACATCCCGGCCTTGCACTGGATAATAGCGGCTGAAAAATAAACGGCGTGACCAATAACGATAAAAGCGGCGCTACCGATGATGAAAAAAAGACGCTGGGTTTCCGCATTAACGAGTCGCTCTGGCTTGATCTCCCTGTCCATACTGGTCTGTTGCTCGCTGGCCATTGTGTTGGCAATGAGGCCCCCGGCCATAGAGAATCCCAAGCCTTCCACGGCACTTCTCGAGCCTCTGAACAGTCCGCTGCATGGGGCTGCCAACCTCCTTTCCATCCAGCCGCATCTGGATGTCGCGGACTATGCGCAGGCCGGTCTTCTGCAGCGCAAGCTGTCCGGCTATCTGGACCAGGCCCGCAGTGCCGGATGGTTGAGCCCCCAAACAGTGGTCGTGTTCCCGGAGCATATTGGCACCTGGCTGGTTGCTGAGGGCGAGAGTGCGCTGGTCTTTGCGGCGGACACCACGACTGGCGCATTGGCCTGGGCGGCGCTCGGTAACCTGTCCGGATTCCTCTATCGGCTGGTCGGGGCAGAAGAGCAGGACCCGTTTGCGGCGTCGCTTTTTCGCACCAAGTCGGAGGCCATGGCCGACCAATATCAACAGATTTTTTCCGGGCTCGCGTCAGAATACGGTGTCACCGTGGTTGCCGGTTCGATTTTGCTCCCGGAGCCAGCTGTAAAGGATGAGCGGCTGGTTGTCGGCTTGGGCCCTTTGTACAACAGCAGCTTCGTCTTTTTTGCTGACGGTCGAGTGGCCGGTCCGGTGCGCAAGGTTTACCCCATCGACTCGGAATTGCCGTTTACCGAGCCCGCGCCCTTGGATGACAGCCTGCCCATCGTTGAGACACCGGCGGGCCGGCTGGGAGTGTTGATCTGTGCGGACAGCTGGTATCCCGATACCTGGGCACAGATACAGAGCGCGCAGCTGGTCGCCGTGCCTTCCTTTTCTTCACCGGACGGAATCTGGGAATCGCCCTGGGGTGGCTATAACGGTGCGCGGGCGCCAGATGATGTTGCCGATAGTGACGTCCAAAAGCTGACGGAGGCTGAGGCCTGGCGCAAGTACGCGCTGGGTGGGCGCGGCCGGCAGCTGCGCGCCGGCATCAACACTTTTCTGCGCGGCGATCTCTGGGATCTGGGCGATGATGGCCAGACCATGGCCGTGCTGGATGGTGAGCTGATCCTCGGCCAGCGCAAGGATATCGCCATTGTCTCCAGCCTCTGGCTCAACACTCATCATGAGGAGGTCTCCGCCCGTGACTAAGCAAAACAGTTATGCAGTGCCCCCGGATCTTTTGGATGTGGTGATCGTTGGCGCGGGCATCTCCGGCCTGCAGGCAGCGCGGTTGCTGCGGCCTAATTACCGTATCGCGGTACTGGAAGCCCGCGAGCGCGTTGGGGGCCGCCTTTGTAACCACCGCTTTGCCAATGGTGAAACGGTGGATATCGGCGGGCAGTGGGTGGGGCCGGGCCAGGAGCGGATGTACCGCCTGATCGAGGAACTCGGTTTCGAGACCTGGCCGCTATACGACAACGGCGACAACCTGCTCTGGGACCGGGCCCGGGGGCGACGCTACCAGGGCACCATCCCGCGTATTAACCCCGTGGCGCTGCTGGACCTGGGGCAGGCCATGGCGCGTTTTGAACGGATGGCCAGGAGCATTGACTGCTCCGCGCCGTGGACCCATCCGAAGGCGGCCGAGTGGGATCAGCAGACGCTGGCCAGCTGGCTGCAGCGCACCTGCAAAACTCGCCGTGCGCGGGAGCTGTTTGCCATCGGCATCGGCGCGGTGTTCGCCGCCGAGCCGGAGGAACTCTCCCTGTTGCATGCCCTGTTTTATGCGCGCTCCGGTAATTCATTGGAGACGCTACTCTCGGTAACCGGAGGTGCCCAGCAGGATCGTGTTCATGGAGGCACGGCAGGGCTCTGCACCCGTATGGCCAGAGAGCTGGGTGATGACCTGCACCTGAATGCTCCGGTAAATTCCATTGAACAGAATGCAGATGGAACATTGCTGGTGAGTTTTGAGGGCGGTGTCCTCCGTTGCCGGCGACTGATCCTGGCGCTGCCGCCCAACCAGGCGCTGCGGATTCAGTTTTCCCCGGCGCTGCCCGCCCGTCGTGACCAGTTGTGGCAGCGGATGCCCGCCGGCAGCTGTATCAAATGTGTCGCCCGTTATGATCGTCCTTTCTGGCGTGACGAGGGCTTGTCCGGCCAGGTGACCAGCGTCGAGGGCCCGGTGCGGGTGGTGTTCGACAATTCCGAGGCTGGCAAAGACTCCGGCCTGCTGATGGGTTTTCTCGAGGGAGAGGCCGCGCGGCATTACAGCGGTGTCGATCCCGAGGTGCGTCGACGCGATGTGCTCGACTGTTTCGCGCGCTATTTCGGTAAGCGGGCCCGCACGCCCCTTGAGTATGTCGACCGGGACTGGAGTAGTGAGCCCTGGACCAGGGGATGCTATGCCGCGTTGATGCCGCCCGGAGTCTGGACGCAGTACGGCGACGGCCTGCGCGATGCGGATGGTCCCATCCACTATGCGGGTACCGAGGCGGCCACGGAATGGTACGGCTATATGGAAGGTGCGCTGCAGGCCGCTGAGCGGGCAGTGCAGGAAGTGCGCCAGGCTCTGGCAGAGTGTGCTCCCGGGGCGCCGGCGATGAATCTTCAAGTGCGGGAGCTGCCCCGTGTGTGACACCCTGGTCTGGCGCGGGCAGGGGGAAACCTGGCTGGCCAAAAACAGTGACCGCGATCCCTACGAGGCACAGCGTGTCGAGGTGGTACCGGCCGTGCGCGGAGATCGCACTGCCAACCTCCGCTGTACCTGGATCGAAATTCCACAGGTGCCCGATCGGCACGCCTGCATCATCGGTCGGCCCGCGTGGATGTGGGGCGCGGAGATGGGGGTGAACGCGTGCGGGGTAGCGATCGGTAACGAGGCCATCTTTTCCCGCCGCGTGTTGAAAAGCGGCGCGGCGCTGCTGGGTATGGATCTGGTACGTCTCGGTCTCGAGCGCGCATCCACGGCGGAGGAGGCGCTGGATGTCATCATCGGCCTGCTGCAGGCCCATGGTCAGGGTGGCCCCGCAGGCTTCAGTCAGCGGGACTTCCGCTACGATAACAGTTTCCTGATCGCCGATTCTGGCAGTGCCTGGAAGCTGGAAACTGCCGGGCAGCAGTGGGCTGCTTCCCGGATCGACAGTTTCGACAGTATTTCCAACGCGCTCACGATCGACACAGGCGCCGACCGGATTCCCCCGGATCTTGTCGCGGTGCAGGCTGGGGGTGAAAGCTTCCGGCGGCGCTTCGACACCTGGCTGCGCCCGTTTTTTGGTGCCAGCCGCCGCCGCAGGGCCGCCAGTCTGAACGCGCTCGGTTCGCTGCCTGACAGTGGTGTCGGTTTCCGGGAGTTTGCGGCCATTCTGCGACAACACCGAAAGGCATGCCCCAGTGGCAACGGGGACCTGTGTATGCACGCCGCACCGGTGAATTCGCCGCTTGCCTTCCTGCGCCCCTCGCAGACCACCAATGCCATGATCGTGCAATTGAGCGAGCACGGGCCGCGAGTCAGTTTTACCGGCACCGCGGCGACCTGTAGCAGTCTGTTTATGCCCGTCGAATTTACCGGTGGGTGGCAGGTCTGCGCGCAGGATCGCTGGGAGCAGCACCGGGTTGCGATGGCCAGTGCAATTGAGCGCGGTTCCAGTGCCTCTCTACTGGGTGGAATTGAAGCCGCAGAGGCTGAGATTTTCGCTGCCATCGAGGCTGGCGAACTCTGCGAGGCGGAGACTCTCGCAATAACGCATTCCGCCGCACTTTTCGGTCTGCGTCTGCAGGGCAATACAGCGCCGGTAAACATTCAACATGAATTCAAACAGAAAAGAAGCACTGAGGAGACCTCATGACTCCAGCCAAGATAATGCGCGACCTTTGCATTGCGGCAATGACAATTTTGATGCTGTCAGGGTGCGGTCAGCGCGACTCGGACACAAAGTCCGATGTAACTACGGCCACCAATGAGTCGGCAGCGCAGCAACAGGCTGACTCGGGCAGCGGCAAGAAGGAAAGTGAGCAAGTGAAATCCATGGACCAGCTGGCCGAAGACTATGTGTTACTGGTGCTGTCACTCGGCAACCACGATGACAACTACGTCGATGCCTATTACGGTCCGGAGCAGCTGCGGGAAACCGCTAAACAGAATAAGGCGTCGCCCGCAGTGCTGGCGGATCAGGCGGCTGAACTGTCGGCCAAGCTGGAGGCGATGCCAGAGCCGGACAATGAAATGGACAGGTTGCGCCACCACTACCTGAAGACGCAGTTGCGCGCGGTAGCGGCTCATGCAGAGAGTCTCGCCGGCAACGGTAACCGGGATTTCGATCGCGAGGCGGAGCTGCTATACGACACCCAGCCCCCGAAACAGGAATTCTCCGAATTCGAACCCGCCCTCGCAGAGCTCGAGCAATTGCTGCCCGGAGAGGAGCCGTTGCACGAGCGGGTGCAGGCCTTCCGCAAACAGTTCGAAATTCCACCTGAAAAACTGGGGCCGGTATTTGAAGCGGCGATTGATGCCTGCAGGCAGCGCACGAAAAAATACATCGACCTGCCGTCAAACGAGGAATTCACCCTCGAGTATGTTACCGACAAGCCCTGGAGCGGCTACAACTGGTATCAGGGCGATGCCCACAGCCTGATCCAGATGAACACCGAGTTACCAGTCATGATCGACCGCGCGATTGACCTCGGCTGCCACGAGGGTTATCCCGGACATCACACCTACAACGCCTTACTGGAACAGAAGCTGGTAAAAGACCGCGGCTGGATCGAGTTCAGTGTCTACCCCCTGTTTAGTCCGCAGTCCCTGATCGCTGAAGGTAGCGCCAACTACGGGATCGAATTGGCTTTCCCCGATGAGCAAAAGACCCAGTTCGAACGGGAGACGCTCTATCCGCTGGCGGGCCTGGATCCCTCAAAGGCGGAAAAGTATGACCGCGTACTGGAGTTGATCGATACCGTCAGCTTCGCCGGTAACACCATCGCCCGGCAATATATCAACGGCGAGATCGAAGGCGATCAGGCAGTGGAACTGTTCGAGAAGTACACCCTGATGAGCCCGGAAAAGGCGCGCCAGCGTAAGCGCTTTGTGGATACTTACGGTGCCTACGTCATCAACTACAACTGGGGCAAGCAACTCGTGGCTGACTATGTGGAAGAGGGCGCGGGTAGTGAGGAGGAACGCTGGCAGCGCTTTGCCAAGCTGTTGTCGTCCCCCCGGTTGCCGTCTTCCCTGAACTGGTGAGCGCATCCCGGCAGTGAAAATGAGAGTCTGCTGAATTCCGGCGAGAAATGGCGAGTTCAGCAGCCCATCCGTGACCCATTTCCCTGACGGGTCACTATATCCCTCACACCACGGAAACTGGTCTGGCGCCGGGCCTTAGACCGGCTTCTGGCCAGGAGGCTGGAATTTGCTCGTGTCATCTGAAGTCATTTGAATTGGCACTTTCTGTCGCCGACGGAGTGTTTTTTGTACAATTGTTGCAAAAGTTGCTTTCGAACTACTCATGCTGATTTGTATGTATTTTAAACAAAATCATCCTAATGCATAATGTCATCACAAGATAAATGACATAAAAGGCCATGCTTTTGGTTAATTCGGGACGTTTTTGGCAGGTGCCAGTGCCTGTGGGAATTGTCCCTGACGACCGTCGGCTGGCCGCCTGGGGAGCCCCATTGAGGGGGGTTACTTTTGGTGCAGTCTGGAAGAAGAAAGAAATGCCGGGAACAAAGATCAGTTTGTCGCAGATGGAAGCCTTTTGTGCGGTGGCCAAGTATCGCAGCTTCAAAGAGGCCGCGTTGAGACTGGAGATCTCCCAGCCATCGCTGGTGAATAAGATGTCTCAGTTGGAAGAGTGCTACGGCGCCAAGCTTCTGGTCCGGCGCCGGGAAAACAACCGACTGACAAGTATCGGTGCCGCGTTGTTGCCATTGTTTCAGTCTGCCCTCAATGCAGTACGTGAATCTGAACACCTGATGTATTCCCACTCGAAGATGCAGTCGGGTGAGATTCGCATCGCGGCCGTGAGCCCGTATAAGGTGTCGCGGATTCTGAAGGTTTTCAACAGCCGTTACCCGAATATCAGAGTGAAAGCATCCTTCTCCTCCTCGGAAAATATCCAGCGTCTGCTGGAGCTGGGTGAAGTGGATGCAGCTTTTTATGTTCAAGCCGAGAAGCGGCCGGGCCAGCAGGCATTCCGATGCTATGAATACAGCCTGGTGGCGATTCTTCCCCGGGAGCACCCACTTGCCAGCAAAAGTGCGCTGGAGATCGGGGATTTTCACCAGCAGGCTTTCATCAGCAGGGAGGAGGGTTCCTTGACCCGATCGCTGTTTGAGGAAGCGCTGAGGGAACAGAGTGTTGTTGTGGACACGCGGTACGAGCTGGGCAGTAGAGAGTCCATCCGCGAGGCAGTAGGGCAGGGCCTCGGTATTTCCGTGGTGGCAGAAGATGAGCATGTGCCTCATCCGAACATTGTGGTGCGGCCCATTCGCAGTGATCGCCTGTCGATTGTCAGTAGCCTGGTGGTGCTGAACGAGCGAGTGTCGACTCCATTGACCCAGTCACTGATCCAGGTCGTGACCGCTCTTGCGCGTGAATTCGATCGTGAAACCGCGGACTGCGCTCTGGCGAGTTAAGCGAATAGCTCCTCAGAAGGCCCAATGATTTCACCAGTAAAAAAGGCGGCCCAACTGGGCCGCCTAAACCGATCATCCCTAATCAGGCGCTTCACTCACGGGATACTCGAACGCGCCTTTCCAATTTTTTTGCGGGACTAATGCTTATCGGGCACTACCGTCGCCGCCGTAGATCTTGCCATTGGAGCTTTTGCAGCCGTTGGTAGCAAGGTAGTCGTAGGCGTCCTTGGCCTGTACCAGACCCCAGCCGGTGTTGTAGTCATAGCCAGTTTCGGCCAGGTCGCTGGCGGAGGCACGCAGGGCCATGCGGATATCGTTGCCGCTACACTGCGGGAAGTGGCTCCAGACCAAGGCGGCAACACCGGAAACGTGCGGCGTCGCCATGGAGGTGCCGGACATGTAGTCGTAGTTTGCCAGCTGCTCGATGTTAATGCTGGTCTCCATGCCGATGTTGCTCATCAGCTCCTGACCATCAGCCTGGCTGATGCCAACGGCTACCAGTGCGCTGTCACCACCCAGGGTACCGGACAAGGTCCCCGGAACATTGTTGTAGACGATGGCGCCGACACCGCCGCCCGCTTCACAGTTCGCAACCTTTGCGCCAAAGGCGATTTCGCCGCGCTCGATCAGGCAGATCTTGCCGGCAACGTCTTCACAGGCGCTGGTGCCGACGCCGCAATCCGCCAGGGGTGCGTCGATGGAGCCGATCGTTGAACCCTGCATGGGAATTGCTTCATAGGCATTGCTTTCCTGGGAGACAACGCCAACACCGCTTTGGCCCATGCCCCGCGGTACGGTGGACAACGTGTTGACACCGGGGCCGGCGACTTCTACCTGCGAGGTGCGCTGCGAGAAGTTGGCGTGTTGCGCAGCGCTGTCGATCGCGGCTACGGACATCACGCTGTCGTATGAGGCCGGGTAGGAGTGGGTGGCATTGCCGTCGTTGCCGGCCGCGGCAATGATCAGCACACCTTCACGGGCCGCTGCATCCATTGCTTTTCTCTCGATCGGGTTTTCGAAGCTGCCGCCGAGGCTCATGGAAATGATGTCGGCATCCGCATCGACACAGTCGCTGACCGCACCGACCAGGCTGGAAGCGTAGGCGAAATTGCCAGCAGCGTTGAACACGCGGACGATATGCAGGTTCATGTTTTCGTCGGAGTTGACGCCGACGACGCCCTCGCCATTGCCGCCAACTGCGGCGATAGTTCCCGCTACGTGCGTGCCGTGGCTGTGATCGTCTTCATTCCAGGGGCCGGAAAGGCCCATTTCGCCGGTTACGTTGGCTGCTGGCAGGTCAGGATGGCCGTAGTCATAACCGGAGTCGATGATGCACACCTTGGTGCCACCGGCATAGTTCAGCTGGTCTGCCTGGGTCATGGCGATACCGTAGGGGGAAATTTCACCCACTGCGTTGCCTTGCAGCTTGCGCTTCGCATCCGGGTAGACCATGGAAATGCCGTCGACGGACTTGAGTTCTGCAAACTGCTCTTTGCTGACGGACAGGGCGATGCTGTCGAATTTGTCCAGCTCATGGTGAACCTTGATGCCCTTTTGCTCCAGGGCGGTTTTTACGGCCGCGCCTTGACCTGGCTTGTACTCAACAATGAGGCGCATGGAGTCGGAGGCCAGCGCCGGCAGGCTGATGGCGGCACTGATGGCTGCTGCGATAAGTGTGGTTTTCTTATTCATTACTAGACCTATTTATCCTTGGTTGGGCGCTCAGGCGTTGTCGTCGTCATTCTTGGTGCTTGGGCATTCCTTGGTCTGGATATTGCCGCTGATTACACCGCCGCTGGCGTAACCCTGGTAGGGGCCGCTGTCGAGGACGAACAGGTTGACCATACCGTGCATACCCCACGGAGAGTTGACGCCTTCACCCATGTCGGTCATACAGGCGATGCCCGTACCCTGGCCCGGCATCAGCGGATTGGAGGAGTCATAGTCAAAGTCCACCTGGTACATGCCCGGCTCACATGCCTGGATACACTGCATGTGGCGGTCAGCGTCGACATCCCCGGTGGGATCGCTAAGATCTTCACCGCAGAGGCCTGCGTGGGTGACGTTCGCCTTGAACTCAACCCCGCCTTGTTCTTCCCAGTCGATAGCGGTGCTATCGCGGAAGGTCATTTGCCCTTTAACCGGCTTTTCATCGCAGCGCTGCGCATTGATGGTGAAAACTGCTTTACCTTTGCCGCCCAGCGAGTGCATGGTGCCGCCGCCGGTGACAGTGCCGTCAATCCTTTCACAGCCGGCCAGCGCCAGAGCGCCGGACAACAGAATCGCGCTCTTCTTGAAGGGCGTTAACTTCATAGTCTTTCTCCAGAATTCCGTATTTATTGTTGATTGGTCACTGCGGTAACTCTGCAGCACCTGTGTATCGTGACGTAAAAAACTGATGGACCCACAGTCATAAATGCCCAAACTAAGCTTTGGAAAATCTGAATTAGGGTTGTGGTAGATTGTTTGGCTTTTAACTTGGTTCAGGCGGAAAAGGGCTCTGTGAGTCTCCTGCATTTCTCGAGGATAAGAGCTGGTGACGGACTGGGGAGATGGAGTTAATCTCTAATAGATTGGATGCTGTCGAGGTGTCCTGAGGTGGAGCAGTGCATGTTGATTCTCCGACCCTGATCCTTCAGGTTGACTCCAGTGCAAGAAGAGGTCATTGATGACCCCGCAATCTGCAAATTAGCGCTTTGGGTGCCGTTGCAATCATTGGTAAAATTGCGCACAAATTAGTCATGCCAGTATGGATCTTCTGGGTTTCCGTTTGTGTGTCTTTTCGACTTGTTTATTCTTGGTGGTCAGAATTCTGGTTAATTCAATAGCCCTGAATTATCTGGAATGCTGATTAGTAATTTGTGAACTAGCCTTTCTGCGGTAGGAAATGAGATTGGCAGAGAAGAAACCCGCAGCATTTTCACAGGGAAGTATTCGATAAGAGGTCATTGTTTCCTGTGTTGGTTAAGAGATTTTTTCTCCCCCTGATTTGCCTTCTGTTCTCATTGCAGGTGCAGGCAACTGAGCGGCTCACGATAGCCATGATTCCAGCGGAAGATTCTCGAGCGATGTTGGCGCAGTCAGCACCGTTGTTTGACGCGCTTGCGGAAAAGCTGGGTGTGCAGGTAAAAGGCTATGTGGCGGCTGATTACAACGGCGCTATTGAGGCGCTACGGGCGGGTCATGTAGACCTGGCATATCTCGGTCCATTTTCTTACGTCAAGGCGGCAGAGCTGGCTGAGGTGGAGGCCTTTGTTGTGGCGAAGAAGAGTGACTCGCCAGATACAGGCTATAAAAGCCAGATTATCGTGCAGGCGGATTCTGAGATTTTCGCAATCGAGGATCTAAAAGGGACGAATTTCGCCTTTGTTGCCCCTACCTCGACCTCCGGTTATATGTTTCCAATGGCGAAGCTCAAAGAATCGGGCCTCGAGCCGCGCCAGTTTTTTAAGAATGCCGTTTATTCGGGTTCGCATGACGCAAGTATCCTCGCCGTGAAGCATGGGCGTGTAGAAGCTGCGGCTGTTGCTGACAGAATACTCCAGTCAGCTTTGAGCAAAGGGCTGGTGGCGGAGAATGAGATACGGGTGATCTGGAGTTCAGACGCGATTCCCGAATCGCCGATGGTTTGGCGAAGGGATCTGCCAGAGAAAACCAGAGTGCGTATTAAGGAAGCATTTTTGAGTTTGCGCGGGGTACGCTTCGGTGATCAGGGCTTAGTGAACAGCTTTGAGCCAACGGAAGACTCGGCCTACGATGCTGTCCGCGAAGTATATCGGTCATCAAAAGGCTGAGTAGCTGACGGTCTATATCGATGTTGGAAGTTCGTAATTTGCACAAAGCTTACCGTGGAGGGGATGATGTCCTGCATGGTATTAACTTTGAAGTACAGCCGGGCGAGTTTGTCGTTGTTCTGGGGCAGTCTGGCGCGGGAAAATCAACTCTTCTTCGCTGTCTGAACTACCTCTGTTTACCCTCGGGTGGTGAAATACGGGTAAATGGAGTGCGTCATAATCCCGCTAGTAAATCCGGGCGGCAGGCCCAGCGGCGCCACTTCGCAATGGTTTTCCAGGATCACAATCTGCTTGGCCGCTTGAGCGTCTTGAAGAATGTGCTTGTGGGGCGAATGTCCCATATTCCTTTCTGGTCATGCTTGTTTCAGGTCTTTTCCCGTCGTGATGTAGCGCTAGCCCTTCAAGCAATTGAGACGGTCGGCCTCGCTGAAAAGGCCTATGAGCGGGCCGATAGCCTGAGTGGTGGTCAGCAGCAAAGAGTTGGGGTAGCCCGTGCGCTGGTGCAGCGTCCAGCCATGATGCTTGCTGACGAACCTGTGGCGAGTCTCGACCCACAATCCGCGCGACAAGTACTCAACTGTCTTCAGAATGCGTGTCGGCGGGAAAAAATTGCAGTGGTGTGTAATCTGCATCAGCTCGATTACGCGATGGAGTATGCCAGTAGGGTTATCGGCCTCGCGGGTGGAAAAGTTGTTTATGACGGTCCGCCAGAAAGCATGACACCACAGGTAGTCGAAGCCATTTATCCCGGCGTTGCTCAAAACAAGAGCGCAAGTATTCCGGAAACTGGTGCTGGTGGGGCTCTGTGCCGCAATATCCCCCTGGCTGGGGCGGTCTGAGCCAGCATGATGCGTTCCTATATTTTCGTGGCCAGTTGGCCGAAAAACCGCTTTGGTCTGTGGACCGCTTTAGCTTCCTTGCTGATTGCCGCGGTGTCATTGGTGTGGCTGGTCAATGGAACCGAAGTGAGCGTTGCAAGGCTTATAGACGGTCTGCCCTGGATCAAGGACTTTGTTTTACGGATGGCGCCGCCCAATATTGCTTATATTGGCGAGCGACTGGTGGAGCCTGCGATACAGAGTTTACAGATCGCTCTGATGGGCACCTTATTGGCGATTATCCTGGCCGTACCACTGAGTTTCCTGGCAGCCGAGAACCTGTCCCCAAATTCTCTGTTCTATCATTGCTCGCGGCAGGTATTGAATATCGCTCGCGGCATCAACGAGATCATTCTGGCGTTGATCTTCGTCGCAGCAGTGGGGCTTGGACCTTTTGCGGGGGTGCTGGCGCTCACCTTTCATGGCGCCGGTATGCTGGGTAAGTTCTTTGCCGAGGCCATCGAGGAAATCGATCAGGGTCCGATCGAGGCGATGCAGGCTGCCGGCTGCTCCAAGCCAAAGATCATCCTGTTTGCCGTTATCCCCCAGATCCTGCCTGCGTGGTTGGGAGTCATCCTTTATCGACTGGAAGCCAATATCCGGGTTTCCACAATCCTGGGTTTGGTTGGGGCAGGGGGCATTGGCTTCGAATTGATGACGACCATGAAGCTGTTCGAGTATGAAAATACCGCTGCCTGCGTGCTTGTCATTCTTGCGATGGTATTCGCTACCGACCTGATCTCGAGCAAGCTGCGCAAACTGGTGAGGTGAGCGCTGCTGTCGCCCGAAAGCTTTTACTGCAATTGTCAGGCGCTAAGTAATCCTTCTTACTCCCTTCCGTGGCTCCTTCTGGGGCTCACTCCCGCCGAGGCGACCTTGAACTCCTCCGCCAAGCGCTGGGCTTCCTGAGCTGGATGGGTGCTGTCTGTTATTTGATCAGCGGCGGGCGTTTTTGCTCCAGGTCGCGAACTGGCCATTTCAGCTCTGGGTCCGGGGCTCAACAAAAGGCCGACAGGCAGTGTACCATTCAGCCCAAATAGGCTTGGCTCAGGTAAGGAGAGCTTGTGAACGAATTCATTGTCGACGTCACGGCGGAAAACGCCCAGCAGGTACTGATCGACGAATCCATGAAGCGCCCGGTGCTGGTGGACTTCTGGGCCGACTGGTGTGAGCCGTGCAAGCAGCTGATGCCGGTGCTGGAGAAGCTGGCCAACGAATACCAGGGGCAGTTCCTGCTGGCCAAAGTCAATGCGGACACTGAGCAGATGTTGGCGGGGCAGCTGGGCGTGCGCAGCCTGCCCACGGTGATGGTGCTGAAAGAGGGCCAGCCGGTGGACGGCTTTGCCGGTGCTCAGCCGGAGAAGCAGATCCGTGAGATGCTGGACAAGTACCTGCCCAAGGCCTGGGAATTGCAATTCCAGCAGGCGCAGAAGCTGGTGGGCGAGGGCAAGCTGGACGAGGCCCTGCCGGTACTGCGCCAGGTTTACACCGACTCCGCTGAGCGGGCCGATGTGGCCAAGCAGTTGGCTGCGGTCCTGCTGGAACTGAACCGGGTGCCGGAAGCGGAGGAAGTCCTGGGCAAGATCCTGCTGGCAGACCAGGATGCGGATTACCAGCAACTGATGTCACAGCTGGAACTCAAGCAGCAGGCGGCGGAATCCCCGGAGATCAAGGCTCTCGAGCAGGCGCTGGCGAGCAATCCGGAAGACTGGGAATCCGGCTACAAGCTGGCCGTGCAATACAGCCAGAGCCATCGCCATGAAGAGGCGTTGGAACTGCTGCTGGATATCCTGCGCAGCGATATGAACTTTGCTGACGGCGCCGCCAAGCAGGCGTATCTGGATGTGGTCAAAAGCCTCGGTGCCGGAGATCCGCTGGCGGCGAAGTACCAGCGCAAGCTGATGACCCTGTTGTACTGAGGTGCTTTGCGCCGGCGAACGATCACAGGAGAGTCCCCGTGTACAAACTCTGCGTTTATATTCCGGAAAGCCACCTGGAAGAGGTCAAGCAGGCACTGTTTGGCACTGGTGCGGGCCGTATCGGTGATTACGACAGCTGTTGCTTTCAGGTGCCAGGCACCGGCCAGTTCCGTCCTCTCGAGGGCAGCCAGCCATTTATCGGGCAGACCGGTGAAGTAGAGCGGGTGTCCGAGTACCGCGTCGAGATGGTCTGTGCTGATCACTTGGTGGATGCCGCGCTGGCGGCGATGCGAGAGGCGCATCCCTATGAGGAGCCGGCTTTCGATCTCTGGAAGTTGGACGACCGCTGTAACTGATTGGTCTTTGTCGGTCAGGTGTTCCTCCGTTGCAACATGGAGGCATCCGGTCGACCTCCTGGGCAGACACAAATCAAATAACGCTAAAACAATATAAAAAGAAAAAGGGGGCGCTTTGCGAGCCTGTTCCATTCAGATTGGCCTTCTCCTGATGGCTCTGTTCACTGCCGGATGCCAGTACGCTCCGACTGCTACCGATGCCGCAGGTAAGCGGTCAAGTGATCCCCGACTGCTGAAGCTCTCTTACACGAGTGAGGTGGACAATAGTGGCCGGGAGTACTTCGTCTACCTGCCGCGGGGTTATGAAGACCGGCCAGAGCGTGAGTGGCCGGTGTTGCTGCATCTGCATGGCAATGGAGAGCGCGGTGATGGCCGCGACGAGCTCGATTTCACGCTGATTCATGGGCCCTTGTACGAGGCCTGGATCCAGAAGCGCGACCTGCCCTTTATCATCGTTGTCCCTCAATTACACATGTTCGGTATGGACAAAACGGTGAGTTACATCGCCAACCGCTCGCGGGACAGTATTCCCAAGCGCCTGGACAACGGTGTGCCGGAACGCAAATACATACAGCCCCGCGGCGAAATGGGGATCGGACAGCCGATCTCTGGCTGGGATGAGATTCCCCAAGGCCTTCCCTGGGGCTGGGATAAAGTCGAGACGGATTTACTGAACATGCTCGATCAGGTCGACGAGCTTTACCGGACTGACAATCGCCGGATCTACCTGACCGGGCTCAGCTACGGTGGCTTCGGCAGCTGGTATATGGCCAGTCGTCATCCGGAAAAGTTTGCCGCCGTGGCGCCGGTTGTGGGCTGGGGCCATCCGGACCTCATGGCGCCGATCGCTGAGAATAAAGTGCCGGTGTGGGTGTTTGCCGGCGGGCGGGACCGGACGGTGGAGAAGTCATACTTTTATGCCGGCGTGAACCGTCTCGAAGAGATGGGCGGTGAGGTGCGCTTCACCGTCCATGAGGACATGGCTCACGACGTCTGGCGCCGTGTTTACGAGGGCGAGGATTTCTACCAGTGGCTGTTGCAGCACAGCCTGGAAGAAGGCCAATCAGCCCCGTAGAAACTACAGCTTGCGGGAGATTACTCCGCGGTGGAGCGCGTATTGCCCACTACGGCGGTCACTGAAATAGTGTTTCAGCGTCTCCGTCATGATCGGAAAGGCGATCTCATCCCAGGGGATCTCATCTTCGCGGAATAGCTCCACCTCGAGAGACTCCGGCCCGGGGCCGAAGTTGGTGTCCGTGAGCTCGCCCCGATACATCAGGTAGACCTGATTGATATGGGGGATATCGTAAACCGTATAGAGGTCGTCCACGCGAATACTGGCCCGGGCTTCCTCCCAGGATTCCCGTAGCGCGCCTTCCTCACTGCTCTCCCCGTTTTCCATAAAGCCCGCAGGCAGGGTCCACAGGCCCAACCGGGGCTCAATGGCGCGCTTGCACAGCAACACCTGATCACCGAGATAGGGAAGTGACCCGACGATGACACGCGGGTTGATATAGTGAATGGCGCCGCACTCGCCGCACAAATGGCGGGGCCGGTCGTCGCCCTCGGGAATGGCAAAAGAAACGGACGCACTGCCGCAGTGACAACAAAATTTCATGGCGGCAGTATACCCCGGCCGCCCGCCGCCGTCAGTGCCGGCGGGCGCGAGAAAGTCGCGGGTGCCCTGTGTCGCCGACTAGTAGTCGATGGGATCCCGCTTGATAGGACAGGTCATACAGTGACCACCGCCGCGGCCGCGGCCCAGTTCCGCACCGACGATAGTCACAACCTCGACCCCCTCTTTGCGCAGGGCCGTGTTCGTAGTGGTGTTGCGGTCGTAGGCAAACACCACACCGGGTTTGGCGGCCACCAGGTTGTTGCCGCTGTCCCACTGCTGGCGTTCAGCGACATAGGCATCGCCTCCGGTTTCCACCACCCGCAGTTTCTTCAGGTTCAGGGCTTTGGCCACCACTTCGGTGAAGGGCTTGTTTTCCAGGGTGACATTGAGCCCGCCTTTGCTATCACCGGGGCGCATCACCACCGGGTGCACCTGATCCATGATTTCGGGATAGAGCGTGACCAGATCCCGGTCGGCGAAGGTGAATACTGTATCCAGGTGCATCGCCGAGCGCAGCTTCGGCATGGCCGCGACAATCACCTGTTGGGCGGCTTCCTTCTCGAACAGGGCGGTGGCCAGCTGGGAGATTCCCTGTCGTGAGGTACGCTCACTCATACCGATCAGGACGACGCCGTTGCCCACCGGCATCACATCGCCGCCCTCGACGGTAGCAAGTCCGAAGTTGGTATCCGGGTCGCCCCACCACACGCTGAACTTCTCTTCCGTAAAGCGCGGGTGAAACTTGTAGATGGCCGTGGTAAGGAAAGTCTCTTCTTTACGGGCAGGCCAGTAGAGTGGATTCAGGGAAACGCCGCCATAAATCCAGCAGGTGGTGTCCCGGGTATAGAGCGTATTGGGCAGTGGCGGAAGCAGGTATTCCGTGGCTCCGTGCGCTTCGCGGGCGAGTTCCACGAAGTGTGACTGGGAAAACTCTTCGGGCAGGTCCATGACCGAGACACCGCCGATCAGAAACTCCGCCAGTTTGCGCGGCTCCAGGCTCTCGAGATACGCGCGGGTGTCCTCCATCAGGCTCAGGCCAACATTGTTGGGGGTCACCTTCCGGTCCAGAAGCCACTTTTTGCCTTCGGGAATGGCAACGGTTTCTGCCAGCAGGTTGTGCATCTCCAGCACTTCGACATCGAAATCCCGCATCTTGGTAATGAAATCGAAGTGGTCCCGCTTGGCATTCTGTACCCAGAGGACATCATCAAACAGGAGGTCGTCACAATTGGTTGGCGTCAACCGCATATGGGCGAGGCTCGGGGCGCAGACCATCACGGTGTGTAGCTGGCCGACCTCCGAGTGCACTCCAAGTGTGGCTTCTGAATTTGTCTTGGCTTTGGCCATGGAAACAGACCTCCGTCAGAGTGTGATTGCACCGGTGGCAAGCCCGTAAATACCGACTAGCGCGCCGAGAATAACCAGGCCGAACAGCAAAAGCTCCGCTGTCTTGAAGGTGGAGAGCTTGAGTTCCCGTCTGGCGAGAATGAAAAGAATGGTGCCGGGGGCGAACAGAATGCAGGCCAACAGAACATACTCGAGACCGCCGGCGATGATCATAAAGATGGCGTAGATCGTCGCAATCAGGGCAAAGGTCAGTTCACGATTGCGCAGGCGTCGGGGATCGGACTCGTAGGTTTCATTGCTGTAAGCCAATTTGAATCCGTAGCTCGCGACCAGGAGATAGGGGATCAGTGTCATGGAGCTGGTCATCTCCAGAGTCAGGTCGAAGGCGTACTGGGCAAAGATGGTCAGGATCAGGAAGGTCTGTACCAGGCCATTGGTTAACCAGAGTGCTACCGATGGGACACCATTCTTGTTCTCGTGACCAAACACCTTGGGTACCAGGTCATATTTGGACGCGGTGAAAAGTGCTTCAGCGCAGAGCAGGGTCCACGCCAGGTAGGCACCCAGTACCGAAATAATCAGTCCCGCGCTGACAAACACCGCCCCCCAGGTGCCGACAACCGCTTGCAACACGCCGGCCATCGACGGCTGGCGCAGGTCGGCGATCTCGGGGCGCAGCATCACTCCGTAGGGCAATAGGGTCACCAGGATCATCAGGCACAGAACACCGAGGAAACCCATCACGGTAGCCCAGCCCACATCGGCGCGATTTTTGGCGTAACGGGAAAAGACGCTCGCGCCCTCCACACCGATAAACACAAAAACCGTAACCAGCATGGTCTTGCGGACCTGGCTCATCACGTCACTGAAGCTGTATTCACTGCCGCCCCAGAAGTTGGTCGCGAACAGGTCTTTCTGGAACGCAAACGCGACGATGACGATGAAAATAATAATGGGGATGATCTTCGCCACAGTGACGATCTTGTTGATGGACGCTGCCTGCTTTACACCCCGCAAGATCATGAAGTGGATCGACCATAGAATGACGGACGATACGGCGACGGCCGGAATCGTGTTGCCTTCACCAAATGCGGGAATTGCTGCTCCGAGTGTCGATTTGATGAGGACGAAATAGGTCGTGTTGCCGAGACAGCTGCCAGCCCAAAAACCAAAGGCCGCCATAAAGCCGATGTAATTGCCAAACCCCTCTTTGGCGTATGTGAAGATGCCTGCCTCGAGATGCGGCTTTCGCACCGCCAGGAACTGAAAGACAAAGGCCAGCATCAGCATGCCAGTGCCAGCAATGGCCCAGGCAATCAGGGCACCGAAGGGACCGGTGGCGTTGCCGAAGGTGGCTGGCAGGGAAAAGATACCCGCGCCCACCATGGAGCCGACCACCATGCCCATCATGGTGGTGCGCGTCAGGTTGTGCTCAGTTGCTGCAGACATATTGGTCCACTTTTGCGGGGTTTCTGAGGTCAGTCTAGACGCCTAAATAAACATCCGGAAAAGGAGTAGCGGTGACTCGTCGGCCGTTGAAATTAATCCTTATTGGGAGAAATACCGTTAGTTAGATGACAAGCACTCTAAATTTCAATTCGCTATAAAAATTGCTGTCTTTCCTCGACCATTGTCGGAACTGAAGGCTGCCGTTCACGGCAGGCTGAAGGCGCAGCCTGCCCCGCCATAGCGTCTGGAGGCGCGTCCTATAGTTAGGTGGTGAGTGCGTGTTTAGTTGTAGACATGGTGCGGTCGCCTATGGCGCGTTTTATCTTACCCCTGCTGGTGCTCGCGCTCGTAGCGGGTTGCTCGAGAAAGGAGGAAACTCAGGAGGCACCCCTGCCAGCGGTAGAGGTGCTGAGCGTCCGTGAGCACCAGGTAATCCCGCGCTTCGAATACGTTGGCCGGGTGGAAGCGACGGATGAGTTTGAAGTGCGCCCCAGGGTTGAGGGTTACATCGAGAGCCGCAACTTTGAGGAAGGACAGATCGTAGAGCAGGGCGAGTTGCTCTATGTGATTGACCCCAAGCCATTCAGGGCCGCGCTGTCCAACCAGCGCGCGAGGTTGGAGCAGGCGATGACCGCGCTTGAGGTGTCAGAGCGGAACTATCGCCGAGGTATGCAGCTTATCGATACCGGAGCGATCAGCCAGGTGTCGATGGATGAACTCAAGGGGACATTCGAAAAGGCCCAATCAGAGGTGGAGGCAGTGCGGGCGGATGTAGAGAACGCCCAGCTGAACCTGTCTTTTACCAGAATTACCGCGCCCTGGACCGGCATGATCGGTCGCACCAAGTTCCCCGAGGGGTCCCTGGTCGGGCCCCAGAGTGAACCACTGACGACGGTGGTGAGGCTGGACCCGGTATTTGTGCGGTTTGAGGTGCCTGAGTACCGGTTATTTGCCGTGCAAATGGAGGCGGAGCAGCGCCGTGAGCAGGGCCGGGCAGAAGTTCGGCGGGATATTCATATCAAGCAACCTGATGGGGAGATGTATCCCTACGCGGGCATGATCGTGTTTGTCGACAACCAGATCGACCCGACAACGGGCTCGCTCACAGTCAGGGCGCGTTTCCCGAACCCGGACAGGTTGCTGGTGCAGGGGCAGTTCGCACGGGTGGTTATCCGGGTATTCCGGGGGAAGGATGCCGTGAAACCCCTGATCCCGCAGGCGGCGGTCATGGAGGACATGCAGGGGCGTTTTGTCTTCGTCATTGAAGAGGGGGATATCCCAGAGAAGCGTTACCTCGAGTTGGGGCAGAGAGAGGGGGAGCTGTGGGCGGTTGAAAAGGGCATTGCGGTCGGCGAACAGGTGGTCGTCAGCGGCTTGCAGAGAGTGATCTTGGGCAAGCCGGTAGAGGCTCAGGAGGCAAGCTATGACCCTTATGAGCGCCTGAAAGTCATTGAACCGCCACCGAAGCAACAGATCCCTGCCGAAATGGAGCGACGCAGGCGACAGGGGATCGGTAATCTACCGGAAGACGAGGTCATGGATGACTACTATGACACCAAATGACCTAAGCCGGACACAGATCTGCGGGCTCGCTCATGATTAGCGCGTTCTGCATTCGCCGGCCCCGCTTTGCGTTTGTTATCTCCATCCTGATCACCCTGGCGGGGCTCCTGTCACTACCACTGCTGCCAGTGGCGCAATTTCCGGATATCGCCCCACCAACGATCTCGGTGCAGACCACCTACTCCGGTGCCAGTGCAGATGTAATGCGCGACAGTGTTGCTGTCCCCATCGAGTCTGCGGTCAATGGCGTGGAGGGCATGAAGTACATGTCCTCGACCAGCACGAATGACGGCACCTATAACCTGCAAGTGGTTTTTGAAAGCGGTTTCGATGAGGACATCGCGCAGGTCAACGTGCAGAACCGGGTGCAGGAGGCGACACCGCAGCTTCCAACCGAAGTCATGCGCAATGGGGTCATTGTTCGCAAGAAGTCCACGGACATTCTGTTAATCATCAACCTGCTGGCCGACGACGATGCGATGGCCACGATGGATGGCCTGTTCCTCGCAAACTACGGTGAGATCTTTATCAAGGATGAGCTGGCACGAATTGATGGCGTCAGCGAGGTGAACATTCTCGGAGCGCAGGATTATGCCATGCGGATCTGGCTCAACCCGGACCGGATGGCTTCCCTGGATGTAACGGCCGGCGATGTGATCGCTGCCATCCAGATGCAAAATGTGCAGGTGGCGGCGGGAAAAATAGGTGCGGCGCCCATCAGGGAGGATCAGCAATTCGAGTACAGCCTGCTGGTGCAGGGCAGGCTTGAGAATGTCGAGGAATTCGAAAACATCAGCATCCGCGCACGGCCGGATGGTGGCATTGTGCGGATGGGAGATGTCGCCAGGATTGAACTGGGCAGCAGGCTGTACAGCGCGTTCGGCCTGCTTGACGGAAAGCCGTCTGCGGTGATGGCAATCTATCAGCTCCCCGACGCCAACGCCGTGGAAGTGGCCGAAAATATCCGCATTCGTGTGGAAGAGCTGTCAGAGCGCTTTCCTGAGGGGCTCAAAGCGGAGATCCTGTATGACACCACCGACTTTGTGCGTGCCTCGATAGCCGAAGTAGTCGAGACATTGCTGATTGCGGTTGCGTTGGTCGTTGCGGTGGTGTTCCTTTTTCTTCAGGACTGGCGAGCCTCGTTGATTCCCGCTATTGCTATCCCAGTGTCCCTCATCGGCACATTTGCCCTGATGCTGGCGCTGGGCATGACCATCAATACCGTCACGCTTTTTGCCCTGATTTTGGCGATCGGTATCGTGGTCGATGATGCGGTGATTGTGGTGGAGAATACCCAGCGCTTGATCACCGAAGGGTTATCAACCGTTGATGCTGCACTGCAATCCATGCGCGAGGTGACCGGTCCTGTTATAGCAACCACCGCCGTTTTGCTGGCGGTCTTTGTCCCGGTCATGCTGATGCCGGGGCTCACCGGTAAGATGTATCAGCAATTTGCGATCACCATTTCGATTGCGGTACTGATCTCCAGTATCAATGCGTTGACATTGAGCCCGGCACTCTGCTCATTGCTCTTGCGGAGAGCGAAGGATGAGGATTCTGGAGAGCTGAAGACAGGAGGTATTTTTGGGTTTTTCAACCGCTTCCTGCATGTGGCCACCAGTTTCTATATGTCAATCGTGCGTTTCTTCGTGAAGGTGCCTTTGTTGGGGTTAGCCACCATTGTTGGTATTGGTCTTTTTTGTGCGTGGCTCTTCTCCACAGTTCCGACAGGGTTCGTGCCTGACGAGGACAAGGGCTTCTTCATGATGAATATCCAGTTGCCAGAAGGGGCATCGCTCGAGCGAACGACGACGGTTGTCGAAACCATCACAAGCCAGGTACTGGAGCAGGATGGGGTTGGCCATGTCATGGCTGTGCCTGGATTTAACCTGCTTTCCAACAGTATTGCGTCCAATTCAGCCCTGGCAATTGTGATCCTGGAGCCATGGGATGAACGCACCGATCCAGAGCTATTCCAGATGCCTGTAATGGCGCGGGTTCAGCAACTGGCTGGCGGTATACCCGAGGCGAGAATTCAGGCTTTCCCTGTACCTGCTCTGCCGGGTCTTGGTGCGATCGGTGGCTTTACCTTTGTTGTCGAGGATTTGCAGGGTGGCAGTGTCGTCCAGCTGGCGGATGTAACGCACAACCTGATTTACGAGGCCAATCAGAGGCCCGAGATTGCTGCTGCATTTACCACCTTCCAGTCTTCCACACCGCAGCTCCGTATGACCATGGACAAGGACCGAATTCATGTGATGGATCTGCAGCTGACGGATGTGTACACCACGCTGCAGGCCTTCCTTGGAGGAATCTATGTCAATGACTTTAATCGCTACGGGAAAGTGTTCAGGGTGATCGTGCAGGCGGACGCACAGTTTCGCGACAGCGAGGAGGTTCTGAGCGGATTCTTTGTTCGCAATAGCAGTGGTGGTTTGGTACCGGTCAGTTCAGTGAGCCGAATTGAGCCGGTGGTCGCGCCACTGACTATTGACCGTTACAACCTTTACAATAGCATCACCATCAATGGCAATGCTGCTCCCGGATTTTCCAGCGGTGACGCCATGAATGCGATGGAGGAGGTCGGTGGGCGCTTACCACAGGGCTATGGCTTTGAGTGGACCGGGTCGAGCCTGGAAGAGATCGAGGCGGGAAACATGGCCCCGATCCTGTTTGGTCTTGCGGTGATCTTTGCCTACCTGTTTCTGGTGGCCCAGTATGAAAGCTGGGCCATTCCTGTGGCGGTCCTTCTTGCGATTCCGATAGCCCTGGCCGGCGGGTTACTGGCAACCCTCATCATGGGACGGGACAGCAATCTGTATGCGCAAATTGGCCTGGTGTTGTTGATTGCAATGGCTGCAAAAACGGCGATCCTGATGGTGGAGTTTGCCGTTTTGCAGCGTGACCAGGGCAAGTCGATCGAAGAGGCTGCCCTCGAGGCCACCCGCTTGCGTTTTCGCGCGGTAGTGATGACCGCACTCTCGTTTGTGCTCGGTATTTTCCCATTAGTTATCGCCACCGGCGCCGGCGCTGTGAGCCGTGTTTCACTTGGTTTGATGGTCTTTGGCGGTATGTTGGCGGCAACCCTGTTCTCGACTTTCCTTGTGCCCATCTTTTACTCGCTTATTCAGCGGCTCAGGGAATTCGTCAAAGGCAGGAAAGGAAACTCGTCTGCTGCCGAACTGTCATAACGCAGAGTTTGGATTTGCGCTGGTAGATTACTTGGGTGTGGTTCTCGGGTTCCACTAGCGTATAGTGGTAGTTAAAGCTTTCTTGAGAGCGCCGGTTGACTGGCTTGCTGATTAGGTTCGATGCTCGAAGTCATTGAGAAAAAGATTCAACAATTAAGGCCAAAGTTGGAGTCCAGAGTACCCTCCGGCAATGAACTCCATGGTCATGCAGCGGTATTGCTGGCGTTGACTAACCAGCCTGACCCGGAGGTCATTTTGACGCTGCGCGCCGAACACCTGAGTTCGCATTCCGGTGAGGTTTCACTGCCCGGCGGACGCTGGGAAGAGGGTGATCCCTCGCTGGAATTTACCGCCCTGCGTGAGACGGAAGAGGAGATTGGGGTGCCCCCCGAGGCTGTCAGGATTCTCGGCCCGTTGTGGAAACGGAGTACCCGCTGGGAGGTGGAAGTCACTCCGTGGGTGGGTATCGTTTCGCCGGATGTGCCGATGACGCCAAACCCGGGTGAGCTGGATGCCATCTTTCGTGTGCCGTTGTCGTTCTTCCTGGCCGATCCCCGCATCCGCACCGACCGTATCACCATCGATCAGCGGGCTATCTATCTACCTGCGTATCAGTTCGACGAGTACGAAATCTGGGGGTTTACCGCCGGTATCCTGACCGAGTTCCTGACCCGGATTCTCGGGGCGCGAATCGAGCACAGTGACGATGTGCCCCTGCGGGCACTGAGCTAACGGGATTCCGGAATCGCCCTGAAAGCGCCGATTCAGTGTTAGACGGGCTTCACTGAATAGTTCGCCTCCCTTGACGCCTTCAATGCCGGTCAGTGCGGGGACTATAATGCCCCGCACTTTTCCGTGAGCGATACCATGCCGAGACCGAAGTCCGATGTCCCCCTGAGCGAGGTGCACTGGGGAGCACTCAAAACCCTTTTCCCTTACCTATTGGAATTTCGCCGTGCGGTCTTCCTGGCGCTGTTGTGCCTGGTGGGCGCCAAACTCGCGAGTGTCGGATTGCCGTTTTTACTCAAGCATATCGTCGATGATCTTGATGCGGCGGGTGGCGCTGCCGCTGCGGTTGCGCTGCCGCTGGGCTTGCTGCTCGCATACGGAGCAGTGCGTTTCTCCAGCGTCCTGTTTGGCGAGCTGCGGGATACTATTTTTGGCCGCGTGACGGAGCGGGCGCAGCGGCGGATTGGACTCGAGGTATTTGAACACCTCCACAAACTGGATCTGGATTTCCACCTAAATCGCCGGACCGGCGGGCTCTCCAGGGATATCGAGCGCGGCAATGCCGGCATCGGTTTTCTGATGCGCTTTATGGTGTTCAATATCGTACCCACGCTGCTGGAGATCGGCATGGTAGCGGGCCTGTTGTGGTGGAATTACAGCGGCGTCTTTGCTCTGCTGGTTCTCGGTGCCGTGGTGATCTATATCGGCTTTTCTGTGGTCGCGACGGAATGGCGTACCCGCTTTGTGCGCGAGCTGAACCAGGCCGAGAGCCAGAGCAGCAGCCGGGCGGTAGACAGCCTCCTGAACTACGAGACGGTCAAGTACTTCGGCAACGAGCATTACGAGGCGGGTCATTACGATCGGGAACTGGCGTTCTGGGAGCAGGCGCGGCGGAAAAACCGATTGTCGCTGTTCGGCCTCAATGCCGGGCAGGCGCTGATTATCGCCAGCGCCATGAGTGGAGCCATGATCCTGGCCGCGATGGGTGTGATCGCTGGTGATATGACCATCGGCGACTTCGTTCTTATCAATGCCTTTATGATGCAGATCTTTATTCCGCTGAACTTTCTCGGTTTCGTCTACCGGGAGATGAAAGGCTCATTGGCCAACATCGAAAAGATGTTCGCACTGCTGCGGGTGGAGCCAGCGATCGGTGACCGGGGCGATGCGCCGGATCTGGAGGTAGGCGAGGGGCGGATTGTTTTCGAGGATGTGCATTTTGCCTACCGTACAGATCGTGAAATCTTGAAGGGCATCAGCTTCGCGGTCGAGCCACAGCAGAAAGTCGCCATTGTCGGTGCCAGCGGGGCCGGCAAGTCGACCCTGTTCAAGCTGCTGTTCCGTTTCTACGACCCCACGGCTGGGCGTATTACGATCGATGGTCAGGATATCTCTTCGGTGAGCCAGTCCTCCCTGCGGGCCGCGATTGGTGTGGTGCCTCAGGACGCAGTGCTGTTCAACCAGTCCATTCTCGAAAACGTGCGTTACGGTCGAGTCGATGCCAGCGATGAGGAGGTGATGGAGGCGATCCGACACGCTCAACTGGCGGACTTCGTGCGGGAGCTGCCAGAAGGCGTGAACACCCTGGTGGGTGAGCGGGGGCTGAAGCTGTCCGGTGGCGAAAAGCAGCGGGTGGCAATTGCGCGGGCGCTGCTCAAACACCCGCCCATCATGGTTTTCGACGAAGCCACCTCTTCCCTGGACAGCCGCTCAGAGCGGGGCATTCTCGGGGCCCTGCGTGAGGTAGCCGCTGAACAGACTACCCTGGTGATCGCCCACCGACTCTCAACGGTTGTGGATGCGGATGTGATTCTGGTGCTCGACCGGGGGACAGTGGTGGAGCGGGGCTCTCATGGGGAGCTATTGGCTGAGAACGGCCACTATGCCGCACTGTGGCGGCTGCAGCAGGAGGAGAGACAGAATCCCGCCTACAGCAACGCCGCGGGTGACTGAGGGGCAGCCCTCCGCCCTCGCCCCCGACCTGCCACTGTCTTGATTAAAATCTGGTGCCGCCTTAATGTGGCGCCGGACCAATGAACATAACAGGCAGGATTTCTATGAAAACCGCTAAGATCACCGCTGCGCTGCTGGCGCTGGCATTGGTGAGCGCCTGCTCACCCCGCGATGAGCAGCAGTCCCGTACAGCAGAAGAGGCTCCGGCTGCCAAGGCCGAGATGCAGGAAGAGGCCTCTACCGAACAGACCGAGAGCAGTTCCCGTTTTGATATCTATGTGCCGGTAGAGTTGAATGCGGATCTCTCCGACCTTTCCGACGACCAGCGACAGCTGATTGCCAAGCTGATCGATGCCAGTGAAATCATGGATCGCCTGTTCTGGCTGCAGTCTTACGGCCCGGCGGATCAACTGCTGCCGAAGATCGAGGATCCGGCCAAGCGCAAATTTGCCGACATCAACTATGGCCCCTGGGATCGTCTCAACAACAACGAGGCCTTTGTCGAGGGGTATGGACCCAAGCCTCTGGGTGCCCAGTTCTACCCGGAAGACATGACCAAGGCCGAGTTCGAGGCCTGGGAGCAGCCGGGCAAAGACGGCCTTTACTCCCTGGTGCGCCGCGATGATCAGGGCAACCTGAAGCTGGTGTCTTATAGCGAGGCTTACAAAGCAGAGCTCGAAAAGGCTGCAACCATCCTGCGCGAGGCGGCCGAGCTTGCCGAGGACGAGCAGTTTGCCAACTACCTGACCATGCGTGCCGAAGCACTGGTGACCGATAACTTCCGTCCCAGCGACATGGCATGGATGGACATGAAGGACAATGAGATTGACGTAGTGATCGGCCCCATCGAGAACTATGAAGATCAGCTGTTCGCCTACCGTACCGCCTATGAATCCTACGTACTGCTGAAGGACATGGAGTGGAGCGAGAAGCTGGCCAAGTTCGCAGCGTTCCTGCCCGAGCTGCAGAAAGGTCTGCCAGTGGACGAAAAGTACAAGTCCGAGGTGCCGGGCACCGACTCTGACCTGAATGCCTACGATGTGCTCTACTATGCCGGTCACAGCAATGCGGGCTCCAAAACCATCGCCATCAACCTCCCCAATGATGAGGAAGTACAGCTGGCCAAGGGTACCCGTCGCCTGCAGTTGAAAAACGCCATGCGCGCCAAGTTCGACAAGATCCTGGTGCCGATCAGCGAGGTTCTGATCGCCGAGGATCAGCGTAAGCACATTACTTTCCCGGCGTTCTTCTCCAACACCATGTTCCATGAAGTGGCACACGGCCTGGGTATCAAGAAAACCGTGACCGATGGCGCGAATGTCCGTCAGGCCCTGAAGGAAACTTCCTCTGCGCTGGAAGAGGGCAAGGCAGATATCCTTGGCTTGTACATGGTGACCCGCCTGCACGAGAAAGGGGAGCTGGAAGAGGGTGAGTTGATGGATAACTACGTCACCTTCCTGGCCAGTATCTTCCGTAGCGTGCGTTTCGGTGCCGCCAGTGCCCACGGCAAGGCCAATATGATGCGCTTCAACTACTTCAAGGAGCAGGGCGCCTTCAGCCGCGATCCGGAGACCGGTCACTACAGTGTCGACTTCGACAAGATGCAAGAGGCCATGACAAGCCTTTCCAACCTGATCCTGACCATCCAGGGTGATGGTGACTATGAAAAGTCCAAGCAATTGCTGGAAGGCAAGGGCGTGGTTGGTGCAGAACTGCAGGCGGATCTCGATCGTCTGGCAGCCGCCGACATCCCGGTGGATGTAACCTTCATTCAGGGCAAAGAGGTATTGGGGCTGTAATCATTCGCTCCGACTTCCGACCTGAATAAAAAAACCCGGCCTCGGCCGGGTTTTTTTATTTTTGGCGGAACTCCGCAATCACTCTGCCAAAACACAGACCCAAGCCCTCACTCTCAATGGATCTCTCCGATCCGTGGCCCATGCGGACAAAAAAGCCCCGGCATTAGCCGGGGCATACTCAGGTGACGCACATCGTTTTTCTAGAGGGGGGCCAGACAAGCCATGTAAACATCCAGTTGGTTCACCTCCAGCAGCAGGCTGTCGAGGCTGAGGCGGACCCGATTAAAGTCCTGCTCTGCGGCGATCACAATCACTCGCTGATCCGTCGCCCCGTCGACCTTGAACGCCACCAGTGAGCTGCCGGTGGAGCTGTCACCAGTCGGCGTGTCGTCAAGCCAGGTGCTGATGGTGATGGTTTCCAGTAGCAGCAGATCGAGCAGGGTAGCGGGCTTCTCCACCAGGAAGCCGACCATATGGCGTCCCGAAAGCACTGATGTTTTGGTCACATCGATAAAGGCAGAGCCTCCAGCGCCGGCAGTCACCTCGAGGCGAGCCGCATCCGTAATCACGCTATTGGTGACCCGGCCCGGGCTGGTCACGGAGCAGCCGCTACAGGGTTCAATGACGCCCTTGTCGAGGAAAGACTCGCTGGTGGTAATCGGCTGGAAATCACCGATGGACTCACAGCTCGCTGCCTGATCATTGTCACAGGCATCACCGACACCGTCATTATCGAAGTCATCCTGATCCGGGTTGGGCGTCTGCGGGCAGTTGTCGACGTCGTTGTCGATGCCGTCGCCGTCCGAATCGGGATCGCAAGCATCACCGATACCGTCACCGTCTCCATCGAGCTGAGTCGGGTTCGGAATTGACGGGCAGTTGTCATCGCCGTCATCGACACCGTCGCCGTCTGAGTCCAGGTCGCAGGCGTCGCCGAGACCGTCACCATCAATGTCTCCCTGACCGGGGTTGGGGACCAGTGGACAGTTGTCGGTGTCGTCATCGGTACCGTCGCCATCCAGATCGTCGTCGCAGGCGTCGCCGATGCCGTCACCATCGCTGTCGGTCTGATCTTCATTGGCAGTCATCGGACAGTTGTCGCTGCCGTTGTCGGTTCCATCACCATCGGCATCGCTGTCACAGACATCGCCGGTACCGTCGCCATCAACGTCGGACTGATCCGCATTGGGCACAGCTGGACAGTTGTCCTCTCCATCGTCCAGGCCATCGTTGTCGCTATCGCTGTCCGTGTCACAGGCATCGCCGATACCGTCAGTGTCCTGATCGGCCTGATCCGGGTTAGCAACGCTCGGACAGTTGTCGCTGTCGTTATCCCAGTCATCTCCATCACGGTCCGAATCACAGACATCGCCGGTGCCGTCAACGTCGATATCCGACTGATCCGCATTGGCTGTCGCTGGGCAGTTGTCCGCATCGTCCTCAACGCCGTCGTTGTCGTCGTCAGAGTCACAGGCATCACCGATGCTATCGCCGTCCAGATCTTCCTGCCCGGGATTAGCGACTGACGGGCAGTTGTCCACGTCATCGTCGAGGCCGTCGCCGTCCTCATCCGCGTCGCAGGCATCGCCGAATTCGTCGCCATCCAGGTTGGCCTGATCACCGTTTGCGATGGTTGGACAGTTATCAGTGCCGTCATCGACACCGTCGTTGTCATCGTCCTCGTCACAGGCATTACCGAGACCGTCGTTGTCGGTGTCCGCCTGGGAGGGGTTGGCCGTTGTGGGGCAGTTGTCGGCGTCGTTATTGTCACCGTCGCCATCGAGGTCGTTGTCACAGACATCACCGATGCCGTCACTGTCCAGATCCGCCTGGTCACTATTGGCGTCGTTGGGGCAGTTGTCGGCCTCGTCCGGGATACTGTCGTCGTCGCTGTCGGTATTGTCGTCGCAGGCATCGCCGAAGCCGTCGCCATCGGTATCGGCCTGGTCGGCATTGGCGGTCAGCGGGCAGTTATCGGTGCCGTTATCGGTACCGTCTCCGTCGCGGTCGGTGTCACAGGCATCGCCGATGCCATCGCCATCCTGATCGGCCTGATCCGCGTTGGCATCGACAGGACAGTTGTCGACGGTATCGCCAACGTCGTCGCCGTCATCATCATCGTCGCAGGCGTTGCCAAGGCCGTCGCCGTCAGTGTCCAGCTGATCTGAATTGTCGGTGGTGGGACAGTTGTCTGTGTCGTTGCCGGCTCCGTCACCGTCGGTGTCAGTGTCGCAGGCATCGCCGATACCGTCATTGTCCAGATCGGCCTGGTCGGGGTTGGCGATCAGGGGGCAGTTGTCGTTCTCGTTGCCCACGCCATCGTCGTCAGAGTCGGTAAGCGGATCACAGGCGTCGCCGATACCGTCGTTGTCGGCATCTTCCTGTCCCGGGTTCGGGACATTCGGGCAGTTGTCGTGCGGGTTGTTGTCGACGCCGTCGCCATCGCGATCGCTATCACAGGCATCGCCGGTGCCGTCACCATCCAGATCTTCCTGGCCGGCATTCGCGTCGGTGGGGCAATTGTCGGTATTGTCGTCGACCCCGTCGCCGTCGTCATCACTGTCGCAGGCGTCGCCGGTACCGTCGCTGTCAGTATCTAACTGGTCGGGGTTTTCTACAGCGGGGCAGTTGTCATCGCCATCGTCGAGGCCGTCATTGTCGGTGTCGCTGTCGGCATCGCAGGCATCACCTATGCCATCGTTGTCCTGATCTAGCTGATCCGGGTTGGCGACGTCCGGGCAGTTATCGTTGCTGTCGGTATGGTCGTCACCGTCGCGATCGTTATCACAGGCATCGCCAATACCATCGCCATCCAGGTCGCTCTGCTCATTGTTCGGTACTGCCGGGCAGTTGTCGGCATCATTGTCGACGTCATCCCCATCCAGGTCCTCGTCGCAGGCGTCGCCGATACCATCGCCGTCCGCATCCGTCTGGTCTTCATTCGGTACGACCGGGCAGTTGTCACTTTCGTCGTCGGTGCCGTCGTTGTCATCATCGGCATCGCAGGCATCGCCGTTCCCGTCGCCATCTAGGTCTTCCTGATCAGGATTGGGAGCGGCGGCGCAATTGTCTGACTCATCGGGGACATTGTCACCGTCTGTGTCAGTATCACAGGCATCCCCGGTTCCATCTCCATCCAGGTCCTCCTGATCTGGGTTTGCGGTGCTGGGGCAGTTGTCACTGCTGTCCGTGATGTTGTCACCATCTGTGTCGGTGACAGTCAGGGATTGTGTGTCGGTGGTCGAGGTCCGCTTGCCTGATTTTACGTCAGCACTGCAGGCGGCCAGGTGAGTGAGCAGAATCACTAAAACGGCGAGCAACAAACGCTTCATGGAAATCTCCGGAGAACAAAAGTCCTTTTTGTTATCTTCCTGAGGTTGGAGATGCATCGGAGATAGGGGGCAACTATGGCCTGTGCGCCGACACTGGGTTCTCTCCTGAATCCCAAAGCCGGTAGCCACCTGTTGACGGTTCCTACAACGTTACTTCCCTGTAACCTCGGGGCATTGCCGGGCGGCGTAACTACCCCTTACTTCTTATCTATTGATATTGCGGAACTTGTTAAAGCTTTTATCCGTGAAGCGTTTCTAATCCAAATTTTGAACCAAGTCTAAGATTTGGCGCCATTCTGATCGAATTTGTCGCCACCTTCCTAATTCTGTAGGTAAAGCTTGCTCTTTTCCTCAAGAACTACCTCTTAACTCTGTCAGTTCCGAATATGACTAGTGGGCGCACTCAGGCGCCGTTAGACTGGCGACAGCCAAGAGGGGGGAGTATGAGACTGGATCCTGAAACCTGTGCCCGGGCCCGGCTGGCCCGGGACAGGCGATTTGACGGACGCTTTTTTGTCGCGGTGCGCACCACCGGGATATTCTGCCGGCCGGTCTGTCCTGCCCGCCTGCCGCTGGAGCGCAATGTCACCTATTACCCGACGGCCGCTGAGGCCGCACAGGCCGGCTTTCGCCCCTGTCTCCGTTGTCGGCCCGATGCCGCGCCCGGCAGCCCTGCATGGGGGCTCGTTTCCACCACGGTGCGGAGGGCGCTCCAGCTGATGCGGAGCGAGCGGGAGGCGGCGTCGATGGAGACCCTGGCTGAACGCCTTGGGGTGAGCAGCCGTTATCTCCGCCGTTTGTTTTCAGAGCATCTTGGCGCGAGCCCCCAGGCGATCTGGCAGGCGGAGAGGGCGTTGTTTGCTTTTGGACTGTTGCGGGATACCAGTCTGCCGGTTGCCGACATTGCATTTGCGGCGGGATTCGGCAGCCTGCGCCGGTTTAATGCTGTATTCAAACAGATCTACCAGCGCACGCCGACGGAGGTGCGCAAAGGCAGTGTCAGCGTGTCATCCGGCACCAGTGATGGCACCCTGCGGCTGTTTTTGCACTATCGCCCACCGCTTCAGTGGGAACGCCTGCTCGCTTTCCTGGGCCAGCGGGCCCTGCCCGGGGTGGAGCAGGTGATCGATGGTGTCTACCAGCGAAGCTTCTCCCTCGATGGCAGTCGGGGTGTGCTGCGGGTCGGGCATGAGTTTTCTGCGCACCGCTTGGTGGTCGAAGTGCAGGGCCAGGTGGGGACTTCCCTGTACCAGATCAGCCAGCGCTTGCGCCGACTGTTCGATCTGGACGCGGATACGGACGAGATCGAGAAGGTGCTGGGTTGCGACCCCCTGCTGGCGGAGCAGATTCGCCGCAGCCCCGGCATTCGCCTGCCGGGTGCATGGGATCCGTTTGAGTATGCCCTGCGGGCGATCCTGGGCCAGCAGATTTCGGTGGCAGCGGCCACGACCATTGCCGGTCGGCTGGTGGATCGCTATGGAGGCTCGTTTCGTGATGACGTCGGCAATGTGCACAAACTGTTTCCAACAGCTACCCAGCTTGCCGGGGCGGATTTCAGCGGGCTCGGCCTGACCCGCAAGCGGGCCGAAACCCTGCGCAGCTTTGTCGAGGCGACGCTGGCCGGGCGTGTGAATTTCGACCTGCCGGACCTGGAGGACTGGTGTGAGCAGGTGACGGTTCTCCCCGGTATTGGTGACTGGACGGCCCAGTACATCGCCATGCGCGGACTATCCATGCCCGACGCCTTCCCCGCCTCGGACCTGGGAATACTGAAAGCGCTTGGTGGAGGACCGGACAAGGCTCGCCCAAAGGAAGCGCTGGCGCGCGCCGAGGCCTGGCGGCCCTGGCGTGCCTATGGGGCGCTGCTGCTGTGGCAGTCCCTGCAAGCGGAGAATTGAACATGATTGCTTACGAAGTTTATGAGACCGAACTGGGCCAGGTTGTGATTGCTGCGGATGAGGTGGGGGTCACCGTGCTGCGATTCCTGACTGAGGGAGGTTCGTGGAAGGTGTCTGAGGGGTGGGAGAGAGGACAGTCGGAGCTGACCGATCTCGCCGCGTCCCAGCTGGCAGAGTACCTGGCGGGGAAGCGTCGCACCTTCGAGCTGCCCCTGAATCCAAACGGTACGGAATTCCAGCAGCGGGTGTGGCAGGCCTTGCTGTCCATTCCCTATGGGGAGACCCGCAGCTACCGCGAGCAGGCTGAGGCTCTCGGCAATGTGAAAGCCATCCGCGCGGTGGCGCGGGCCAATGGCGCCAACCCGATTGCCATCGTGATCCCCTGCCATCGTGTTATCGGGGCTGACGGGACCCTGACCGGCTATGCGGGCGGGTTGGACATGAAGGCCCGGCTACTGAGCCTTGAGGGGGCGCGGTTCGTGGACCAACCCAGCCTCATCTGATCCCGCTGACTGCGCCGACCGGGATGGCGCTGGTCATGACTGCCTGCGACCGGGATAATAGGGCGCTTGAGCCGCGCAACGGATCCGGAGGTCAGATGCTGTACAGACTGGGAACAGAAGAGCCAACGCTGGAGGGTGAGGGGCACTACATCGCGCCCGGGGCCCATGTGATCGGCAATGTGCGGATGCTCAGTCACAGCTCCGTTTGGTTCAACGCGGTCGTTCGTGGAGACTGTGACCAGATCACGATTGGCGAGTACAGCAATGTGCAGGACGGGGCCGTTCTGCACACCGACCCGGGAGTCCCGCTGAATATTGGCACCGGTGTAACCATCGGTCATAAGGTGATGTTGCACGGCTGCACCGTCGGCGACTACAGCCTGATCGGCATCAACGCGGTTGTACTGAACGGCGCGAAGATCGGCAAGTGCTGCATCATCGGCGCCAATGCACTGGTCACAGAAAATACCGAGATCCCCGACTATTCCATGGTACTTGGCAGTCCGGGTAAAGTGGTGAAGACGCTGGACGAGTCCATGTTCGAACTGCTGAAAGCCAGCAGTGACCACTATGCCGGCAATGGCAAACGCTTTGCTGAAGAACTAGTAGCGATTACCGAATCCTGATGGCCGAGAAAGTTTTATCCCAGGTTGTTGTGGCTGAGCGGCCAGTGCGTTCCCCCTGCATTTCCGTCTGTGCCCTGAATGAGAAAGACATCTGTGAGGGTTGTTTTCGTTCCGGAATGGAAATCAGCCGCTGGGGCACCATGAGCAATGATGAGCGCCGGCAGGTATTGAAAAGTTGTACCGAGCGGGCGCGCTCCATGGGCCGGATCTGGTAATCCGGCCGCGACAGAAGTACGAGATTTTTTCTGCACACAGGCCGGGCGAGGTGTACCTCGTGCGGCGCACCCGGCAATGCACCGGGTGACATCAACGTAATAAGAAATATGACCCAACTCTTTGTCCACTTACGAGTCCATTCCGAATACTCCCTGATTGACGGCCTGGTGCGGATCAAGCCGCTCGTAGCCCGTGCGGCCGAGCTGGAAATGCCGGCACTCGCGATCACTGACCAGACCAATTTCTACGGCCAGGTGAAGTTCTACAAGGCGTGTATGGGGGCCGGTATCAAACCGCTCACCGGCGCGGATTTCTGGCTCAGTGAGGGCGGCGAGGAAAACCCCACGCTGATTACCCTCTATGCAATGAACAAGGAGGGTTACCGCAACGTTACCGAGCTGATTTCCCGCGCCTGGATGGAGGGGCAGTACCACGGTAACGCCTATATCCGACGCGAGTGGTTGCCGGAATATGCCGAAGGTGTGTTGGCGCTGTCCGGCGCCAAGTATGGTGATGTGGGGCGGGCGCTGGTCGCAGGCCGTAAAGCCCAGGCACAGGAACTGGCCCAGGAGTGGGCGCGGATCTTTCCTGACCGCTACTACCTGGAGCTGCAGCGCACCGGTCGCCCCGGTGATGAAGAGTACCTGCACGCGGCTGTAGAGCTGGCTGGGCAGCTGCAATTGCCGGTGGTGGCTACCAATGATGTGCGCTTCCTCGAGGAGAGCGAGTTCGAGGCCCATGAGGTGCGGGTCTGTATCCACGACGGCCGTGCGCTCGATGATCCCCGCCGGGAGCGCAAGTATTCCCCCGACCAGTATCTGCGTACCCCTGAGGAAATGCAGGAGCTGTTCAGCGATATTCCCGAGGCGCTGGAGAATACGGTGGAAATTGCCCGCCGCTGCTCGGCCCCAATCCAGCTGGGCAAGTACTTCCTGCCGGAATTCCCGATCCCGGAGGGGATGACCGAGGACCAGTTTTTCGAGAAGGTATCTTTTGAAGGCCTGGATCGCCGCCTCGACAAAATTCTCGATAAGTCCGCTCCGGACTACGCCCAGCGTCGCAAGGTCTACGAGGACCGGCTGCGCTTCGAACTGGATATCATTATCCAGATGGGGTTCCCGGGCTACTTCCTGATCGTGATGGACTTCATCCAGTGGGCCAAGGACCACGATATCCCGGTAGGTCCGGGACGGGGTTCTGGTGCCGGCTCGCTGGTGGCCTATTCGCTCGATATTACCGACCTCGACCCGCTGCAGTACGACCTGCTGTTCGAACGTTTCCTTAACCCGGAACGGGTTTCCATGCCCGACTTCGATGTCGACTTCTGTATGGAGAAGCGCGACCGGGTGATCGGTTATGTGGCGGACAACTATGGCCGCGATGCGGTGAGCCAGATCATTACCTTCGGTACCATGGCCGCCAAGGCGGTGGTGCGGGACGTAGCACGGGTGCAGGGCAAGTCCTATGGCCTGGCCGACAAGCTGTCGAAGATGATTCCCCCGGACCCGGGCATGACCCTGGCCAAAGCCTTCGAGCAGGAGGAGATCCTGCGGGAGTTCCTCGAAACTGACGAGGAGGGCCAGGAAATCTGGGAGATGGCCCAGCAGCTGGAGGGTGTGGCCCGTAACGTGGGTAAGCACGCCGGCGGCGTGGTGATCGCCCCCACCAAGTTGACTGACTTTGCACCGCTCTACTGTGATGAGACGGGTGCCGGTCTGGTGACCCAGTTCGACAAGAACGATGTGGAAGATGCGGGCCTGGTGAAGTTCGACTTCCTCGGTCTGCGTACGCTTACCATCATCGACTGGGCCAAGGTGATGGTGGACGAACAGCGTGCTCGTGAAGGCAAGGAGCCGCTGGTCATCGAGACGCTGCCGCTGGACGATCCCGAAACCTACAAGATGATCAAGCGGGCCGAGACCACCGCCGTATTCCAGCTGGAATCCCGCGGTATGAAGGACCTGATCAAGCGCCTGCAGCCGGACAACCTCGAGGATATGATCGCCCTGGTGGCCCTGTTCCGTCCCGGCCCGCTGCAGTCAGGCATGGTGGACGACTTCATCAACCGGAAACATGGTCGCGCCCAGGTCGCCTATCCGGATGCCAAATACCAGCACGAGAAGCTCAAGCCGATCCTGGAGCCTACCTACGGGGTAATCGTCTACCAGGAGCAGGTGATGCAGATCGCCCAGGAGCTCGCGGGCTACACCCTCGGCGGCGCCGATATGCTGCGTCGTGCCATGGGTAAGAAAAAGCCCGAGGAGATGGCCAAGCAGCGGGAGATCTTCGCCAGTGGTGCGAAAGAGCAGGGCGTTGACCCTGACTTGGCCATGAAGATCTTTGACCTGGTGGAAAAGTTTGCCGGCTACGGCTTCAACAAGTCCCACTCCGCCGCCTACGCTCTGGTTTCTTACCAGACGGCGTGGCTTAAAGCGCACTACCCGGCACAATTCATGGCCGCCACTATGTCCTCGGACATGGACAAGACCGACAAGGTGGTGACCTTTATCGAGGAGTGCCGGGCCATGGACCTGGTACTGGTACCGCCGGACGTCAATCTCGGCACCTACCAGTTCTCTGTGGACGTGGACAATCGCATCATCTATGGCCTGGGTGCCATCAAGGGCCTGGGCGAGGGCCCGATCGAGAACATTATCGCGGTGCGCCAGGAAGGCGGGCCGTTTACCGACCTGTTCGACTTCTGTTCCCGCGTCGATCCGCGCAAGGTGAACAAGCGCGCCCTGGAAGCACTGGTGCGCTCGGGAGCCCTGGACAGCATCGGTCCGTCGGCAGAAGGGATGGACGGGCTCAACTACTCCCGTGCGGTGATGTTCAATGCACTGGATGAAGCAGTGAAAGCTGCCGAGCAGCAATCGCGCAACGCCAGTGCCGGCATGATGGACCTGTTCGGAGAGGTGGTGCCGTCGGCTTCCGATGGCGATGTCTATGCGGATTTCCGCCGCGCACGCCCGTGGAGTATTCGCGAGCGCCTCGAGGGCGAGAAAAACACCCTCGGCCTGTACCTTACCGGCCACCCGATCGACGAATACGAGGACGAGCTGCAGCACCTGGTGAAGGCCCGCATCGCCGACCTCAAACCCGGCGGCCGCGAGGGCCAGAAGGTGGCCGGACTGGTAGTGGCCATGCGGGTGATGAAGACCAAGCGCGGCGATTCCATGGCCATCGTGACCCTGGACGACCGCAGTGGCCGCATCGAAGCGGCGGTCTTCAGTGAGGCCTTCGGCGAGCACCGCGAGAAGCTGGTGAAGGATGCGCTGCTGGTGCTGGATGGCCCCATCTCCCACGACGATTACAGCGGCGGCCTGAAGATGACCGTCAACAGTGTCTCGACGCTGGATGAGCTGCGTCAGGGCAGTGTGGCGGGAGTCCGCCTGCGGCTCGACAGCGCCAGCGCTCCGGCGGGTCTCGGTAAGCGTCTCGCCGCCTGCCTGAAGCCCTACACTAATGGTCCGGACAGCAATTGCGGCGTGTGCATGGAGGTGGCTCGCAGTGATGCCCGTGGCCTCTATCGCCTGCCGGCGGAGTGGCAGGTGGAGCCGAATGACCAGTTGGTGCAGTCGCTGAGGGAATTGCTTGGTCGCGACCGGGTCATTTTGGACTACAAGGAGCGGCGATAATTACCCCCAGGGTCGACTGGCTGGTTCTCGAAGAGTAAGCTATGCCGCCATTGATGGCCCTCCGGGATGACCAGAGTTAAAAGGCGCGTATTGCATGAATTTCAATTTTCTCGAGTTTGAACAGCCGATCGCCGAGCTGGAGAGCAAGATCAAAGAGCTGCAGCATGTGGGCGACGACAACGAGCTGAATATCGCCGATGAAGTTGCCCGGCTGCGGGAAAAGAGTAAGAACCTCACCGAGTCCATCTACAGTGACCTGACCCCCTGGCAGGTGGTACAGGTGGCGCGCCATCCGCAGCGCCCCTACTCCAAGGACTATATCCAGCGCATGTTTACTGACTGGGATGAGCTCCACGGTGATCGCCATTTCGGCGATGACAAGGCCATCATCTCCGGTATCGCACGCCTGGACGGCAAGCCGGTAGCGGTGATCGGTGAGGAGAAGGGGCGTAGCGTCAACGACAAGGTGGCGCGCAATTTCGGTATGCCGAAGCCCGAAGGCTACCGTAAGGCCCTGCGGATCATGGAGATGGCCGAGCGCTTTGGCCTGCCGGTATTGACCCTGATCGATACCCCAGGGGCTTACCCCGGTATCGACAGTGAGGAGCGCGGCATCAGTGAGGCCATCGCCCAGAACCTGGCGGTGATGTCACGTCTGCGTACGCCCATCATCTGCACCGTGATCGGTGAAGGCTCTTCTGGCGGCGCGCTGGCGATCGGTGTCGGCGACCAGCTCAACATGCTGCAGTATTCCACTTACTTTGTGATCTCCCCGGAAGGCTGCGCCAACATCATCTGGAAGACCGTTGAAAAGGCCCCACTGGCGGCTGAGGCCATGGGGGTGACCTCTACGGTGCTCGAGGAATTGGGCATTGTGGATGAGACCATCGAAGAGCCGCTAGGCGGCGCCCACCGGGATCCGGAGGCGATGGCCGGGCGTCTTCAGGAGCGCCTGTCCGAGCAGCTGGACCAGCTGCGCAGGGTTCCCATTGATGAGCTGCTCGAGAAGCGCTACCAGCGCCTGATGAGCTACGGCAATATCACTTCCTGATCGCTTCCTGCAGCGAGATAAAAAAAGGCCGCAACACTCGCTGTGTTGCGGCCTTTTTTGTGTCTGGACTGCGGGGCGAGAGATTGTGATCAGGCTTTGTCCGAGGCCAGGGCCAGTGCGACCGTCTCCGGGCCCAGGTTGATACCACCGGACAGGCTCATCACGGTTTTGTACACTTTCACTTTGTGCTCCCGGGCGACCTGTTCCAGTGCGGCAAAGCCCGGTACTTTGTCCAGGTCCTGCAGCTTGCCGGCGATGCTAACCACAATGGATGGCATCAGCAGCTCGCCTGCGCGGATCTTGTCGATCGCCAGTTGAAACAGCGACTGGGTGCAGTTCTCAAATCCGCGAATGGTGTCTGTCACGGTCGAGCCGGAATGATGAATGGATAGGATCGGGTGCAGCTTCAGCATACGGGCCGCCATGGCCTTGAACCAGCTGATGCTGTTCTCATTCTTGCTCCGCGCCCGCTCGCGCACGTAATAGACGTCCTTGATCGCCGCATAGCCATGGATGTTGCGACGAAATTCCTCAGCCCGCTTTTTGATCTCGCCAGCCTCAAGGCCACGCTGGATCAGTGACAGGGTATACAGAGCCAGCAGTCCCTGGCCGCTGAACAGGGTGTGAGAGTCCACGGCGTGGACATTCACCTCGTCGTTGGCGCTGGTTGCGGTGAGATTCTTTACCGCAACCTCGGCATTGGCGAAGGTCGGACTGTTGGTGCCGTTGATGGTCTGGACGATGATGTCCTTGCGCCCTTTCCTGACCAGCTCCTTGATGATGCTCTCGATCTCGCCGGTGGGGGCCGGACCGGTGAGGATCTGATGGGAGCGGTCTACCAGGGAAAGGGTATAAAAGTGGGCCATCTGGGCGGGGTTGCGCTGATCACCAAAGGTGTCCTTGCCAACACTGACGGTGTGGGGCAACACGGGGATGGAGAATTTGCGCAGAAATTCATCCGGCAGATCGCAACCGGAATCTACAACGAGCTGGACCATGGGTAACTCTGTACGTCAATTATTCTGAGATTTGGCGCACAATTTATCACTTGACGGCAGGCTGCGGTAGAGAAATTAGTACACCCGTATGAGTTTTTTGATCTTGTGGCCGAGAGCGCTCGCTGCCAGCGAGGGGCGTGTTCGACGCTCACTCCAGCGCGCCGGGCAGACGACGTCTGTAGAGCCGGCAACCCACCCTAGCTGTGCAGGTTGCCGAGGCTGTTGGGTGAAAGGTCGTCAGCCGTGCATATGTTCCAGTTCGCGGCCATTGGTCTCATGTACCATCCGGATCACAAAGATCACCGACAGGCAGGCAAACAACATATAGATGCCGTAGGCCGCAGCGAGGCCGATGGCGTGCAGCATCAGGGGGAAGCTCATGGTAATGATGAAGTTGGCTCCCCATTGGGCGAGGCCTGCGACTGCCAGGCCTGAGCCACGCATGCGATTGGGGAACATCTCCCCGAGCATGACCCACATGACCGGGCCCCATGAGGCGTTAAAGAAGAAAACGTAAACGTTGGCGGAAACCAGGGCGATGAGGCCCATGGCGTCGGAGAGCAGCAGGCGTCCGCTGGTGTCGATCTCGGCCGTGCTGAAGGACAGGCAGACCAGGGCCAGGGACACCGACATGCCGACAGAGCCCGCCAGCAACAACGGCCTGCGACCGATCCTGTCGATCAGGCCAATGGTGATCAGGCAGGCTGCGATGCTGATACCACCGGAGATGATGTTGATCATCAGCGCGTCCGACTCGGAAAAACCTACTGACTGCCAGAGTACGGCTCCATAGTAGAAGACCACATTGATCCCCACCAGTTGCTGCAGGACTGCCAGCCCGAGGCCGACCCAGACGATGCGGCGGACCTTACCCACACCATCGAGCAAATCCCGCAGGTGGGGGCGTTGATCCCGGACAGTGGTGGACTCCAGTTCAGCCAGCTTGCTGGCAACCTCCTGCTGGTCCCGGAGCAGGCGCGTCAGTACCTCCCGCGATTTTTCCAGCTGACCAGAGATTGCCAGGTAGCGGGGGCTCTCGGGGATCCATAGCAGGGTCAGGAGAAACAAGGCCGCGGGGATCATTTCCACCCAGAACATCCAGCGCCAGGCAGTCAGCCCCAGCCACCATTCACTGGTCGCCGAGCCGGCGGTGTGTGCGAGCAGGTAGTTGCTCACGAAAGCCGCAAAGAGGCCGGAGATGATGGCAATCTGCTGGATTGTTGCCAGCCGCCCCCGCCAGGCCGCCGGTGCCACTTCACTGATGTACGCCGGAGACAGCACGCTGGCGGCACCGACCGCGAGGCCACCCAGAATCCGGTAGCCGACGAACTCCAGTGAGGATGTGGCAATTCCGGAGCCCCAGGCGCTGACCAGGAAGAAAGCCGCGGTGAGCAGCAGGACGGGCTTGCGCCCCCAGAAGTCGGCGATGCGCCCGGCGAAGAAGGCACCGGCCGCACAGCCGAGCAGCATGGAAGCTACGTTGAATCCAGTGCCGGCACTGTTCGAGTTGAAGGCCTGTTGCAGGCCTTCGACAGTACCGTTGATCACACCACTGTCGAAACCGAACAGAAAGCCGCCAATGGTGGCAATGGTACAGATCAGTACGATAAAAAGTCGGGGGTGGTCCGCTTCACTTATCAGGCGGTCATGGGTCGCTTCCATCACGCTAGTCTCTGGTTATTATTTTTCGGGATTGTCGCACCCTTCGGGACGCTGCGCGCAATGGACAGGGCACCCCGCGCCACGGCGGCCCAATTTTGCGGCAGAGCGGGTGCCATGCAGAAATTCGATGGCACAGATCCAAACTCTGGAATTCTTTTATGGCCGGTGCCGGGATACCTTCATTTCCACATTTGCGACAGGATGATCTGAACATGAAAAAGCTTTTCAGCGCGGTAGCGATGCTCGTTTCGCTACTGGTGGCATTGCCCTCCCTGGCTCAGGAAGGCGAGTCACGCGTACTGATGGTGTTGACAAGCCACGATGCCATGGGCGGTTCGGGAGAGGCGACCGGTTTCTGGATGGCGGAGTTGACCCATCCCTACTTTGCCCTCAGGGAGGCGGGTATTGCGGTGGATATCGTCAGTATCAGAGGTGGTAAGGCCCCGGTCGACCCTCGAAGCCTGGAGGAAGATGACGATGACAACCGGCGCTTCCTGGAGCACGCGCAGACCCGTAAGCTGATCGAGAATACGCGCCCGCTAAGTGCCGTTGACCCGGCCCGATACGCGGCGGTGATCTTCGTCGGCGGTCACGGGACAATGTGGGATTTTCCCGATCAGGCTGATGTGAATCGGGTGGCTGCAGCCATCTATCAGGAGGAGGGGATAGTGGCCGCTGTCTGCCACGGACCGGCGGCGCTGGTCGGGGTGACCCTCGATGACGGCAGCAGGCTGGTCGCCGGGCGCAAGGTGACGGGATTCACCAATAGCGAGGAGCGAGCGGTGGGTCTCGACGATGTGGTGCCGTTTATGCTCGAGGATGCCCTCGGGGAGGCCGGTGCCAGCTTTCAGGGTGCGGCCGACTGGCAGAGCAATGTGGTCGTGGATGGCCGACTGATTACTGGCCAGAATCCGGCATCGGCCAGGGCTCTGGGTGAGCAGGTCGCCCAGGCAGTGCAGGGAGACTGATCTCTCTTTCTTCGTAGCCTCTTCTGGCTATTCCACTATCAGGCTGTCGGCCAATGGCTGAGCCGACAGTCTGGGGTAAACTGTTCCCGTTTGTCGGCGCGATTGTCGTGACGCTCTCGATCCGCGAGCGCGATTGCAGGCTTTGCTCCGGCTGCTCCCACTTCAACGCTCCCGTCGGAGCAGGGCATGGCAACTTTGGGCGACAGCAGTTTCACTCTTCAGGATTCTCTGCGGGTATTTCTCGCGCGCTTCCCTTGTCGTGGGCGCCGCTGGGTGGCCCTGAGTGGCGGCCTTGACTCCACGGTGCTGCTTCATCTGCTGTCTGTGGAGGGGGAACCGGTGTCGGCGGTGCATGTGCACCACGGGCTCTCGCCCAATGCGGATGACTGGTCGGAGCACTGTGCCGAGCTGGCGGATTCCCTCGGTATCCCCCTTTATACAAAGCAGGTAGAGGTCGATACCAGAGCTGGGGTCGAGGCGGGGGCCCGCGATGCCCGCTACCAGGTGTTTCAGCAGTTACTGGAGCCCGGCGACCAGCTGTTGCTGGCTCACCATGGGGATGACCAGGTTGAGACGTTCTTTTTGCGTGTGTTACGGGGCGCCGGCCCTCAGGGGCTCAGCGGAATGCGCAATTGCCGGCCACTGGGGGCGGGGCTGCTGTTGAGGCCGCTGTTAAATGTTTCCCGCAGCGAGCTCGAAGCCTATGCCCGGGAGCATGAGATCACCTGGATCGAGGATGAGAGCAACAGCGACCCGCGCTTTGACCGCAATTATCTGCGGTCGCGGGTGCTGCCCCTGCTCAGTGATCGCTGGCCTCTCCGTCAGCGGGTCCAGCGAGCGGCGCAGAACCTCCAGGAGAGCGCACTTCTGTTGCAAGAGCTGGCCGATCTGGATCTTGGGGCTTGCCGTCGTCGCGCGGAGCGACTTGGCGAGTCTATCGCGCTCGATCCGTTCCTTGCCCTCAGCCCGGAACGGCGACGTAACCTGCTGCGCTGCTGGGCAGAGGCCAGCGGTGGCACCTGGCCGAGCGCTCAGCAGTTGGCGGAGCTCGAGCAGCAGCTGGCCAGTGCCGAGGCGGATCGATTGCCGGCCGTGCCGCTGGGGCGGCTGATCGCCCGGCGGTTTCGCGACCGGCTCTTTCTGACGCCGACATTACCGGAGGTACCAGAGGGCTTTGCCGCATCCTGGAGCGGCCGGCATTCGCTGCAGTTGCCCGGGGAAGGATGCATGGGCCCGCTACCAGACTGGCCCACTGCGGAATACACGGTCAGTTTTCGCCGCGGTGGGGAGCGGGCGCGTCCCCTGGAGCGCCAGCATTCGCAAACCCTCAAGAAGCTTCTACAGGAGTACGGCCTGGAACCGTGGCTCCGCGACCGCGTTCCGCTAATCTTTGAGGGGGAACGGTTGCTCGCGGTGGGTGACCTGTTCCTCTGTGATGGGTGGATTGGCACGACCCCGGAGACTCTCCCGGATTGGCGCCCGCTGGCGTTTTTCGATTGAGACAAAAGCCCGGTTCTGGTAGTCTGGCGTCCCATCTCAAGGCAGCGGGAGACGCCTCCAGCGTCTGGCCGTGCCGGCCCCGCAAACCCGATCTCATCGGGCATTCAACTGACCAAGGTTTTGCATGACGCGCTATATATTTGTCACTGGTGGCGTGGTTTCCTCGTTGGGGAAAGGAATCGCCTCCGCTTCCCTGGCCGCCATTCTCGAGGCCCGTGGCCTCAAGGTCACCATCCTGAAACTGGATCCCTATATCAACGTGGATCCGGGCACCATGAGTCCCTTCCAGCACGGCGAGGTCTACGTGACCGAAGATGGCGCCGAGACGGATCTGGACCTGGGCCACTACGAGCGCTTCATCCGCACACGCATGTCCAAGCGCAACAACTTCACCACCGGCCGGGTGTACGAGACCGTGCTGCGCAAGGAGCGCCGCGGTGACTACCTGGGTGGTACGGTGCAGGTCATTCCGCATATCACTGACGAGATCAAGCGTCGCGTGATCGAGGGTGGTCGCGATATGGATGTTGCCATCGTCGAAATCGGTGGCACCGTGGGTGATATCGAGTCCCAGCCGTTCCTGGAATCCGTGCGCCAGCTGCGCGTGGAACTGGGCCTGAACCGTGCCCTGCTGATTCACCTCAGCTATGTGCCGTACCTGGCCACTGCCGGTGAAACCAAGACCAAGCCGACCCAGCACTCCGTGAAAGAGCTGCGCTCCATCGGCCTGCAGCCGGATATTCTTCTGTGCCGCTCCGAGCGCGAGATCGATGAGGACTCCCGGCGCAAAATCGCCCTGTTCACCAACGTGGAAGAGCGTGCAGTGGTACCGCTGCCCGACGCGAAAACGATCTACGGTGTTCCCCGCCTGCTGCACACCTATGGTCTCGACGATATCGTCGTGGACAAGCTCCAGCTGGAATGCGCGGCCCCGGACCTGTCCGAGTGGGACGCCGTGGTGGACGGCAAGTTGAACCCCGAGCACGAAGTGAAAATTGCCATGGTTGGCAAATACATGGAGCTGCTCGATGCCTACAAATCCCTGATTGAATCCCTGACCCACGCGGGCATCAAGCACCGCTGCAAGGTGGATATCAACTTCATCAATGCCGAAGACGTCGAATCCGAGGGTGGACTGGAGCTGATCAAGGATGCCGACGCAATCCTGGTACCCGGTGGGTTTGGTGAGCGAGGACTCGAAGGTAAGCTGGAATCTGTCCGCTATGCCCGTGAGAACAATATTCCGTTCCTGGGTATCTGTCTCGGTCTGCAATCCGTGGTTATCGAGTACGCACGTAACGTACTAGGGCTCAAGGATGCCAACAGCACCGAGTTTGATATCAACACCTCCAATCCAGTGATCGGCCTGATCACCGAGTGGATCGACAGCGAAGGCAAGGTCGAGAAGCGCGATGAGCATTCAGACCTGGGCGGTACCATGCGTCTGGGTGGCCAGGAATGCCGTCTGGCCAAGGACAGCAAGGCTCGTGACATTTACGGCGCTGATGTGATCGTAGAGCGTCACCGTCACCGCTATGAAGTGAACAACAATTACGTTGATCGCCTGCAGAAGGCCGGCCTCAAGATCGGTGGCTGGTCTGCGGACGATACTCTGGTGGAAATGGTGGAGCTGCCCGAGCACCCCTGGTTCGTGGCGTGCCAGTTCCATCCGGAGTTCACGTCCACTCCACGCGATGGTCACCCGCTGTTCGAGAGCTTTGTGGCTGCCGCCATGAAGCAGCACGAAAAGAACGAAAAGTAAGAGCAGGGCAAGTACACACAGGAACCTGCCTGCAGGTGAATTGATACCCGGCCTGATCGTTAAGGTTCGGCCGGGTAAAGGGAAAGCGAATGATGAAAACCATTGAAGTCGGAAAAATCCAGGTTGCCAACGACAAGCCGTTCGTGCTGTTCGGTGGCATGAATGTGCTGGAATCACGCGATATTGCCATGCAGGTGGCCGAGCACTACGTCAAGGTGACGGAAAAGCTCGGTATTCCCTATGTGTTCAAGGCCTCCTTTGACAAGGCCAACCGCTCCTCTATTCATTCATATCGTGGACCCGGCATGGAAGAGGGGCTGAAGATTTTTGAAGAGGTCAAAAAGACCTTTGGCGTGCCCCTGATTACCGATGTGCATGAAGTCGACCAGGCCGCTCCGGTTGCCGAAGTGGTGGACGTGATTCAGCTGCCGGCTTTCCTTGCCCGCCAGACCGACCTGGTCAAGGCCATGGCGGCCACCAATGCGGTGATCAATGTCAAGAAACCCCAGTTCATGAGCCCACCACAGGTAAAAAACGTGGTGGAAAAGTTCGCTGAGGGTGGTAACGAAAAGATCATTCTGTGTGAGCGTGGCAGCTGCTTTGGCTACGACAACCTGGTGGTCGACATGCTGGGCTTTCGCACCATGATCGATGCTTCCGGTGGTGCACCGGTCATTTTTGACGTAACCCATTCACTGCAGATGCGCGACCCGTCCGGCGCAGCCTCCGGCGGTCGCCGCGGCCAGGTCACCGAACTCGGTCGTGCGGGCCTCGCGATTGGCCTCGCCGGACTGTTCCTCGAGGCGCACCCGAACCCCGACAAGGCACTCTGCGACGGCCCCAGCGCGCTGCCGCTGGAAAAGCTGGAGCCTTTCCTGGCGCAGATGAAAGCTGTCGATGACCTGATCAAGGGTTTCGAGCCGCTGGATACCAAATAACAGCCGTACCGCCTCAGTACGAGGTACGAATCTGCTGAGAACGCGGCGCCGCCAACGAAGGGGTTGCCGCGTAAAAATAAAAACTTCTCGACGACCCGATTCACAACAATTATCAACATGGAGCCCCGTTAATGAGCAAGATTGTTGCCGTAAAAGCCTATGAAGTGATGGATTCCCGCGGAAACCCCACTGTAGAAGCCGATGTCATTCTGGAGTGCGGCGCGGTTGGTTCCGCCTGTGCACCATCTGGCGCTTCCACCGGCTCCCGTGAGGCGCTGGAACTTCGCGATGGCGACAAGAGCCGTTACCTGGGCAAGGGTGTGCTGAAGGCCGTTGAAAACATCAACACCACCATTGCCGATCTTCTCAAAGGTATGGACGCTGCTGACCAGCGTGCGCTCGACAAGGCGATGATCGATGCCGACGGCACCGAGAACAAATCCAAGCTGGGCGCGAATGCGATTCTGGCTGTTTCTCTGGCTGCTGCAAAAGCAGCTGCCGTTTCCAAAAACATCCCGCTGTATCAGCATATCGCCGAGGTAAACGGCACCGCTGGTGAATACACCATGCCGGTACCGATGATGAATATCCTCAATGGCGGTGAACACGCCGACAACAATGTGGATATCCAGGAGTTTATGATCCAGCCGGTCAAGGCCCCGACCTTTGCCGAGGCGCTGCGTCAGGGCGCTGAGATCTTTCACTCCCTGAAAAAAGTGCTTTCCTCCCAGGGCTTGAATACTGCCGTTGGTGACGAAGGTGGTTTTGCTCCGAACCTGCCTTCCAATGAAGCTGCCCTGCAGGTGATTGCGGAAGCCGTAGAAAAAGCTGGTTACAAGCTGGGTGAGGACATCACCCTGGCGCTGGACTGTGCCTCCTCCGAGTTCTACAAGAATGGCAAGTACGACCTTTCCGGTGAAGGCAAGCAGTTCGATAGTGAAGGCTTCGCTGATTACCTGGCCAAGCTGTCGGCAAACTACCCGATCCTGTCCATCGAAGATGGCATGGACGAGAGCGACTGGGACGGCTGGAAGATCCTCACCGACAAGATTGGTGACAAAGTGCAGCTGGTTGGTGATGACCTGTTCGTGACCAACACCAAGATCCTGAAAGAGGGGATCGAGAAAGGGGTAGGTAATTCCATCCTGATCAAATTCAACCAGATCGGTTCCCTGACCGAGACCCTGGAAGCGATCAAGATGGCCAAGGATGCCGGTTACACCGCGGTGATTTCCCATCGTTCCGGTGAAACCGAAGATACCACCATCGCCGATCTCGCCGTGGCGACTGCCGCTGGCCAGATCAAGACCGGCTCTCTGTGCCGCTCCGACCGTGTGGCGAAGTACAACCGCCTGCTGCGCATTGAGGCGGAGTTGGACGGCGCTGCCCCGTATCGCGGCCGCGCTGAATTCAAGTAAGTGCGGGGCGGAGCAGGGCGGCTTGTGAATAGCTGGTCTCCCATGGCTCCGCCGATCTCCCCGTGCTGCGCGCTAACTGGGTTACGCCGATGAAATGGCTGCTGGCAATACTGACCATCCTGCTCGTGACATTCCAGTACCGCCTGTGGGTGGGGGAAGGCAGTCTTGCGGAGGTCTCCCGGCTCAAGCGTGAGCTGGCGGAGCAGCGCGAAAAGAATACGGTACTGACCCGGGCCAACCGACAGCTGTTGCGGGAAGTGCGCAGTCTCAAGGAAGGTACTGACGGTGTCGAGGCCAAAGCGCGCTACGACCTCGGACTGATCCGGGAAGGCGAGACCCTGTTTATCTTTATGCAACCGGAAGAGGAAAAAGCCGAGTGATTTCCGGCTATTGGGTGATCGTGCCCGCCGCCGGGGCCGGTCGCCGCATGGGCGCGGACCGCCCCAAACAGTATCTGCCGCTTCTCGGCCGTCCGATACTTTCCCTGACTTTACGCAACATTCTTACCTGGCCCGGAGTTGCTGGAGTTGTCGTGGCGATCTCTCCGACCGATAGCGATTTTGAGCATCTCCCCGAGTCGCGGGACAGCCGTGTACAGCAGGTGCATGGCGGAGCTGAGCGGGCCGATTCCGTGCTGGCAGCACTGAATTTTCTCGCATCGAAAGTAGCTCCTGACACCCAGGTTCTGGTGCACGATGCAGCGCGACCCTGTGTTGCAGTGGAGGATATCGAGGCGCTGCTGGCTGCGGAGGCATCTTCTGCGCTGCTGGCAAAACCGGCAAGCGACACCGTCAAGCTGGCGCGCGTGGGTAACGAGGATGTTACCTCGGTCAAGAAGACTCTGGACCGATCCCGAATCTGGCTTGCGCAAACCCCTCAGCGGGCGCCCCTGGGTGAATTGCATCGGGCGCTGCGAGAAGCGCTGGAGCGCGGTGATCCGGTCACGGATGAGGCCAGCGCGCTGGAATTTGCCGGGAAATCGCCTCAACTGGTCAAAGGCCGCAGCGACAATTTCAAAGTGACACACCCGGAAGACATCCCGTTGGCGGAGGCGGTTCTGCGCCTGAGGTTTGCGGCGGTAGAGGGCAATCGTTGATGAGTATGCGAATCGGGCAGGGCTTTGATGTCCATGCATTTTGTGAGGGTGACCATGTCATCCTGGGCGGGGTCAAAATTCCGCATGGCCAGGGGCTGAAAGCCCACTCGGATGGCGATGTTCTGCTGCACGCCCTTGCCGACGCCTTATTGGGGGCGCTGGCCCTCGGCGATATTGGCCACCATTTCCCTGACAATGACCCGGTTTATTCGGGTGCAGACAGTCGACAACTGCTGCGCCATGTCTTGGGGCTCATCCGTGCGCGGGGCTATCGTCTGGTCAATGCGGATTGCACACTGATTGCCCAGGCGCCGAAGATGGCGCCCCATATCCAGGACATGCGCGCCAATATTGCGGCAGACTGCGATCTTGATATCGATGCGGTGAGCGTCAAGGCCACGACCACTGAGCGGCTCGGATTCACCGGCCGAGGCGAGGGAATTGCCGCTCAGGCAACTGTGCTACTGGCGGTCCACCGTGGGAACTCGGATTCGTGACAATGCCCAATACAACCGGTAACTGGAATCTCGACTGGCCCCGGGCGCTGGGCGGAGTGGCGATAGAAGCGGATTTCCGTGTTTCGCCGGAAGACTTCATTGTCGACGAACTGGCCGCACCGACAGCTGATGATGACGGCGAACATGTCTACCTGAAAATTCGCAAGCGCGGTGCCAATACCAACTGGGTTGCGCAACAGCTGGCGAAGGCAGCAGGGGTCAGGGTTGGTGATATTGGTTTTTACGGCCTGAAGGATCGCCATGCGGTGACCACCCAGTGGTTCAGCGTCTGGCTTGGGCAGAAAGGCGCGCCCGACTGGACGCAGCTGAACTCCGATGAGATTGCTGTACTCGAGGTATTGCGTGGCCCGCGCAAGTTGCGTCGGGGCGAACATGTGGGCAACCGGTTTGTTATCACCCTGCGCAATGTTCGCGGGGATCGTGAACGGGCCGCCTCGATACTGGAGTGTCTTGGGGACGGTGTTCCCAATTACTTCGGCGAGCAGCGGTTTGGCCGCAACGGTGGCAACCTGGATCTGGCGTTGCAGATTGCCGAGGACAATGCCCGCGTAAAACGCAGCGACCGCGCCTTTGCCATGTCGGCAGCGCGAAGCTGGCTTTTTAACCAGGTTCTGGCTAAACGTGTGGCCCTCGACTGCTGGCGTGAACCCGTGCCGGGTGAGCCACTGGCAGAACCCTCCGGGCCATTGTGGGGCAGGGGACGTAACCCCGCCACGGCAGAACTGGGAGAACTTGAATCTTCGGTAACGGGTGAATGGGCCAGTTTGTCTGACTGGCTGGAGCACTGTGGCCTGCAGCAGGAGCGACGCAGCCTGATACTCAAGCCCGAGGGTTATGGTTTCGAATGGCAGGCGGACAGCCTGCAGCTGACTTTCGCTCTGCCCCCCGGTGCATTTGCCACCGCGGTGCTCCGGGAGCTATCGGCGCTGGTCAATGAGAGTGGCGCCAACATAAAATAGAGCAACAAAAATAACCGGCCCTGGCGCCGGCACTGCGGTGGCCGTGGGCGGCTACCGGGACTTGATAGGGGTAATATGGATCGCTTGAAACGTGAGGGGCTGGGGATGACCTCCCAGCGAACCCGCAACCGGCTGATTCAGCGACTGCGGGAAGAGGGAATCAGTAACGAGGCCGTGCTCGATGTGATGGCTTCCACTCCCCGTCATCTTTTTCTGGACGAAGCCCTGGCAATCCGCGCTTACGAGGATACCTCCCTGCCCATCGGCTACGGCCAGACCATCTCGCAGCCCTATATCGTTGCCCGTATGACGGAACTGCTTCTGAGCCGGGCCAAGTCCCTGCACCGGGTCTTGGAGGTGGGAACAGGCTCGGGCTATCAGGCTGCTATTCTGGCTCGCCTCGTGGATCGCCTGTATTCCGTCGAGCGCATCGGGCCGTTGCTGGAGAAAGCCCGCCAGCGTTTTCGGGAACTGGGGCTTTACAATGTGGAGACGAGCATCAGCAGTGGTGGTTTTGGCTGGCCGGAGAAAGGCCCTTACGATGCCATTCTGGCAGCTGCTGCACCCGCCTCTGTCCCTTCTGACTTAAAGGAGCAGCTCGGTCCGGATGGCGTGCTTGTCATTCCGGTGGGAAATGAGCGTCAGTTCCTCACCATCATCACCCGGCGCGGCGATAGCCAGCAGTTCGATGTAGAGAGGCTGGAGCCGGTGCACTTCGTGCCCCTGCTCGGCGGTGTAGTTCGATGAGCTTGGGTAAGAGTCGCCTCTGGGGAGTTGTCGCGCGGGGAATGGCCATGGGCGCGGCCGATGTCGTTCCCGGTGTGTCAGGTGGCACCATCGCTTTTATTACCGGTATTTACCAGGAGCTACTGGATTCCATCAGCCGGGTCGGCCCCCATGCGCTGACCGTGTTGCGACGGCACGGCCCGCTGGTTGCGTGGCAATACATCAATGGCAGTTTCCTGTTATCGCTCTTTACCGGAATCCTGATCAGTGTGGTGAGCCTGGCTCGTCTGATCGGTTATCTGCTGGATACCTATCCCGTCGTGGTCTGGGGCTTTTTCTTTGGCCTCGTACTCGCGTCGGTGATACCCATTCTGCGGCGGGTGCCGCGTTGGAACACCGGTGCGGTGATTTATCTAATCTTGGGCGTACTGGTGGCAATCGGCGTCAGTGAACTGCGGCCTGCCCAGGTTCCAGCAACACCCCTGACCCTGTTCCTCTCTGGCGGGCTGGCCATCTGCGCCATGATCCTGCCGGGTATCTCTGGTTCTTTTATCCTACTGATGATCGGCATCTACCCCCACGTGTTGACTGCGGTGCACGAGCTGCAGTTGGTGAAGCTGTTGTCTTTCGCTGCCGGCGCAGTGACTGGCCTGATGTTGTTCAGCCGCCTGCTTTCCTGGTTGATGCACCATTATGTGGCGCGGACCCTGGCTTTTCTGGGCGGCATTCTCCTCGGGAGCCTCAAAATTATCTGGCCCTGGAAGCTGCCCAGCGATGAAGTGGCAGCAATGGGTGACAAAATGGCGCCATTGATGTCCAACACCTCGCCCTGGACCTTTGCCGAGGTCACGGGGGAGAGCAGTTACCTGCTAGCGGCCGGCGCAGCTGCGCTGATGGCGGTTTTGATTGTACTGGCGGTGGATTTCTGGGGGCACAGGCGTGGAGCGCACCATTGAAGGGCGCCAGAAGCCTTGTTGCCACATTTCAGCCTGTGTAAGTTCGGATCTGGGAAATTCCCCACCGTGAAATGTCCGGCCTTAAGCGAATTTTTTTAGACACTTTTTCCATAAATGCGACCCCTTGATGTAAAAAGAGAATAATGAAATGTCGTCCCATTCAACAAATATGCGACTCCGGGTGGCGGGACTTTAGTCCCGTTTTCAGTCAGGCTTGCCTGTATATGTTAAAAATATTAATCGTAAGCCTGTTAAGCTTTTTCGTCGCGTCCTGTACCAGCCACCCGGCCCCGACACACTCGCTCGGACAGCCCCCAAGTGACAGGATCAGGCATCACACCGTCAGTAGCGGTGAAACGCTGTACTCGATTGCATGGCGCTACGGCCAGGATTTCAAGCATCTGGCAGCGATCAATGGCATCGCTCCGCCATACAGTATTTTCCCGGGACAGCGCCTCCGCCTCGAGGGGCAAGCACTGGTATCAGCTCCCCGGCCTGCTTCCGCTCCGGTTCGAAAAAGTGCCCCTGCACCAAAGCCTGTTGCGCAGAAATCACCCGCGAAAATCAAAAAATCTTCACCGGCGACGGTTGCCCGGAAAACCGTGAAACCGGCTTCCGGTTCGCAAGTGGGTTGGCGTTGGCCTGCACGCGGCCCCCTCATCAGCACCTTCCGTCCCAAGGACCCCTTGCGGAAGGGTGTTGATATCGCAGGGCAAAAGGGGGACTCTGTATTGGCAGCAGCCAATGGCACCGTGATCTACGCGGGAAGTGCGCTGAGAGGTTACGGGAAACTGCTGATCGTTAAGCACAATGAGGAGTACCTCAGTGCTTACGCCCACAATCACAAATTGCTTGTGAAAGAGGGCAGCGAAGTCAAAGCGGGGCAGAGGATCGCGGAACTGGGTTCAAGTGGTACAGACCGCAATAAGCTCCACTTCGAAATTCGCCGTAACGGTCAGCCAGTTGACCCTCTTGCCTATCTACCGCGCAACCCCTGAGGCGCCAAAGGCCCTGTAAATAAAAATGGATTTTTATTTTTACCACTTGAGGTAGTCACCGGATTCGTGACCCTCCCAAGGTCGGCAGAGCAGGGCTAGAGCCTTCAGTCAGGCGCAACCGCGACTGACTCGATAACCCCTCCCTGTAACAAATTGCCCTGGCAGTTTGCTTTCTCTCCGCCGAATCTTGCGGTCGCCGAAAACGGAGGCTGTCGCACTGACAGCGGCCCACGCAGCGGTATTGCTGTGGTGCGACTGAGATTGGCAAATTTACAAGGAGTTGGGGAAATGGAAGCACATCGTCGCGACCAGCTGGCAGCTGGACAGGCAGACCTTCCTCCAGAGTTGGCAGCTAACGAAAGCAAGACTCGCGGAAAGAAATCGGCAAAGTCACTGACAGAGGACAAAACAAGCGGTCGATCCCGGAAGACCGCAGCAAAAAAAAACTCCGAACCCACCCCCCTCAAGGCTCGGGCGCGCAGGTCAGATGGTGAGACTTACCTGCAGAAGAACCTTGATGCTACACAGCTTTACCTGAACGAAATCGGCTTTTCCCCACTCCTCACTGCTGAGGAAGAGGTCTACTACGCCCGCAAGGCACTGCGTGGTGACGCGGCAGCCCGCAAGCGGATGATCGAAAGTAACCTGCGCCTGGTAGTCAAGATTGCGCGGCGTTATGTGAGCCGGGGCCTGGCCCTACTGGACCTGATTGAGGAAGGAAACCTCGGCCTTATCCGTGCCGTTGAGAAGTTTGATCCGGAGCGCGGATTCCGCTTCTCTACCTACGCTACGTGGTGGATCCGCCAGACTATCGAGCGGGCCATCATGAATCAGACCCGTACTATTCGCCTTCCCATTCACGTGGTGAAGGAGCTCAACGTCTATCTGCGTGCATCCCGCGAACTGGCACAGAAGCTGGATCACGAGCCGTCGGCAGAGGAAATTGCCAATCTGCTGGAAAAACCTGTTGAGGACGTCGAGCGTATGCTCGGGCTGAACGAGCGGGTGACCTCTGTAGACACGCCAATCGGCCCTTCCTCCGAGAAGACCCTGGTCGACACCATCCCGGACCAGCAGGAATCGGATCCGGCAGAGCTACTGCAGGATACGGACTTGTTTGAAAGCATCAACCGGTGGCTCGGTGAGCTGCCGGATAAGCAGTGTGAAGTGGTCTCGCGTCGCTTCGGCCTGCGAGGCTACGAGGCCAGTACCCTGGAGGAGGTTGGTCGGGAAATCGGTTTGACCCGGGAACGGGTGCGCCAGATACAGGTGGACGCATTGAAGCGCCTGCGTGAAGTCATGGAGAAGCAGGGTCTCGACGGAATGTCACTGTTTGCCAATCTGTAACAGCTAAGATTCAGTCATGATGTGAAAAGCCGCGGGGTCGAAGACCTCGCGGCTTTTTTATTGATCACCACGCTTTGGTGATTACTTCTGTACCCACCTGCCGAGGTTATCCTGGTAGAACTCTCCCGGCTTGAGTCGGGCCTCCAGCTTCTCTGCAGCGCGGGCAGCCACCTGGGCGATGTCGATGCCATTGCGTTTGGCGATGGCGGCGTACTCGCGCTTGCGCTTGCCGTTGACCTCTGCGACCAGGCGCTCCAGTTCCGCTGAAGACTGGTCCACGACAGCGATATAGCCACTATTTGCTTCGCCTACCAGCCCTTGTGAGCGGGCCTCGTCCAGAGTGATAGCCATGGCCGGCAGAGCAATGACCAGGCCGATGATGAGTAGAAGTTGTTTGGTAAGCCTCTTCATGATGCCTCCTTAGAAAATTCCTTCTTTATCCTCAAACAGATTGTCCAGCTCCCGATCTACTTTGACGCGGATCTCGTGTTCAATCTTCACGTTCAGGTTCACTGTAATAGGCTCGCTAGGGGCCTGTACTGCCACCGTCGGCGTACAGGCCGCGGTAAACAGCGCGGCCATCAGCAGAAGGGGGAGCAGTCTGGTGCCGGTCATGAGTCACTCCTGAGTGTCAACGCCATGCTATGTTATCCGGCCTAGCTTAACCCAAACTGAACTCGTTGGCTGTGAATCATCACTCGAGATTCTTCTGCAGCGCCTCACTCAGGTCCCGGCTTGCCTGCAGGGATCGCAGCATTGATGGAACGTTATTTTCAAGGTTGAGGTTGATGATCAGGTCGCGATCCTTGGCCACTGAATCGCTGCGCCCGACCAACTTCAACTGCAATTGCATGTCCCCGCTTGGAGGGTAGTTCAGGGTTCCACCGAGGGTGCGGAAGCTGTAGTCCTCCAGAGCACCGGAAAGCATCTTGAGTTGGGGGTTTCCCGCCAGCATCGCCGGCGAAAAAGCGCCGTAATAGCGTAGTCTTCCGCCCGGCGGTCGCGCCTCTACCTTGCCGGCCTCCACTGTGATTCCATCCGGACCGGTAATGACCGGTATCTGCAAGTCGAGCGTGCCAGATGCGGCAAAGTTCTCCGCTTCCATTTCCTTTTCGAGGGCGCGCAGGGAAATGCCGCTGGCAGACAGGAGGCTGCGCCGCGGCTGATCGTCCAGGTTCCAGGTCAAGGATTCCGAGTTGATTTCTCCTTCAAGGAGCTTGGCGGACAGGGAGGAGAGAACGATATCCCGTTGCTCTGTGATACTGAGATCAAAGTGGATATCTTTGATGCCTATTCCCACATCAACAGCGTCTATTGATACCGGCTGCGGGTCGGCTGTCACCCAGTTGTCGCCTGCACGAAGAAGCCGTAGGGAGGTGTTGATCCCTGTTGCAAAGCTCTTGTCATAGACTCCCGCAACTCCATCGAGACTGAGCTGCACCTGGTCCTTAGCGTCAGCAGGCCAGGACATGTGCGCAGTAGCACTTAGGGCGCCCGCCACCAGATCCACGGGAAGCCCAGTGATAGATTTGCTCAGAGGCTCTTCTTCGCTAAACGAGATCCGCGGCAGCTCGAGCTTTGCAGACCCAGAGGTGGTTTCCAGATTATGGGACCAGTTGCTCTGAGCCCGGATATCCCCAGTAGAAATCTGGCCCGTACCGCGTAACAGAGTATCTGTCAGCGAGAGCTCTCCGGTTCCGTTAAAGTTCACCTCCCCGCCATCTTCCCATCGCACACTGGCCTCTGCGATGTCGTATTGGGCATGGAACTCCAGTTTGTCTTCCAGCCGGGTGAGTTTGATCGGTGCAATGGCCACAGTGCCGCCGAGCTCAATTGCTGGATCGGCTGTTTTCACTGATTCCGCCGTCACTTGCGGAGCGCTTTCACAGTGAATTTTCTTATCCATGTTCAAGCAACGACCTGCGGATGCTGTGACGAGTAGCCCAGTTGCTTGAACAGGGCCGCTGGTCACGCTTGTCGCTTTCGCGAAGAAATCCGAAACTCGAATTTCGTTTTGTTGCTTTCCAGCAGTGAAAGTCAGTGAGGATGACAACACTAAGTCATTCACCGTAACACCCGAATCTTTGAAGGTCAGCTGGGGGGAATTGGCCTGGATGGCTGTGGCACACTCCGTGGTTCCGGCAAAGTCACAGGTGGCTTCGCTCAGTTGGAAGTTCACAGCCGGTTCGCCCTTCTTCTCTTGAAGTGTGCCTTGAATATCAGTAGCTGAAAGCCGCAGATTTCCTGGCCAGCCTTCGGTGGACAGTGTCAGTGGCGCTTCAACTTTTAATGTGGCGAGGGCTTGTTGCCAGCCGACCCTGCTCCACGGGGCCTGGGTTTGCGGGTCTGTTACCGCACCAACACGCAGTTCACTGCCGGGCTTGATCGTCAGGTTCGCGTTCTCAAGCCAGAGTTGCTCATTGCCACGGACAGGCGTGTTCTCTTTCATCCCCGGTAACACCGCGCTTGCCTCGAAAAATATTTCGCCCCCGGCTTCCTCGATGATTGCGAGTCCCGGGCTCCCTTCCCAGGGACCGTTTTCTAACAGTGGGAGAAGCGCCTCTGGCGAGAGAGATCCGGAGGCGTTGAGTACGGCTTGGTCGCCCTCAATCTGGGCGCGAACCTTCGACGAGAGTAGTGGCAAGTCGGCAGCACCTGTCACAGATGCCTCCACATTCGCCTCACCGCTTAATTGCGCCAGCTGAAGAGGGCGCAGTGACAGCACTTCCGTGGAAAGCGGTGTGGTAGTTGCAAGTTTGAGTGTCAGGGGCAGGAAGTCGGTTTCGAAGCTCACCAGAGCATCCTGGCTCGAGAACTCAAGCCAGAAAGCCTCATACTCCGAAAACGCCAACAGGTTGTCTGGTAATCGTCCGCGCCCCTTGAGCAGCAGCTCCCCCTCTGATGCCGCTATTGGCAGAGGAACCTCTTTCCGCTGCAGCCAGTGCAACCTGGAAATCGTGGAAGCCGCAATTTCCCAGCGATTGCCCTGGGATTTATTGGCGGAGATGATGAGTACCTGGGAGGCAGGTTCATTGTCCAGGTTCAGCTTGGCGCGTAGCTGCAGCTCTTTGTCCTCGGGCAGAATAGTCACCTCCGAGCGCAGACTACTGGACTCATAATTGCCGAGCAGAGTTGTGGAGTCAGGCACGCGTTGGAGAGACACCGTGGCCGGTATTTGACGGCCACCCATGGAGTCCGGCCATTGCAGTTGCTTGATCTCAAGGCGGGCGGGAAGCAGGGCGAGAGCTTTGATTATCTCACTCAGATAGAGCTCGTTGTCCTCCTGCCCGGCTGCATAAGCTGTTTCCCCTGATTCCGTAGTCGCGGTTCCTGCAGGCGGCATGTTTGGCCCGGGCAAGCTCGTGGGGGAGGTGGGCTCCGGCGCCTGCTCAGGGAGTGAGAGCCTGGCCTCAGCCACAGTCAATTCGCTGTTATTGATGGCGCCAAAAAACCTGAGTGGGTGAGCGAGCCTTAACCCCCTCAGGTCGGCCGCGGCGCCCTGGGTTGTGGAAAGCCTGAGGCGATCCAGGTGTATGTCTCCGCCGTAAACCGTGAGACCACTCAGCGCCTCCACTTGGACAGCATCCTGAACCCAATTGATGAGTGCCAGTGCGACCGTATCGCGGTCGCGCCACAGCCACCAGGCTGCCGCCAGTAATAGCAGCAGAACGACAATGGTGACTCGGGATAGCTTGGGCAAGGAGTTCTCCTGTCGGGCTTGCGGTCAGCATCGATATGTGGAGACTGAAACGCTTTCCCTGCCGCACTTCCTTCACTAGTTGATGCCTCGGCAGGGCGTCAGTTACCGGTTCCAGTGTAACCGGCCGCGGAGAAAACCTTAATGAAATACATGATAAGAAGCTTGAAGACGATAAAGAGCCTGCACGGCCTGATGGCTTTGGTGGCCTTTCCCCTTGCCCTGTATGGCACTACTGCGGGCGCATACGATCGCGTGGTGGGAGAGGGGTTCGCCAGCCGCTCCCAGGTGCTGGCAACCAATGGAATGGCCGCCACCAGTCAGCCACTGGCGACACAGATTGCGCTGGATATCCTCAAGCAGGGCGGCTCGGCGGTGGACGCGGCCATTGCCGCCAACGCCGCACAGGGCCTAATGGAACCCACGGGTTGCGGCATTGGCGGCGACCTGTTCGCCATTGTCTGGGATGCGAAGGAGGAAAAACTCTTCGGGTTGAATGCCAGTGGTCGCTCACCCAAGTCGCTGCCGTTCTCTTATTTTTCTGAAAATAACCTGGATCGAATCCCCTCCCATGGACCTCTGCCGGTATCGGTGCCCGGGGCCGTGGACGGCTGGTATGAATTACATGGGAAATTCGGGCGCCTGCCCATGTCGAAAATCCTTCAACCCGCCATCGACTATGCGGAAAGCGGATTTCCAGTAACCCAACTTGTTGCCTATTACTGGGGCCGTTCGGTGCCGCGACTGCAGGAGTTTCCGGGCTTTCGTGAAACATTCATGCCCGATGGGCGCGCGCCGGTGGAGGGGGAGATCTTTCGTAATCCCCGACTGGCCAAGACCTACAAACGGATTGCCAAGGGTGGGCGAGACGCTTTTTACAAAGGGGATATGGCGCGGGAAATCGCCGCTTATATGAAGGCCAATGGTGGGTTCCTGTCCTATGAGGATCTGGCATCTCACAACTCCGAGTGGGTACAACCCGTATCGACTAACTACCGTGGCTATGATGTCTGGGAGTTACCGCCCAATGGCCAGGGCATTGCCGCACTGCAGATCCTCAATATTCTCGAGGCTTATGACCTGGCCAAGATGGGTCGCACGAGCTCTGAATATGTGCACCTCTTTGCCGAGGCCAAGAAGCTTGCGTTCGAGGACAGGGCAAAGTGGTATGCGGACCCGGCTTTCAACAAAATCCCGGTCAGGGAGCTCATTTCCAAGCAATACGCTGCAGAGCGACGCAAGCTGATTGACCCGAGCCGATCCGGCAAGCGCTATGACGCCGGTCATCCGGCCCTGCGACATGGGGACACCATTTACCTGACCGTGGCGGATGAAGAGGGCAATATGGTCTCGCTGATCCAGAGTAATTACCGTGGTATGGGGTCTGGCATGACGCCTGGTGAACTGGGCTTTATCCTCCAGGATCGCGGTGAAATGTTCAGCCTTGAGGAGGGACACTTCAACCAGTACCAGCCGGGTAAGCGTCCTTTCCACACCATCATCCCCGCCTTTGTCACCAAAGATGGTGCGCCCTACATGAGCTTTGGCGTGATGGGCGGTGCGACCCAGCCGCAGATGCATGCACAGATTGTGATTAATATGGTGGACTTCGGCATGAATTTGCAGGAAGCGGGAGATGCGCCACGTATTCTGCACAGCGGATCCAGCCAGCCCACTGACGAGGTGATGGAAGACGGCGGCTATCTCAGCCTCGAAGACGGCTTCCCGATGGAGACCCGGCGTAAGCTGGTGCAAATGGGCCACTAGGTGCGCTTCGAAAGTGGTCCCTACGGGGGCTATCAGGCGATTATGCGCACGGCAGATGGTGTATACCATGGCGCCTCCGAGAGCCGGAAGGATGGGCACGCCGCCGGTTACTAATTCCCCTTGGCAGTGCCTGCCATATCCTTATAGTAATCACCCCGCCCAGCTGGTGGGGTACTTTGAATTTCCCAGGAGCGAGTCAATACCATGAGAGATGCCCAGCCCCGCACCGTCTACCTGAAAGACTACCGAAAGCCGGATTATCTGGTGGATAGTACGCGGCTGCGTTTTGAACTGGAGCCAAATTCCACCGTAGTGACGTCCAGCCTGGAAATTCGTCGCAACCCGGCGGCGGGAGAGGGCCTACCGCCATTGCGACTCGATGGTGTCAACCTGGAGCTGGTATCGGTGGGGATCGATGGCGTTGCTCTCGGTGTCGATGAGTACACCTGTCACGATGAGGGACTGATCATCCCCGTTCATCGCGGTGCATTCACCCTGGAAATATGTAACCGCATCGATCCGGAGGGTAATACCTCGCTGGAGGGCCTGTACCTGTCCAATGGCATGTACTGCACCCAGTGTGAGGCCGAGGGCTTCCGCAAGATTACCTATTATCCCGACCGCCCCGATGTGATGTCCAAGTTCACCACTACCATTGTCGCTCCGCGGGATTATCCGGTGTTGCTGTCCAACGGCAATGAAATTGCGCGGGGGGAGATCGAGGGCGATCGCCATTTCGTCACCTGGGAGGATCCATTTGCCAAACCGGCCTATCTGTTTGCCCTGGTGGCCGGGCGACTGGAAAAGGTGGAGGATCAGTTCACCACCATGAGTGGCCGGAAAGTGACGCTGCAGATATTTACCGAGCCCAAGAATATCGGCAAGTGCGAGCATGCCATGCACTCTCTCAAGGCGGCCATGCGCTGGGACGAGGAAGTGTACGGCCGGGAATATGACCTGGATATCTTCATGATCGTTGCCGTTGATCATTTCAATATGGGGGCGATGGAAAACAAAGGGCTCAATATTTTCAATTCAGCCTGTGTGCTGGCGAGCCCGGAGACCGCTACGGATGCTGCCTTCCAGCGTATCGAATCCATTGTCGCCCACGAGTATTTTCACAATTGGTCCGGCAACCGGGTGACATGCAGGGACTGGTTCCAGTTGAGCCTGAAAGAGGGGTTCACGGTATTTCGCGATGCGGAGTTTTCTGCGGACATGAACTCCCGCGCGGTCAAACGCATCGAGGATGTGTCGATGTTGCGCACGACACAGTTTGCCGAGGATGCCGGCCCCATGTCGCATCCGGTACGCCCTGACTCGTATATGGAAATTTCCAACTTCTACACCCTGACGGTATACGAGAAAGGTGCAGAGGTAGTGCGCATGATTCATACCCTGTTGGGAGAGGAAGGGTTTCGCCGTGGCAGCGATCTGTACTTCGAGCGTCACGATGGCTGTGCGGTAACCTGCGAGGACTTTGTCGCAGCAATGGAGGACGCGAATGGTGTCGACCTGAAGCAATTCCGGCGCTGGTACAGCCAGGCGGGAACCCCTCTGCTGGAGATCAGTGATGACTACGATTCAGCCGGCGAGCGCTACACCCTTAGTGTGCGTCAGTCGTGCCCCGCAACACCCGGGCAGCCTGAAAAAAAGCCATTCCATATTCCGTTGAAGTTGGGACTCCTGGCAGGCGATGGCAGCGAACTGGCGCTGGATACAGACGGCACGCGCGAAACCGTGTTGGAGATCACCGAAGCAGAGCAGGCATTTGTTTTCGAGGGTATTCCCGAGCGGCCGCTGCCATCGCTGTTAAGAGGTTTCTCTGCGCCGGTGAGGGTCCGTTATGACTACACGCCAGCGCAACTGCGATTACTGATGCGCGCAGACAGTGATGCCTTCAACCGGTGGGATGCCGGTCAGCGCCTAGCGTTCAGGGCACTGGCCCAGCTGCAGCAGGATTTCCGCGCTGGGGTTGAGCTGCAGCTACAGCCTGAGTTGATGGAGGCCTACCGCAGTATTCTGCAGCAGGAGGATCTCGATCCGGCTCTGGTGGCAGAGATGCTGACTCTTCCCAGTGCCCAGACTCTGGCGGAAGAGGCGGAAGTCATTGATGCAGAGGCGATCATCGCTGCGCGAAATTTCGCCGAGCAGAACCTGGCTGAAGCCTTGTTTGAAGACCTGCTAGAGACTTTCCGGCGACTCGATCATGACAAGCCCTACCGTCCGCTGGCCGATGATATTGCCGAACGGCGTCTGAAAAATACCGCACTGGCCTATCTCTGCGTCACTGAGAAAGAGGAGGCGTTGCAACTCGCTGATACCCAGTTCGCCTCGGCAACCAATATGACTGATAGCGCCGCGGCTCTGGCAGCGCTGGTCAACCGGGGCGACGATCAGCGCGCACAGGCGGCGCTGCAAAGTTTCTATGAGCGCTGGAAGGAGGATGATCAGGTAGTGGAGCTGTGGCTAGCCGTGCAGAGCAGCAGTCCAAAGCGCGGCTCCCTGGAAGCGGTTCGTGCACTGATGGCGCATCCCGCCTTTGAACTGACTAATCCCAATCGTGTGCGTTCGGTTATTGGGGCGTTTTCCAACCGCAACTTCCTCCAGTTCCACCAGCCCGATGGCAGTGGTTTCCGGTTCCTGGCGGAGCAGGTGATCGCATTGGATAAGCTGAATCCACAGATTGCCGCGCGGCTGGTCACGCCGATCACGCGCTGGAAAAAATACTGCCAGGGTCAGCAGGAGATGATGCATGCAGCCTTGCAGTCCGTGATGGATTCGGGGCAGCTTTCTGCCGATCTCTATGAGGTGGTAAGCAAGAGTCTCAAGGCGGACTGAGGCCCTGGTCCTGCCGGGACTAGCGGATGTTGCTGTCCCGGCACCGCCCCAGACGGACCAGGCGCAGCCGGCGCTTCTCGAGGGAGAGCTCGGTGATTGACGTATAGTCGGGCCGGAACTGGCGAATTCGGGAGTCGCCCCGCACTTCTGCGACGACTGAATTGATCACCATAAAGTGACAAAAAATTGCGGTATCTTCTTCCAGGCCCCGCAGATAATCCATGATGGCCAGGCGCCATTCCAGCTGGTGAGGATCCAGCTGGTGCCATTCCTTGTCCAGTAACCCGCGAATCCAGGTGCCGCGCTCGGACGAGGGCAGTTCCAATGGAGAGGGTATTTCGGTTACCACAGGTTCGATGGTTACCTGCCGTTGCCAGGTTGCAGCCAGAGGTTCTGCCGTTTGTCGCGCACGCCGCATGGGGCTGCTGATCAGGGAGACCGGTGTTTCAGTTGCCAGGTTTTCCGCCAGCTGGCGGGACTGCTCTTCGCCAAGCGGAGTCAGCATCGGATCGGTGATTGATGGTTTTTTCAGTGCCTCGCCGTGGCGAATCAACAGAATGCGTGGCATGAGTAAAGTTGTTCCTCATCTGAACCGGTGGGTTGCCTGTTTCGACTAGTAGGTAGCGATTGATTATCTCGTTCGCATTTCCGGATGGCGAGTGCGGATTCTATTTACTGGCCTATTCAGTATAGCCGGCGCGATAGTCGTTTCTTACGCGCAGCGGATAGTGAGATCGAACTCGTTTCTGTACTGCCTGATAAAGGGGAGGAAGCAAGAAAAGGCGAGGGGCCAGTGAAGGGAGGCGCGGAAGCAAGTGGATAGCGGGATGTTCTGCCCGGGGAAGCCCCGGGCAGTCTATGGCGGTTGCCGTCTAGAGTGCTGCGGCCAGGCGTGACCCCTGGTCGATGGCGCGCTTGGCATCCAGTTCGGCGGCTTCGTCGGCACCGCCAATCAGATGCGAGCGGATCCCCATTTTCTCCAGCTCGGTGTGGAGTGAACGCTCCGGCTCCTGTCCAGCGCAGACAATGATGTTGTCCACCTCGAGCAGGCGTGACTCGTCGCCAATCTGCAGGTGCAGACCGCAGTCATCGATCTTTTCGTACTGGGCGCCGGCGATCATCTCTACCTGGCGGTGCTTGAGGCTGGTGCGATGAATCCAGCCGGTAGTCTTGCCGAGGCCGGCCCCCACTTTGCTGGCCTTGCGCTGCAGCAGGTAGACCTGTCTCGGCGAGGAGACAGCTTCAGGTTTCTGCAGACCCGCCCGGTGCTCGAGCTCGATGTCCACACCCCACTCACGGAAAAACTCATCGCGGTCGCTTGCCAGCAGCTGGTCGCGGTGATCGTGCTCGTGGGTGAGGTACTCCGCCACATCAAAGCCGATACCACCAGCGCCGATGATTGCGACACGCTGGCCCACTGCTTTCTTGTGCTTCAGAACGTCCAGGTATCCGAGCACTTTGTCATTGTCGATACCCGGGATCGGCGGGGTACGCGGCGTGATACCTGTAGCGAGAATTACCTCATCGAAATCTTTCAGCTCGGTGGCGGAGACAATGTGATTCAATTTGACCTTGACGCCGGTGAGCTCCAGCTTGCGCTTGAAGTAACGCAGGGTTTCTTCGAACTCCGCCTTACCGGGAATCTGCTTGGCCACATTGAACTGCCCGCCGACCTTGTCGTTTCCATCAAACAGGGTCACTGAGTGGCCGCGTTCGGCGGCGACGGTGGCCGCGGCGAGACCCGCCGGGCCGGCACCGACCACAGCAATGCTTTTCTTTGCCTCAGCCGGCGTGTAATTCAGTTCCGTCTCGTGACAGGCGCGGGGGTTCACCAGGCAGGAGGTGAGCTTCATCTCAAAGGTGTGGTCGAGACAGGCCTGGTTACAGCCGATACAGGTGTTGATCTCGTCTGCGCGGTTCTCCGCAGCCTTGTTGACGAAGTCGGCGTCGGCGAGGAACGGGCGGGCCATGGAAACCATGTCCGCATGGCCTTCAGCGAGTACCTCTTCGGCCACTTCGGGCATGTTGATGCGGTTGCTGGTGATCACCGGCACGCGCAGGTGCTGCTTGACCTTGGCCGTGATCGCGGTGAACGCTGCACGGGGCACGCTGGTGGCAATGGTCGGCACCCGGGCCTCGTGCCAGCCGATGCCGGTATTGATGATGTTTGCACCGGCGTCCTCGATTGCCTTGCCCAGCGCGACCACTTCATCGAAAGTGCTGCCGTCCTCGACCAGGTCGAGCATGGAAAGCCGGTAGATGATAATGAAGTCTGTTCCGACCGCTTCGCGCACGCGGCGCACAATTTCAATCGGCAGGCGGATGCGGTTCTCGAAGCTGCCACCCCACTCGTCGGTGCGCTTGTTGGTGCGCGACACGATGAACTGATTGATGAAGTAGCCTTCGGACCCCATGATCTCGATGCCATCGTAGCCGGCTTCGCGGGCGAGCGTGGCGCAGCGCACATAGTCGTCGATCTGCCCTTCGATTTCCTCGCTGGTCAGCTCTCGCGGGGGAAAGGGATTGATTGGCGCCTGGATGGCCGATGGGGCAACCAGGTTGGGGTTATAGGCATAGCGGCCTGCGTGGAGAATCTGCATGCAGATCTTGCCGCCTTCGGCGTGGACAGCATCGGTGATTTCCCGGTGCTGGTGAGCCTCCTCCGGCGTGGTCATCTTGGCGGAGCCCATAAATACGCCGCCCTCCTCATTTGGCCCGATGCCACCAGTCACGATCAGGCCTACACCGCCACGGGCGCGCTCGGCGTAGAAGGCGGCGAGTCGGGTAAAACCGCCCGGGTGCTCTTCCAGGTTGGTGTGCATCGAGCCCATGAGGACACGGTTCTTGAGCCGGGTAAAACCCAGATCCAGGGGGGCCAGGAGATTGGGATAGGCTTGGGACATGGCGGCTGTCTCTCTTCTTCTGCTCGCTGTTCCGGTACCGCCGGGGCGCGCGCCCGGCGGTCATCGATAGGTCCGGCAGAATAGCAGGGGCCATGAACTGCAGGCAGTGACCATAACGGTCGAATTCTTTGGCCTTGCTTCGCGCACTCTCAGCGAACAAAGAGCTCCAGCAGCAGCTCCCGGACCCACTGGTTAGCGGGATCCCCGTCCTGATTGCGGTGCCACAGCAGGTGCCAGTCCATCTGCGGGATCTGGAAGGGGAGCTCAAACAGGCGGGCGGGATATTGCCCTGCGAGGCTGGCGGGAACCGTCAGGGCCAGGTCGGTGCGCATGACGACCAGCGGTGCTACCCGGTAGTGCTGCACCCGCAACCTGATTGACCGGCGCCGCCCCTGTTTGTTGAGGGCGATATCCACGATGCCGGGGCCGGTACGGCGGCTGGAAACATGCACATGGCCGAGCGAAAGGTACTGGTCCAGGCTCAGCCGCTCCTCACCCGCCAGCGGGTGATCGGCGCGCAGCATGCACAGGTAGCGGTCATTGAGTAGTCGCTGCTGGTGGAGTTGGGTAGCCGTCGCCAGCGGAACGTCCAGGCCGAAATCCAGCGTGTTTGCAGCCAGCTCTCGCACCAGCTGGTCCCGGGGCACGTAGTAAGACTCCACGCTGATCCCCGGTGCCCGTTGCTCCAGCTCCTCCAGCAGACGCGGTAATAGCAGCGTCTCTGCCATGTCGTTCATGGACAGTCGCAGGGTTTTGGTCGCGGTTGCCGGGGCAAATGAGGTCTGGGTGCTGAGGCTGCCATCGAGCAGGGCCAGTGCCTGCTGGACACGGGGCATGATGCTCTCGGTCAACGGTGTGGGGCTCATCCCCGTCGGAGTGCGGATAAACAGCTGGTCATCCAGGGTGCGCCGTAGCCTGGCGAGGGCATTGCTGACCGCAGGTTGAGTGATATGGAGTTGCTCGGCGGCTCGAGTCAGATTGCGCTGGCGATAAATGGCGTCCATCACCAGGAACAGGTTCATGTCGATCTGTTGTAGTTGCGTCCCGGCCACGTGATTGCCTCTTCGTTTCTGCGTTCGTCTGTAGCAGCCTGCCCCCGAATTTCATGTCCCGGAGGGCGCTATCTCGCTCGTCTTTCTAGTTACTTTCTATGCACACTGCTATCACCGTGATGAATGGTGGCATATTCGCATAATAAACTTTGATGATCTACTGGCGACCGGTAGGGTTGATAGCAGCAATGGAGGGAGCAGGGTGACTCAGTTTTTTACTGTCCGGCATGGCCAGGCCTCTTTCGGGGCAGATGACTACGATCGACTCTCGGAGCTGGGCTGGCGCCAGGCCCGCTGGCTGGGTGAGCACTGGCGTGCGGAGGGCGTGCAGTTTGACCGCATCCTGTGCGGCGACTTGCGGCGACATCGAGAGACGGCCCGGGGGATTTGCGAGGGGATGGGGCAAGATGGCGTTAGCCCACAACTGGTGCCGCAACTGAATGAATTTGATTTTCGCGGCCTGACAAGCCTGTTCGGCCAACACAAGCCGGATGCTGTCCCGGCAGAAGGCAGTCCGCGGGCCCATTACTACCGCTTTCTGAAGGGAGCCATGCTGGCATGGTCACGAGGAGAGATCGCACCGGAAGAAAGCTGGCAGGCCTTCGAGCAGCGGATCGATGAAGCCTTGTCGGTCATGGCCGACACGCCCCGGGGAAGCAGAACCCTGGTGGTGAGTTCTGGCGGGGCGATTGCCATGATGATTCGCCAGATTCTTGGTGCTCAGCCCGAGACTGTGACCCGGCTCAATATGCAGATCCGCAATACTGCGGTCACACACCTCTTCGGCGGCGGTGGGGAATTCAGTCTGCACAGCTTTAATCACTTGCCGCATCTCGACTATGCAGAGCGCAGGGAATTTATCACTTACAGCTAACCGGCTTATCCGGGCAATCCAAGCTGGTGTTTGCCCTGATTCAAATTTCGGACTGCCAGTTTTATAAAAAGGGGATTACACCGTGGATTTTGAATACTCAGATCGGGTCAAGCAGCTACTGGAGCGGCTGCGTGGATTTATGGATGAGCACGTTTATCCGGTGGAGAAAACCTTTCACGAACAGCTTCAGGAAGACCGTTGGGGCGAGCCGAAAATATTGCAGGAGCTCAAAGTGAAGGCCCGGGAAGCAGAGCTCTGGAACCTCTTCCTGCCGGATCCCCGTTTGGGTGCCGGGCTGACCAATCTGGAATATGCCCCTCTGGCAGAGGAGATGGGGCGTGTGCTCTTTGCTTCGGAGATATTCAATTGCAGCGCTCCCGATACCGGCAATATGGAAGTGTTGACGCAATATGGCAGCCGGGAGCAGCAGGCGCAGTGGTTGCGGCCGCTGCTCGAGGGTGAAATCCGCTCTGCCTTTGCCATGACCGAGCCCAAAGTGGCCTCATCGGATGCGACCAATATCGAGACATCCATCGTGCGCGATGGAGACGACTATGTCATCAACGGTCACAAATTCTACATTAGCGGTGCCCTGAACAGACGTTGCAAGATTTTTATTGTGATGGGCAAAACCGATGCAGAAAACCCCGATCGCTATCGTCAGCAATCACAGATTCTCGTACCTAGCGATGCACCCGGAGTGAACATCATCCGGCCGATGACTGTGTTCGGCTATGACGATGCCCCCGAAGGACATGCGGAAATCATTTTTGAGAATGTCCGCGTGCCGGCGGAAAACCTCATCCTCGGCGAGGGCCGCGGCTTCGAAATTGCCCAGGGGCGTCTCGGGCCAGGTCGGATTCACCACTGCATGCGTCTTATCGGGCAGGCCCAGCGCGCCCTGGAAATGATGGCCAGTCGCTCGGAGGAGCGAATCGCTTTCGGGCGGCCTCTGAGCAAGCAGGGCTCTGTGCGCGAAGATATCGCCAAGTCCGCCTGTGAAATTGAACAGGCGAGGTTACTGACGCTGAAAGCGGCGGACCAGATGGACCGGCACGGCAACAAGGCGGCCAAGGACCTGATTGCCATGATCAAGATCGTTGCGCCGCAGATGGCCTGCAATGTGATTGACCGGGCTATTCAGATACACGGTGCGGCGGGTCTTGGTCAGGACTTTGGCCTCGCCCAGCAATACGCCTATGCGCGCACCATCCGGCTGGCCGACGGGCCTGACCAGGTTCACATGATGCAGTTGGGGCGCAATCTGGCTGCGCGCTACCTCGCAGAATCCCAAGGGGGAAAGCATGACCACTGACGTGACCAAGTCTCGAGCAGAAACGGTAGAGCAGTTACCCCTGGGTAAGCTCGCGAGTTACCTCGAAGATGTGATACCCGGTTTCCGCGGTCCGCTTCAGGTGAGCAAGTTTTCCGGGGGACAATCAAACCCCACCTTCAAACTGGAGACGGGTTCCGGCGTCTACGTGTTGCGGCGGCAACCCCCGGGGAAACTGCTCAAGTCTGCCCATGCGGTGGATCGGGAATTCCGGGTCATGCATGCGCTTGCCAATACCGACGTGCCGGTGCCGCGTGTGATACACCTTTGCGAGGATCGCGACATACTGGGCTCCCTTTTTTACGTAATGGAATATTGCGAGGGGCGTATTTTCTGGGACGCCTCGCTGCCGGAGGTGGACAACCAGCAGCGCGCAGCCATCTACGATGAGATGAACCGTGTATTGGCTGCTTTACACAGTGTCGATGTGGATGCCGTCGGGCTCGCAGACTTCGGCAGGCCGGGAAATTATTTCGAGCGCCAGTTCGAGCGCTGGAGTGGTCAGTATCGGGCCAGTGAACTGGAGGCAATTCCGCCAATGGACGCGCTGATCCATTGGCTTGGGCAGCATTTGCCGGAGGACGATGGGCGTGTGGCGCTGGTGCATGGTGACTATCGCCTGGACAACATGATATTTCACCCGCAGGAACCGCGGGCCATTGCCTTGCTCGACTGGGAGCTGTCGACGCTCGGCCATCCATTCGCAGACCTGGCCTACCAGTGTATGCAGCTCCGAATGCCGAAAAGTGGCGATAAAATGGCCGGACTCATGGGTGTGGATCGCGCGAAGCTATCCATTCCATCTGAGAAAGAATACATCGCCCGCTACTGTGCTCGCTGCGGAATAGAACGTATCGATAACTGGGCATTTTACCTCGCATTCAGCTTTTTCCGGCTGGCGGCCATCATCCAGGGGGTGGCGAAACGCGCTCGCGATGGTAACGCCTCCAGTCGCAGCGCAGCAAAACTGGGAGCTCTGGTCGACCCGGTGGCCCGCTTTGCGCTCGATGTCATCGAAAAGGAATATTAATTGTACTACCCCGGATTCCAGGGGCTCTCACCAAACACATAGATAAGAACGTAAATGCGAGGAACTCATGGCGACAGAACTTTTTAATCTGACGGGAAAGGTGGCATTGGTAACCGGTGCCAGTCGCGGTATTGGAGCCGCAATCGCACGATTGCTTGCCGAGCAGGGAGCTCAGGTTATTGTTTCCAGTCGCAAGATCGAAGGCTGCCAGGCCGTGGCCGACGCCATCGTGGATGCCGGTGGCAAGGCGGAACCCCTTGCCTGTCATATTGGCAGCATGGAGGAGATCGGCAAAACTTTCGGTCATATCCGTGAGAAATATGGCCGTCTCGATATTCTCGTGAACAACGCGGCCACCAATCCGTACTTTGGCCATATTCTCGACACGGATCTCGGTGCCTTTGAAAAAACCGTCGACGTCAACATCCGCGGCTACTTTTACATGTCGGTGGAAGCCGGCAAACTGATGCGGGAGCAGGGTGGTGGCTGTATCGTCAATACAGCCTCGATCAATGCTCTGCAGCCCGGCGTCGGCCAGGGAATTTACTCCATTACCAAGGCCGCTGTGGTCAATATGACCAAGGCGTTTGCCAAGGAGTGCGCACCGTTCAATATTCGCGTCAATGCCTTGTTGCCCGGATTGACGCGCACCAACTTTGCCGGTGCACTGTTTGCCGACGAAGGTATCTACAAGACAGCCATTGACCACATCCCCATGCACCGCCATGCCGAGCCGGAGGAAATGGCTGGAACCGTACTGTACCTCGTGTCGGATGCATCCAGTTATACCACCGGTGAATGCGTAGTGGTGGACGGCGGTATGACTGCCTGTGGAGGGATTTGAGATGGCTGCTGATGCGATGCTCGATTTTAGTGGCAAAGTGGCGCTGATCACCGGCGCCGCCAGCGGACTCGGGGCAGCCCTGGCACAGGAGCTGGGTAGGCGTGGTGCACGCCTCGTGCTCGGGGATATCAACACGGCAAGCCTGGAAGGGCTGGCAGATGAGCTTGGCGGACAAGGGGTAGAGGTAGCGACACGACATTGCGATGTCGCTCGCGAATCGGATTGCGAGGCCATGGTGGCACTGGCCCTGGAGCGCTTCGGGAGTCTCGATATCGCGGTCAACAACGCTGGTGTTGCTCCGCCGATGATGTCGCTGGAAGAAACCGATGAGGCAGAGCTGGACCGTCAGTACAACGTCAATCAGAAGGGCGTATTCTTTGGGCTGAGGCATCAGCTGCCGGTGATGAAAGCGGCTCGAAATGGAGTGATTCTCAATGTTTCCTCCATGGCGGGGTTGGGTGGGGCGCCAAAGATCGCTTCTTATGCGGCCGCGAAACATGCGGTGATTGGCCTCACGAAAACCGCTGCGATCGAGGCGGCATCACGTGGTGTCCGCGTCAATGCCATTTGTCCCTTCTTTACCATGACACCGATGGTCACCGGGATAGAAACGCCTGATGGGGTGAGTGCTGAGGAATTTCAGGCATTCCTGGCTTCGGCTTGCCCGATGAAGCGCCTGGCAGATACTGCAGAAGTGGTTTCAGCGATGTTGATGCTGCTCTCGCCGGCGATGACCTACGTCACTGGTCAAGCACTGGCGGTAGATGGTGGTGTTTCCGCATATTAGGGGGCTGGCGGGATATCAGTGGGCCGTTGGTTTTACGGTGGGTGAAAAGGCACTATAAAGATAATCCACGGAAAGAGGATTTAGCATGTCGACAGTCATCCCCAAGGATAAGCTGGCGGACTTTATCGGTGTCGAGCTTGAGCCAACGGAATGGTTCAAGATTGATCAGGCACGAATCCATGCCTTTGCGGACTGCACGCTCGATCATCAATTTATTCATGTAGATCCCAGGGCTGCGAGCCAGACTCCTCTTGGCAGTACTGTGGCCCATGGATTTCTAAGCCTTTCGTTGCTTTCCCACTTTGCCGAGCAAATGGGGGTTTCCATTGAGGGGACCCATATGGCAATGAATTATGGCCTCGACAGAGTCCGCTTTATTTCTCCCGTTAAGGTAAACAGCCGCGTTCGCGTGGTGGCGACGGTGCTGGATATTCTGGAGAAGAGCTCGGGTCAATATCTCGTCACCTTGCAGATGACGATGGAGATCGAGGGCGAGTCGAAGCCCGCCCTGATCGCCGAGTGGCTGATCATGCAGTTTGTCTAGGCTCCTGGCGCCAGTGGCACTTTACAATGCCCCTGGCGCTAGCATTTAGCGGGCTTGTAGTATCCGGCAGTGGCTGCGAGCCTCCCGGGCCAGATCCCCCGGTAGTTTCTTAGACGACAGGCCGCGTTGTTGTTCTCGCCACTGAGAACAGAGCTCGACGTGACTGCCGGATTCCACCGTATGGCGTAATTCATACCACGGGTCTGTTTTGGCAAGTGCCTCTTTTGCATAGTCCTGCCAGTTGACCAGAGCTGACCTCTCCCCAACTGTGGACCCGGGTGTTGACTTACCTGCTGGTGTCAGTGCCCCGAGATATTGCGCCGGATGAATGAGCAACACGGCGATGGCCAATGCCGCGCAGCCACTGGCAGCCTTCGATACCCAGGGCTGATTTTTTCGGGAGGCCTTGAAAGATCGGGCCCGTTTCAGGATTTGCTCATCCAGGACAGACGGAGATTCAATCACAGCAGCCGCTAGCTGATAGTCTCGCTCGCAGACGCTCATAACCTCACCTCTTCTACTTGCCAGGGCTGGCGTTCTGGTCCATGTAAAATTTCGCGTAACTGTTCCTTTCCCTGCTGATATAACGCCCGGCACTTTTTGAGCGAAATTCGCTCTATATCGGCAACAGTTGCCAGCGGAAGCCGGCATTCCATATGCAGGAGTAAAATGTTGCGTTCTATCCGCGGTAGCTGCTGCATGGCCGCAAGAACAGTGTTTGACTCCACTGCAGGAGCTTGCTCAGCAGTTGGTAGAGTTTTCGGCTCTGTGTCCTCCTGGTTGCCGCTGGTGTCCAAACTAAGCAGTTGGCTAGCGCGGATGAAAAGCCAGTTTCTCAACAGGCGGCCGCAAAGTTCTGGAGGTCGTTCCAGCAGGCTTTGCCAGAGCTGCTCCACTATCGAAGCGGCGGCGGGAAAGTTCATCTGCGCGCAATAGCGGTACAGGCTGTCTTTGTGGCGGCTGTAGAGCAGCCGGAAAGCCCGAAGGTTGCGCGTTGAATGGTAGTAATCAAGCAGAGCTTCGTCAGAGAGGTTCTGAAACGCATTCCTGGTCAAGCTATCGCGCCTCCGTGCGCAAAGGTTAACGGCTCGAGCTGCGTTGCTACGGGACCTACCTCCAATGGCCCTCTCACTTCACAGTGGTTTGTTTGTCTCATCCAGAGTCAGACAGATCACCCGAGAGGGAACAGCCCCTCTACGTACATCAAGTCTTCGTTCAGCGGTGTGACTTTTTGTCGCGGCCATCCTTGACCGTCTCACCCTTGACCACCTTCTCTTCAGTTCGCTCTGCCGGAGTCGCCTTTTGACGGGCCAGGTAAATCGTGAACAGGCCCAAGAGAATTTCGTCGACGAAAGGTACCGGATCGATGATGAACAGGTTGATGAGAAATAGCGCGAAAATCCACTTAAAGAGGCGCGGCCTTTCCAGTTTTTCTGCGTAGCTGAGAAACCAGCCAACCAGGGCACTGGGTAGCACTCTTTTCATCTAACGGCTCTTTCCTCTGGTCAGAGGAGTATAGTTGCTGGGTTGACTTGGGCCGCGGGGGAGAAGTGCGGGGCGACGCCAGATTTCCTGACCGGTACGTATTTTCAGTTTGCCGATTTTCTCCTACCCCCTCTGGATCAGGCGGAGTGCCGGCCTTCCAGCTCAAGAGGCAGCAATAATTGCTCTGGTCCTTCTTCGGCGCGCAGATCCTTGAGTTTTACTCCGACTCCAAGCAGGCGGATGGGACCCTGGCGTCGCTCCCAACTCTGTCGCAGCAGTTGCTTGAATTCGGAGATACGGCTGGACTGGCTGGCCCGCTCCTGGGTGCTGGTGGAAAAGTCGGCATATTTGACCTTCACCGAAGCGCCGCTGATCCGGTAGCGGTCGCTCAGGCTTTCCAGTCGCTCCTGCAAGCGACCGTACAGGAAGGGTAGCTGCTCCTCCCAGTCGCTAATATCTGCGAGGTCCTCGGTAAAAGTACGCTCGACACTGACACTTTTTCGGGAGCCATCGCCATTCACCGGTCGGTCGTCATCGCCCCGGCACAACTGGTATAGGCGGTTGCCGAACTTGCCGTACCGCTGGATCAGCTCGACCTGGGAGAAATTGCGCAGATCAGCACAGGTTCTTATGCCTTCCCGCTGCATTTTTTCTGCAGTGACCCGCCCGACGCCATGGATTTTGGCAACCGGGAGTCTGAGTACGAACTCCTCGACTGCTTCGGGCGGGATGACCGTAAGGCCATCCGGCTTGCGCCAGTCGCTGGCGATTTTGGCCAGAAATTTGTTTGGTGCCACGCCTGCCGAGATTGTGATACCCAGCTGGTCGCTGACCCGCGCACGGATCTCCTCAGCCATCAGGGTGGCGCTGCCGTGGCACAAGCTGCTGTCTGAGACGTCGATGTATGCCTCATCCAGCGAAAGGGGTTCTATCCTGTCGCTGTATTCGAGAAAGATCTGGCGGATCTCAGCACTGACCTCCCGGTATTTCTTCATGTTACCGGGTACTACAATCAGGTCAGGGCAGAGTCTCTTCGCATGCGCAGTCGGCATGGCCGAACGAACCCCGTAACTACGCGCCTCGTAGTTACAGGTGGAAATGACGCCGCGTCGGTCACTGCTGCCCCCCACTGCCAGCGGGCGACCGCGCAAATTCGGGTCGTCGCGCATTTCGACCGATGCGTAGAAACAGTCGCAGTCGCAGTGGATGATCTTCCTCATGCTGGGATTATATACAGTGCCAGGGGGGCCGGGAACCGCTTTCAGCCGTCCCAGACTGGCACTTCAGGGAAAGACAGGTGATTTATGAGTCGGATCTCACTGGTAGACAGCCCCGCCGATGATGTGTCGACGGCGGTCTTTGCGGAAATCGAGCAGGAGCTGGGGGATGTGCCCAACTTTTTCCGTGCCTACGCCAATCATCCGGGCCTGCTCAGTGCCAACTGGGAGAAATACAAGGCCTTGATGGTACATGGCTGCCTGTCGCCGCGCCTGAAACAGGCCGTTGCGCTGGTGGTGGCTGCCGATAATCACTGCGACTACAGTATCGCCCGCCACAGCACCCTGTTGCAGGAGTTGGGGGTGGATCCCAAGGAAGTACTGCTAATTCGCACCAACCCGGATCATGCGCACTTCGGCTCCAAAGATCATGCCATTCTCGAGCTCGCCCGCCACGCCAACCTGGACCCCTACAACCACGCCGAGCGCCTGGTTGCCGCAGCCCGCGAGCAAGGTGCGAGGGACGACGAGATATTGGAGGCGATTGGGGTGATGGAGATGATCACCGGGTTCACTAAGTTTATTGAGGTGATGGCGGTGCCCCCCGATTGATTATCTCGTTTTCCCCTATCAGTAATGTTAAGAGTGGGGTCGTAACTTTTTGCGGCTCCGTAAAGCTTTTCGGCCAATCGAATCAAACAAGCCGCCATAAGGCGGCTTGTTTGCGTTTCCAGAGATTCTGGATTTCCGTCTGTCCTAACTCGTCACGGTCGTTTTCGACCAAAGATCAGTGCCAGTACGAATAGCACCAGGAATACGAAGAACAGGATTTTGGCGATATCCGCTGCAGCTCCGGCAATACCACCGAAACCGAAGAATGCGGCCACCAAAGCGACAACGAGGAATATGACTGCCCAGCGCAACATAGAAGCACCTCCCGGTAGTTGGTAAAGGGCACGGTTCGTCCCGAACGGTCCCGCAAAGCGTTCAATTGTTCCGCGGGAATTCCTTGCGCTTATTTGTAGTCTGAGGGAACGCTGTTCACCAATTAGACAGAATTGGCCGTGAGGTTTTCTAAGTGGAAACAAAACAGGCCGTCGTTTGACGGCCTGTTAGGTAGAGAGGGGAGAGTGGATTCAGCGCTCCAGCAGGTCCAGCTTGCCTTTCTTGCCGTCCCACTCCGCCGCATCCGGCAGAGGGTCTTTTTTCTCGGTGATGTTGGGCCAGACTTCTGACAGCTCAGCATTCAGCTCAATGAATTCCTGCTGATCCTCGGGGACCTCGTCTTCGGAGAAGATGGCGTTGGCAGGGCACTCCGGCTCACAGAGGGCGCAGTCGATGCATTCGTCCGGATGGATGACCAGGAAGTTGGGGCCCTCGTAAAAGCAGTCCACCGGGCATACTTCCACACAGTCGGTGTACTTGCATTTAATGCAGTTTTCCCCAATTACGAATGTCATGACTATCCCTCAGTGCTGCTGTGCAGGCCGGTGCACCGCGCTCCGACCTAAATTACCAAGCTGCGGATTTTAGCAACTACTGGCGCGAATTGTAGTGGCTTTTGGGGGGATTCGGCCCCGTTGTTATAACAATTTGCGCAGAGCGTATAACTGTTCCAGTGCCTGCCGTGGTGTGAGGTCGTCCGGGTCCAGTTCAGCCAGGGCTTCGATGGCTGGGTGGGGGCCGCTGCCGAACAGATCCACCTGCATGGGGGATCCGCTGACGGATGTCGCTGCAGGTAATTCCTCAGTCTGCATGGGTTCGGTGTTGGCTTTGCTGGCCGGCAGGGGCGATGGGGAAGTGGCCTCGGCCTTGCTGGTAATGGGCTCCTGGGAACCGGATTCCAGTGCCTGCAGGCGCTCGCGCGCCTCCTCCAGTACCTCTTTGGGGATACCGGCAAGTTTCGCTACCTGTAGCCCATAGCTCTTGGAGGCTGGGCCCTCCTCGATTCGATGCAGGAAGACAATGTCATCGCCGTGCTCGGTGGCATTCAGGTGGATATTGGCAGCTTCCGGGCAGCGATTGGGCAGGTCCGTGAGCTCGAAATAGTGGGTGGCGAAGAGTGTAAATGCCCGCACCTTGTCGGCCAGGAAGTGCGCACAGGCCCACGCCAGCGACAGGCCGTCGTAGGTACTGGTGCCTCGCCCGATTTCATCCATCAGCACCAGGCTGTTGGCGCTGGCGTTGCGGAGGATGTTGGCGGTCTCGGTCATTTCTACCATGAAAGTTGAGCGGCCACCGGCCAGGTCATCGGCGCTGCCGATCCGGGTGAAAATGCGGTCCAGCAGGCCGATTCGGGCATTGTCCGCCGGCACGTAGCTGCCCACATGGGCGAGCAGGGCGATCAGCGCAGTCTGGCGCATATAGGTGGATTTACCACCCATGTTGGGACCGGTGATCACCAGCATGCGGCGGTCATCACGCAGTGCCACGTCGTTGGCCACAAACGGCTCGTCCAGCACCTGTTCCACCACCGGATGGCGCCCCGCACTGATATCGAGGCCCGATTCTTCAGTGAGTACCGGGCGGCACAGGCGCAGGTTGTCTGCGCGTTCGGCCAGACAGGCCAGTACGTCGAGCTCGGACACACCGGCAGCGGCCCCCTGAAGCTGGGCCAGGAATTCGTTCAGCTTATCGATCAGCTCCTCGTAGAGGGCCTTCTCGCGCGCCAAGGCGCGGCTCTTTGCCGACAGCGCCTTGTCCTCGAACTCTTTGAGCTCCGGGGTAATAAAGCGCTCGGCATTTTTCAGGGTCTGACGGCGGATGTACTCGGCCGGGGCCTTGTCGCTCTGTCCGCGGCTGATCTCGATGAAATAGCCGTGGACCCGGTTGTATCCGACTTTCAGGGTGGGGATGCCAGTGCGCTCTTTTTCCCGCTGCTCCAGCTGGACGAGATAATCGCCGGCGTTCTCACTGATGGAGCGCAGCTCGTCCAGCTCACTGTCGTAGCCCTCGGCGATCACACCGCCATCGCGAATGACTACGGGCGGGTTTTCAACCAGTGCCTGCTCCAGCAGTGCAACGGTTTCCGGCCACTCACCGACGACCTCACCCAGTTGTGCCAGCAGGGCGGTATCAGCCTGCTTGAGGAGTTGTTGAATCTCCGGAAACTGTGCCAGGGACTGGCCCAGTCGGGCCAGATCCCGCGGCCTTGCAGAGCGCAGGGCGAGGCGGCCGAGAATGCGTTCCATGTCGCCGACTGGCTTGAGGGCGTCGCGAAGTGGCTCGAACTGATATCCATCGATCAGTGCAGCGATGGCATCCTGGCGATTCTGCAGGGTAGAGAGCTTGCGTAGCGGATTGTTGAGCCAGCGGCGGAGCAGGCGGCTGCCCATGGCAGTCTTGCAGCTGTCGAGCACCGACAGCAGTGTGTTCTCATCACCACCGCTCAGATTGATGTCGATTTCCAGATTGCGTCGGCTGGCGCCATCCAGCGCCACCGTCTCATCGCTGCTTTCAGCCTGCAGGCTGCGGATGTGTGGCAGTTCGGTGCGCTGGGTGTCCCGGGCATATTGCAGCAGGCAGCCGGCAGCCACGATGGCTGCGTGCATGTGGCTGCAGCCGAACGCCTCCAGGTTCAGGGTGCCGAACTGGCGGTTGAGCAGGTTGTTGGCGGACTCGAAATCGAACTCCCAGGGCGCGCGGCGGCGCAGACCCGGATGGCGTTCAATCACTGCTGGCAGTTCCAGCCCCTCCGCTGCCAGTAGTTCCGCGGGACTATGGCGCTGAATCTGTTCCGCCAGCCCTTCGAGGGTGTTCACTTCCTGAACAACAAAGCGGCCGGTGGCCAGGTCCAGCAGTGCCAGGCCGAATTGATCGCCCACCCGGGCGGTGGCGGCGAGCAGGTTATCGCGGCGCTCGTTCAGAAGGGCCTCGTCGGTAACGGTGCCAGGGGTCACGATACGGACCACCTGGCGCTCCACCGGCCCCTTGCTGGTGGCCGGATCCCCGATCTGTTCACAGATGGCCACCGACACCCCAGCCTTGATCAGACGAGCGAGATAACCCTCGGCGGCGTGGTAGGGAATGCCGGCCATGGGAATCGGCTCGCCACCGGACTTGCCCCGCGCGGTCAGGGTAACGTCCAGCAGCTCTGCGGCGCGCTTCGCGTCATCGTAAAACAGCTCGTAGAAGTCCCCCATGCGATAGAACACCAGCTCCTGGGGGTGCTGGGCCTTGATGCGCAGGTACTGTTGCATCATTGGGGTGTGTTGGGCTTTGGCGCTGGGTGTCGCGGCTTGCGGCATGGAATTACTTCTTGTTGTCGGTTGAGAGGGCTTTGCTGCGGTCTCAGGGAAGGCGCTATTCTAGCGACTCTTAAGGGAGAGATTAAGGCAATGAGCACAGACGCGCAGCTGGCCGAGCAGATCGAGGAGCGGGCACAGGCCCTGGGGCAGGAACTGGAGAAGCGGCACTGGAAAGTCACTACCGCAGAATCCTGCACCGGCGGTGCCATTGCGGCTGCAATCACGGCGGTGGCCGGTGCCTCCAATTGGTTTGATGGGGCTGTGGTCAGCTATGCCAACCGCATCAAGCGCAACCTGCTGTCAGTATCCAGGGAGGATCTGGAAGAGCTGGGGGCGGTGAGTGAGGAGGTGGTCCGCCAGATGGCCAGCGGGGTGCTGGGGTTGATGGATGCCAATATTGCGATCGCCGTGAGTGGCATCGCTGGCCCCGATGGCGGTACAGACGAGAAGCCGGTGGGGACTGTCTGGATCGCACTGGCGCATTCCGAAGGGCAGGAACCGGTGGATATCGACGCCCGTCGCTTCCAGTTTGAGGGAGATCGGGCCCGGGTACAGGGGCAGACCGTGGCCGAAGCGCTCGGCATGATGCTGGAGCTGGTGCGGGAGCATCCGGTTTAGCGGGATACCAAGGGGCTTCCGCGGTCGTTGAGGCAACTGCCCGGTTACTGGTTGCTTATACAGTAATCCTTCGTTAAGCTTGCCCGCAATCAACAACGATCAAGTACATGGGAAGGGTCATGGATTCCAACAAAGACAAGGCACTACAGGCGGCGCTGTCACAGATCGAGCGCCAGTTCGGTAAAGGTACCGTCATGCGCATGGGGGACAAGGAGCGCGAGCGTATCCCCGCGATCTCCACCGGTTCCCTGGGTCTGGATGTGGCGCTGGGTATTGGCGGACTGCCCCGCGGCCGTATTGTGGAAATCTATGGGCCGGAATCCTCCGGTAAAACCACCCTCACCCTGCAGGTGATTGCTGAGGCCCAGCGCAAGGGCGGTACCTGTGCCTTCGTCGACGCCGAGCACGCGCTGGACCCGATCTATGCCGAAAAGCTGGGTGTGAACGTTGATGAGCTGATTGTTTCCCAGCCGGACACCGGTGAGCAGGCCCTGGAAGTGGCTGACATGCTGGTGCGTTCCGGTGCGGTGGATGTTCTGATCGTGGACTCCGTGGCGGCCCTGACACCCCGTGCCGAGATCGAGGGCGAGATGGGTGATTCCCATGTGGGCCTGCAGGCGCGCCTGATGTCCCAGGCCCTGCGCAAGCTCACCGGTAACATCAAGAACACCAATACCCTGTGTGTGTTTATTAACCAGATCCGCATGAAGATTGGTGTGATGTTCGGTTCCCCCGAAACCACCACCGGTGGTAACGCGCTCAAGTTCTACTCCTCCGTGCGCCTGGATATCCGCCGTATCGGCTCCGTGAAGGAGGGCGATGAAGTGGTGGGTAACGAGACTCGGGTGAAAGTGGTCAAGAACAAGGTGGCGCCGCCGTTCAAACAGACCGAGTTCCAGATCATGTACGGTCAGGGCATCAACTTGCTGGGCGAGATCATCGACTACGGTGTCAAGCTCGGCCTGATCGACAAGGCCGGTGCCTGGTACAGCTACAAGGGCGACAAGATCGGTCAGGGCAAGGCCAATGCAGTGAAGTTCCTGAAGGAAAACCAGGACATTCGCGACGAGATCGAGGGTCAGCTGCGCGCCCAGCTGCTCGGCGATCTGGTGCCGGCCAAGCCCGAAGAAGTTGCAGAGACCCCGGAAGACTAAGTGTTTTCCGAGCAGGACCCGGCTCAGGCGCTGTTCGCTGCAGCGCTTGAGCTACTCTCCCGCCGCGAGCACTCCCAGCGGGAACTCAGGGACAAGCTCTGCGGGAAGTTTCCCGAAGCAGACTTCGATGCTCTTTTCCTGCGCCTGCAGGAACTCAACTATCAATCCGACCGGCGCTTCGCCGAGGTCTTCGCCCGTTCCCGTGTCCAGCGTGGACAGGGCCCGCTGCGGATTCGCCGTGAGCTCCAGCAGCGTGGTGTTAGTGCTCACCTGATCGAAAGCGCACTGGAGTCCCTGGAAGAAGACTGGTTTCAGCTCGCGGCCGAGCTTCTGCAGCGCAAGTTCCGCACCCCTGTTAATGAGGCGCTGTCCCGGGAGCTGCAGCTCAAGGAGCGCGCCCGGCGCCAGCGTTATCTTGCCTATCGCGGCTTTCCTTCCGACGCCATTCACTGGGCGCTGGACGCCGCTGCCTCCGACTTATACTCTGAGTTCTGACGCTTCCTGCCGTTACTGGTGGGATCGCCGCCATGTCGGATGTACGGTGGGCAGGCGGCGCGGCGAATAACAATAAGTGCGAGCAGCGCGAGGCCCCTATGATTCTGTCCATCGACCAGGGCACCACCGGCACCACGGCCTTTGTCTTCGATAATGAGGGCAGTCTGTTAGGCCGCAGTTATTCGGAATTTCCTCAGTACTACCCCCAACCCGGATGGGTGGAGCACCGTGCAGACGAAATCTGGGCGGTGACCCAGCGGGTCAGCGCCGCCGCACTGGAGCGAGCCGGCGTTTCTGCCACAGAACTCTCTGCGATCGGCATCACCAACCAGCGTGAAACCACCGTGCTCTGGGATCGCAAGACTGGTGAACCGGTGCACCCGGCCATCGTCTGGCAGTGCCGACGCTCTGCCGAAGTCTGCAAGGCCCACGAACGTGCCGGCCGCGCCGACTGGCTAAGGCAGAAGACCGGGCTGGTGTTGGACGCCTACTTCTCTGCCAGCAAGCTGCAGTGGATGTTTGAGCGCTACCCTGAACTTGCCGCCCGTGCCAGGGCCGGTGAACTCTGTTTCGGTACCATCGACAGCTGGTTGATCTGGAAGATGAGCGGAGGTCGCGCGCACCTTACTGATCACACTAACGCCAGTCGCACCCTCTTATATGATCTGGCCAGCGGGGATTGGGATGCCGAACTGCTGGATTTGTTCGACTGTCCTGTGGAGATTTTGCCGGCCATTAGGCCGTCCGCTGCATATTTTGTCGATACCGATCCCCACGCTTTCCTCGGCGCCTCCGCACCGATTACCGGCGTCGCCGGCGATCAGCAGGCCGCACTTTTCGGTCAGGGTTGTACCCGCCCGGGACTGATCAAGAACACCTATGGCACCGGTTGCTTCATGCTCGCCTATGCCGGCAATGAGCGGCCCGAGGCGCCGGCGGGTCTGCTGACGACCGTGGCCTGTGGCCCCGATGGTGCGCCGGCTTATGCGCTCGAGGGGGCGGTTTTCAATGCCGGCTCTGCGGTGCAGTGGCTGCGCGATGAGATGGGGCTGATCCGATATGCGGAGGAGACGGAAGCCATCGCCCAGCGGGTGCAGGACACTCGCGGCGTCTACCTGGTGCCAGCCTTCAGTGGGCTTGGGGCACCGCACTGGGATCCTACCGCGCGAGGGACTATCTGTGGTCTCAGCCGTGGCACGGGCAAAGACGAGCTGGTGCGGGCCACGCTGGAATCCATCGCCTACCAGAGCAATGAGCTGGCTGGGCTGATGTCCCAGGCCCTGGGTGTCCCGCTCGCCTGTCTGCGCGTCGATGGCGGGGCCAGTGCCAACAATTTCCTCATGCAGTTCCAGTCTGATATCTCCGATGTCCGTGTCGAGCGTCCACGCCAGGTCGAATCGACAGCGGTGGGCGCGGCCCTGTTGGCGGGAATCGGCGCTGGTATGTGGCAGCCGGGCAAGCGACCGGAATCTCTGCAGGAGATCGAGCGGGACTTCGTACCGCAAATGGATCCAGGGCGCAGGGAAGAGCTAATCAGCGGTTGGCAACGGGCTGTCAGGGCCTGCCGCACCTTTTGATTGGGAGCGCCTATTCTCTGTTCAGTAGCGAATAGGAGGGAAGACAATGTCGGTAACAGAAGAACTACAGGCCACAGTCGCAGACATGGTGGATGGTCGGCGGGGCGTGCTCGCGGCGGATGAGAGCAGCGGCACCATCGCCAAGCGTTTCCAGTCGGTGGGTGTCGACTCCACGGAGGAGCACCGGCGCTTTTACCGCAGCCTTTTATTGGGCACGGAGGGGTTGGGTCAGTACGTCAGCGGAGTGATCCTGTTCGAGGAAACCCTGGGTCAGAGGGACGACAATGACTCCCTGTTGCCGGAGCTTGCTGCCAGGGCGGGAATCGTACCCGGTATCAAGGTGGACAAGGGGAAGGGGCCGCTGCCCGGTGCGCCGGGAGATATGATCACCTATGGTCTCGACGGTCTGGCCGAGCGCCTGCAGGGCTACAAGGAGCAGGGAGCCCGGTTTGCCAAGTGGCGGGAGGTGTATCCCATTAGCCCATCCAACCCTACTTCTCTGGGATTGACGGCCAATGCGGAGATGCTGGCGAGATACGCCGCGGTGTGTCAGTCATGTGGTGTGGTACCGATCGTTGAGCCTGAGGTTCTGATGGATGGTGACCACAGCATCGAGCGCAGCGCTGAGGTCAACGAACAGGTCTGGCATGAGGTATTCCATGCGCTCCATCGCCATGGGGTGGTATTGGAGTTGATGTTGCTCAAGCCGAGCATGGTTACCCCGGGCAGCGAATGTGCCAAGGCACCACCGCAGCAGGTGGCCGAATACACAATGCGGGCCCTGCGCCGTGCCGTTCCGGCCGCGGTGCCCAGTATCAATTTCCTCTCCGGAGGGCAGGGGCCTGAAGAGGCTACGGCAAACCTCAACGCGCTCAACCAGCTGTGGCATGCCCCGTGGCAGCTCAGTTTTTCCTATGGTCGCGCGCTCCAGGAGCCTGCGCTGCATACCTGGTCCGGGGATGATAGCCAGCGCAGCCAGGCCCAGAGCGCATTGCTGAAGCGGGCGAGGCTGAATCACCTGGCAATGCTGGGCGAGTACACTGAGGGGCTGGAGTCCGAGAGCCCGTAAACAGATAAAAACAGTGATGAAGGGTTTGCGGAACCGGCAAGCCCTGGGCAGGGACAAGCCTGTTGCAGTCCCGCCTCAACAATAATATTGATAACAACAGCGAAGAGAGGGGGTAGGGATGCAGTTTCTTTCTCGGGGAGATCAGCTGCACTTCCGCCGCTGGTGGGTGGAAGGTGCCTTGGGTGTCGTGGTTGTTGCCCATGGTTTGGGTGAGCACAGTGGACGCTACCGTCGGCTTGCTCTGGAGCTCAACCGCAACGGGTTCAGTGTTTACGCCCTCGATCATGTGGGGCACGGATTGTCGCCGGGCAGTCGGGGGCATATCGATGACTTTGCCCGTTACAGTACCCACCTCCACGACTTCATCCGTCTCGTGCGTCGGGATAACCCCGGCCGCCCCGTGCACCTCCTCGGTCACAGCATGGGGGGCCTGATTGCCAGTGGCTGCGTCCATCGCTTTGGCGGGGTCGACAGTCTTCTGCTGTCTGCGCCGGCTTTTCGTGGATGTGCGGAACCGGCGGCTTTTGAGCTGAAGCTTATCCGGCTGCTCGGTCGCTGGCTGCCGTCGCTTCCTCTACCGAACCGGGTCAATCCCCGCTGGCTGAGTCACGATGCCGGCGTTATCGAGGAGTATCTGCGGGATCCGCTGGTGCACCGGCGCATCACGCCGGCCTGGTTCCTCGCTTTTCTGCGCGAGCGGCAGGCGGTCCTGGCCGCGGCCGGCGAGATCGAAGTGCCCTGTGTGCTCCTGTTGCCCCTCGGTGACCGGATTGTGGACAGCGCCGCATCCGAGGATTTCTTCGCATCCCTGGGTAGCCGGGAAAAGACGCTTCTCCGCTATGACGGAGCCTGCCATGAGCTGCTCAATGAACCCGGACAGGGCACCGATGCCTTGGCCCAGATTCTGGAGCACCTCCGCGCCTACGCCCCGAGCCAGAAAGCCGCACAGGAAGCCTGATCCAGCATCGGGGCCAGCTGTCGTGAAACCGGCGCATATCCGTTGTACTATACGCGGTCATTTTGGGCCGCTGTGGCCATGTTTGTGGAGTTTGGGTACATGGATAAGAAACTGCTCAGCCTGCTGGTGTGTCCGGTCAGCAAGGCCCCGCTGGAATACCGGGAGGAGACCCAGGAGCTGGTCTGCAAGGCCAGCGGACTCGCCTATCCGATCCGGGATGGGATTCCGGTCATGCTGGAATCTGAGGCCCGTCAGTTGACCACCGAGGAAAAACTGGAGAAATAGCCTGTGCCCGAGCCCAGTGTCTTTAGCCGTATTATCACCGGAGAGATTGAGGCAGAACGGGTCTTCGAGGACGAGCACTGCATCGTGATCCGGGATCGGGCGCCAAAGGCACCGACACACCTGCTGATCATTCCCAGGAAGCCTCTGATCAACCTTCTGGACGCCGGCGCGGATGACAAGCCGCTGCTTGGGCACCTGCTCTGGGTGGCATCCGAAATGGGGCGCCGAATGGGGCTGGACGGATACCGCCTGGTGATGAACAACGGCCGCGATGCGGGGCAGACGGTCTTCCACATGCACATACACCTGCTCGCCAACCGCAAGATGCGTGAGCAGGACCTGGCCGATTAGGGTTTCCGCCCGCGCGGCCACCGCCATTCGAAATTTCTATTAACGAGCTGGAATTACGCTGGATGAAAAGCGCAGAGATACGCGAAGCCTTTTTGAATTATTTTGCCGACCAGGGCCATACCGTGGTGCCCTCCAGTTCACTGGTACCCGGCAATGATCCAACCCTTATGTTCACCGCTGCTGGTATGGTGCAGTTCAAGGACACATTCCTGGGACGCGAAGAGCGACCTTATACCCGGGCGACCAGTTCCCAGCGCTGTGTGCGGGCCGGTGGTAAGCAAAACGATCTCGAGAACGTCGGCTACACCGCGCGCCACCACACCTTCTTTGAAATGCTGGGTAATTTCAGCTTCGGTGACTATTTCAAGCGGGAGGCAATCCAGTTTGCGTGGAATTTTCTCACCAAGGTGCTGCAGCTGCCTGAAGAGCGCCTCTGGGTGACGGTTCACATCAGTGATGACGAGGCCGCGGATATCTGGTTGAAAGAAATGGGCGTGAGTGCGGACCGTTTCTCCCGCCTCGACGAAGACAACTTCTGGCAGATGGGTGACACCGGCCCGTGCGGCCCCAGCTCTGAAATTTTCTACGATCACGGCGAGGATGTGCCCGGTGGCCCGCCCGGTTCCGATAACGATGACCTCGACCGTTACGTAGAGATCTGGAACCTGGTGTTTATGCAGTTTGATCGCTCTGCCGATGGTGAGCTGCACCCGCTGCCCAAGCCCTCTGTCGATACCGGCATGGGCCTCGAGCGGATCGCCGCTGTAATGCAGGGTGTGCACTCGAACTACGAGATCGACCTGTTCCAGGCGCTGCTGAAGGCTGCCGGCGAGATCGTCGGTTGTGATGATCTGGAAAACAAATCCCTGCGGGTGATTGCCGACCATATTCGCTCCTGCTCTTTCCTGATCGCGGACGGCGTTATGCCCTCCAACGAGGGCCGCGGTTACGTATTACGTCGGATCATTCGCCGCGCCGTACGCCATGGTCACAAGCTGGGCCACAAGGACATCTTCTTCTATCGGCTGGTAAAGGCATTAGTGGGTGTCATGAGTGATGCCTACCCGGAGCTGCGCGAGAAGCAGTCCGTTATCGAGTCCGCCCTGCACAAGGAAGAGGAACAGTTCGCCAAGACCCTGGACAAGGGCATGGCGCTGCTGGGGGATGTGCTCGAATCCCTGCAGGGCAGCGAGATTCCCGGTGAATTGGTTTTTACACTTTATGACACCTACGGTTTTCCGGTCGATCTGACCCAGGATATTGCCCGAGAACAGGGCTTGTCCCTCGATATGGCCGGCTATGAAGTAGCCATGGAGGCTCAGCGTGAGCGTGCCCGTGCAGCCGGCAAGTTCAAGCAGGATTACACTGGTGCTCTCGACCTGGAAGGCAGCACCGAATTCCTGGGCTACAACGCTACCAATGCCAGCGGCAAAGTTTTGGCGATCGTCAGGGGCGGGGAGCAGGTGGACCGCCTGGAAGAGGGCGAAGAGGGTGCGGTCGTACTCGACCGCACACCTTTTTATGCCGAGTCCGGTGGTCAGGTCGGTGACTGCGGCTACCTGACGCGGGACGGCGGGCGTTTCGAAGTGGCGGACTGCACCAAGCAGGGCGGCCACCACCTGCACGCTGGCCGAGTGCTGCAGGGCGGCCTTTCCGTCGGTGATACGGTACAGGCAGAAGTTTCTGCCGATGTGCGCCAGGCCACTGCACTGAATCACTCTGCTACTCACTTGCTGCATGCGGCGCTGCGTAAGGTGTTGGGCGAGCATGTGACCCAGAAGGGCTCGCTGGTGGATTCCGAGCGCCTGCGTTTCGACTTTTCCAACCCGGAAGCAGTTACCGCGAAGCAGTTGCATGCGATTGAGGCCCTGGTCAATGGGCAGATCCGTGCCAATACACCCGTCCAGACCGAAGAGACTGACATCGAAACCGCCAAACGCAAGGGTGCCATGGCGCTGTTTGGTGAGAAATACGGTGATACTGTCCGGGTGCTGTCCATGGGGCGCGAAGAGGACGGAGATGCTTTTTCTGTAGAGCTCTGTGGTGGCACCCATGTAGCACGGACCGGCGACATCGGTTTGCTCCGGATCGTGTCCGAGAGCGGCATCGCTTCCGGTCAGCGCCGAATCGAGGCCGTGACCGGCGCGCACGCCCTGGCAATGTTCGATGAAGCCCAACAGCGCCTGGAGCACGTGGCAACGCTGCTCAAGACCCGCCCGGATACTCTGGCTGACAAAGTCGAGCAACTGCTCGTTACCAATCGCAAGCTGGAAAAAGAGATCGCCCAGCTCAAAACGAAGCTGGCGAGTGGTGCGGGTGGCGACCTGTCGTCGCAGGCAGTGGAAGTCGCCGGGTTCAAGCTGCTGGCTGCCTCGATAGAAGGCGCTGATCCCAAGTCCCTGCGAGATCTCGCTGACCAGATGAAGAACAAACTTGGGTCCGGTGTCGTACTCCTGGCAGCTCCCGGTGAAGACAAGGTGGCCCTTGTTGCGGCGGTAACCAAAGATCTGACCGAGCGCGTCGCTGCGGGCGACCTGATGCGGTTCGCCGCCACCAAGCTGGGTGGCAAGGGCGGTGGTCGCGCAGATATGGCTCAGGGTGGTGGCACCGACGTTGCCGCTCTACCGGGTATGCTCGAAGAGGTTCCTGTCTGGGTCGAGAGCCAGCTTAAGTAGTTAATTTGGGTCAATTTGGCGGATAATTCTATTTGCCAAGTTGATTTCCCCCGATTTTGGTGATTTAGTGCGCGACTTGCGCTAATTGGCCCGTCGCAGAGGCCGCCAGGTTGGCCGGCTTCTGCGATTGCCAGATTCCCAGTGCTGTTCGGCGCCCCGTGTTGTTGAAGTCACTGCGTGGGCCGGGTAGCGGGCGTTCCCCGCCTCTGATAGTCATCGGGAGCAGAGACGGCGCGGCACCTGGCCGTGTTGGTAGTAAGGAAACACAATAGTCCATGAGTTTGTTCGTCCAGAAATACGGTGGTACCTCCGTTGGCTCAATTGAGCGCATCGAGGCCGTTGCCGACAAAGTGGCTGCCTTCCGTGCTAAGGGCCATGAGATGGTGGTTGTTCTGTCTGCCATGAGTGGTGAGACGAACCGCCTGATTGAGCTTGCTTACCAGATCCAGGAGCGTCCCGATCCGAGGGAGCTCGATGTGCTGGTCTCCACGGGCGAGCAGGTCACTATTGCTCTGCTCAGCATGGCGCTGAAGAAGCGCGGTTATGACGCCTGTTCCTATACCGGTGGTCAGGTCAAAATTCTGACTGACAACGCCCACACCAAAGCCCGCATCCAGCAGATTGATGTCGAACGCATGCGGCGTGACCTGGACGCTGGTCGGGTCGTGGTGGTCGCTGGCTTCCAGGGCGTGGATGGGGACGGCAATATCACCACGCTTGGGCGCGGTGGGTCCGATACCACCGGTGTCGCGCTGGCAGCAGCCCTCGATGCAACCGAATGTCAGATTTATACCGATGTGGACGGGGTTTACACCACCGACCCGCGGGTAGTCGATAGCGCGCGCCGCCTGGATCGCATTACGTTCGAAGAGATGCTGGAGATGGCCAGCCTCGGTTCCAAAGTGCTGCAGATTCGAGCGGTGGAATTTGCGGGCAAGTACAAAGTACCGTTGCGGGTGCTCTCTACCTTCGAAGAGGGTAACGGCACTCTGATCAGTCTGGATGAGGAAGATAACGAAATGGAGCAACCAGTCGTTTCCGGTATCGCATTTAATCGCGATGAGGCAAAGCTGACGATTCGTGGCGTGCCGGATAACCCGGGAGTGGCCTGCCGCATCCTCGCGCCGATCGGAGCCGAGAACATTGAGGTCGATGTCATCGTCCAGAATATCAGTGCGGTCGATGGCACTACCGACTTCACTTTCACCGTGCATCGCAACGATCTGCGGAAAGCGCGGGAAGTGCTGGAGCGGGTGGCTGCAGAGCTGGGTGCCCGGGAAGTGGTTTCCGACGACAAGATTGCCAAGGTCTCTATCGTCGGTGTGGGCATGCGTTCTCACGCCAATGTGGCGAGCCGCATGTTCAGCGCCCTGGGCGAAGACAATATCAACATTCAGATGATCACCACTTCCGAAATCAAGATTTCGGTGATTATCGATGAGCGCTATCTGGAGCTGGCAGTGCGGGCACTGCACAGCGAATTTGAGCTCTCTGAACCCAGGCAGACACGTTAGGCGCAGTAAAGAGCTATAACCAGAACTAAGGCGAGCGTAGCCTGACCATAGCAATTTGGTCATTTGGCGTAGAGTCCGACCTATTGAGATTTTGATCCGCTGGTCAATAATGAATAGGGAGATGGGCAGTTTCGACCTTTTTGCGCCGCCATCCGGTTATGATGACCAATAGCGCAGCCATAGGAATGTTCCGCTGCGCTCTCACAGGATGACCAAGGAGAAGTAGCCAATGTTGATTTTGACCCGCCGGATTGGCGAGACGCTGATGGTAGGTGACAACGTCACAGTGACCGTACTCGGCGTCAAGGGGAATCAGGTTCGGATCGGCGTAAATGCGCCCAAGGAAGTTGCGGTGCACCGAGAGGAGATCTACCAACGCATCCAACGCGAAAAGCAGTCTGCGGAAGGTGGTGAAGGCGAATAGCCACTGCCAGCTTTGGACAGCTGATGAAAAGGCCGGCTTGCCCGGCCTTTTCGGTTTCTGGCTAGATGAAACGCCCGCCAAACAGGGTTTG